>NZ_CP046401.1:3605220-4206090 GCF_009762775.1 Maribellus comscasis | reverse complement strand
TGTAGTACAGCGTCCCCAGGGAAGTTTAAAAAACGGGCTTGCTGAAGTACCGTATACCGACTCTCCGTTTTTTTGCATCCACTGCCCTATTTCCTTTAAACGTTCCACACTGGGCTCCGGAATCAATCCTTCGGCAGTTGGACCTACATTCAGCAAGAGGTTTCCACCTTTGCTGGCGATGTCAACCAACATTCGAATTAAGGATTCCGATGATTTCCAGTTGTCATCGTTTTTTTTGTACCCCCAGCTTGTGTTCATGGTCATACAAACTTCCCAGTCGTAATCGAGCCCGGTTGGAGGGACATGTTGCTCAGGTGTTGAAAAATCACCCGGCCATGGCCGGTACAAACGATTATTGGTTAACATTTCGGGGTATTTGTCAACCTCGGCCTGCAAAGCTTTTGCCGCTTCTTCTGTCATTCCCCGGGGGGTATCCCACCACAAAATATCGAGGCCACCATAGTTTTCCAGTATTTCTTTAACCTGCGGAACCGCTTTCCCGTTGATATAATTCATTAATGGTTCACGTTTTAAATCCGGATCCCAGTGTGGTTCTCCCTGTTCAATGTTGTAATAGGTGCCACCCGGCTCGTGCCAGTCCTGCGCCTGCGAATAATAAAATCCCAAACGAATGCCGTATTTTTCACAAGCATCGGCCAGCTCTTTTAACGGGTCCCGGTCAAAAGGTGTAGCATCAACAATGTTGTACGGACTTGCTTTGGAATGAAACATGGCAAACCCGTCATGGTGTTTCGAGGTGATAACAATATATTTCATCCCGGCAAACTTAGCCAGTTTTACCCATTCTTCTGCATTGTATTTCACCGGGTTAAATTCTTCGGTCAGCTTTTCATAATCCTTAACAGGAATTTCAGCACGTGCCATTATCCACTCGCTTATTCCCGGAATTTCCTTGCCTTTCCATTCGCCAGCCGGAATAGCATATAACCCCCAGTGAACAAACATACCAAATCGTGCATCGCGCCACCATTCCATTTTCGCATCCTGTTTTAGTGTTGCTTCATCTTTTTGCTCCTGATTTTTGGGAGCACATGAAAGGATAAGGAACAGAATTCCAAAAAAAAGTCCAAGCTGTTTCATTTTGTAAATTTTGAATACACCGTAAAATTACAAGTATAATTTTCAGAATAAAAGTTACATTCTCTTTTTATTTTTGGAAATTGCGTTCTTTTCCACCGCAAATAACTCTGCGGCTAAAACTTCAACCTGTATTCCAAACCTAAAATATGAATTGAATTTTTGTCGCTGAAATAGTTTTGTAGACGATAATACGCACCCACGCGGTGTAAATCCCCAATCTTTCTGGTAGCTCCGACATCAATTCTTGACTTATCGAATTCTTTGTCTGTCAGATTCCGAAACAGTTCAAAGCTGGCAAATGGTCTGATTTTATTGCCTTTGATATCGTATTCTAATTTTACCCGCGGTCTTAAATACTTTTTGTCTGAGTCATCTTCTTCCAGTTCGAGATAATTGGTATAGCGGCCCCTGAGAGAAGCTTCGAACCTTCCAAGATCTTTTTGCAGCGAAGCATCAAAAGCAAACCTTCCGAGGGTTTCATTGCCTTTGTTTTTTACATTGGTATTCAAACGATATATAGCAGCAAAATCCAAAAAATCGAGAGGAGAATAGCTAAGTTTCCCGTCAAACATGTATTCATCAACTGTAAAATCATCCTGAAAACGGATTTCGGGAATAATACTAATTTCAAATTTATCGAGAAATTCTTTTGAAAATTCAAACTCTATCCAGGTTCCAAACTTTTTGGTTTTTGAGAAAGAATTTAGTGTAACAAAACTCAGAACCAACAATAAAATCAATCCTTTCTGCTTCATTTCTTTTCCTGTTTAGTTGAATTCTTTACATCAAAATAAATCATTATCTGTGCTACATCACGAAGAAAATCAATCTTTTCAACCTGATACCTCTTTATCTTTATCCCTGTCCTGTTCTCCAAATCAGCAACAAGCTCTTTTTCCTTTTCTTTATGAAGATTTTCGATGTTTTCATAAATAACCAGTAATGAATCTTCCTGGCGTAACATCAAAACTTTTTCAAGTGTCCACAGGGCACCAACAAGCAAAACATTTACAAAAGTAAGCTCGACATACCCCAAATGCGCTTTTGAAAGTGCATTTATAACGGAAACTGCAATGATTACAAAAAGATAGGTCATTTCTTTTATCGGAATGGTATCAGTTCTGTACCTGATAATCCCAAAGATGGCAAACAAGCCAAGCGCAAAGCCCAGTTCCAATTTTACATTTTCCAGCAAAAAACAGAGTAGGAAAACGGCAATGCTTATGGCGAAATAACTAAAATAAAAATCTTTCCGTTTGCTGTTACGCGCATACAAAAGCACAACAACAACAAAGGTGGCTGCCAGGTTAAATCCAAAGCGGATAGCCATAAATAAAAAGTCATCTATTGGTGTCGGAGCAATTCCAACTATTTGCAGTGTTTTCATTTTCTGTTGGGTTATTTTCTTTTAGTTTTTGTAAAAAACGCAGCCTGGGTTTAAACGCATTTTGTTTGAGCGAGGGTTCAAGCATAGCCCTTCCGGTGCAATATTTAGACAAACCGCGCTGTCTGATTTTCATTTCGCGCAACCACAAAACCATGGGCGAAGATTTTAAGCTACTCTTGCGTTTTAGTTCAAAAATCACAAGATCATCAAATTGAATTTCGTCTTTGGTATTCCAGAATTTTGGTTTCAAATCGATGGTACACCTGTCTGTTTTTTGCTTATGAATAAGTGTTATTCTGTAAAACCTGTTTTTTAATGCAGGTTGGAGGGTTTTGTTTCCAAAAGGGGAACTTGTTTCCAAAAAATTATTTTCTGTTCGGGATATTTCAGAATTCTCAAAATCTGTCGCTATTCTTTCTTTTATTGTCCGGCACTTGTTATTCTTTAATTTTACTTCAAAAAATCCGGTATTGGAATTCACATAGTTTCTCCGGCGTATTTTATACCGGTTTAGTTTTTGGTTGTGATGGGTCAAATACATTTCATCCTTTTCCGTATCGAAATATGTTGTGTGGTATTCCATCAGTCTTTGCCCTTCTATTTCCAGAATATGATAAAAAGGAAACGCCTTTTCCAGCAGTCCGGGCAATTGTGCCAAAGTAAACCAATATTTTCGGTCGATCCTGTTCATCAACTTTATCTCCGTGGTTTCGCCGAGCAAAACAGGCTCAAATTTGGCCAATATGTTGAGTATTTGGTTCAAGCAAATTATTGGTTTGTTATTGTTGCAACAAAAATGTAAAAATTAAATTACAAACTGGTTATTTAAGTTATTGATATAAAACATCAGATTGTAAAGAGGTATTCCTGCTCTAATCATCCCAAGAAATTATTGTCAAGGTAAATTTGAAATTTCTCCCTGTAATTTTCTGAAACCGGAATCCGAACAGAATCAAATACAATCCGGAAACGCTCTACAATTTTTATTTCGTCGAGGTTTACGATGTATGAGCGATGCACCCGCATAAAACGATTTTCAGGCAACTTTTCTTCCAGCGATTTCATACTTAACAACGACATGACCGGCTTTTGCCTCACCAGATGAATACGCACATATTCTTTCATTCCTTCAATATATAAAATGTCGGAAAAATTAATCCGAACCATTTTGTATTCCGATTTTATAAAAAGAAAATTATTGTTACTGTCCAGCTCTTCCGGCATTTTTTGAATCAACTCAAATTGTTTCCGGGCTTTCTGCACAGCTTTTGAGAATTCAGAAAAATAGAATGGTTTTAAAAGATAATCAATTGCATCAACTTTAAAGCTTTCAATTGCGTATTCGGCGTATGCAGTTGTAAATATCAGAAGCGGTTTTTCATCCAGCAATTTTACAAAATCAAGGCCGTTTAAATCGGGCATATTAATATCAACAAACATTAAATCAATGTCTTCCGACTCCAACACCGTTATTGCATCAAAGGCACTCGAACACTGAGCCACCAATTTCAGAAAAGGAATTTTCTGAATATAAGCGGCAATTTGTTGTAAAGCCAGCGGTTCATCATCTATTGCCAAACACCTAATATCCATGGAGTGGAAGTTTTATATTGATTTCAAAACTGTTATCGTTTTCTTTTGTTTCGAGTAAAAAATTATCGTTGTAAATGAGTTTGAGCCTCTTTTTTAAATTCTTCAGCCCAAGTCCGCCTTTTTCTTTTTCAGGCTGGGAATTATGAATGCTGTTGTTAACTCTGAAATTTATTCTGTCTCCATCCAGACGCATAAAAACGCCAATAAAAGATTTGGCCTGGTAACTGACTCCATATTTAAAAGCGTTTTCAACCAGGGACACAAAAAGTAAAGGAGGAATTTTTACTTCCGGTATTTTGCCGGGAAAGGAAAGCTCAATACGCACATCCGAAACCATTCTAAGTTTCATTAATTCCACATAGTTTTTTATAAACTCAACTTCTTTTTGTAAGGTTGTTTCTCCTTTTTCTGAATCATAAAGCAAATAACGCATTAACCTGGAAAGCTTAACAATTGATTCTTTCGCATTTTCGCTGTCGATGTCGATTAGTGCATGAATATTATTCAGCGTATTCATAAAAAAATGGGGGCTTACCTGGTTGCGTAAAAATGCCAATTCAGCCTCCAATTTTTCTTTTTCCAAAATCCGGTTCTTTTGTTCTTCTTCCTGCCACTTTACAGTAAGTTTAATGGCTGCATTGAATCCAACAACTAAAACCGACACCAAAATTATTTCACTGAAATTTACATACCACGGTCTGATGGGCATGGGAATTCCAGGTCGGTTCGCCAGTAAACCCGGCGGCCGGGAAGGAAATATCTCAATCGATTGGACCAAATATCTTCCGCCCAAAACCCAGGCGGTCGCAATAATTACAACAAACAGCAGCGTAATAAAAATGTATTCAAATCTTTTTCTTTTTAAAAATAGTTGTGGAAATAATAAAAAATTGTGAATTACAAAAACCAACAAATAAGGCAAAATCCGCAGCCATTCGTGACCAATCCGATACCAGTCGAAACCGGTGCCGGAACGCGACATAAATACGGGCATCAGAAAAATAACCAGCCAAATAATGGTATACACCAATACTTCACCTCTTTTTGTGTTATGACTGTTAAGCTTCATTTTGAATGGCATAATTTACCGAATTATCTTTGAAAATAGTCATTCTTCCAAATATTCCTGAACAACAGAATTTCTGTTTGAAACATGATTGTTTAAAAAGTCAATCGCTGCATCAAATTCACTGTCGCTGTTTAGAAAAGTATATTCATTTTCTTCTCCCGCATCGCCGATAACATAACTGCCCAGTATGCTGCGGTATTTTTCGTAGGTAGCACTCATCCTTTCAGGTTCAAAAATATTCTCAGTAAAACTGTACAGTTCCTGTTTGTACTGTTCTTTCCACTCCGTGTTATCAATAATATACCTGATGAACGGCCAATTGGTCTCTACTTCATCCAGTGTTACCGACAACGCTCCTCCCTGCTTTCCATACTGAAGCGCTTCATTGTTATCCCATGGAATCCATTCCAGCTTTTCAGTTTCAGGATTATTATATAGATAATAATTATGAGTCATAACACCATAGGTATCCCAATTTTGCATGCAGGTGTTTGCCGCCAGCCATTTCAAAAATACCGGAACGTCAAATACTTCAGAAAGCTGACTTTTCCAATATTCGATATCGGTCTCCCTTTTATTGCTATTTATTATTTCGTACAAATTTTCAACATCGGAATAGTCATTTTCGGTTTCATTGCTCTTTTTGTACATATCGGAGGTGCGGAAACTACCTTCCGCAAAGGATGCTCCATTTCCCTCCGGCTTATACAAATTCCCTCCGCTCTCAGAATATTGTGTTTTAATAACCGTATCATCCACTTCCTCAACCAGGGTATAAAGTCCAAAATACTGCGTTCCTTCTCCAAAATCGATATACAGCTGATAGAAAGCAGTATGAGGAGAAATCAGGCCAAAATCTAGAAAAAGATCGGAAGCAACCTTTTCACGGATAAAAGATTTGTCTAAATAATTATTTTTTAAACTAAGCTGTTTAAATCCGTAGAATCTTTGATTTTTTATGGCTGGCCAGGTATCTTCAAACTGATCGAAATCGAGTTTAAAAGGCAATTTTTTAATTCCTTCCCGGTAGGAATTTTTCAAACTTGAATTTCCTTTAAAACGAATTCCGACTTTGTACCACTGAATACTGTTAAACCACACGCTGCAGGGAACCCAAACCGGGTCGGCAGTCAAATCCCGATTGCCTCCCGAGAGTTTGCCAGTCAAATCAGTTTGCATCTCTTCCCAACTGTCGGGGTCTATTTGTATATCAATCCGGAGTACATTATTTTCAGGAAAAACCATTTCAAAATCAGGTTCGGTATCGCTCCCATGAGTAAGTTCGGTCCAGTCCGGTATTTCCAAATCCTGTTCAACATCAGTTAAACTTTCCTCCTGCGAACAGGAGACAGAAAAAACCGGGAGAAACAACATGATATACCACTTTAGTTTCATCGCTACAATTGATTTTCAAATTTAATCTAAATCCCTGACCAAACGGACAAAATTGTTGATTCGAATTGCATCGCCCTGCGGACCGTGTCCATAAGGATAATTACCGGCATCCCCGGTTTTCGGATCGCTGCGTTGCGCACCTGCACCATGAACATCCTGCCATTGCCCATCAAAATATCCCATTGCGCGGCCAAAACTAACGTAGGCGGCAGAAGTACCGTTACGAGTGCTTTCATGTGTTGTTCCCGACCAGAAAAAAGGAAAATCGGGCTGCCCGGCTTCATTTTGGATTTCGGTGCAATCAAATAGCGGATCAATTGCGGCGGAGCTTGTGGCACCGGGCGCCCGTGAGTAGTCTACAATACTTTGTAGTTCCTTTATGTTTGGTAGCCGCCAGTTGTTATAACCGGCGAATTCCCTGTTTTCTGCATATTCCAGTGCTTCTTCCCATGTCATACCTTCACCTGAATCCTCCCGCATCCACATCAGACCGCTTGCCTGGTCGGTAATGGTTCCATCTCCATTGTCAAAAAAATCGTTTTGCCCGTAGTTTTTGTTTCCCCGAACATAAAATACATAAAACGTCTTTCCGCCCGCAGCTCCGGGTCTGTTTCCGGTTGGATACCCCTTTATTCGTCCGTCGGCAAAATTCACTCCAAACATCAGGTTTCCACCACCAAACTGGGAATCACCAACATCAAGTGTTGATGTAACAAATTGTGCATCAATAATCCGTTCTCCGGCTTCAACATCTCCATAGGCAAAATCAAAAAAATCGACATTGATAAAAGGTTTAGATTCTGAATCTGACATCGGATCAACATCCAGTCCGCTAAACATTATCAACGAATAAAGTTCTTTTATAGATGGTAACCTCCAATCGGTATAACCTGCCAGGTTGAATGACTCAGCCTGAGAAACAGCCTCACCATATGTAAGTTTATCATCGTAATCTATTGAATTATCTTCATTAATATCAGGACTTTGTGACTACATCAGCCCTGTCAGGTTATCCGTAATTGTTCCGTCGCCATTATCTGTATAGTCTGGCTCTTTAGAGGAATAGGAGGCATCCTGTCCGTAAAAAGGCTCACCTACAGCGGGTGTTGAAATTACATCAAAGTCGTCGTAAAATGTTGTCTGATTGGTGCCAACAATTGTATATGAAAATTCCGTCACCGGCAAATTATCCTGTTCTTCTTGTTGCTGCAATGAGATTTCATCTTCGCTGCAAGCACCAACCGAAATAAAGACGGCAAGAATTATCGTTGTCAATCCTCTTGTTTTCGTCTCCGAAAATCTGTTTGCTTTTGTTTCCCTTGTTTTCATAATAACCTAATTTATGTTTTCATAAGCCAAGTTTACTATCTTAACTTTCAGAGAAAAAAAGGAATCAACCAATCAGGGAATTTTATAAACGAATCGGAGTTTTTCATGTAAAATCTCAAATATCATTCAACAGAATAAACAAATGAATTCAACACGTTTTCTTTTAAAAATTATATTTGTATACAGAAATTGAATAACATATTATGAATCTGAAACTAAACCGACGAAACGATTCGATTGTCTTTTCCATTCAATCCGTTTTAATTCTCATTTTTCTGATATTTCTTTTTAAACAAAGTCAAAGTCAGGAGAAAAGGCAACCGACAGATGTAAAAGTTATCGGACATGCCCACATGGATCCGGTATACCGCTGGCGTTGGAATGAGATAGAAAACCGCGAAATTTCCAAAACGTTTTCTGATGTTTTGAAAGAACTGGATACGTATCCCGAGCTTCAATTCGCCCAAAGCTATATGCTTTATTATGAAACCGTTCAAAACCGTTTTCCCGAACTTTTTGAAAAAGTAAAACAGCGTATTTCAAACAAAAGATGGAGTGTTGTTGGAGGCCAGTGGGTTGAAACAGACGAAACGTTACCCTCCGGCGAAAGCCTCATCCGACAATTTCTGGTCGGACGTGATTATTATACAAAAAACCTCGGTATCAAAAGCGTGACGATTGCCTGGTTACCCGATGTATTTACCGGCCATTCGAGTACAATTCCTAAAATATATGCAGGGTGTGGAATTAAAAATTATGTATTTAGTCGCGAAGCACCAAAAGACAAAAGGATTTTCTGGTGGGAATCAGCGGACGGTTCACGGATTCTGGCGTATAAAATTCCGGGGCATTACATCCCTGATTACAAGATTTTACCCGGACAAGTGGAAGAATGGATTAAAATTTCAGGTTACAACAAACCATTGATTGCAGTAGGCAAAGGTGATCACGGAGGAGGCCCCGGGGAAACAGACATGCGGAGTATGGAACTGCTTTCGGATGAATTTCCACTGCAATTTAAATTTATTTCGCCTGAAGATTATTTCAATGAACTAAATCAGGCAGATTTTAACTGGCCTGTTCAAAATAAAGAATTCGGATATCAACCTAACGGCGGGCAGTGGCTCGGTTGTTATACCTCACAGGCAAAAATCAAAAAGCAAAACCGGCGCCTGGAAAACCAACTGATTGCCGCCGAAAAATTCTCTGCCATTGGTACCATGCATAAAGGAAAACCTTTTTATCCGCGTGAAGACTTTTTGGAAGCATGGAAAATATTACTTTTTAATCAGTTTCATGACATTATTCCCGGCACTCTTACCGGATTGGGAGCCAACGATGTATTTAAAGACTATAACAAGCTGGAACAAATTTCATCAGAATTGTTAACCGCGGGGCTTGAGAATATCGGAAACCGAATCGATACGGAAACAGATGGAATTCCGCTGGTAGTTTATAATCCGCATTCATGGGAGGTTAGCCAGTTTGTTGATGCTGAAGTTTCATTTGTAAAACGACCAACCGAATTTAGCTTAAAAGATTCAGAAGGGAAAAGCATCCATTATTCAATAATTAAAGAGTCGGAGGATAAACAAACGGTCACCATTTCAATGGATGCAACAAATATCCCTGCACTTGGATATAAAGTTTACACTGTTACGAACGAAAAAACAGAAATGCCCAAAACGGATATTGATGTTACAGAAAATCAAATTGAGAACAAATTCTTTGTAGTAAAATGGAACGACGAAGGCGTTACAAATATCTTCAATAAAAAATTACAAAAAGAATTTGTTAATGGTGTTGCAAATACGCTTCAGTTGCTTGAGGACAATGGCAACAGCTGGAGTTTGAAATTGACAGGTAAAAAATATCCCGTGAATCAACTAACTCCACCAAGAATCATATTTTCTTCACCCGAAAAAGTAACTGTTCAATGGGAAGATTACTTCCAGTCGTCAAAATTTGTACGCTATATGACTGTTTATGCAAATTCAGAGCAAATCAATTTTGAAATGGAAGTGGATTGGCACAGTCACAATAAAATACTGCGCCTTGCCTTTCCAACCGTTTTAGCAAACGGACAAGCCTGTTATGATCAAGCATATGGCTATGTGCAGCGGGAAGAAACAGAGGGAGAGTTTCCGGCTCAAAAATGGGTCGATTATTCTGAAAAAAATTGTGGAATATCACTCTTAAATAATGGGAAATACGGATTTACAGTCAATAATGGTGTACTGACCATGTCGGTAGTGCGTGGTGCCAGAGACATGGATCCGCGAATGGATGAAGGGAAACATTCGTTTAAATATGCGCTAAATGTTCATGAAGGTGATTGGCGGGAGGCAAATATTCCATTACGGGCATGGGAATTTAATCAGCCGTTAATTGCCAAACAGGAAAATCAGCATCCGGGCGAAATTTCGGGCTGGACTTACAGCAATTTGTCATTCCCTTTGGAAAAATCGTTCTTTGGAATCAACAGCGATCATGTTATTATTTCAAGCCTAAAAACAAAACAGGACGCCTATGAAACCAATCCCATAATCTTACGCATCATTGAAACCGAGGGACGTGACGAAAATGTAACAGTACAGCTGCCGTATGAAGCGAAATCTGTAAGCGAATGCAACCATTTGGAAGAACCAATTGAACAACGGAGTGAAATAAAAACGGACAGCACACAGTTTCACTTCACCATCGGACATGATCAGATAAGGACTTTTATGATATATTTCTGAACTAAAACCAAAAAGTATGACAAGAATCGGGATACTCATTGTTGGAATCTTCCTGGCAATAAATGTAAACGCTGGTAAAAATATTTTCTCCGTTAAGGGGACCAAAGCATATTTGAATGATGAGGCTTTTTTGAGCATCGGATTGCGCTGTTCCAATGCCTTAATTTCAGATGGAACCACTGATGATTTAATCGGGCATTTGGATTTATACAAGTCATTTGGGGTAAATACCATCAGTGTGTTTTTTATGGGATCACGTTTTGGCGACGTAAAAGGATACAACAAAGACGGAACCTTAAATCCGGTGTATACCAACCGTATGGCTAAAATTATTAAAGTCTGTGACGAACGTGACATGGTAGTTTTGGTAGGATGTCTTTACTGGGGTACTTCCGAGGCAAAATGGGAAAACTGGACTCAAAAGGAAGCTAATGCAGCCGTGGCAAATACGGTAAAATGGCTTTCAGAGAATGATTATAAAAATGTTTTTGTTGATCCGGACAATGAAGGAATGGCATATCGCGAAAAGGGCTTTGACATTGAAAAAATGATTGCTGCCGGGAAAAAAGTGGATCTTGAAATAATGATTGGATACAACAACCATGGCCTGCCTCCTGCTAATGCAGATCTGGCTTTACATTTTTCAGATAAACCGGAAAACAAGCATTATATCGAGAGCGAAGGAACAATGACCGATTATTGGGGAGCGTACAGTAAAGAGCAGGGAGTGTACAACTATATTAACATTGGGATTTACACCGAAGGAAAAAAGCGTGAACAATTGAAAAACACTGATAAGCATTTGCAAAATGGAATGGGGTACATTTTTGCTTCAACCTGGTTACAGTGTATACCGCCAAATTGTAAGCCAGGTGGCGACGGAACACCCTGCAATCCCGGCATCTCGTGGTGGCTTCAACACATCAAAGAATCGTATAAAAAATAAAAATATGAAATTCAGATTACTCTTTTTAAGCTTTATATTATTTCCAAACCTTGTATTGGTTGCGCAAAATCAACCGTTTAAAATCGATTTGCTTCCGGGTGAAAAAATCTGGTCGGGTGTCATCACCGACGGGCACAAAATGCCGCTCGCCGGTGGATTTGAATTTGACTTTTATGCCAATAATCAGGGAAATCAAACACAACCTTTATTATTAAGCAATAAAGGTTTGTATGTATGGAGCCAGAAACCTTACAAATTTGAAATCGGAAATAATGAGATTATCATTTCTGAAAACTATGGGAAAGTTGAACACGGTAGAAATGGAACCACGCTGAAAGAGGCCAGACAATTTGCGTCAGAACATTTCTTTCCTGCGTCGGGGAAAATGCCCGATGAAATGTTGTTTACTGAGCCACAGTACAACACATGGATCGAGTTGACCTACGACCAAAACCAGGAAGACATATTAAAATATGCCCATGCAATAATTAATAACGGATTTCCTCCGGGGGTTTTTATGATTGACGATACATGGCAGGAAGACTACGGACTTTGGAATTTCCACCCGGGGCGCTTCCCCAATCCACATCAAATGATGGATGAGCTACATAAAATGGGATTCAAAGTAATGTTATGGGTTTGCCCTTTTGTAAGTCCGGACCAGGCATTGATTGTCCGCGAAATTATGAAAGGTAAAGGATTTCTTCTTCAAAAGATAGATGAAACAACTACATGGGAAACAGCCCGGGAGCCAGCCATTATCAAATGGTGGAATGGGTATTCAGCGTTGCTCGACTTTAGTAATCCGGCTGCAGTCGGCTGGTTTAACAATCAACTCGACCGCCTCGTTAATGAATACGGAGTGGATGGTTTTAAACTTGATGCAGGAGATATGCAGTACTACCCACCCAATGCTCTGAGTAAAGGAAACGTAAGCCCCAATGAACAATGCGAGCTGTACGCCAGGATTGGATTACGTTACCCGCTGAATGAATACCGGGCGTGCTGGAAAATGGCAGGGCAGCCACTGGCCCAACGTTTACGCGATAAACAACATTCGTGGAGCGACATGCAAATGTTAATTCCACACATGATTGCAGAAGGACTTGCGGGATATACATTCTCTTGTCCCGACATGATTGGCGGTGGCGAATTTAGCAGTTTTCTCGATTTAAACAGCTATGACGAAGAGCTTGTTGTTCGCTCGGCACAATGCCACGCACTGATGCCCATGATGCAGTTTTCGGTAGCGCCGTGGCGGGTTTTAAATGAAAAAAATTTTGAGGCCGTAAAAAAAGCCGTGGAAATACGCAAAAAATTTACGCCTCTGATTTTGAAACGAGCAAAAGAATCAGCTAAGACTGGTGAACCTGTCATTTCAAATCTTGAATATTTTTATCCTAACCAGGGATTTGAAAATATTAAAGATGAATTCCTTTTAGGCGAAAATCTGTTGGTAGCGCCTGTTTACAAAAAGGAATATTCAAGAGAAGTGATCCTTCCCAATGGAAACTGGATTGCTGATGACGGAAAAAAATATAAAGGTGGAAAATCATACACTATCGACGTGCCGATTGATCGGATACCTTATTTTGAGAAACAATAAAGCATTTGATATAGATAACTTCGGCGGTCCATTATCGAAATCTCAAAAAAAATTTTAAGTCACGGAAGTGTTGACGATTGAATTAAAATTATAACTATTTAAATTCTGAGGAATAGTTCAATTTTTGATATATTTGAAAACCAGAGTAATTGAAGAGTTGCAATTTAAATGGTTGGAATGAATCGCTCAAATGCATTCAAAAAGAAAATAAATTTAGACGAAACTGTTGTAAAGAGATTTTCCGAAGGCAACATGGAAGCTTTTGATTATCTGTATTTCAAGTATTGCCACAGACTGCAACAATTTGTTTACGGATTATTAAAAACAGAAAGCGACGCAGAGGAAATTGTTCAGGAAATTTTTGTTAAACTATGGATTAACAGAGCATCATTAAAGGATTACAATGCATTTGAATCGTATTTGTTTAGTATTGCTTACAACTCAACTTTAGGCTATCTGCGCAAAAAAGCCAAAGAAAAAAAATATATTGAATATATAAAATCTATTCAGGTTATTTCAGAAGAAGCAACCGCCGAAAACAAACTGGATTTGAGTATTTTCAATGAGAAATTGGAAGAGGCAATTAACTGTATGCCTCCCCGTCAGCGTGAGGTTTTCCGACTAAAACACAAAGAGCATTTTTCGTATAAAGAGATAGCGCAAAAACTCAACATTTCAGTTAACACTGTTGAAAATCATATCGCAAAATCACATCGTTTTTTAAAACAGGAATTAAACAAGTATTATATTCCCTGCTTACTATTTTTTTCACTTTTTTTATAATTTTCTTAAAAAGAAGTAGTGGTTTTTGTTTTCTGGCTCATCTAACCATATAATAGTACACTTTTTAAAGTTGTATTTTATTGTTCAATTATGGAAAAAGAACCTAAAAGACCTGACAAAAAACAGTTGTCTGTATTGAAAAGTAAACTGCTTGACAAATATTTTAACAATACTTGTTCTCCAGATGAGCTTGATCTTTTATTTAGCTGGCTACTCGACAATTCAGACCAAGCCGAAAAACAGCGGATATTAGAAGTCCAGTGGAAAAAAGCGGTTTCTATAGCAAATAAGGAAACCCGGCCTCAAATGCAACAGCGTTTAGATAAAATACACCATAAAATCAATTTGGCCAATACGAATTATACCACAGAACAATCCAAAAATAAAAAGGTACGATACATCAACTGGCAAAAAATAGTCTACCGGGCTGCTGCTGTAATTCTACTTCCCGTTCTTACCTTATTTATTTATATCAATTATTTTCAGGAATCGGCAAACCTCATTTCTCTGAACCATAAAGCTGTAATCAACGAAATTGTATCTCCTGTCGGCTCCCGAACATCACTTGAATTAGCTGATGGTACAAAAGTGTGGCTAAACCACGGAAGCAAACTGCTCTATCCGCAAAATTTTGAAGGAAAAAACCGCACGGTAACGCTCGTTGGAGAAGGATATTTTGATGTAGCTCATAATCCCAAAAAACCATTTATCGTAAAAACCGATAGGATCAATGTAACAGCCCTGGGAACCAGATTCAATGTCAAAGCATATTCTGACGACAAAACCGTCTCGGCCACACTGAAATCAGGAAAAATTGAAGTAAAATCATCTAAAAATAAAATTACGATGAAACCAAATCAACACCTGAAACTTGGTTTAAATAACGAGAAATTTAAGGTTCAAAATGTAGATCCTGAGAAGTATATCTCCTGGAAAGACGGAAAATTGATTTTTGAAGATGATAACATAGAAAATATTGTAAAGAGACTTTCACGCTGGTATGATGTTGACATTGAAATTATCGATCCGGAAATTAAAGATCTAACTTATACTGCAACATTTATTGATGAACCGTTATTCCAAATATTAGAAATGCTTGCTGTTGTTACTCCCATAAAGTACGAAATACCTCGACGAAATAAACTACCTGATGGAACATATTCAAAAAGAATAATCAAGATTTACGCAAAAAATTAAAAAACAATAACAAATTAAATTCTAAAATGCTTATGAAAATACCTTCTTAAAACAGGCAGGAAAATGCTCCAACATCTTCCTGCCCTGAATTTTTAAAAATCCTTTTTAATAAAAAGATTAATAAAACAAAACGAAACAAAATTATGAAAAAAATTAGTCATTTTGCCCATTGGGTGAAAAATGCATTTTTATTGCAAAAAATATTGTTAATGATGAGAATAACTATTTTTTTACTACTCGTCTTCACCCTTCAGACATTGGGAATTGACAGCTATTCCCAGTCAACCAGACTTACACTTTCAATAACTAATAGTTCTTTAAAAGATGTACTTGGGACCATAGAAGACAACAGCGAATTTTATTTTCTTTACAGTTCGAAAATGATTGACGTAAACCAAACCGTTGATGCAAATTTCAAAGAACAAAATATTTTTGAAATTCTTGCTCAACTACTGAAAGACAAAAACATCGATTATGAAGTAAAAGACCGGCAAATTTTATTGTCTCCGTCTGGCAAAAACGCAGAATTATCCGGGAACTATTATCAGCAAGACAATACAATCAGCGGAACGGTGTCTGATACAAAAGGAGTTCCATTGCCCGGAGTAACAGTAGTGGTTCAAGGAACAACAAACGGAACCGTTACTGACGCAAATGGTTACTATACAATAAAAGCAAAAACCGGAGACATTCTGGGGTTCTCTTTTATTGGAATGAAGAGTATTGAAATTCCGGTAAATAACCAGTCAGAAATAAATGCCATACTGGAGGCGGATGTAATAGGTATTGACGAAGTGGTTGCAATCGGTTATGGAACCCAAAAAAAAGAAGATTTAACCGGCTCAATTGCCAGTGGCGACATGGATGCAGTTCTTGCACAACCCAACTTATCTGTATTAGAGGGTTTGCAAGGTATGGTTCCCGGATTAAATATCGGGCAAAGTAACCAGGCGGGTGAAAACCCGAGTCTTTCGATAAGAGGACAATCTACACTCTCAGGAGAACAAGACCCCCTCATCGTACTTGATGGTGTAATATTCCGGGGAAATTTAATTGACGTCAATCCAAGCGACATAAAATCCATCTCTGTTTTAAAAGATGCCAGTGCCCGTGCAATATACGGTTCACAGGCATCCAATGGTGTTATACAAATTGTTACTACAACGGGAAAAGGTGAAGCCAGTATAAAATACTCGGGAAGATTTTCCATTCAATCGCCACATAATCAGCTAAGAGCGGAAACTAACGGTGAAAAATTTATGCAGAAAATTGCATATTCAGACATCCAGCAAAGCAGAACGGCAGAATCGGGCTACCTTGAAGCAAACCCAGACTGGACAGAAACAACCAATTTTAAAACCAGTCACGAAATCAGGCAATACGAACTGGGAAGAACATATGACTGGTATGATGGAGTTACGACAGACAACCCGTATACAACGAGCCACAACATTTCAGTTTCCAATGCAACCGAAAAAAACAACTATTTTTCATCTATCGGCTACACCAAACAGGATGGTCATATGCTGGATGAACACTATGAAAGAATAAACGGAAGAATAAATCTATCAAGTAAACTTACCAACTGGTTGGAACTGGACATCCAAAGCTTCTTAACTTTAAGTGATTACGGTCCTCAAACCTATTCGCCAGCAGATCGTTATCTTGAGCCCTTTGCTACCCCTACAGAAGAGGATGGCACATTGGTACAAAGACCGGCAGGAAACGCTATAAACCCGCAAATTGAAGCAAAAGCGGATGTAGAAGACAAACGTTTTAACCTGGGAGCAAATATCACCGGGAATGTATATCTGCCCATAGAAGGCCTCAAATATCAAATGCGATTTGGAAATAACTATTTAACTACTCGTAAAAACTTTTTTGATGAAAGCGGAAATAGTTTCACCGGGCTTGCTTACAAAAGATACGATATTGAATATACAATGAGCCTGGATAACATTGTATCATACAATCAAACCTTTAATGATATTCATCAGATAGATGTTACACTTCTTTATGGAATTGAAAAAAGGGAACAGGAATATACACGTGCCGAGGGGGCTGGTTTTGCCAATACGGTGTTGGGTTTCGACAGGCTTCAGGCAGCAGATGCATCCCTTCAAACAATAGAATCCGGTGGTTGGAAAGAATCGAGTCTGTACAATATGGGAAGGATTTCCTACAAACTAATGAACAAGTATCTTGTAAATGCTACCATTAGGAGGGACGGTTTTTCAGGTTTCAGTGAAGCAAATAAATTCGGCTATTTTCCCTCATTGGCACTGGGCTGGGTTATTTCTGAAGAACCTTTTCTGAATAAATCATCGGATTGGCTCAACTGGCTAAAATTGAGAGTCTCTTATGGAGCAACCGGAAACAGAACGATTGGCAGGTACGACACACTTGCACAGGTTTCCGGAGAATCGGGATACATTACTTCTGATGGCTCTTCCATTTACACCCAATGGATTAGCGCACTTGAAAGCCCAAACTTAAGATGGGAAAAAACCACGGGTATAAACCTGGGTGTAGATTTCAGATTGTTTGACAGCCGGTTAAATGGTTCGCTCGACTATTATAATAACAATACAACAGATCTGCTTTATAACGTGAATATACCGGGAGTTAGCAGATTTCAGGTTTTTCCCGACAACCTGGGAAAAATCCACAATCACGGTGTAGAATTACAAATAACGAGTGTCAATATCAGAAAGAAAGACTTTTCATGGACGACCGATTTTAATTTTTCACGAAACAGGGATATAATTAAGGAACTTCTTGGATTTGACCTCGACGGAGACGGGAAGGAAGACGATTTGATTTCGGAAGGACTATTTATAAACGAATCGCTTGGAACCATATATGATTACAAAATTAACGGCATCTGGCAGTTAGATGACGATATCCCTGACGGATACGAATTTGGTTCTTACCGGGTTGTCGATCTGAATAACGACAGTAAATACGATGCTGATGATAAAACTATACTGGGAAACGAGCAGCCATCTTACCGTTTTTCTATTAATAATATAGTAAATTACAAGAACTGGACGTTACGCCTTTTTATCAATTCAGTACAGGGAGGAAACGGATGGTATTTGGGTGAAGATACGATGTACGGTTTTCTTATTTTTAACCAGGAAAATCATTTTAACATTACTTTTCCAACAGATATTGACTACTGGACACCGGAGAACCCAAATGCAAAATATCAAAGACCCGGGATTAATGGTTCATCCGGGATTGCAGGAACACGTTATACCTCCAGAAGTTTTATCCGCCTGAAAGACTTATCCATATCGTATACACTGGCCCCCCGCCGGATCGAATTTGTTAAAAGCATGCGCTTTATATTAAGTGGCAGGAATCTGCTCACGCTCACCAAATGGCCAGGGTGGGACCCTGAAACAGGAGAAGGGCTAACCCGCAATGGAAGACCTGTTATGGAAAGTTATTCTTTAGGAATTGATGTAACATTTTAAAAATTAAGACGATGAAATCCAATAATAAATATTTTAGAAGGATAAGTACTGATAAAATCTTGAGTGCGGTCATTTTATTTCTATTTCTTGCTATAATTCATTTTTCATGTAACGAAGATGAATTCCTGAAAACCGAACCCGTTGACTTTTACAGCCCTGAAAACTCTTATATTACAAGTAATGATTATGAGGCTGCGGTAATGAACTTGTATGCACGTGTAAGAGATAATTTCTTTAGCAGTGCCTCTGCTGGTGATTTTCCAAATGCAGGTTTCCAGGCTACCGATATTTTTCATATTCACAAAGACATGGGATTCGATACTGATTTAGCGTCCATCTTACTCCCAACGAATGATGCATTGGTTTATGATGCACTTTGGGAACCTGCATATCGAATAATCTATGATGCAAATGCTATTATTGAAAGATCTGCATCTGATGACAATGAATTAACTGCCGAAGAGAAAGTTTACTTTGCTTCAGAAGCAAAATTTTTCAGAGGTTATATGTATAAAATGCTGGCCAATCTTTATGGAAACGTACCGATTACTTTAGAAGAAACAAAATCGCCCAAAAGAGACTACGTAACATCTCCGCGAGAAGAGGTTTATCAGCAGGCAGCAACAGATTTAAAGAATGCCGCAGACAATCTGGAAAATATTGACGAAGTGGCGGATTACCGGATTAGCAATCTTGTAGCACTTCATATGTTATCAGAAGTTTACATATCCCTTGAAAAATGGCAGGACGCGGTTGATGCAGCTTCCTCTGTAATTGACCATCCGTCCACGGCACTAATGACCGAACGCTTTGGAGCCAGAAAAGACGAGAAAGCCTGGGTGACACAGGGTGAATTTGACACAGATGTATACTGGGATCTATTCCGTCAGGGTAATCAGAATCGTTCTACCGGGAATACAGAAGCCATTTGGGTTTTGGAATATGAATACAATATTCCGGGAGGAGGAGACGGATATGGAGGCCCATATCTGGAGAGACTTCTTGCTCCACGTGCCTGGCAGGCAAAAATTGAAAATAACGACGGGTCTACAAGCACATTGGTCCCGAATCCGAATGCATATGCTGCCGGACGTAGTTCCGGTTTTTTGCGTCCTACTCACTATTTTTATGAAACACTTTGGGAAAAAAGCGGATACGAGCAGGACCTCCGTAATTCGATGGCGAATATATTCAGAGATTTTATTGTGAGGAATCCAGCAAGTGATCATAATGGGAAATGGCTATTTAAAGACAATCTCCCAATACGAATGGCCAGCTTGAATGATACTACGCGAAACATGTATCCCTGGCTTACTAAAACATCCACCCCCGGAAAACAACCTGCTGAAGCATTCCTGCAAGATCCTGTTGTGGAAGGAGGACTCTCGTGGAGCCATGTTGCATTTAGAGATGTTTATGGCATCCGTCTCTCCGAAACCTACCTACTGAGGGCTGAAGCTTATTTTGGAATGAGTGAAACACAAAAAGCTGCAGACGACATAAACACAGTGCGAAACAGAGCTCAGGCACCTTTAATAGATGCGGGTGATGTGGATATCGACTACATTCTCGATGAAAGAGCAAGAGAATTATATGCCGAAGAATTCAGGGTTTTAACACTGGCCAGACTTGGAAAACTGGTAGAGAGAACAAAAAAATACAATCCGGTAAATGGTCCAAGCTATAATGATTATAACAACCTTTGGCCCATACCCTACAGCGAGATTGAAAAAAATCTGGAGGGCGATTTACAACAAAACCCGGGCTATTAATAGTTAAAAAGATTAATACTTCTGAACTGCTTATCATTCATTTGACAAGTAGTTCAGATTTATTTAATACCAAGGTTAAAGGCAACGTCCTTTTAGAATGGAATAAAAACACACCTCATGTTAATAATAAATAACTTATTAATGAAAAAATACGTTCTTTTCTTCATCCTTTTTTTAAGTTCCGAATTAATGGTAATAGCCTCAGAATCAGAAGAGCAAAAACCAAATATTATTTTAGTGATGGCCGACGACATGGGCTTTGAATGTTTGAGTTCCAACGGATGTGTGTCATATCATACGCCGTTTCTTGATAAACTATCAGCGGAAGGAATAAAATTCACCTATGCTTTTTCTCAACCCTTATGTACACCATCGCGGGTAAAGCTAATGACAGGAAAATACAATTACCGAAATTATAAAGCTTTCGGATATCTCGACATCAACGAGCAAACAATAGGGAATTTGCTAAAAAAAGCAGGGTATAAAACCTGTGTTGTAGGTAAATGGCAATTAAATGGCCTTAAAACCAAATTCGAAACTCAAACAGAAGAAATGCTACATCGCCCCTACCACTTTGGTTTTGATGAATACTGCCTGTGGAATTTTCTGGGCGATTCAGAACATCGTTATGCCAGTCCAAAACTTTTTCAAAATGGCAAACAGCTGGAAGGACTGGAAGATGCTTACGGACCTGATATAGTTAGCAATTATGCATTGGATTTTATTGAAAAAAATAAAGACAAGCCTTTTTTTCTCTATTACCCGATGATATTGGTGCATGACCCGTTTGTTCCTACACCTGATTCAAAAGAATGGTCAGATAAAAATCTCAGATACAAGCAAAACAATCGTTTTTTTAAGGATATGGTAGAGTACACTG
This sequence comes from Maribellus comscasis, assembly GCF_009762775.1. GTDB lineage: Bacteria > Bacteroidota > Bacteroidia > Bacteroidales > Prolixibacteraceae > Draconibacterium > Draconibacterium comscasis. The sequence goes on along the minus strand of NZ_CP046401.1, from coordinate 4,184,809 downwards.
ATAAGATTATCAATAAACTTATCTCCCGATTAGAGGAATTGGAGCTAGCAGAAAACACCATTTTTATATTTACCTGCGACAATGGAACAAACTACAAGATTGTTACTCAAACAGTAAACGGCCCTTATCATGGAGGTAAAGGCACAATGCCCAACGCAGGAACTCATGTGCCTTTACTTATTTATAGTCCAAAAATTATAGAAAAAGGTTTTAAGTACAGTGAACTTTTTGAATTTAGTGATTTTCTTCCGACGTTGGCAGAACTTGCCGGTATTCCAGTACCTGCATATACCGATGGAAAAAGTTTAGCACCTTTAATCCTTGGAGATAAACAGGAGAACCGGAAAACTATTTTTATTCATTATGATCCTCTAAAAGGAGGCGGATCTGAACGTTGGTATGGAAGGTTTATCAGAAACAAGGAATATAAATTGTATAATGATGGCAGATTTTACAGCCTTAAAAAAGATGAATTGGAAAAGAACCCCATTCAAAAAAATGATTTGACAAATAAAGAATTAAAGTATTGGGAAATGTTTCAGCAAAAATTGGATGAAACACCACCTCACTATTTTAAACAACCCGCTGAATACAAGAAATAATAAGGTATAAAATAAAAATTTATGATCTTTGAGATAAGTTTTCCCGGAAAAGACCCGTCTTTACAAGATTAGTCTCCTCCTGGTTACTAAATTAGACAAGATCTAATCTACAAAAGAACAAACAATGAATAAATACACTATTCTGTTTCAATGCTGCTTCTTCCTTTCAATTTTACTTTTCGACAGCACGAACTGCTTTGGTTCCGAAAGCGATACCATCGTTCCGCGTTATAGGGTTACACTTCCTGAAGCACATGTTGGAAATTTGGATATCGATACCAGGTTACTTGACAGTTACGGACTTTTACCTGAAAACATCAGGCAGTTTTATTTTGATGCTCGTTCTGTTTTTTTGGGTACACCGGATGCTGATTTTACAAATCCCGGGATTATTGCGGCTGCCCGGAAAAACAATTTACCAATAATGGGCGGCCCCATGCTTGGAAAATTAAGCGAAAACAGTGTTAACATTTGGATACGTCCATCGACCTCAGAACCTTTGGTTGTGAAAGTAAAAAAATCGGGAAGCAGCGATGAAAAATCATATATAAAAAATTCGGTTGAACCAGGCGTAGAGCAAAGAATTATATTGGACGGTCTGTCTTCCGCTACCGAATACGAATATACAGTTTACACAAATGGGAAAGGAGTTGCAGAGGGCAGCTTTACTACCGCACCCGCTTCCGGCGAAAAAAATAGTTTCAGGATAGCCTTTGGATCATGTTTTCATAAAATAGGTTTACACAATCCCAATCTAATCAATCAAATTCTAAAAAGAGAGCCTCAGGCGATGATGCTTCTGGGAGATATTGCAGTGGACGACAGGGAGAACCGAATTAATTTGCACAGATCTGATTATATGCTTCGTGATATTTCAAAACCGTGGAAGGAGCTCGCAGCAAATGTTCCACTCTATACTTCCTGGGATGATCACGACTATTATAATAATGACCTTAGTGGTACCCCTAAAGGATTTACCACGGCAGACCGCGAAGCAGCCAGGGCGGTATGGCAGCAGAATTGGAACAACCCGGAAAACAAAAAGCCAGGTATTTATTTTAACTCACGTATCGGTCCTGTGGAAATAATAATGCTCGATACCCGCTCATGCCGGGAAAACGGACAAAGAGGCCGGTACGGATCGTATCTGGGCCCGGAACAACTCACATGGTTAAAAAAAACGTTAAAAAACTCCGAAGCTCCGTTTAAAATTATTAGCAGCGGCACCATGTGGAGCGACTATGTTAGTAATGGAAAGGATTCATGGGGAACCTGGGATACAAAAGCACGAGAAGAGATTTTTGCTTTTATTGAATCAGAAAATATCTCCGGCGTTTTATTAATTAGCGGCGATCGGCACGGAGCACGCGGATTTACAATTCCCCGGCCATCGGGATTTAAACTTTATGAATTTGAGGCTGCTTCGCTTGGAGGTGTTCCGGGGCCTGATGCGATGGCCAAAGACAGTACAAACCAGTTATTTGGGTATCACGGAACAGCGGCCGTTGCCTTTGGTGAATTTACTTTTGACATTCAAGAGGATACACCTGCTGTTACTTTCAGGCTAATCGATCAGTTCGGCAACATATTGGAAAAATACACACTGCCATATAAAAAGTTAACACCACCTTAAACAGAAGATGACAGAAATTTTGTCGCTTTATTTTATACATTTGAAACAACAACAATAAAAACTAAACCAACGGATATGTGCCAAAAAATATCTATTTTTCTTTTTTGTGTCTTAATCGTTTTATCCTGCAAAAAAGAACAACCAAAACCAAACATTATATTAATCAGTGCCGACGATTTGGGCTGGTCGGATATCGGATGTTACGGTAGCGAAGTACAGACCCCTAACCTCGACAAGCTGGGAGAAGGTGGAATACGATTCACCAGGTTTCATAATACATCAAAATGTTTCCCTTTAAGAGCATGCTTGCTTACCGGAGTTTATGCACAGCAAAACGGTTATTCCAACACACACACCAACCCCATCACCAATGCAGTTACGCTGGGAGAAGTTCTTCGTACAGCGGGTTACCGAACACTTTGGTCAGGGAAACATCACGGTTTGGAAAATCCTTTTACCCGGGGTTTTGACCGATACTATGGTCTAAAAGACGGTGCCTGTAACTATTTTAATCCGGGCGACCAACGGCCGGGTGAAGGTGCACCGGCGCGCAAAGGAAAACCCGGAAATAAAACCCAACGTTGGTGGTGTATCGACTCTGTAATGTATCATCCTTACACGCCGGAAGCGAAAGACTTTTACACAACCGATTATTTTACAAATTATGCGTTGGGCTGGTTAGATGAATATAAAAATGAAAACAAGCCATTTTTCCTTTACCTTGCTTTCAACGCGCCACACGACCCATTAATGGCCTGGCCGGAAGATATTGCCAAATATAAAGGGAAATACGATGCAGGCTATGAAAAAATCCGCAACCAACGGTATCAAAAACAACTTCAAATCGGCCTAATTGATGATTCATACAGTTTGTCTGCTCCTACTTATGACAACTGGGAAGATTTAGCAGATTCCATTCAAAACGATGAAATCCGTAAAATGGAAGTTTATGCAGCGATGATCGACCGAATGGATCAAAACATCGGTCGGTTGCTTGCGAAACTAAAAGAAACAAAGAAAGATGAAAATACGCTTATCCTGTTTGTATCCGACAACGGAGCATCGGCTGAAATGGTACATATAGAGGACGATTACGGAGAGATTGGGACGATGACCCGGTGGTCGTCGCTTGGCGAAAATTGGGCAAATGTAGGAAATACTCCTTTCCGTTTTTATAAAAACTTCAGCTATGAAGGAGGCATCAACACCCCATTGATTGCATGGTGGCCGGGAAAAATCACACCTAAAACATTTTCTGAATTCCCCGGGCATTTTATCGATATCATGGCCACGGTAGTGGATATTACGGGAGCTACTTACCCAGCGGAATTTAACAACCAAAAAATAACACCTATGCAGGGAGTTAGTTTACTTCCGGTTCTCAACGGAGAAAAAACAAGCAGAGAAAAGCCCATTTTTTGGGAATGGCGCCGGGGAAAAGCAGTTTATTCCGATTCATGGAAAATAGTCAAAGAAGGATTGGAGGAACCATGGGATCTGTATAATATTGAGCAGGATCCGACCGAAACAAAAAACCTTGCCAATAGTAATCCTGAAAAAGTTAAAGAGATGGAGCAGCTTTTCGAGGAATGGAAATCCAGTCAAATTGAAAAGAACGAATGAAAAAACAACTAAAATGAAACTAAATATAAATCAACGCTTCATTTTTACGGTATTTTTAGCCTTTCTGTTTTTGGGGTGCAGCCTCAAAAAAGAAACCGACGGGCCTTATTTTGGAAATGGCTTTCACAATGGATGGGCTGACCAAAGTTCAATCGTAATCTGGACACGGCTGACCCATAACCCGGAAGGGAATACCAATGGAACAAAATTTCTTATCCCCTCGGCTGAAGAACACCGACGATTGGATAAAGAAGCCCATCCCGAAAAAATTCATAAAGCACAAATTCCGGAAGGAATGACATTGGACAACATGCTTGGTGCTTGTCCTGGTGCACCAGGTGAAGTCAAACTTATCTATTATCCTTTGTTAAATTCTGACAACAAAACAGAAACCGATTGGATTGCCGTTGATGAGAAAAAAAACTATACAACCCAGTGGCAACTTGAGAACCTCCGGCCCAACACAAAATATGTTGTTGAAATTGAAGCCAGGCTCAATAACAAATCAAAAGTTTCGGATAAAACTGAAGGTGCTTTCCGCACGCCACCAACAGAAAAAACAGAAGAGGACATTGAATTTTGTATCGTTACCTGTCATGATTATTGGAGAAAGGACACAACTGACGGGCACAAAATCTACAATTCCATGATAAAAATGTTCCCTGATTTTTATGTGCACACAGGCGATATTGAATATTACGATAAACCCGAACCCTATGCGCTTACTGAAGAATTGATGCGCTTTAAATGGGATCGTTTATTCGCGCTTCCTCTGCAACGTAAATTCTGGACACAAGTAACCTCCTATTTTATGAAAGACGACCATGATGCACTTAAAAATGATGCCTGGCCCGGTCAAACCTATGGGACAGTACCCTGGGACAGAGGCATTGAAATATTTGAAAAAGAACAATTTCCTTATCACAACAAGTTTTATAAAACCATTCGTTGGGGAAAAGACCTGCAGATTTGGATTACCGAAGGAAGAAACTACCGGAGTTCCAACAATATACCGGACGGGCCGGAAAAAACCATTTATGGGAAGGAACAAATGGATTGGTTATTTAAAACATTAAAGGAATCGGATGCTACGTTTAAAGTAATTATCAATGCCAATCCCGTTTTAGGCCCCGACCGCGAGAATAAAAACGATAATTATTCAAACTCAAAATACGCTTTCGAAGGGGAGCAAATACGCAATTTTTTGAATCAATTTGACAATGTATATCTGTGTAACGGCGATCGTCATTGGCAATATGTAACACACCTGCCCGATACAAATCTCTGGGAGTTTAGCTGCGGTGCCGGGGCTGACATGCATGCCGGGGGATGGGATCAGGAAGATCTGCGCCCCGAGCATCGGTTTTTGCGGGTAAAAGGAGGTTTTCTCCGGGGAGAGGTTTCCCGGGAAAATGGAAAACCAAAACTTACTTTCCAGCATTACGATGTTAATGGGGAAATGGTTCATGAAGAAATATTTACAAAATAAAACGTTAAAATGAAAACATTACTAAACTGCACAATTGCACTTTTACTGTTTATGGGAACCTCGGCACAAAAAAATGTGATAATAAAACTTTGGCCTGATGTTGTACCCGGTGAAACAGAAGCCAAACACGAGCCTGTTGTTACCGACAATACCTCCGGGGATGTCACACGCTTAACAGATATAACCGATCCTGCAATGATAGTTTTCCCGGCAAACAGCGACAATAACAATGGCGCCGGTGTAGTCGTCTGTCCGGGTGGAGGATACAATATTCTGGCCATCGACAAAGAGGGATATGAAATTGCACTGTGGCTTAATAAACTGGGATATACAGCTGCAGTACTTCAATACCGGGTTCCCAAAAAACAGGATGGTGCTTTACAGGATGTACAACGAGCCCTAAGAATAATGAGAGACCGGGCTGAAAAATGGAATCTAAACCCGGATAAACTGGGTGTGATGGGATTTTCGGCCGGCGGAAGTTTAAGTGCACGCGCCAGTACCCTGTATGAAAAACAAAGATACCCCAAAGTTGACGAAAAAGACGAACTTTCCTGTCGACCTGATTTTGCGCTATTGATTTACCCTGCTTATCTTGATCAGGGAGAAAACCGAAATCTTACTCCGGAATTAAAAGTGAATGAAAACACTCCGCCCACATTTATTTTTCAAACTGCCGACGACCGCTTAGGAAACAGTTCGTTGGTTTACGCAACTGCTTTGCGCGATGCAAAAGTACCCGTTGAATTACACTTATTGCCGGAAGGCGGCCACGGATATGGAATGCGACCGGGTAATGTGGCAGGTGAGACCTGGCCCGGACTAGCTGAAAGATGGCTGGAAAAAACGATTACTTCGTTAAACTGATAATCTTCTGAAATGAATGTTGGGTCACGTTTGAAAACCATTTCTATTATTGCCATCCTGCTTTCCGGAATTACAGGCTATAAAATAACAGGTTATGAAAAGAAGAGATTTTATACACACAACTGCTTTGGGAAGTATTGCAATTTTAGGACTCCCCGCTCCAGCAATACATAACTCTGCCAGTTTTTCTACTTCCGTTCGACAAATAACCAACGGCCCCCTGCATCATTTATTTGGTTATATAGGCCAATCATTAACTATTCCCTGGAATTCAACGGGTAAACGATTGCTTACCTTAAGTACACCTTTTATCTACCATCTCCCTGATGGAGGTGAACCTGCCGGCGTTTGCCTGGTACATTTAGACAAACCTGAAGGGAAATATTATAAAATTGAAAAAGTAGATGAGTCTTTGGGTTGGAATCCACAACAGGGTACCATGTTTTACTGGAATCCTGATAATGCTGCGAACCAATTCCTTTTTAACGATCGGGACAAAAAAACAGGTAAAGTGTTTACCGTGCTATTTGATATTTCTCTGAATAAGCGTGTTCATGAATATAAATTTAATGATACACCCGTTGGCAATAGTGGAGTTTGTCCAAAAGGAAAAACTTTTCTGGCTATTAATTACGCAAGAATGGCACGACTGCGGGCAGTAACCGGATATAAAGGCGCCACCGACTGGACAGAAGGTGTAAGGGCTCCCAAAGATGATGGTATTTTTAAAATCGATATTCAATCCGGCAAAAAAGATTTATTGGTTTCATTCGCTACCTTGGAGGCTGAACTTCAAAAAAAAGGCTTTGATACAGGTGGGGAATCATTATTTATTAATCACACCTTATGGAATCGGGATGGAAACCTTTTTTGCTTTTTTGTGAGAGCCGGATGGAGTGGCACAGGAAAAGAAAAAAGAACCAATGTATTTTGCACCATGAACTCAGATGGTACCGGATTACATGTTGGACGTCAGTTTATTGGCGGCCATCCTGAATGGGGAATCGGGCAAAATATGATTGGCAGAATTGGTGATAATCAGGTGATTTTCGATATTATCGGCGAAAAAATTGTGGGAAAGATTGGTACACCGGAAGCAATTCTCAATCCGGAAGGCGATATCAGCTTGTCTCCTGATGGAAACTGGTTTGTGAATGGTTCCGCAAAAAATGGTAAAAACTTTTACAACATTGTTCGTTTAAAAGATGGAGAATGGACAAGAAGTGAAGGTATTGACAAAGGAGAATATTCAGGCGATGTAAGAATTGATTCTGCCCCAAGATGGAACCGGGAAAACAACCAGATTCTGGTTCAGGGAATTACCGTTGACGGAACGGAACAGTTATTTATCATTACAGTTAAATAAAGTTCAAAAGCAGATGAGTTAAAAATCTCGTTAAATCATTTAATATGAAAATTAACACAGCCATAAAAATTACACTATTTATTGCACTATTTGCACTTCAAGCACCAAATGTTTTTTCCCAGTTCATTCAAAAACCAAACATTGTTGTAATTATGACCGATCAGCAATTTGCCGATGCAATGAGTTGTGTGATGGGCGAGCAATACATACACACTCCAAATATGGATAAATTGGCGGAAAAAGGGATCAGGTTTACGCATGCATACAGTCCTAACCCCTTGTGTATGCCTATGCGTACTTCAATGATGACTGGCAGATTTCCGCATGAAACCGGTGTATTGACAAATGACGACGAAGATATTAATCCATCAGATTTTGTTTTCCTTGGAAAGCTATTTAAGGATGCCGGATATGAGACCGGATATTTTGGAAAATGGCATGTGGCTTTTGATGAAAAACAAAAAGAAATACACGGATTTGATAATCCAATAGTTAAAGGAAGCCAGTTGGATGCTGAACCAACTGCGGCATTTTTGAAACAAAAACATGAAAAACCTTTTCTTGTTGTCGCTTCATTTTTAAGCCCGCATGAAGTTTGCCAGTGGGCGCGCAAGCAGAATTTACCCGGAGGCCCGATAAGTGAAATGCCACAACTGGAGGATTTACCGCCACTCAAAACAAACTTTTTCCCACCGAAAAACGAAACCGATATTATGACATTCATGAGAAAATCGTACCAGGCAAATCTTCGGTTGTTCCCGGTTGGCGATTATACAGATGCTGATTGGCGCAGATTACAATGGGGATATTACAGGTTAATTGAACGTGCCGATGCATTTGTGGGTGAGGTGATGGATGCGTTAAAAGAGTCAGGGCAGGAAGAAAATACGCTGGTGGTTTTTCTAAGCGATCATGGCGATTGTGCAGGCAGCCATCACTGGAATCAGAAAACTGTATTTTATGATGAATCGGCTCGGGTGCCGTTTATTATGAAATGGGATGGAAAAACCATAAAGGGAACTTCGGACGTACTTTTAAATACAGGAACGGATATAATTCCAACCCTTTGCGACTTTGCCGGTATCGAAATTCCCAAAGGATTACCCGGGAAAAGTTTAAAAGCACCGGCAACCGGAAAAGCACCAGAATGGAAAAGGGAATTTGTTGTGACGGAAAATCACATGGTCCAATGCGAGCCTGTCGATGGGAAAAATTACAAACCCCAGGGAAGAATGGTTCGCAGTGTACGCTACAAATATTGTATTTATAGTGAAGGAAACGACCGGGAATCTCTGGTGGATATGGAATACGATCCCCAGGAAATGGTCAACCAGGCCGCGAATCCTGTGTATAAAAAAGTTCTTGAACAACATCGAAAATATTTGAAAGAACATGCTAATCAAAGCAACGACGCAATGGCGTTAAAAATGCTAAGCAACTTAAACAATTAAAAATGAAAATAAAAAGCAACTTCCCAGTAATCCTTTTATTGCTCTTCTTTACCTCGTTCATAAATGGTCAGAACATCGCCAAAAACTTTGTTGAGCCTCCACGGGAATTCTCAGTTATGCCATTTTGGTTTTGGAATGATACACTTAAAGCAGATGAAATTCTCAGACAAATAAAAGACTTTGATGAACACGGGGTTTATGGATTTGTAATTCACCCGAGAATGGGATTACCCATTGGCATGGATTTTCTTTCCGAGGAGATGCTAAGCCTAATGAAAGTTGCCATTGAAGAAGCAGAGCGGAGAAGTATGAAGGTAATACTTTACGACGAAGGCTCCTATCCTTCAGGTTCGTGCGAAGGCCGGGTAGTTGCAAAAAATCCGGCACATGCTGCCAGAGGGTTGGCAAAAATTGATTTGGAAACCGGAGAAAAACCGGCTTTGAAAGATGGATGGAACCTGGTAACAGTACTGCAACGCCCCAATGGAAAACAGATGGCTGTTGTTGAACAACCTTCTAATGGGCATATTCGTGGAATTCACTGGGTTGACGAAGCAAAGGGAAAAGAAGATCTTCCACCAGCCGGGGATATATTAAACCCCGAAGCAGTTAGCAGTTTTATTGAACTCGTTTATGACCGGTTTGCTGAAAATTTTAAACAATACTTTGGAAAAACAGTACTCGCTGTTTTTACGGATGAACCCGATCCTCTGGGACGCGGGAGCAAGAGAGGAATAGTACCCGGAAATAAAAATCTACTGCCGCAAATAAACAAAATACTTGGTTACGATTTTACACCTTACTTTTCTGATTTGTGGTACGAAGATCATGAAAACTGGGAACAACACCGGAAAGATTACCACAGGGCTATCGCCATTTGCCTGGAAGAAAATTATTACGGAAGGTTGAGCAAATGGTGCGAAAGTCACGGAATTGCACTCACTGGGCATCCGGCCGGTTCTATGGATTTGGGAGCCCAGAAATATTTCCAGATTCCTGGTCAGGATTTGGTTTGGCGTTATGTTGAACCAGGTGAAAAAGCATTGAATGGACAACATTCCACCATGGCAAAAAACGCTTCCAGTGCTATGGTTCATTTAAATCGTCGCCGGAACTCCAACGAGCTCTATGGCGCTTACGGTCACAACCTAACCTACGATGAGATGGTTTGGCTGGCCAACTGGTGTTTTGTAAGAGGGCAAAATTTACTTTACCCACACGCATTTTACTATTCGATACGTGGTGCCCGTTACGACGAAAGACCGCCGGATGTTGGACCACATGCAAAATGGTGGAGTAATTACAAAGATTATGCTGACGCCTGCAGAAGGCTATGCTGGTTGAACACCGATTCACGCCAGGTATGTGAAATTGCGGTACTCGGTGACGCAAACTGGTTGCCTGATCAATCGGCCAAAATATTTTTCCAAAATCAAAAAGATTTCAACTACCTGGAATTATCACATCTAATTAGTGATGCTACAGTGGACAAAAGCGGAGTACATATTGCAGGGATGAATTACAAAGCAGTAATTCTGGATGGGTTACAAATAGTTCCTGATAATATTAAACCGACACTTAACAAATTAGCTGAAAACGACCAATTGATTATTTTTAAGGATTCACCTTTTATTTCAACTTTCCCAAAAACAAAAGTAGCTCAAACTGCAGCAGAACTAATTGCTGAAACGGAAAAACTAATTCAGCCTGATCTTTCTCTTTCGCCTTCATCCGAAAATATACGTTATCGCCATGTTACAAAAGAGGGAATTCATTATTATATTCTTTTTAATGAACAGGAAACTTCTGTAACAACAAAAATAAGTGTGCCGGTTAAAGGAAATCAGTGGTGGTTAGACGAATTTACAGCTAAAGCCACATTAGCTCAAAAAGGCCAGAAAATTACATTTCAACCGCATGAACTAAAACTATTAATGGTGAAAGAAAATTAAGTTTATCGAATTCAATCTAAAATTTGTAGCTCATCCCTGTACCCAAAATGATTTTATTTTTCCAAATATCAGGGTAATCTTCATTAATCTGGTGGGCCAAAAATAAATTGAAATTTACACTCTTAATATGAATAAAAGAACCCAAAATGGTTCTTTGCCGGGTATAATCCAGTTTATTAAAATAAAAAGAAAATTCGGTAGAGAGATATGGCGTAATTACTTCAGATTTTTTAAACATGAGCTGAACCTGATTTCTGTACCGGTTGATCAATTCGCCATCATAAAACCGAAACTCCCAGCGGCTTCGATCCCGGAAACTAAAGTTACCCCAACTTTTACTATAATACATGTGCAACATCGGACGGTATTCTGCCCTCCACCGTGTTGGAAACTCAACATATTCCTGTTTATAACCTACACCAAAACTTATACTTTTTTGGGAAGGAAAATCCAGCGTTAGCTGTGTATGATTCAAAAAGTAATCACTTCCACCTCTAAAAAAATTGGCACTATGAAAAAAGAAATTCACGTTTCTGATTTTTGTCTGACCACCTGCAAAGGTCCAGGTTTCAAAATCTGCCGCACCAGATCTGACAGCAGAAAAAATCAGCACGACAATGATTAGGGATTTCAGCTTAGGTTTAATTGATTTTTGCATACTAAAAATTACACAAATGGTGTAAAACTGGTAATTGCTCCAGGTTACCAGAAATTCAATTCAATCTTAAGGGTGCAAATATACTTTTTTATTTTTCAGAAAGATAATCTTCCTGCCTGCGTTAAATTATTTCCCCGCAACACGTTTGTAAGCTTCCAGATAATCGCAAAGAACTTTCACGTTTCGATTAAAAAGAGCGGTTGAAATCCGGTCCTCAATTCGATATTCTCCATTCCATTTGCTCACTTCCATATTCTGCCGGAATTTGTCATTTTGCACTACCCATCGTCCGAAATTATCCTGAGCTTCTATAACAGCTTCAGCATTCCTTGCCAACTCTTCCAACGAAGGCACTGACGTTTGATCAACAGTCGCCTCCTCTAAAACCTGCAGATAACGCATTTCTGCAGCTTCAAGTGCACTTTTTATATCCGTTTCATATCCATACCCTGTTCTACGTTCCAACGACAGCTGCTCCAACGATTCAACCCTGATGCGTCCCCGGTCGTAATACAATGGTTTATTTGTTCCTAATTCCAGAAACCTGCCCCATTTCCCGTTGGGCAGTTGTGAGGCTTTCAGCCAGCGAATAGCATCAGGAACAGGCTCCAGATAATTTGTTCTACCAGAGTGAAGATATAAATCAATAAGACTGTTTATATTATGTACTGTTGCTGATGGGCAAACCGCAGGAGGTTCAAATGTTCGCGCCCACGCCGGCTGGAGAAATTCGTTGTATTGTTGCGCCCAACCCGGCTGAGGCGGAGGTAGTTGTGAAATCATCATGAAACGCCCAACTTTTTGCAGGCTTTCTTTAATGTCGGTTCTTTCGTAATATGTGTCGGCTTCAATCATTACCCGGATACAATCGTTGATTCCCTGATCGTTAAAAGTCGCATAATCGTGGTAATTCCCCTGCCACGGATATTGATGTGGCCAACCTCCGTTATCGAGTTGAGATTTTATCATCATTCCCAGTGCCTTATTTACTGCATCTGTCAGTTCAGGGCTATCAATTTCCTGATCCAAAGCCATCAAAAAGCTAATGGCACTCTGTGTCTGGTCATCGTCAAAACTTACCCGTTTCCCTTTGGGGCGATCAAAATAAATTTTGTGTTCCCAGCCCCCTAATTCATTCTGCCCTTTAATAAGTGCACCCGCTGCATTCTCAGCAGCTTTTAAAAAATTCTGATTTTGGGTTATCCGATAAGCTTCTAAAAAGCTCATTCCAACTGCCGGAGTTCCGGGAGGTTGGACTTCAATTGTGCGGTCATCGGTTTTTCCTTCGCCCCATTTTTCTTTTCCATCCAGCGTATAATTATATACGTAACCTCCTTCAATAGCCAGTGTTTGCATAAATGTTATTCCCTTTTGCAAACAAATTTCTGCATTGCGAGCTATATCCGAAAGATCATCCGGTTGTTGGGCGTAATTGGCAGAATAGAAAAAAACAAGTAGTAAAAACAGACTCCGTTTAAAATGATGCTTTTTCATTGTTAGGTTTTTGTTGGTTTAGTTCAATTTTATGTCGGATCTAAAAATAAGTATTCAACACAGGAATTGCAAGTAATTGAATTTTATAACTTTTGCAAACGCAGATTTTATATGAGAATATTATATAAAACTGCACCTGGAAACTATTCCGAATTCCGGTAAATCTTTTAATTTTACTGATTAAACGGAAATATTTCAAAATGAAAAAACTGAATCTGATAATCTTATTTTCAGTACTTATAAATTTATCCCGGGCAGAAGACATTAATATTCTGAGTGCCGGTGCTAAAACGGACGGAAAAACCGTCAACACAAAAGTCATTCAAAATGCAATTGACAAAATATCGGTAAGTGGTGGCGGAACCGTAATTATTCCGCCCGGAAATTTCTTAACCGGTTCAATTGTACTAAAAACCGGTGTTACTCTCCATGTGCAAAAAGGAGCCACTCTTTTAGGAAGCAAAAATCTGGAGGATTACCTGAGTATACAACCAGATTTTATAGCGCTTCGTACGGGTCAGGCTACCAAACAACTCATTTTTGCTGAAGGGCAAAATAATATCGGAATTACCGGTGAAGGAACTATCGACGGGCAGGGAGCTGCTTTTGAAAGAGTAGAAACAGGCGACGAACCCGGAATTACGCGCCCGCATCTGATTCAGCTTATCGACTGCAAAAATGTTCGGATAAATGATATAAACATGCGCAATTCAGGAGGTTGGATGCAACATTATCTGGCGTGCGAAAACCTCGAAATAAAAGGAATTAACGTTTATAATCACTGCAACTACAATAACGACGGAATTGATATTGACGGATGTACCGACGTTGTTGTTTCGGAATGTTTTGTTGATAGCGACGATGACGGAATTTGTCTGAAAAGCACAAGTCCGAGATCCTGTAAAAATGTATTGGTAACAAATTGTGTAGTAAAATCGCATTGTAACGCATTAAAACTTGGTACAGAAACCACCGGTGGTTTTGAGAACATTATTTTTAGCAATTGTACTGTGAGCCCTTCTGTTGATCCCGACCCAATTTATGGCACATTGCGCGGACAGTCCGCGATTTCTGTTGAAATGGTTGACGGTGGACTGCTCGATCAGGTGAACATTAACAACATTATCATTCTGGAAACAGGTTGCCCCATTTTTGTGCGCTTGGGAAACCGGGCCAGAAAATATTCTCACGATGCAAAAGAACCGGGAATTGGAACACTGCGAAATGTTTCAATTTCGAATGTAACTGCAACCACTTCATCAAAAACAACATCAAACATTACAGGTTTCCCCGGTAACTATGCTGAAAATATTAATTTAAGTAACATTTTTATTACCAATCTCAGCGATGGTTCGGAAAAAGAAGCAGCACTGGAAGTACGGGAAAATGATAAAGGATATCCGACAGCCGGAATGTTTGGCGATATTTTACCGGCTTCCGGATTTTTTGTGCGCCACGTTAAAAATATCACATTTAACAATGTTCAGCTTTTTTTAAAAGGAGACAATGTGCGACCGGCATTTATTCTGAACGACGTGAAAGACGCACAAATTCTTTACCCCGGAATTTTTTCCTGGAGAGAAGAAGCTGCCAAAATCGTAAAAGATTCAGACTGTGAAAATATTAATGTTATAAATTAACTGTTGAAGAAGTGGCAACCAAAGTTGCATCCTCCATAATAACTTCATAAAAATAACCGGCACCAAAATCCTTCTCTAAAGTAATTTTTCCTTTAAAAGTTACTTCATCATTTACCTCGGCAACATCCTGACTGGTGATTGTTAAGTCGTAACTTCCGTCACTTCCGCTGGTTCCGTCCTGAATATGAATCCAGTTTTTCCCCATTACACTTTTGTTTACTTTAACTACCACACCACGAATCTCTATTTCTTTTCCTGAATAACTATCCCGGTTATCAAAAACCCCTGCGACGGTAACTTCATTCCCTGACTTTTCGAGCGAAATTTCGTTGTGTTCTTCCGTAGCAACACGTCCGCTGTGTGCAGCCATGTCTCCTCCTCCCATTCCCGGCATCATTCCTCCCATTGGATTTTGAGGAGCCTGGGCCATGGGCGTTTTGCTAATGTGACTTACAAAATATATAATATCAAAAGTCCTATCAATCTCTTTGCTGTGAAAATTTTTCATTTCCAGCTCATTGTCGTAATAATAAACATCGCCCGCATCTACATCCTGTTTTGTAACTGCCACCCACTTTTCAGCCATTCCTTCTTTAACATTCATATAAGTATAGGTACTGCCGTGTACCACTTCCTTTACTTCAAAAACATTGGCATTTGCAGGCACTTCATTCTGAACAGGTACTCCGCTTTTATTTCTTACACAAGAAGAAAACACAATAACCAACATCACTATTCCAAAAACTCTCAGCATATTCATTTTCATGTTTTTATTTATTTATCGACTAACGAATATAAAAATTAAAATCATTTTAACAGGAGCAAAATACATCAGATACATATTTCTTCTCTCTGAACAATCATTTCCAAAATAACAGCCAATAACAATTTTTTGTTGAACAAACCAAACGTATAAAATCTCAAATCACTTATCAAATATAAAACCAGTGAAATAAAAGACAAAAAGGCCTTCATTGACTTTAATTACAAATTACCGTATATTTGTTTACGACCAACCATTAGATTATGAAAATACAGTTCCATAAAAGCGCCAACTACATTGGTTGGATTGTTATTATTCTGGCATTTGCCTTATTGTATTTTTCTTACTTCTTTATATATATCCCAAACCAGGAATCAAAACTTCAACAAAGGGCTTTCCGCATATTAAAAGAATATGGAAACAATATGTTTGGCAAAAACGATTATTACCAGAACCATTTTAAAAACTACGGCCTGTATTATAAAATAAGACACTACAACAATACAAACCAAATGAGCCGGAAGAGTTGGTTAAATACAACAAATACGCCTCAACTGCAAGACGTACAAAAAGTTGTTGACGGACTTCTACCCTATGTTCAGCTGGAAAATGAAGATAAAACTCCTGAATCAATATTTATCTATTCAAAAAAAGAAAACAAACTTTTTATTGATTACAGCCCGCAAATCCCTGACACAATCAGCAAAAATTCGATTGATTCAGTAAAGGATTTTTATTTACCCAATTACCGGTTTGCATATATACCAAACGTTGAAACACTTCTAAACAATCCGGTGAAGTACAAAGTCCCCGTTGATATTCTGATGCAGGGGCTAAAGTTCGACAGGCTTTTTGAAAATATTATCCTGTTTGACGATTCGTTGGTTTATTATAACTCGAAATTTGATTTGGTTGCCGATATTACAAATCCAAAAGCGCTTTGCGATAGTATTGAAAATGTTCAGGGCGGAATTTGGGAAACGCTTAATATCAGGGGAGAGGACAAACATGTGATGATTCTACCCATTGACTTTCTGGGGAAAAGGTTCTGTATTGCCGGGCTTATTGTGGATGAAGACTTCCGGGATAAAACCCGTACCATTAACAGCCAGATTTTAATTCTGATCGCAGCAATTCTTCTGTTGATTTTTATAGGAATGCCCATCCTAAAAATAATTTTCATCGATGAAAAGGAAAGACTCAAAGCGATGGATGCCAGCGGAAGCGCAATGTCTACCATTTTTGGCGCAGGCTTACTGGTTCTCATAGTAATTGGTGTCATCAAACATCAGTTTGTTGACCGTTCAATTTTAAAAGACCGCCTGAAACTGGTCTCTGATTCGCTTTATTCGTATGTAGATTCTGATATAAATTCAATAAAAAGCCTGTATGTTTCAATCAATGATTCAACACACGAACAATCGTCGTTATCAGGAAAAGTGAGAGACCACTTTGAAAAACCGGATGGAAAATTTTACCAGTTGACCGGAGACACACTTGACAAACCGCTCCCTATTAATGAAATCATTCTGATTCAACCCGACGGAATCGTAAACAAAGCTGTAACCAGAACACGTTTTTCGGAGGTTGTTCCTCTTGACTTAAGTGCACGAAACTATTTTACACAAGCAGTTGATAAGGCAAATACCTGGCCTTCTCCGTCCTATAACGTTAATTTTTATATTGAATCTATAAAATCGTACAACACCGGAAAGGGTGAAACCGCGTTTTCATTCCACAATCCCAAAAATGACTCGCTTCCGGTTACTGCAATCACTTCAGCAGTTCCTTCTTTCTATTTCCAGGTACTTCCCAAAGACATTGAGTATGTTATTGTGAATGCTACGGGCAATGTCTTATATCACTCGATAAAAGCCAAAAACCTGCACGAGAATTTTTTCGACGAATGCGAATCTAACCCTAAACTACTAAAAGCTATCGATTTACGAAGCGAAGAAATTATTCACATTAATTACAATGAAAAAAAATGGATAGCCCGGGTTGTTCCAATAAATGAAAGTCCTCTTTATCATATTACTATACTCGACATTGGCCAAACCGATAACAAAAATGCCAGGATATTTTTATTTACATTTTATTTTCTTTTTGTATCGCTCGTTTTTATTGGGCTTGGCATGCTGGTTATGCGGTGGATTATCCCACCTGAAAACACTGTACAAAAACCAATTTGGTTCTTAAGCTGGCTTCATTTTCAAAGTAAAAACTACCGTCAGTATTTCTATTTATCATCGATACTAATTGCACTAATTATCGTTCAGTTCAGTGGTATCCTGTATATCCAAAAACCATTCTCTGTTCTGGTGTATCAACTCATTTTTGTTATCTACACATCATTTGTAACCCTCATTTTCCTCAACCGAAAAAAACTGCGACTAAGAAGTCTTTTCCGGAAAAAATATTATCCCGAGAATATTATTCTTCTGGTAACAGTAATTATGAGTATTATTTTGTTATTCCGGTTTTTCCCCGGATGGCCCATTTTTATCCCTCTAACAATATTAACTGTTTTTACTTTCTATATTCCCAGGGTTTTACAATTTATTGACAAGCAACCCAAACTTACAGAAAGATACATTTCGTTGCACAATTCGCGGATAAGAAGAAATTATATTGCGTTTCTGTTTTTGTGGTTAACCAGCATCTCCGCAGTTCCTGTAGTGCAGTACTATTTTTCAATAAAATACCAGGAAGAAAAATACTGGAAACAAGACCAACTGTTTTCTGTAGCTATGGATAATCTGGAACTGAAAGCAAATTACCCCAACCAAAAAAATACAGAATGGCTTAAACGTATTCAGGGAAACGGGATCGATAATCTGAAAGTTAATTTCGTTGATTATTCCGATATAAAAAAAACCGACCTACTCGAAAACTCAGGAAATTTTAATGAGGCGGATATAATTTATAATTTGCTACCCGACCCGGTAAATGAAGATTACGGAATCAAAAAAAATCCGGACGATTCTGTTTATACCAGAGAATGGATTGCAAACGACACTACCTTAATTTACTCCAAAGGCGGAACAGATGGTGCTGTTCAAATCGTCTCAAACACAACACTAAATACAAACATTGCAGAATGGCTTTTAAGTATAATTATAACCTTTTCACTTGTAGCTATCGCCGTTTGGATTTTATTACAATATGTTGCAGGTGTGTTGCTCAATTTAAATAGTGAACAATGGAGCGAATCAAATATTTCGTGGTGGGAAACCCTCTTTGAAAATAAAGCGATCAAAAAAATACTACTCCACTCGTTTAACGGGGAATATTACCTGAGAAAAACAAAAGAATATGTAAATGAATCGAGTCGGAACAATCAAACTTCAATTGAAACCATCAGCACTTTACAATTAATTGACTCTGAATTTGATTGCGATGCTCTAGTTCAAAATGCCAGTCTGATATGGATAAATGGTCTTGATCTGTCAATTTATGAGATAGATAAGCATAAGTTTTTACTGATTAGATTACAGGAAATTTGTCGGAATGCAAAAGGGAAAGTAGTGGTTGACATCCCTTTTGATCTTGAATCGATTGATGAATTTTATGATGATTATATCGATGAAAACGAAATCAAACAGAAAGACATAAGACGTATCTATCTTTTGAAAAAAAGATGGAAAACAACCTTTAAAAATTTCTTTGAATTTAATGGTTATCTGAACCACAAAGCGCCTGACAATCAGTTGCAGGATGTTGCAAACCACCAAAAACAAGTGTCCGGAAACCAAAGAAACAGACTTGAACACAAGGAGTGGGAAATTGATGACAATGAAACTCAATTTATAAACATTTGGGATAACCTAACCGGATATGAAAAAATTGTGTTGTACGATTTAGCCGACGATGGTTTACTAAACCGGAAAAACAAAGCGATGATCGAACGACTTGTAAACAAAAAGCTAATTATCCCGGCTCCGTTTCCAAGATTGTTTTCAGAGGACTTTAGAATTTTTGTCAATCAAAGTATGGAACCGTCGGATGTGAAGAAAATTGAAAAGAAACTGGGATTAAAAGGAAAATGGCGGAATATTCAGTATCTTATTCTTTTAATTTTAATCCCTTTAGCCGCCTTTATTTTAATCTCACAAGGAATTTCAATAGAAAAAATATTTGGAATTTTTGCAGGTGTATTAACTGTAATAACAGGAGTAATGCGTTTGTTTGACAACCAGATGTTCAGGCAGTCATCGTCCTGAAAATCCTTGAAATAAAGCTCATTTACTCCCAAACAATAAACGACCCTGGGCAAAGCTAAAGGTAGGAGTTTGATTTAATCTTAATCAAAAAAAGCAAACTTTGGAGAATAATAAAACCTGTTAGCTCCGGAAATGCCACCGCATTCGGGCTCCGTTCCACTTAAAAATAATCTTTCGTTTCCCCAGGATTATGAATGTCTCTGGTTTAACAAAAGCACATTTCAAATCTTTTTAAACATAAAATTGAACCGGATATTCAAATATTTTTTTACTTTCAATCACTGATCTGAAAAACCTATTATTATTCTTTTAACCAGCTAAAAAATGACAAATAAAACTTTCATCCTCGTCCTTCTTTTATCTGCGATTATAATCCTTCCGGCAACAAGCTCCGAAAAAGAAAAGAAAAATCCACTGATACAACTAAACGCTACAAAGCCTTCTCATGTGAAAATAGAAGGTCATGCAGGGGAGAAAATTGATTTATGTATTGCAGAGCGAATAAAAAAGCAAGACATTGACCATCTGATTGAACCTTTCCGGCACAAAACTGAAACCCGATTGTGGCAAAGCGAATTTTGGGGAAAATGGATGTTGTCGGCAGTAGCGGCGTATAAATATACTGAAGAGCCCGAATTGTTGGACATTATGAAAAATGCAGTGGACGGACTGCTGGAAACCCAGCTAAAAAACGGATACATTGGAAATTATGCACCGGAAAGCCAATTGCAGCAGTGGGATATTTGGGGAAGAAAATACAGCATGTTAGGTTTGATTCGCTATTACGAAGTTTCAAACGACAAAAAAGCATTAAAAGCTGCGCAAAATGTGGCCAACCATCTGCTTACGCAGGTTGGACCAGACAAAAAGGATATTACGTATACAGGAAATTATCATGGAATGGCAAGCAGTTCGGTGCTCGAGCCAATGGTTTATTTGTATAAACACACCGGCAAAAAAGAATACCTCGATTTTGCTGAATACATTGTAGAACAATGGGAAACAAAAGATGGCCCCCAACTGATAAGTAAAGCATTGGAAGGAATTTGGGTAAGCGAGCGCTTTCCTCATCCTGAAACATGGTGGAGCTGGGACAACGGGCAAAAGGCTTATGAAATGATGTCGTGTTACGAAGGACTGTTACAGTTGTATTTGGTTACCGAAAATCAAAAATATTATAAAGCCGTTGTCGATGTGGTTGAAAACATCATCAATACGGAAATAAATATTGCTGGTTCGGGTTCAGCTTTTGAGTGTTGGTATCATGGAATTGAAAATCAGACACGACCAACCTACCACACCATGGAAACCTGTGTAACCATAACCTGGATGAAATTATGCTACAACCTGCTTCAGGTTACCGGCGATTCACGTTATGCCGACCAGATTGAAAAAACATTTTACAACGCACTGTTGGCTTCCATGAAGTTTGATGCCGGCGAGATTGCAAAATACAGTCCGCTGGAAGGCCGTCGCCATGCCGGTGAAGAACAATGCGGAATGCACATTAATTGCTGTAACGCCAATGGTCCGCGTGGTTTTACACTCATGCCGGGATTTGCTTATATGAGCACAAAAAACAATATTGTTGTGAATTTTTACAGCAATTCAAAAGCAGAAATTGAACTAAACAGTGGAAACAAAGTTTTGCTGCTTCAAAAAACCAACTATCCGGAAAACGAGAAAATTATCATTGAAATTCAGCCGGAAAAAGAAAACAGTTTTGGGATTTCTTTTCGCATTCCGGAGTGGAGTAAAATAAATTCGATACAAATAAACGGCGAAGAAATTTTGGGGATTCGTCCCGGGACTTATAAAACAATAGAACGCAACTGGAAAAAAGGCGACCAAATTGAGCTGACGTTGGATTTACGCGGGCGACTTATAAAACAAGGCGACTACCAGGCTATTACACGTGGCCCGCTGGTATTGGCCCGCGACTCGCGTTTTAATGATGGTTTTACAGACGAAGCCGCAGCAATTCAAAACAAAGATGGTGTTGTTGAACTCTCACCGGCGCCCCAGAAACCTGCACATGTTTGGATGTCATTTACTGCACCACTGGTTTTGGGAACCGATTTGGAAGGCGAATTTCGTCAAGCTAAATCCGTACACTTTTGCGATTTTAGCTCAGCCGGAAACACCTGGGAAGAAAACACCCGCTACAAAGTATGGATTCGCGAAACACTAAACGTAATGAAAGGAGAATACCGCGGGTATTAGACAACCAGAGCTTTGAATCTAATTTCCAACCAGAAGTTCTTCCCCCGCCCACTCAATTTTTTGAAGTTCATTTATCAATGAATCTTTCAAAATCATATATTTCGGTAAATTTTCTTCCTTTACCGGTTCTACAGGCGGAGCTTTCACTTTTAACGGATCTACATAACTACCGTTCTCTGCGATACGAAAGTCAAGATGTGGACCAGTCGCTAAACCCGTGGCACCAACGTAGCCAATAATTTGGCTTTGTTTTACGCGCGAGCCGGTGCTTATTCCCTTACCAAAACCGGAAAGATGCATGTAGGTGGTCGTATATACCGAATTATGTTTGATTTTCACATAATTTCCACCCCCATTTTTCTGATATGCGCGTGCAATTACCGTTCCGTCACCGATACTCATTACAGGTGTTCCTTTTGGTGCTGCATAATCTACACCGTGATGCGGACGACGAATTC
Source organism: Maribellus comscasis (assembly GCF_009762775.1). Classification (GTDB taxonomy): domain Bacteria; phylum Bacteroidota; class Bacteroidia; order Bacteroidales; family Prolixibacteraceae; genus Draconibacterium; species Draconibacterium comscasis. The sequence goes on along the minus strand of NZ_CP046401.1, from coordinate 4,162,367 downwards.
TTAAAACCGGGTGCAAACGACTGTTCGAAAAACGCGAACTAATCCGGTAATAATCGAGCGGAGCTTTTAAAAATGCCTTTTGAAGGCTAACTCCTTTTTCATCAAAGTAACTGTAACTATTATCCTGAAAATATCGAAAAGCGTAATTTTCATCTCCATAGTGGTCAAACTGAACAGCATAAATTTCGCCAATTCCTATTTTAGTGGAATCCACAAATAATTCGTCGTAAATTATTCTGAAACGGTCTCCTTTCTGGATAGCAAAAAAATCGATCGTCCAGGCAAAAATCCGAGACAAATCAAGAGACAAAACGGGGCTCAATCCATTGTCTTCCATACAATTCCATAGCGATGTTTCAATTACGCCTTGTGCTATTCGCTGCCGGACTTTTACTTCTTTTTCACCCCGATATATTTTCAGTGTATCGAACAACTCGTAAACAAAGTATTCGGTAGGAGAATTTTCATATACAAAATAACGGGCTTCCTGCAATGAGTCGGCAGTTTGAAAAACTGTGTATTTTTGCCCGCTGCGTATTTTGCGAACATCAAAAATGGGTTTTGATTTTCGTGCCAGCTTGTCGATGGTAACCATCCCTACCCCATTATCATTTAAAATTTCGCTGAGGTATTCATTCGATTTTATCACGCCTTCTACCAGATGAAAAGAATCAATGGGAATTCCGTATCTTAATATCGGTTCAATCGGAATCAATGTGTCGGGCACAACTTTTTCGCCAACATTTTTCCCTGATTTTTTGTTCTGACACGAAAAAACTATAACAATAAAAAATACCCCAAAAATAACCTTTAAAAATCTTTCCTTCAATAATCCCATCTTACAATCTTAGTTTTTCAAATCCCTGTCCGTACACTCCCATTACACTTCCCATGGTAATAAATGCTTCCGGATCGATTTCTTTTATTTTTCTAAATATAGCACTGGTTTCCCTTTTTCTAACGACCGACATGATGACCTTAGTATCTTCCTTTGTATACCATCCCATTCCGTCTAATATTGTAACACCCCTAATTGCCTCATTGTTAATAAAATTCGCTATATCCTCATATTTCCTGGAAAAAATAAACATTTGCGCCGAACGATTTGCCCCGCTCAAAAAAGAATCGAGCGAATAGGACACCACCCACATCGTTACGTAACCATACACCAGTTTTGCAGGTGATTGAAATACAAAATACGAAGAGGCAATAATTATTACATCGCAATATAATATAATTCTTCCGGGACTTATATTTCTGTATTTATTGATTATCATGGCAAAAATATCAGTGCCTCCGGTACTTCCGCCCCGGGAGAAAACAATCCCCAGTCCGATTCCGCCTGACATTCCGCCCAAAACCGCCGATAAAAAAGTGTCATCCACAATCGGCTTTTTCAGAATATTCTGAAAAAGGGCAAAAAACAAGGTTAAAACGGCAATACTATAAATAGTTTTTATTCCAAAATTTGCTCCCAGTATTTTTATTGCTACAAGTACCAAAACCGCATTAATTGCCAGGAAAGTCAAACTCACCGGAATTTTTGTAGCAAAGTAAACAACAGCAGCAATACCACTCACACCGCCGCCTGTTATTTCTGCTGGAATCAGAAACAAAACCCACCCCATTGTGAACATCAACAGGCCAAAGGTTATAATAACATAATCTTTAAGAGCTGTCGCTAATTTTGGATTCATTTCAATAAAATGTGTAAACATCGCAAAATAAATGATTTCCTGTAAATTATCGTTTAAAACGGGCGCAAAAGAACAAACCGCTTTACTAAAAAATTGTGAGCTTTGTCAGAGAAAATCGAATTAACATAGATTTAAAACACATTGAATATTTTCGGAAAAAGGCTACTAACTCTGGTTTTATATTAAATATCGTGTTAATTAAACAACACCTTAATATATTTGTAAAAACAAAAAGAAATCTGTTGAAGGATAAAATCGCCGTCATATTACTTGTATTTATACTTTTCTATCAGCTCTCCGGAGTCTACTTGTGGTTACAACAAAAAAAACTTGTGGTAAAAACGCAAGTCAAAACCCAGGTACTAAACAAAAAGAAGGAAGGTGAAAGAAAGATTTTATTAAAATTCACGCTGGAAGAAACAAAAACAAAGTTAAGGTGGGAGCATTCCGGAGAGTTTGAATACAACGAGCAGATGTATGATATAATTCGCACAAAAACAGTTGGCGACTCGGTTTACTACTGGTGTTGGTGGGATAAAGAAGAGACGGAACTTAACCGAAAACTTGAAAAGCTGGCAGAATTTGATCGGGCTGAAGAAAACGGGAAAGACAAAAATCACCAAAGTATTGTAACTTTTATCCCGACTCCTTTTTGTCAGGAAATTCAAAAAATTGAAGAGATTTTTGCCAGGAACTTAAAAAAAATAAACCCGGACTATTTTATATTCTATTCATCTTTCTTTTTAACACCATTAGAACCACCGCCCAAATTTTCATAACAAAATAAAAAGCAAACAGCTACGCGGATAACGCAAAAGGAAAAATTATGTCCTTTCGGGACAAAATACAGTTTAAAACAAGCATAATGAAAAATATATACTTGTTATTGTTATTGCTCGGACTTACCGTTTCGGGGTTTTCTCAAACAATAACAATAACAGATAATGATAGCGGGGAACCTCTGCAGTTTGTGGTTTTGATTAGTGAATCGCCAAAAGCATACGCGACAACGAATAAAAACGGGCAGTCGGATATTACCGATTTTAAAGGGTCGGAAAAGATTGATGTAACCTTTCTTGGATACAAAAAGGTTGCTTTTACCTATTCCGACATTGAATCTCGGAATTTTAGTATTGAACTTGAAAAAACAAATTTAAACATTGATGAAGTTGTTGTTTCAGCGGCCAGGTGGCAACAATCTTCAAGTAGCATTCCCCTTAAAGTTATAACCATTTCACCAGCAAAAGTTTCAATGCAAAATCCCCAGACAACCGCTGACCTGCTTGGGATTTCGGGGAAAGTATTTATTCAGAAAAGCCAACAGGGTGGCGGAAGTCCGATGATTCGCGGTTTTGCAACCAACCGTCTGCTATACTCTGTTGACGGAGTAAGAATGAATACTGCTATTTTCCGGGGAGGAAATATCCAGAATGTCATATCTGTTGATCCGTTTTCCCTGGAAAACGCAGAGGTTCTATTCGGACCGGGCTCGGTAATATACGGAAGCGATGCTATTGGCGGAGTAATGAGTTTTCAGACACTAACACCACAGCTGTCTTACTCCGAATCCACACTTATTTCGGGTAAAGCCGTTGCAAGATACTCGTCTGCAAACAACGAAAGAACAGGACATTTTGATGTGAATGTAGGTTGGGGAAAATGGGCATTTGTGACAAGTGTCAGTTCATTCGATTATGATCATTTGCGGCAGGGGAGTCATGGGCCTGACGAATACATAAAACCCTACCATATTCAGCGACAAAGTGAAACTGATGTTGTGATTTATCAGAACGATCAGTTGCTGCAAATCCCAACGGCTTATTCACAAATAAACATGATGCAGAAAGTCCGGTTCAGACCTACAGAAAAATTTGACTTTCAATATGGATTCCATTATTCCGAAACTTCTCCTTATGGCCGATACGACAGGCACAACCGGATAAGAAACGGGCTGCCGCGTTATGCGGAATGGAATTATGGCCCGCAAATCTGGATGATGAATAATTTTAGTGTTACACATAAAGGAGACAATGTGTTGTACGACCAGTCAACTTTACGTTTAGCCCAACAGGCTTTTGAAGAAAGCCGAATCGATCGTTCGTTGAATAAAAGCGACCGCACAACCAATACAGAAAAAGTAAAAGCCTACTCTGCTAATTTTGATTTTGTAAAAACAACGGGAACAAAAAACACACTTTATTACGGACTCGAATATGTTTTAAATGATGTGGAATCGACCGGCGAAGTGGAAGACATCAGCACAACTGTTGTTGAGGATGGCCCATCCCGCTATCCTCAGGCTACTTGGCAATCAATGGCTCTTTATCTAAACGACCAGTTTAAGATTTCGGATCAGTTTTTACTTCAGGCTGGAATCCGCTATAACCAGTTCAAAATTGATGCAGAATTCGACACCCGGTTCTATCCGTTTCCTTTTACCGAAGCCAATATGAACAAGGGAGCCTTAACCGGAAGTATTGGAGGCGTTTTTCGCCCAACAGAAGACTGGGTCATCTCTACCAACCTCGCTACAGCTTTCCGTGCTCCCAATGTGGACGACATGGGCAAAGTTTTTGATTCAGAACCCGGAGCAGTTGTTGTTCCAAATCCGGATTTGGATGCGGAGTATGCGTATTCTGCCGATTTGGGAGTAGCAAAAATTTTTGGTGATATTGTTAAAATCGATCTTTCAGCATATTACACAAAACTGAATAATGCTTTAGTTCGCCGTGACTTTACACTAAACGGCTTAGACAGCATCGTGTACGACGGAGTGATGAGTAAAGTTCAAGCCATTCAGAATGCAGCTGAAGCCAACGTATACGGCATTCAGGCGGGAATAGAAGTAAAGCTGCCGGAAGGATTTGGCCTTTCGTCTGATTTCAATTATCAAAAAGGAGAAGAAGAACTTGATGACGGAACTACCAGCCCTTCGCGTCATGCAGCACCTGCTTTTGGGATTACAAAACTTACCTACGCTACAGATTTATTACGGCTGGAACTTTATGCTGCGTATCAGGCCGAATACAGTTATAACGACCTGGCTGTAAGCGAACAGGAAAAAACAGAAATCTACGCTCTGGATGAAAATGGAAATCCTTATTCCCCGTCCTGGTATACACTCAATTTTAAAGGAATGTACAATGTAAACAACAGTTTGTCGTTTAGTGCCGGAATTGAAAACCTGACAGATCAGCGTTATCGCCCTTACAGTTCAGGAGCTTCTGCGCCAGGAAGAAATTTCTTTCTTTCCTTGACACAAAAGTTCTAAAAATACCGATAAGTCGGGCTAAAATGAGGCCCGACTTCTTTTCTTGTATCTCAGCATTTTGTGGCTAATTCTTAGATTCAGCTGAAATTAATACCAAGATATCTTTTTCTTTGTTTTTATCAACGTAATTAACTAACTTGCAAACACATACAAAGAATCAAACAAAATGCTGAACTTTTATAAAATAGTCAAAGAAAACCTTCGTTTTAACCGATTTCAATTTAAAGACACGGTTTGTCTGGAATACACCTGCCCGATTGATGCAGAGCAAATAGGAATTTTTTCCAGGAATGACTACCTGGTTTATGTTCTAAGCGGAAAAAAAACGTACAAAACAATCAACGGGGAATGGACATTGGTTCCCGGGCAAACGCTTTATCTAAGAAAAGGAGCTGAGATAATTCATCAGTATTTTGATGACGAGTATTGTATGCTTGGATTTTTTCTTTCGGATGATTTGATAAAGGAGACAATGGAAGAAATTAAAAGCCAAATGATACTGAAATGTCCCGAATGTCCTCCCGATTTTACAGCTAAAATGGTAAAACCTTCAGAATACCTCGAAGGGTATTTTCATTCAATGCTAACTTATTTCAGAGGAATAAACCGCCCCCCTGAGCATATCTTAGTTTTGAAACTTAAAGAACTCCTTATTAATATAGTAAACAGCGACCCGCATTTAACATCTTATTTCAAAAAGCTCTCTGAGAGCGCCAGGCCTTCGTTGAAGCAAATTATGGAACAAAACTATTGTTTCAATTTAAAACTGGAAGACTTTGCTGAGTTGTCGCACCGCAGTCTTTCGTCTTTTAAGAGGGATTTTCAGCAGGAATTTAGTGAATCTCCCGGAAAATGGATTACAAAAAGAAGGGTACAGCATGCGGCTAATCTTATTGCCAATTCTAACCAAAGTATTACTCAGGCAGCTTTTGAATCCGGTTTTGAAGATGTGTCTCATTTTAGTCGTGTATTCAAAAAAGTTATAGGAAAAAACCCAACCGAATACAAAAAAACGCTTGTTTTTAACTGAATAATTTTAATTTGGACTAAATAGTCAACACAACGACCTTTTTGGCAAAGTGTGGTAAGTCAATAGTTCTCAACTTTGTAGTGTACAAAAAAATAAAGAACTATGAAAGACTTATTTAACACAACAGCAAACAAACAGAAAGCCAGAAATGGGCATACTAATCTCCACTATTTTGTAAACAAATCAGAAAGATTTAATCGTGTTCTTAATTATCAGGAAGACAAGTATAATACAGATTATAATGTTATACGTGAAAACCTGTTGACACATGACGCCTACCTGCAAATGGCAGCCGGATTGATTCCGGATCTATGGAATATTTGTCGGGATTTATACAACACTTTTTTTGAAAATCATACAGTTTATTCGGCATTACAATTTATTCCTGTAATGCAACAAATAAACTCGTTTAAGAAAGACCAATTGCAACGTTTTCTGAAAAACCGTGAAACAAGGCATGTTCTTGTTAACAATGATTTTTTAAAGGTGGTACTCATCCACTGGAAACCTGGAAAAGTGAGCCCCATTCATGGTCATCCCCAGGGAGGTTGCATGTTTAAGGTATTACACGGGAAACTGGAAGAGTTACGCTACACGGCAGACGAATCTCAAAGACTTTTGTCATCAAACGGTTACCGCACTGGCAGCATGGCTTATATCGATGACAGGTTAGGGTTTCATGCAGTTGGAAATCCTTTTGGCTCATCAGCAGTGAGTTTACACGCATATACACCCGGCAGCTAAAACATTCAAAATTTATTTTAATCAAATATTTAATTATTAATCATTTAAAAACAAAAATTATGAAAACAAAAAAATTAGTAGTAGTTATTTCAAGAGGTATGGACGACGAACGTTCAAGTGTTGCATGGAGTATTGCAAATGGTGGTATAAATAACGGACTGGATGTATCTATATTTTTGGTAAGTTCGGCAGTTGACTGGGTACGCAAAGGAGCAGCAGAATATGCTCGTCCAAACCCGGAAGATCCAACCATGAAAGACATGATCCAGAATGTGATAAACGCAGGTTGTACCATCAGTGTTTGTCCTCCATGTACAAAAGTAAGAGGCTATACGCAGGATGATCTTATTGAAGGAGTTCAGATTAAAGGTTCAGTGGTAATACATGAACCAATTAAAGAAGGAGCTGCAGTTTTAACATTCTGATTTGTTTCAAAACTTTCTAAAGCTGTAACCACCGGAATTGAAAAGCCTTTCCGGTTGTTGCAGCTTTTTATTTGAAAAAAAATCAACCTTCATATAGCATGGGAAGTTGAAATAAGCTTTATCAAATGAATCAAGCCTCCGGGGAATAAAACCCGTTAATGTTAACAGAGGCTAGAAAAATTCACACATTTCAAATGGCGATCACCGCTGAACTGGAATCTGAAAATAAAAAGCCGCCCCTTTCCCATTTTCACTTTCTACCCAAATTTTCCCATCATGTTTTTTTACAAAATCATAACAAATCGGTAATCCCAAGCCAGTCCCTTTTTCTTCATCAGTCCCTTGAGTTGAAGTGTTTTCGCCTATTTTGAACAGATTGGAGCAAACATCTTCAGGAATACCAACGCCGTTATCCCACACACAAACTTCAACAAAGTCAGAATTCAAGTTGTCTATAATTCCTTTTGCTGATATTTTAATTTTTCCGGTTTTAGGAGCAACAAACTTAATGGCATTTGAAACTAAATTGCGGATTATCGTGGAAATCATAAAATTGTCCGCGAAAATTAACAAATCGTGAGGTATTTGAACAGATATTTTAGTTCGTTTTTTATCTGCCTGTAATTTTAAAATGTCTACAACTTTTGTTGTCAATAAAAGCAAATTTTCTCTCCGGGGTTCAAATTTAATACTATTTAAATGTACCCTTGCCCAAAGCAAAATCTCTTCGAGTAAATTATAAGTACCCAAAACACTCTGGTACATTGAACCGATAAATTTCTTTTTTGTCATTTCGTCGAGTTCATCAAACTCTTCATTTAATAAACCCGATAAACTTAATACAGAACTCAAAGGGCTTTTCAAATCGTGTGCAACAATAGAAAAAAGTTTGTCTTTTGTTGTGTTCAGTTTCTTAAACTGATTTTCGGCATCCTTTTGATCTGAAATGTCAGCATGAGTGCCAATCATTCTGATTGGAATTCCTTCATTTGTCTTGGAAATTATTTTACCACGCGCCATAATCCACTTATAGGCTCCGTCTTCACATCTTAACCTGTATTCGTTTTTAAACACAGATGATTTGCCTTCAAAATGCTTTTTAATTCCTTCTTTTGTTTTTTCCAGATCATCAGGATGTACCAGGTTATCCCATCCCTGCTTGCTCTCAAATGTTTCATTTTCTTCATAACCGAGCATTCTTTTCCATTGCTCGGAAAAATAAACTCTATCAGAAGATATGTCCCAATCCCAAAGCCCAAGACCACTTCCATCGACCGAAAAATGCCACCTGATTTCGCTATCTCTTAAAGCCTGTTCAGCCTGTTTACGATCACTGATATCACGAACGATTGCAACATTATAAATGCGATCGTTTATTTTATATACATTGGCTCTAATTTCAAATGGAAATTCGGTCCCATCTCTTCTAATACCAATCGTTTCATAAAGTTCCGGGGCGTCTTCTCCCGATGCTCTTTTTTTTATATTTATCCGGACTTTTTCTCTTTCGGTTAAAGAAATAAACTCTAAAATATATCTTCCTATAAGCTCTTCTTGTTTTTCAAAACCCAACAAATTAAGAAAGGCATTATTAAAAAATTGGATTACTCCATCTTTGCTTATTATGATGCTGTCATGTGAAGTTTCAAAAATTGTTCTGAATCTTTCCTCACTGGCATGCAGTTTTTCATTCAACTCCTCCAGTTCTTTGATTTTATTGCTTAACTTTTCTTCAACAATCTCTAACTGCTTTACCTGTTCTTTTAGTTTGATTTCAGAAATAGTTCTTCTTTGAACATTTTTAATAAGCTCTTTATGAAGCTTGCCAAAACCTCCGATATATATCGCACTAAATACGACCATTGATAAAAGAATTACAATCCATTGTAAAAAGTTATGTGAAAAGTCGTTCAATTCCACATCGGCTTCTCTGAGTCTTGTAATATATAGCATTCCGATAAATACCACCAGAATGGTAAGTAAACTAATGAAAATAATAGCAGTTTTCCGTTTTGTAAATAACGAAACCAGAGCGATACTGATAATTAAAAAATAGTGTATTCCACTAAACCCAAGATACCACAAAGCAGCCAAACCCAAAATAGCAAAAAATACGGCTAAGGTGTATATTTTAAATTTAAGTGATAGTTTTCTTCTTTTTACAGTTAAAAGGACAAGAACAATAAACAATATACTGTGCACGATATTAATATCCTGCCAGCCGATTTTCATCCATCTAAGCATCGAGACCAGATAAGTTGGAGTAAGAAAAATCAGCATTAGTAATATTATTCGATCGATGATGTTTGTTCGGATGGCTCTGATTTCTGAAAACCTTTCCATAACCGTAAGTTTAGCAGTCTGTAGCTTTAAATTTAATATTTTTGGTTAGAAAGAACTAATAAAAACAAAAAAAGGATAGAAGTCTCCTATCCTTATCATAACTTATATTTCTCCCAATACTACTTTCTTGATACCACTTATTTACAAAATAAGATTTTCAAAAACAGACTATCCCACCACAACATTTATAATCTTTTTCGGAACAAAAATAAACTTCCGAACCGTTTTACCTTCCAGCCATTTTTGTGCTTTTTCATCAGCTAACACTGCTTTTTCTATTTCGTCTTTTGGCATATCCAAAGCAATTTCAATTTTAAATCTCATTTTCCCGTTAAACGAAACAGGATACTCAAAACTATCTTCTTTTAACAAACTTTCATCAACAGCCGGCCAGGTTTCGTATGCCAGTGTTTTGCTGTTACCGTATTTCGACCAAAGCTCTTCGGCCATGTGAGGTGCAAACGGTGCCAGAATTTTTGCAAAAATTTCAGCTGTTTCTTTGCTTACTTTTCCCTTTTTAATAGCCAGATTATTAAAAACCATCAATGCCGAAATTGCGGTATTAAATTTCAGATGTTCCAAATCAAATTCAACTTTTTGAATTGTTTGATGCAGTAATTTTGCTACTTCTTTATCTTCATTGCCTTCAACAATATTTTCAGATTCTGCAAAAAAACGGTAAGCGCGACCTAAAAAATTAAACACTCCTTTCACGCCATTTTCGGCCCATGGTTTCCTCTCGTCAAGCGGGCCCATAAACATTTCATATAAACGTAACGAGTCGGCTCCATAACGCTCTATCACATCATCCGGGTTTACAACATTTTTTAATGATTTTGACATTTTAGCCACAATCTGCTTCAGTTCTTCACCGGTTTCTGTGTGGAAATATTTACCGTCTTTTTCTTCCACCAAATCAGAAGAAACTTTTGCGCCGGTGTTTGTTTCATAAGCAAATGCCAGAATCATCCCCTGGTTAAACAATTTCTGAAATGGTTCATCGGTAGAAACAACTCCCAAATCAAACAATACTTTGTGCCAGAAACGCGCATACAGCAAGTGCAATACTGCATGTTCAGCACCGCCAATGTACAAATCAACCGGCATCCAGTACTGTTCTTTTTTAACATCAAAAATTGAATCTTCTTTTAAAGGATCGATGTAACGTAAATAATACCAGCACGAACCTGCCCATTGTGGCATAGTGTTGGTTTCGCGCCGTCCTTTTCTTCCGTTTTCGTCGGTTACCAACAGCCAATCTTTAGCATTTGCCAATGGCGATTCACCGGTTTCACTGGGTTTATATTCTTCCAGATCAGGCAATTCAAGTGGTAAGTCTTCATCTTTCACCAAAGTAACTTCTCCATCTTCCCAGTGAATTACCGGAAATGGCTCACCCCAGTATCGTTGGCGGGAAAACAGCCAGTCGCGCAATTTAAAATTCACGGTTGCTTTACCTAAACTTTTACGTTCCAGCCATTCCACCGTTTTTTGAATTCCGGTTGCTTTGTTTAATCCGTTTATGTCCAACCCTGTTTCAGTATTTGCTGAGTTGATGTATTCGCCATCTTCGGTCCAGCAAGCATCTCCTTTCAAAATTTCATCACGGTTCTCAACATCTTTCGGATCCAGGATGCAAACCACCGGGATATCAAATTCTTTTGCAAACTCAAAGTCGCGGGTGTCGTGTGCGGGAACTGCCATAATTGCGCCGGTTCCGTATCCCATCAAAACATAATCGGCTACCCAAATCGGTATTTTTTTGTTATTCACCGGATTAATGGCATAACGCCCGGTAAAAACCCCGGTCTTCTCTTTCGCCAAATCAGTGCGATCCAAATCCGATTTTAATGCTGCAGCTTTTACATAAGTTTCAACTGCGTCTTTTTTATCTGACGTGGTAATTTCATTTACCCATTCGTGTTCGGGTGCAATAACCATATATGTTGCACCAAACAAAGTATCGGGCCGGGTGGTATAAACACGTAAATTTTTCCCTGAATTTTCAATTTCAAAATCCACCTCTGCACCGGTTGATTTTCCGATCCAGTTGCGCTGCATATCTTTTACACCTTCCGGCCAATCGAGTTTCTCCAATCCGCTTAACAGTCTTTCCCCGTAATGCGGAATGCGAAGCAACCATTGTTTTAAATTTTTTCGAACCACCTGATTCCCGCACTTTTCATGCGAACCGTCGGTTAAAACCTCTTCGTTGGCACAAACCGTCTTGCACGAGTCGCACCACCAAACCTGGGCATTGTCGTAATACGCCAGACGCTTTTCACTGATATAATTTTTTACAGCCTCTTCGCCTTTTTCTTTAATTTCCACGGGAACAACCAATTCCGAAACAGGACGCCCTTTCTGCTGTTTTTCATCAAACCAGGTGTTATATAACTGTTTAAAAATCCACTGTGTCCATTTAAAATATTTTGGATCGGTGGTATTTATTTCGCGGTCCCAGTCATAACTCAAACCAATTGATTTTATCTGGCGACGAAAATTATCACAATTTTTGTTTGTGGTTATTGCCGGATGTGTTCCGGTTTGAATGGCATATTGTTCAGCAGGCAAACCAAATGCGTCGTATCCCATCGGATGAAGCACATTAAAACCTTTCATCCTTTTATAGCGGCTTAAAATATCTGTGGCCGTGTAACCTTCCGGATGCCCAACATGTAAACCCGCACCCGACGGATAGGGAAACATATCAAGGATGTAATATTTTGGTTTCGAAAAATCGTCGGGAGTTTTAAACGTTTTATTCTCCTCCCAATACTTTTGCCATTTGGGTTCAATTTCCGCGAAATTATATTCCATTTTTTCTCTTTTGAATAAAATTCTGAACTTAAAGCCGCAAAGATAAAGATTTTGTCCAAAGGATGGAGTCGCTTAAAACGATGCTACCGCAAAACCTTTGATATTTTCAAAAAAGAATTTCTCTGACATCAAAGAGAATTAACACTAAGCGATTGTATGTCAATCTGAGAAAAACTGAATTTCCCTGCATATTTGGAGCTTCAATGACTTGTTCTGCTCGTAATACTTTCAAAGCAAAGTCGTAAAATAACTTCTGAATTATAAACTTCGGAGTATATTTCTTTTCATTCTATCCAAACAATAAAAATACAATATGCTGAAAAACAAGTTGGTACAAACCTCTTTCTTTTTGTAAATTGATTTATGAAATATAAAAACCGGAATATCATGAATATCAATGATCCAAAGACATTTGTAGATGATTTTATGCAATATGTAAAAACAAAAGACCCGCTTCAGTATGAATTTCACCAGGCTGTGGAAGAAGTTGTAGAATCATTATCCGACTTTCTTTTGAAAAATCCCCGATACCTTCATTCAAAAATCCTTGAACGAATGGTTGAACCGGAACGAATAATTCAATTTCGTGTTCCCTGGGCTGATGATCAGGGAAATATTCACATCAACCGTGGATACCGAATTGAAATGAATAGTGCGATTGGTCCTTATAAAGGAGGGCTTCGTTTTCATCCAACTGTGAATCAAAGCATTTTAAAATTCCTTGCTTTCGAACAGGTGTTAAAAAATAGTCTGACCTCACTCCCCATGGGAGGAGGGAAAGGTGGTTCTGATTTTGACCCTAAAAACAAATCGGACAGCGAAGTAATGCGTTTCTGCCAGAGTTTTATGACTGAACTCGCGCGCCACATTGGTCAATACACCGATGTGCCAGCAGGAGATATCGGTGTAGGTGGCCGCGAAATCGGCTATTTATTCGGGCAATATAAACGTTTACGAAATGAATTTACCGGTGTTCTTACCGGGAAAGGTGTTGAATGGGGAGGTTCACTCATAAGACCGGAAGCTACCGGTTATGGCACCGTCTACTTTGCAAAGGAAATGCTTGAAACCATTGGAGAAAGTTTTGAAAACAAAGTTGTAGCAATATCGGGGTCGGGAAATGTAGCACAGTTTGCAGCTGAAAAAGTAATTGAGCTCGGTGGGAAAGTTGTCACTTTGTCAGATTCAAGCGGTTCTATTTATGATCCGGATGGAATTGATCGAAAAAAACTTGATTTTATAATGGAGTTGAAGAACATTCACCGGGGCAGGATTCGCGAATATGCTGATAAATTTGGTGTAAGCTACCTGGATAAACAACGCCCGTGGAGTATTAAATGCGATATTGCCTTGCCTTGTGCAACTGAAAATGAAATTAACGGAGAAGAAGCAAAAACACTGGTTGAAAACGGATGTATCGCCGTTGCCGAAGGAGCCAATATGCCAAGCACAATGGATGCAGTACACCATTTTCTGAATTCAAAAATACTCTTTGGTCCCGGAAAAGCTGCAAATGCAGGAGGTGTTGCCGTTTCAGGGCTTGAAATGACTCAAAACAGTATGCGTCTTGCCTGGAGCAGAGAAGAAGTGGACAACAAATTACATTCGATAATGAAAAACATCCACCAAATGTGTGTCAAATATGGCACAGAAAGCAATGGTTTTGTTAACTATGTAAAAGGTGCAAATATTGGCGGATTTGTTAAAGTCGCCAATTCAATGATGGCACAGGGACTTGTATAATTCTTTACCTGACTTTCAATATAAACACAAAATCCGGTTTGAATTTTGAGACCGGATTTTTCATTATGACTGACAAAAAAAATTATCTGTTTCATTTTGTTTTTAACCTCGGGTTGAAACACAATCGCAACAGATGAGAAAGCGCGACAACTGTGAAGTGGCAATCGTTCATTTTTTGTCTGACAGTAAACAAATAAAATGTTTAGGAAATGGTGATTCCCCGGTTAAACCAATTTTAACCGGTATTTCTGTTTACACAGTATGAGATAGTGCTGAAAAAAGAATCTGTTCGATGGCTTGTAAAATTATTTGGTGAATTTCAACAAAAAAAATTCAACTGATGCACTTAACAACTGATAATCGAAATCTTAATAAATTTCCAGGGTAATTCCTATCGCATTTCCTTTTTGCTCAACCCGGAATAGCCGCAAGAAATACGACTGTAGCATAGCAAAAAAAGCCCGGCGATGCCGGGCAGATTCCAAACCACAGTTTTTGTGCATGAGGCTAATAATACTCAAACCTTTGACAATACCATTCGGAGCCGGGAAAAGTGGGATGATATAAAATATACTCCACCAATTTCCCGTCTCTGAACTTTTTCTGAGCGCCTGGCAGACGGATGTCACTGTCGCTGTCACTTCCCGGATACATCGTAACAAACAAAGAAGTCCGGGTAATCTCACTTTCATACCAGATAGTCGATTCTATATTCCCATCAACTATCCTCTCTGTTTTTACAAGTAACCCTTTTCTGTCAAAATGATTTTTACTTACCATATGCTCGTCAGCCAGGTCGATGGTTTTATATAGCTTCCCTTCATTGTTATATTCATACTTGTTTCCCCAAATCCCCAAATGATTGACGTGTTTTTCTTCTGTCAAAAGATTTCCGGAATACCGGTAAATCACAGAATCACGCCGTTCACCTTCAGCATTATAAACAACCTCGATTTTTGTGTTGGCATCGGGGTAAGAATAATAATAGGTTTTGGAAACAAGCAGCGGGCTTGTCGTTGTTCCTGTCCGGAAATAATGTACCATTTGGGATAGTTTCTCACCGTCATAAATAAGTTCATCTTTTTGTAAAATGTATGGTTCACCTCCCAAATATTCATGATAAACTTTTGTGATCAAATGATTATCTTCATAAAAATACTCAATGTCAGAATTTAGGGTTTTATCATCGGAATCAGAGTAGTTAAGTTGCTTTTTTAGACGGCCCGATTCTTTTGTTCCATGCAAAAAGTCAATTTGAGATAAATTCAGCGTGTCCTCCTCTTCAAAAATGGAACATTTTGTAAAGAGGGAAGCTATAAGAATAAAGAGTAAAGGAGAAATTTTTTTTAACATCTTCAAAACTATTATCAGTAAAAAAAGAAGAAAGCCCGGCCACTCACCGGGCTTTTAACTTTGGTTAGCTTTAATATCTACTCTTCGGTAGCAACTGGAATAACACTAACCTGGGAAATGTTTTGGATATCTGAATAATCGTATTGATAGAATCCATCGTCTCCTATCATAAACAAATATCCATTTACCGGGATAACATCGTATGTGTTGATATTTGGGAAACTCGCAATTTGATGGTCGTCGATGTGCTGTTTGTCTGTCACATCGTAAACTTTTAAACCGGCATCGCCGTCGCAAACAAACAAAGTCTGGTCGTCAATGCCCAGACCGTAAGGTCCGTGCAGCGGATAGGATTCAAGTAAGCTTATATCAGTATAATCGTCGGAAAGCTCCAATACATCGAGCCGGTTAACGTTGCTGCCACAAGCATTTCCTCCACGCAAAGTAACGTAGGCATAACCATCTGCAACCACCACAGGATCGCAACTGGTTATATGCCAGAACTGGCCAATATAACTGGGAACAGTAGCCACTTCCAGACTGTAAATGAGCATACCGTTCTGGGTTCCGAAAAACATATGTCCATCGGTGATGAACATGGTTTCAATATTCCAGCCCACATTCATATTTCCTATGTCACTCGGACTTTCCGGACTATTTACATCGAACATATATAACATCGAATTATCAACGGTGTAGAGATAATCATTGTACAAACCAAAACGGGCCATTGAGCCACCTACCCCAAAAGCACTTCCATTTGATGAACCGCCACCATTCGCTGCATCCATGGTGTAAAACACTTCATCGACACCACGAAATACAGGGTAATAATGATATTCCATTTCCTGACGTACTTCTTTAATTTCCCAGTCGATTACCACACCTTTTTCTTCATCCACTTTGGCCACACGATACTCCTCATCGTATGGAGGAGTTGTGTACGGAAAAATGTCTTCAACTCTGTTTACTTCCTGCGGATTGCTAATATCTGAAATATCAATGGCAACCAAATCAACATAACTGTCGGCGTATAAAATGTTATTCTTTATGGCGATGTCGACGTTACCCGGCACCTCGATAAAACCTATATTTTGCGGGTTAGTTGGATCCTGATTGTCGATAATATGAATTCCTTTAAGTTCTTCGTTGATAAAAATATAACCGTCTTTAAAATAAATTTTCCCGGGATTTATCAAATCACGTGATTCCGCTATTTTTACCGAGGTCCGCAATTCGTCCCAGCCCATATAAACCGGTGAATTAGCGGTAAAAACCTCGGTGTATTCATCCATACAGGAATTTATTCCTGCAAACAAAATTAGTAATGTGAATATATTTCTGATCGTCTTCATGTTCGAATGATTTTAATTGAAAAGAATTCCTATTTTTATTACCAACCGGTTATAGTCCACATCGAGCCGGTAATCGTCTTCTTCAGCTTTGTACTGCAGACGGTGGAACTGATATCCAAATGCGAACGACATCCCGATACCAGACGAAAACATATGTGTATACCCAACGCCCGGATGTATCAAAACGCCCCCTTTTGCATTCAGATTATCATGAGCATAATAATACCCTGGCCAAATGCTGTTCCATGCAGGATAAACATCGTAATAAAACATACTCCCATCTTCCAGAGCAATTTGGTAACCACCTTTCAAAAAAACATAAGGTGAAGAAAAATTATCGTTGAGTTTATATTCCAGGTTTAAAAATACCGGTAGATAGGATTCATTAAAAAACTCGGCACCAAATCCTGCACCTAAAGAAAACCTCGGTTCAAATCGGTAGTTAACAGAACCCGTCAGACTAAAAGGGGCCGATTGACTATTTTGTGAGTTACCGATCAGAAGCCCTGCTTCAATTCTATAAAAAAGTGCTGACTCAACTGAAAAATCTCTGTTAAAATTCAATTTTTTATTTCGGGTATCTATTATTGTATCTACTTCTGAGGCTTCAAATGTCCATAGGTTTCCCGCAGAAATGATATGGATTTTATCATCGGAGAATTGATATTTCCCTTTTAATACCGTTCCGTTTTTTAAATGAATGTGTCCTTTTTCTAACTGCGAAAAAACCGGAAATGCAACAAAAATTGCAAAAAAGAAGAGCAACAATTTCTTCATAAGTTTACTTTTTAAACAGCTAAATGAGTTTTCTTTTCTGCCTTTCAGACAACAGGTTTGAAAATCATTTGTTTGTAATTTTGTAAAAGATGGGAAAGCAGATGCAAAAGGTTGCGTTAACCTAAAAACTTTTTACTATTTGGGGTCATTTACCGAAAAATAAAAATATCAAAAACAGATTTCTTTGCGGAACAGGAAATGTGGTCAAAGATGAATAAGCATCAAAACATTTCCTCCTCAATAATTTTTGTTGCCTGAATGAGTTCCTCTGTAGTATAAAAATGAATTCTATTCCTTCGGAATAATCTTTTTAACGTTCTTTTTTTTTCAGGGAAAAGTTGCAAAAAAGAACGACGCCTTGCCGCAACCTTATTCATCGAACCATCGGGAAAGACAACATAATAAATAAACACCTGCTTGTATTCTGAATCCCGCATTCCTCCATGAATTTCATCTTTATACAGAGATGTTTTTACAACCTCAGTTTTATGCCAGAGGTAAAGTTTTACGCTACCGTCGTACAATACATTCAAATAATGGTATCCTTTCGGAACCCTGTCAAAATTAACTTTTCGAAATAAATTATAAGTTCCGTACCCCTTTTCCATTTCAAATTCATGAATAATGGCTTTATCTACAGTGATTACCGAGCCTACTCTCTCATTGTACATTATCACTTCATCGAGATACGTATTTAACTTCATATAAACGTCTTCATAGATATCACCATTTTCCAGCTCCAGCTTTGCATGGCACCATTCTTCGTTCAAATACACCGTTCCAATAAATTTTGGCCAAAAATAATACTGGTTACCGGTGAGTTTATAATTTAATGTGTTTGAGCCTGTGGTCAAAGGTTTTATTGAATTATAAAACTGTTGAGCTGAAACGACTGCTGTCATAAAAACAGCCAAAACCGACATTGCTATTTTACTCCGGACATTCATTCAACTTTTATTATTTTTTCACTATATAATACTTCGTGGTCTTTCTGAACCAAAACCACGCGAATTACAATATCTCCTTTTAAATCTGAAGTTGCAAAACCAAACTCTTCAGTACCGTTTAATGTGTCAAATATATTTCGATACAATACCTTGCAAAAGTTTGGAATATGTGTATTGCTGACAACTTGATTTTTAAAACTCCATTTCTTTTGCAGTTGCAGGCATGGATACTCAAAATGTCCTGTTGAAGGATTTACATCAACCCAGCTTAATGATCTGTTTTTAGTATAGATCGATAATATCCCCGAAAATGACAGGTCGCCAAAAAACTTCTTTTCGTAAACCACATCTACCCGGGCAATATCGTCGGTGCCCATGGGGGCAAACACCTCGGGATCAAAGACGGGAATACCGTCCAGTAATTTTAAAGGCTCTTCTTTAAAAACGGCATCTCCTCCCAGATTTAACAACCTGATTGTAGTTCCGGTCTTTCTTTCGCGGTATTGTACACCGTGCAAAATTTCACGGGAGATTTCCTGAAAATCGGGTAAGTCGACAAACAATTCAGGATAAAATGTTTTAGTTGGTTCGCCATAAAATGGATGTTCAAACTGCCGTGGCATAACAAACGAGCTACCGGATTCAATCTTATAACCGCGAAAAAGCTTGGTAAAATAGGATGCTTTTATCACACTCTCGCCAAATATTAACTCTTCGCGGTTGAACATTTTTCGGGAAACGTTGGGTCTATCCACATCAATGAAGTTTTCATACAGCTCAATGGTACAAGGCATTGAGTTTTTTGCTAATGCCTGCAACACAATGTCGGCGGTTCCAAAAGCATTCCGCAAATAGAAATAAAAGATACCGGAGGAGTCTGAAACACAGTAATCGAGAAAAGGAATTGAATCGGGAATACTAAGAATAACCACTGCATTGGGAACCGGATGATTATCTTCTGCCGAATGCACTTTACCTGAAATGAGAACTCCGTTTTTCTCCACCACAGGAACGGGCAATTTTACTGCCGATTTATGAGCTACCGGATACCAGGAAGTTGCAAAATCCAGGTTAGAAGCCTCTTCCAATCCTGCTGTTATAATTACCTGTGAAGTATTGTTTAAAACCTCTTGTGGAATATCCAGGCCTGCAACAACCTCCTCCCCTTTTTTATAACTTTCTTTTTCAGTTTCAATATGCAGAGCATTGTTGTATTCATACTTTACTCTACTCTCAGCCAACGGAAAATCAATTTCAAACAGTTCTTCTTCAAACCGGTTGTAAACTTTAACAAACCTCTGGTTTAATTTTGAATCAGCATTACTATTTTGTATAAATGAAAAAGCCCGAAGCACATATACACCGGTTGAGAGTGAATCGGGAACGGGAATATACCCCTCACCTGTCCCCTTATCGCAGAGCACTGATACTTTTGAAATATGATTGTTCTCCAAATCATCAAGCTGAACATGAACAACATTGCTCATTTCTCCCTGTTCTTTGCTAAAAATATTGATACCGAACCAGATGGTATCACCCGAAACGGCCGAACTTCTGTCGGGAAACAGATAGATCTGCTCTTCTCCTCTTGCAGGGAATATGAATATCAAAAGAAATAAGATTCCCAACAGTCCTGAGATTTTATTTCCAGTTGTTTTATTCATCCGGATATCTTTTTGAACGTGTTTCCCAGAAATCAGGCATAATATCTTTAACATAACCATCTTCAGGTATATTATAAAAATAAGGTATGTTTTTTAAAGCACTTATGGAATCCCTGTATTTACTGTAATTTAAATAAAAACGGCTCTCGCTGAACGACGATATTTCAAAATTACCCAATACTACCTTTTCGTCGTTTGAAGTACAGGAAATATTCCCTTCGGCCTGAATATATATGGGGTCGAATATCTTTCCTTCGGCATCCAGTTGGCTATTCAAATCAGAATAAAATTCATACGTATCCTCGTTAATTCCGTATTGATAAATAATATAAATCCATCCTCCAAATAACATGGTATCCGGAAAATATTTATTGTAATTGGATTCAAAAAACTCCAAAGAGTGCTTAGCAATATTTTTGTCTGTACTGTATTCTGCTGGCCCGGCAATGTTAAAAATACCTGTTGGATAATAAGAATTCCAGCGGTAAATTGGATTAGTCTCGGGTTCCGGAGAGGGAGGAATTGTTGTATCGTAATGGTCGATATACTGAATAATTTTTCGAGCATAAAACCGATAATGATTTATACCTCCGTTAAAATTCATATCAGCATAAATCTGAATCCCATTCTCTTTTTCTATTTTATCTGTTGAACTGGAAGCTCCGGTGGTAACTATGCGGGTTGTGTATTCAGCATAAACAGAATCAGTTACCGGAGACTCTGGGACAGTCTGTGTTCCAGACTCATATTTTTCTCCATCATACTCAATAATCAGGTGATAAGCAGCACCGGTTTCGAGATTATGGTTTAAAGTATAAGTTCCGGGAGCAGATTCCAAACACTCAATTTGATTATCATTTTCGTCTACCAAATAAATTAGCGCCCCGGTCACGGAAGGATAGTCTTTTTCGTCATCGTTAAAACCAAGCGTTTTATAAAGATAAATATTATTATAGGTTTGGTTTGATACGAGTATCGCTTCAACAACCAAAAAAGCATCTACCTCTTCCAGGTCGGGTCTGTAAATTTCTTCACAAGCCACAACTGATAAAATGAGCATCAGACTATATATTAACTTTTTTACCATGTCAGAAAGTAAAGTTATAAGTTAACGACGGTATCGGCACTCCAATTACAGCCAGCTTGAACAGGGAATACGATTTGTAGTCGGTCCCTCCATCGGCAATGGTTTTGCGATAGTAAACCGAATAAGGATTTTTTCTTCCGTATAAATTATAAACAGAAAGCGTCCAACTTCCTTTCCACATTCGTTTCCTCCGCAGATTTTCATCAAAAGTGATGGAAATATCAAACCTGTGATAGGGTGGCATACGGTACTTGTTCCTGTCAGAATAATATACCAACGTTTCACCGGCATACTGGTAGGTAACTTCAGGCAAAGTAACCGGACGGCCTGAAATAAACACAAAATTGCCGGAAACCCGCCAGCGCCTGCTTATATTATAATTTGCCACAACCGACAAATCGTGTGGCTTATCATATATAGAAGGATAATATTTACCAGAATTGATTTGTTCCTCATCAAACTCACCGGTGGTTTTACGCATTGTTCTGGAGTAGGTATAATTCAACCAGCCTGTTAATCTTCCGTCGGGCTTTCGGAGCGACAATTCAACACCGTAGGAATAGCCATCGGAAGGTATCAGGTCAGTCTCCAAATGCTTATTCATAACTATTTGGGCACCGTTTTTATATTCAATCAAATTCTGAAGTTGTTTGTAATACACTTCTGTTGACAATGTATACTGCCTCAAAACATTATCTTTCTGAAATCCCAAAGCAATCTGGTCGTTTATCAAAGGCTCAAGATGGTAGTCACTTGTTTTCCAAATCTCTGCCGGAGAAATTACTGCATTGTTACTGATCTGACTAATGTATTGCCTCGTTCTCTGGTAGCTCAATTTGTATGAAAATCCGCCGTCTGTCTCCCAGTTTAATGCCAGTCGCGGTTCAATTCCCCCATAGCTTTTAACTATTTCGCCATCACCGAAAACCAGAGAATCAACAACTGTTGACTCACTTTTTGCTTTCTCGTCATCATAAAGCAAAACAGTTTTGGCGCCCAAAAGAGCAAATCTGCTGTAACGGAAGCCAACATTTGCGGTTAGCCCCGGAACAATATCAAACTCGTCGCTGATATAAATTGCGCCCTCAAAAGCATTTTCATTGTCCAGTTTATCCTGCCCTATTACCGTATTTTCTGCAATCGGGATAATTTCACCCGGGCTATTTACATAATATACACCGTTAAATCCCGTGTGGATATTATGTTGTGGATGCGGGTGCCAAATAAGATTATATTTTACAGAACCATATTGTATTTGATTGTCAAGATAATATGCTTCAAAATCTTTGCCATCGGCAAAATCAGTCAACCGAAATTTATACTGGCTAAAAGAAAGATTTAGCTCGGCATTCAATTTTTCACCGTATTTATTGTGTGATTCAAGATTAAATAATGTGTTTCCGTAGTTATTTATGGATTGTGAACTCGTACTAAACTCATCATTGCTTGAGTAGCCGGCAATATTCAGCCAGTTATTTTTATCAAATTTGTAGGAAAGTTTTCCACTTAAATCATAAAAATTAGTAACACTGTTTGAGATATCAGCGTCAGGCACCTGTTTTAAGACCCAATCGGTGTATGACATACGGCCCGCTGCAATAAAGGTAAGCTTTTTATCTTTGGTTATTGGTCCGTCAAATGTAAGCCTTGAGTTTATAACCCCCAGCCCGCCATAAAATTTTACTTTATCTTCATTGCCGTCTTTCATTTCAATTTCCATAATCGACGAAACACGCTCACCAAAACGTGCAGGCAAACCGCCTTTAAAAACCCTCATGTCTTCAACGACATCAGGATTAATAGCCGAAATAAAACCAAACAGATGCGAAGTATTAAAAACCGGCGAATTTTCGAGCAAAATAAGGTTCTGATCCGAATTGCCTCCACGCACATTGAATCCAGATGAAAGTTCACCCACCGATTGGATACCGGGGAGCATTACAATACTTTTCATCACGTCTCTCTCTCCCATTAACAGAGGAAGCGTTTTTATATCCTTTGCACTCATCTGAACCATACTCATTTGAGTACGCGATGTATTAAATTCATCAGCCACAACCAAAACCTCTCCAATACTGTGCGATTCTTCAAAAAGCTCAAATTCAACTTCTCCGGGCTCAATCAAATTGATTTGTTTTTCGTAGCCCTGAAATCCCATAAATGAAATACTGAGATAATGTTCTCCTGTTGGCAGCTCAAGCTTAAATGATCCGCCGCTACCCGTTGTTGCACCTTTATCAAGTTTGGAATTGTAAATAACCGCTCCGGGAAGCGGATCTCCTGTTTTTCCATCGATTACCTTCCCTGTAATCAAAGCCCTTTTGTAGCGTCCTTTGTTTATTGGATTTCCTATTACCAAGGTTTGGTCAACACCTTCCAAATTGGATCTTGTATCTAATCTTCGTGGAAAAACAACAATGGAATTATCCTGAAAAACTTCATAAGTTAACTCATGACTCACAAAAATGCTGTTTAAGGCGCGCGACAATGGATTATTAATAAACGAAATATTTACAGAATATTTATCAACCCAGGCTCTTTTGTAATAGACTTTTACACCATATTGTTCTTCAAGCGTATCAAAAAAGAAAGAAAGCGGAACATTTCGAAAATTACCGCTAATTTGAATTTCATCAATACTTTGAGCATACCCTCCCAGAGAAATAAGACAGGCTAACATTGCCCACAAAATAAATGATATACAGCGGTGTTTTGGTTTCAATCCGGTTCTGATTAGATTAGTTAAATTACTTTAGGCCAACGAACACTTCTAATGATTTTTTTTAGACTAATGTGTTATAAAAAAGGTTTAATCTTTTTCTGCAAATATTACAATTCAAATTCAAAAAACCCTACTCCCTAATTATATTCTTAAACACAAAAAGAATTCAATTCTGAACAAATGTTTTAATTATTTCCACTTCCAATAAGCGTTCCCCCGATCATAATATTTATACAAAAAATTAACATTCACACACAATTTTGACTCTGTTTTTGATTCCGTCATTTTTTTTTCCAATATTTAAATACTTCAAAATACTGTTTATAGGCTGTCTAAATTGATCAAAATGAAAAACATTCTGCTTGCAATTTGTATGTTTTCCTGCATTTCACTTTTTGGGAGTGCACAGGAAACAATGGAATATTTCCTTCCAAACGATGTTGACTATGATAGAAATATTCCTACGCCCGAAGAATTTTTTGGACAAGAAATCGGGGAATGGCATTTAAATTACGAACAAATTTTAAGCTACTTTCATGAAATAGATCGTTTATCGGGACGAGCAATTATTCAGGAATATGCCCGGTCGTATGAAAACAGACCTCTAATTCATATGATTTTTACTTCGCAGGAGAATCAAAAAAAACTTGAGGAGCTAAAAAATCTCCACAATTCATTTTCAGAAGTCAATTCAAACTTAAATGCCGATGATGTTCCACTGGTTGTAACACTGGGATATGGCGTCCATGGAAATGAATCGAGTGCAACCAACTCTTCGGTGCTAACAATTTACTATTTGGCTGCTGCAAACAGCGATAAAATTGACCGGCTTTTAAACAACACGATAATTTTGGTTGATCCGAGTTTAAATCCGGACGGATTTACAAGACACAGTACCTGGGCCAATATGCATCAGAGTTACGTTCCGGTGGGTAAATCAGAATCGAGGCAGTTTAACGAAGTGTGGCCTGGCGGGCGAACCAATCATTACTGGTTCGATTTAAACCGCGACTATCTTTTACAGGTTCATCCCGAAAGTCGTGGACGGGTGGCTAAGTTTTATGAATGGAAACCCAATATTGTTACCGACCATCATGAAATGGGGGCCAACAGTACTTTTTTCTTTCAACCGGGTGTACCAAGCCGGAATAACCCGTTAACACCTGAAAAAAATTATGAACTCACGCACGAAATTGCCGGATACCATGCTCAGTTTCTGGATAAAATTGGTTCACCTTATTTTTCGGAAGAACAATACGACGACTATTACTTTGGGAAAGGTTCTTCGTATCCCGATGTAAACGGAAGTGTAGGTATCTTGTTTGAGCAGGCTGGTTTTAGAGGAAGAACACGAAACACCATAAACGGAAAAAAAACGCTTGCGTTTGCCATTCGGAACCAGTTTACGGTTACACTTTCGACATTGGAAGCAGCTTTAAATTTAAAAAATGAACTGCTCAGTTTTCAAAAAGAATGTAATGTAGAAGCCTTAGATCTGGCAGGAAAAGACGCTGTAAAAGCTTATTTGTTTGGCGATGAAAAGGATCAAATGAAAACACAGTTGTTTATCGATCTGTTGAACCGGCACCAAATAAAAGTTTATACAAATCAAAAGGATATTACAAAAAATGGAGTCTTGTTCAAAGCCGATCAATCTTTTGTTGTTCCGGTAAAACAAACGCAATACAGGCTTTTAAAATCGATTTTTGGAAAGGCGACTACTTTTACCGACAGCACATTCTACGATGTTTCCACATGGACTTTCCCTTTTGCATACGATATTCCTTATGCGGAAATCACTGCACTAAAAGATATTCAACAGTCGTCTGTTGAAATTTATTCTGAAGAACCTGAGGGAAAAATTGTTGGGGGAAAAAGCAGTCTGGCTTATCTTTTCCGTTGGGATGAGTTTTACACACCGGAAGCGTTGTATGCAATTCAAAAAGCAGGGCTTATTACCAAAGTTGCCACCAAAGGGTTCACCTTTGACATTGAAGGGAAAAAGGAAAGTTTTACCTATGGAACGATTTTGATTCCGGTAAGTGGTCAGCGATTGGATGAAAACCAGATCTATAGCCTCGTAACAAGTGTTGCAAAAAAAACAGGCATCGACTTTTACGGAATGGACACCGGACTCTCGCCGGAAGGAATTGACCTGGGAAGTGGTAATTTTGATGTATTAAAACGCCCCGAAGTTTTGATGCTTGTTGCCGGAAGTACCAGAAGTAGTGATGCCGGGGAAATATGGCATATGTTTGATCAACGCTTTAAAATTCCAATTTGTTTAACTGAAACCGGAGATTTGCGTTCGGTAAATTTAAGCCCGTATACCACGTTGATTATGCCTGGTGGTTCGTACTATGAACTTGGTAATTCTGATGTCCAAAAAATAAAATCGTGGGTGCAGGATGGCGGAACTTTAATCGCATATAAAAATGCGGCTTCCTGGGCAAGCAAAAATGAAATAGGGAAAACCAAATTCAAAAAAGAAATTAAAAATGATACAACCCTGAACTTTTCGTATGCCGACCGTTCAAAAGAATACAACATCCATTCCATAAGCGGAATAATTTTAAATGCAGAAATGGATATTACACACCCGCTTTGTTACGGATATTCAAGAAGCAATTTGGCATTTTTTAAAACCAATTCCCAGGTTGCTGAAAAACTGGATTCCAAATATGCAGAACCGGTAAAATATACTTCCGAACCTTATGTGAGTGGTTATGTTTCAGAAAAAAATATTGACCGAATAAAAAATGCACCGGTGATTTCAGTTCAATCAGTTGGTCGCGGTAATCTGATTAGCTTTTATGAAAACATGACCTTCCGTGGATTCTGGCTTGGAACCAATAAAATGTTTATGAACGGAGTATTCTTTGGAGATATTATTCAGTAGTAGCGCGCTTAATCCGTTGCTCTGTAAATGCCTTCAGCATAAACAATTTAGTTACGGAAGGTATTTTATTTCCTTATTTCACAGGTACCCATTTAAATCCGGAATTTTCTTTGCACAAAACAAAAGGTTTTTCATGATAAGTTAGCTTTAAGCGCTTCACTCCATTAGACAAAATTTCAATTTCGGTTAACCAGGCCTTTTTATTAAAAACAATTTTTGGTTTACTATCGACAGGTTAATCATAAAAATATCAACGATGAATAATTCGTGATGTGAACAATTTTGTAGCGCAACCAAAAAATAAAAGAATTAAAACTCATAATACAGACCGGTATAAACACCAATACGGTAAGGACGAAAACTCACATCAGAGTTTTGATTAATAGAATTCAAATAGTAGCTAAAACGAGGTTCCACAGCCAAAGAGATATTTTTGCTTAACGCATAATTCAAGCCCACTCCCACAGTTCCTGATATGTTTACAGATGAAATATCTTTGGTTTTGCCAATGTTCTGGTTGCCGTACTGATTTTCCATATAAACGTTGTTTCCGGCAACAATTCCGGCATTTACACCTCCCATCAGTTCAATACCAAATTTTGCGTTGACCAGTGAATAACGCAAATACAAAGGTATTTCAATAAAATCAAAAACCTGTGAAAATTCTCCTTCAGTCAACAGTGTATTTGAATTTGCAGGACCTGGACTATATGCATCTCCGTCGAGTTCAGAACCAACCTCCGTACCCGCCGGAGCAGAAGAGAACTGAATTGTTCCCGCAGTACTATTCATTTCAATCTGACCATTGGATAAATTTACTACTGTGTTAAAATATGATTTTCTCTCTCCGCCCAGTGGTGCGTAATCTGCTGCGTACATCAACGAATTGGAATTAAACGCCTCTGAATTTGTTGATCGCTGCCCGTTTTGCGAATAATACACACCGCTTTCAAGGCTCCATTTCTTCCCGGCTTTCATCTGTACCGAAATACCACCCGTGACATTTGCATTTCCGTTCTGACCGGAGTAAGTCATTGAATTAGAGTAATCTTCACTATAGTTCGAATTTTGAGAAGAGTAGCCCGGCGACACCTGAAGCCCCAGCTTCCATTTCGATTCCTCTCTGCCGGATTCATTCAGATTTCTGATATTTTCAGCAATCAGAACTTCATCAGTTCCGCTCATTTCATTTACCGGAATTGATTTTTCTTTTAGCTTTAAATCTCTGTCTTCACTCGTTTTAAACTGTGTTTCGATTTTATCCAGCAAATTAAGATGAGCAACTTCCTTTGTTTCTGATTCAGCTGATTCTTCTCCCGACAGTTTTTGATGAATTTTGGCATCGGCTATAAAATATGTAGTTTCTTCTTCCTGAACAATCGATTCAAGCCCGGTATCCTTTTCTTTTTCATTATGCTTTATCTGAGGTTTACTTTCTGTTCCAGCTATGTTATTCTCATTAAACGCATTAGGGTCTATTTTCTCACTCTCACTGTTTGATTTGGCATTTTCGTTTTCAATATTCTTATTTATATTTTGTATTTCATTTTGTGTTACGACAGGAGTAATCTGCCCCGACTTCTCATTAAAATACCATCCTGCCAAAAACGCCAGTAGCACTACTGCTGCTGCTGCAATTCGACTAAAAAACACAATCCTGTGTTTTCGCTTTTGCGCCTGCAATTGCCCCTGGATATTGTCCCAGACATGCAACGGCGGTTGCTGCGAAAACCTTTCCAGTTTCTCGCGAATGGCCTTATCCATATTTTGTTCCTCCATATTCATGCAGAATAATTTTCATTTGTTCCTACAACTTTGTAAAGTTCAGTTACTTTACGTTTCAAAATATCCCGTGCGCGTGCGAGGTTCGACTTCGAGGTTCCAACGGTAATTTGCATTTCTTCACTTATCTGCTGATGACTCAGACCTTCCATTACAAAGAGGTTAAACACCATCCTGTATCGTGGCGGAAGCTGGTGAATAAGTTCTATCAATTCCTTTGCTGAAATCTTATCTAAAATATCTTCAGAAATATGCTGACTATCATAAATAGAAACATCTTCTACCGGATGCAACATGTTTTGTTTCCTGTATTTTTCAAGTGACACATTCACCATTATCCTTCGTATCCAGCCTTCCAAAGAACCTTCATGTCTGAATCCTTTAATATTTGTAAAAACCTTAAAAAATCCATCCTGTAAATTATCCTCAGCTTCTGTAGCATCTTTCGCATAGCGAAGACAGACGCCGTACATTTTCGGAGCAAACATTTTGTACAACTTCTCCTGTGCACGCACATCGCCGGAAGCACAAGCTTCAACTATATTTTTAAGGTCTTCCAAATCAGGTTATATAAATTCCGTTCAAAATTAAGGAATATTCCTTTAATCAATCCCGAACGTCTATCCTCAATTTTCATACTACAAACGATAAAAACTACACGAAAACATTATCCAGATGAAATAACAAAATAAAAGGTTGCGTTTTCCCAATAAACAAATTCACGCAACCTTTTTCTGTGTTCACTCATCTTTGGAACATCAATTGCAGGAGAACAACAGAAATTAAAACAAAAGCTATGAAACTTAAATTCATTTTCTCACTTATACTGGCTTCTTTTTTTGTCTTTGGCTGCGATTTGGCAAATTCAAACGACGAAATTGATGAAATAAAACTCACCGAAAAAACGGCTCAATTACTGGAAGCCGAGAATAGTTTTGGTTTTGAACTCTTCCAGAATATCTATGCCTTTGAAACCCAATCCGACAACATTATGGTGTCGCCATTAAGTGTAAGCCTGGCATTGGCAATGACATACAACGGAGCCAACGGAGAAACAAAAACGGCGATGGAGAAAACGTTAAAAGTATATGGTTTAACATCTGAAGCGATCAACACATCGTACCAAACATTGGTTGACGGTTTAAAATCGCTGGATAAAAAAGTACTTCTCGAAATTGCAAATGCAATATATTACCGCGAAGGGTTTGATGTAGAGCAGGATTTTATTTCGACGAACAAAGAATATTACAACGCTGAAGTAGATGCACTGGACTTTAGCTCGCCCAATGCTTTGGAAACCATCAACGGATGGGTTGCCGAAAAAACGCATGATAAAATTGACAAAATTTTGGATGAAATTTCACCTGAACAAGTGATGTTTCTTATTAATGCCATTTATTTTAAAGGAATGTGGGCATCGGAATTTGACAAAGATAAAACAACAGAAGATCCTTTTTATCCGGATAGCGGCTCCACTATACAAACTGATTTTATGAATCAAACCCAAACCGTTGAAATGGCATCCAACGATTTGTTTAGCGCCATTCAGCTACCCTACGGAAAAGGGAAATACAACATGTTTGTTTTTCTTCCCGAAACGGATAAAACACTTCAGGATATTGTAGACAAACTGGATAAAGACAATTGGGAAACATGGATGCAAAGTTTTGCAGAGACAGAAGACGTCATCATAAGTCTTCCAAAATTCAAATACAAATATGAAATCAAGTTAAACGATGTTTTGTCGGAAATGGGAATGGGAGTTGCATTTACCGACGCCGCTGATTTTACAGGAATAAACAAAAACGGGCAGCTAAAAATCGACTTTGTAAAACACAAGACTTTTATCGAGGTAAACGAGGAAGGAACTGAGGCTGCTGCCGTCACCGTTGTTGGAGTTGAGACAACCTCTGTACCGCTGTTTGTGGAATTTAATGCCAACCGTCCGTTTTTTTACGCCATTACTGAAAAGGATACCGGAGCAATTCTTTTTATGGGAACTGTAAAAAACCCTGTATATGAATAATTTGTCCGGATAACAAAATAAAGCAACTCATTTATGCGTTAATTATTCAACAGAAACAAAATGCCATGAAACAATTATTAATTCCATTAATATTTGCTGTTTTTTTGTTTGCCAGTTGCCAGCAGGACGATGAAGTAACCCTGATGGAAACCGGTACAGTAGTAGATTATGCAGGTGCCGCAAGTTGTGGCATTGTAATTGAACTCGACAACGGTAACCGTATTCAGCCGCTTTATTACCCCGATGGTTTTACTTTTACACAGGGACAACGTGTTTTGGTTGAATACAAAGAATTGCCAAATGTTATACCAACCTGCGACCGGGGGGCTGCCAGCGATATTTCATATGTGGAAGAGTTAAATTGTGCACCATATGTAGATTTAAACTTTAACAACTATGACAGCCTTGCACGCGATCCGGTTTTTGTTCATGAAGCTTTTATTGATGGCGATTGTTTGCAGATAAAACTATCGTACAGTGGAGGATGTCAGGAACATACGATAGATCTCGCACGGATGCACCCCTGGGTCACTGGTTCATCCAATATCCCTACTTTGGAAATCAGGCACAACGCCAACGGAGACATGTGTGAAGCACTATTTACAAAAGAACTTCGGTTCGATTTAACACCGCTAAAACAAGAAGGTAAAACGGAATTTGTTCTTACCGCCAAATTGGCTGACGGGGAAGATTACTCAGAAATTTTTGATTTGAATTAATTAATAACCATCACCCGTATTTTTTATTTTTTGATACCAGGTTAGTCTTTAAGGTTGTCCGAATTCTTCGGGCAGCCTTTTTTTCATTTCTAAAAAGTATATTTACATAAAAAACAAATGGCTGTAAAGGATATATTATTACTGGGAGATCCAAAACTTTACGAAAAATCAGTCCCCGTTGAAAAATCAGAACTTAAAGAATTACTACCGCAATTTAATCTGATGTTTGAAACTGTACTTGATTTTCGAGAAAAATACGGTGCAGGACGCGCCATTTCCGCACCTCAAATTGGTCTTTTAAAACGAATTGTATGCATAAATATTGATAAACCGATTGCAATCATAAACCCCGAACTTAAAATCCCGGGCAACGAGATGATTGAGTTATGGGATGATTGTATGAGCTTCCCCAATCTGTTCGTAAAAGTAAAGCGGCACAAAAAACTCACACTTTCATTCTACGACCTGAACTGGGAAAAACAAACCTGGCAGCTGGAAGACGACATGGCGGAACTCATACAGCATGAATTTGATCATCTGGATGGCATTCTTGCTGTGCAACGGGCTGTTGACAACAAATCCTTCCGATGGAAACCCTCAGATTAACTTCCTGTTTTTACAAACTCATTTAAAACCTCCTGTGAATATGTCTTTGAAACCGGAATAATTAATTCCGTCGGCGCGTCGATTTCAAGCTTTAATCCGTCTTTTTCTTTGCGAATAAGTTTTACTTTTTCAAAATTTACAATAAACGAACGGTGACACCGAATAAATGAATATTCAGAAAGATATTCTCCAAGATTTTTTAAACTGTTACGAAGAAGATAATGTGATATTTTCTGTTTATTCAAAAAATAGATGGTTACATAATTATCAGCGGCCTCAAGATAAAGAATATCTGAAGGCAACATGGAAAACCGCATAACCTCCTTTTCGTCGTAGAAAGGAAGAAGCTTGCTTGCTTTTACATTGGTATCCTCTTTCAATTGCTCCAGGCTCTCCAACTTTTTTGATTTGTCCTGCCAGGAAAAATATAAGGTGAGTATTATATATGGCAAAATAACAACCAGGGCAGTTATTTGAAGCGAAACGACAAAATCATCGACAATATCACTCTTTTCATGAAGAAAAAATACTTTAAGCAATGTATAAACAAATGCCATTATAACGATTTCAGTCAGTTCCCAGCTTCCGTACTGCAAATAATTTAATTTATGCTTTTTGTTTATCTGAAACATTAATATACGGCTGATTACCATAACTAAAATTCCGGTTAAGATTAAGCCACTGGAATATAAAAACAGTTCCAATTTGGTAACATTGTACCAGGTAT
Source organism: Maribellus comscasis (assembly GCF_009762775.1). Lineage (GTDB taxonomy): Bacteria > Bacteroidota > Bacteroidia > Bacteroidales > Prolixibacteraceae > Draconibacterium > Draconibacterium comscasis. The sequence continues at coordinate 4,129,630 of NZ_CP046401.1, read as the reverse complement.
TTACTCCAAACGGCGCATAAATATTTATGAATACCAAAGCAAAAGCAGCCGTAAAAAGAATTCGGTTGACAATGTTTTTTCTAAAAATCAGAAATTCAGGTATCTTTTTTTCCCAGATAAGCATAGTCCAGAATTTTTTCAAAAATAAGCTTTAAATAAAGAAATCTTATCAGAATCGTAGAATCTAATCGTAAAATTTCACCCCACAATGAACAATCTCCCCCCTAAATCAACAATCTTGTCCCTGATTTTTGGCAGGCAATCCCATTCTTTTGCAACACAGAAAAAACCCAGCTAATTTCACTTCTACAAATTGGAAGCACATGAATTACACACACTTACACCAGCAACTCGCAACACTTTTCTCCCTTAACAAGCGATGTATTAAAGTTCCTCATTCTGATGTTTGTATCCGAAATCTTGAATTTCATTCATCCTTCCAAACGTCATTGTTAAAAAATGGTATTTTCCAAAATCAATTTGGTATTGAAGATTCCAAGATTGAAGAAAACTGGCATTTTAAATACCCTGTATTCACTCCTTCCGACAAAAAAAATAACCGGGCTATTATCTTATTACATGGATTAAATGAACGCGACTGGAGCAAGTACCTGTCCTGGGCAACTTATTTGGCAGAACAAACCGCCCGGACCATCATTCTTTTCCCCCTGGCATTTCATATGAACCGCGGGAAAAGAGAATGGAGCGACCCGCGGGCAATGAATATGCTGGTTAACTCAAGAAAAAATATGCATCAAAATATTATCCAGGCTTCTTTTGCGAATGCTGCTTTAAGCGATCGCTTATCCGAAGATCCTATGCGCTTTTACCGTGGTGGACTACAAAGCGCCCATGATTTGATTCAGCTTCTAAATCAAATCAAAAACGGCGATTATCCCTTGCTTGAAGAAAATACGCAAATCAATTTCTTCGGGTATTCAATTGGCGCATTCCTCACCCAAATAATGTTTATGGCTAATCCTGGAAATCTTTTAAAAAAATCGAAAGCTGTTTTGTTTTGCGGCGGAACTACTTTTGACAATATGAGCGGAACTTCGAAACTTATAATGGACAATCTTGCTTATCGGGATTTAAATGATTTCTACCTCCGCAACTTTGAACGAAAATCTGTTACTGAAACAAAAAAGAATCTATCAACTCCCTTACATTCAGTCGTAAAATCGTTCAAAGCTATGATTCCGATTCCTTCATTTTCAAAGTTAAAAGAAAAGGGCCTTTCAAGATTATCAAAAAAGATAACTGCTATCGGATTATTAAAGGATCAGGTAATCCCGGCAAAACACATCAATAACACATTAAAAAGTGGTCATAAAAAATTTCACTTTCAACTTCATACATTTGATTTTCCGTACCAGTATTCACACGAAAATCCGTTTCCGGTTTACAACTCTGAAAAGTCGGCATTGGTAGACAAAAGTTTTGAAATGGTTTTTGCGAATGCTGCAGGGTTATTAAAATAAAAAAGCTGCCCAAACCGGACAGCTTAACTTTTATTTCATTCTTCATTAAAAAATGCTGTAAGACAAGCCTGCTGCAAAATTAACAGTAGTTTTACCTAGTGTTTCCTCGTAGCTACCTAAATCAACGTCGGTAAAGGAAATTGTCTGATCTTTATAAAAAGTATCAGAGAAACCAGCATCAAATACCAGTTTGTCCGTAATTTTCCACATAAATCCAAAACCAATGGTAGAAGAGGGGTTACTGTAACTAAAGTCGCTTTGATAGCTGTCTGCCACACCCATATCTCCAACAAGTCCGCCAACACTTACTGCAAATTTTTCACTCAGATTAAACTGAAGTCCCAGACCAAGTTCATAACCATTTTTATCAATTTCGCGTTTGACCATCGTTCCACCTGCCAGGTATCTTGTATTGTATCCCCAATCAACACCTTTATTAAAATAACCGGTATATGAAAATTGAGCTTCCAGCCAGTTTACCGGTTTATAACCAATCCCTATTCCAAGAATGGCCGGCACATCGTTCCTTGTTTCATCTCCGTCGGGGAATAATCCAAGATCGTCAACTTCGGTATCGTTGGTAAGTTTAAGGATGGTTTTCATTTCATATTTCACCGCAATATCCAGGTTTTCGGTTGGAGAAATGTGTAGCCCAAGCATTGGAGTAAAACCAGCACCCGTTTGTTCAGTTTTAACTTCTTTGTCTCCCAATTGCTCTGCAGTTCCATTCAAAGTAGTGGCAGTATTATTTAATGTAGTGGCCTGTCCACTGTAGGTATCAGCAGCCGTAGAGTATGTTCCCTGAACAGTAGACAGCGGCATTTGATCAATTTGTCCCTGAGCTACTCCTAAACTTAACAATCCCCCCTCTAATTGGGCGCGCGTTGTTGCATCAATATACTGGGCCTCCTCCAACTGAGCCAAAGTATAGGAACCTGCGCCGCCATCGACTAAAGGTTGCAAATTAGAGGCCGTTCCTCCAAGTTGCGCGGCAGCTGCACCTGCCAGGGTTGCCAAATCGCTAACTGTTGAGGCTGTTCCTGAAAGCCAGGCAGGAGCTGCAAAATATTGTCCTGCAACCTGCAACTGAATATTTTTAATAGCACCTTCATATGTGTTTTTCGATGGCATGTACCTGACGCCACCATAAACCGAAAGAATATCGTTTATTTTATATGTCGCCCCCAATTGGATACCCCAAAAAACGGAACTTCCGTTAAACGACAAATCAGCGTTATACCCTGTTACATCCAATGTCGGATCGATTTGGCTTAGTGCAGCAAGTCCCGGAACAACCTTGGTTATTGGTATTTCAAACGAAGGCAAGCCTCTGTCAAAATCAGCAGAACCGCCACCGGCATTTGGCCCAAACCCCAGAGAAAATGCCCAGTTTTCTTTTTTGTAAACCGCATAAGCAGTGGGAAAAACAGGTACAGTTACTTCCCCGACATAGTGTCCGTCATTTAGCAAAGGAAATTTACTGTCAACCGTTTTATCCTGAAAAATAGTTTGGCTGTAAAAGGCAAAATGCCAACCATCTTCCAATTTTATTAAACCCGCAGGATTAAAATAAACCGCATCAATATCGGTTGATGCATTTCTCGACATCATGCGAATGAACTGGGCACTTTGGTTTGTATTTGTTAATATACCACCGGCAAAAGTTACCTGAATCAGCATAAACAATGCTGCGAATAGCGTTAGTTTTTTCATTCGTTTAAAATTTATTAAGTGTGTTAATTAAATTCAGTTTTCTCTTGAAATCGACAAATGAGATATTCATTCAGTGTGTAGCTGTTTATTTAACGGAAGCAAATTTATAATTAAATCTTTACCCGCAAAACATTCTTTCTGATTTTCAATTAATTACGGAATTTTCGACCAATTTAATCACTTCGTCGAATATGGACAAAATAAAAAACCCGGAAGAAAATCCCCCGGGTTCATATCTTATGTCAAATTACTATAAATGTATCACCTCATCATAAGCAGCAGCTGCTGCTTCCATGATCGCTTCACTCATTGTCGGATGCGGATGGATTGACTTAATCAATTCATGACCGGTAATTTCCAGTTTTTTGGCTACTACCATTTCTGCAACCATTTCGGTAACATTTCCTCCAATCATGTGCGCTCCCAATAGTTCACCATATTTGGCATCAAATATTAATTTCACAAAGCCATCTTTCTGGCCCGCAGCGCTTGCTTTTCCACTCGCCGAATAAGGAAATTTTCCTACTTTAATTTCGTAACCTGCATCTTTTGCTTTGGCCTCAGTCATTCCTACTGATGATACCTCAGGGCTTGTATATGTACATCCAGGAATATTACCGTAATCAACCGGTTCCGGATTCAGACCGGCAATTTTTTCTACGCAAACGATTCCTTCTGCCGATGCAACATGCGCTAAAGCAGGGCCTGCCAGAATATCACCAATGGCATAAACTCCTTCAATATTGGTGCGATAAAAATCATCAACTTTTACACGTCCTTTATCGGTTTCAACGCCTAATTCTTCCAAACCAATTCCTTCTGTATTTGGAGTAATGCCCACAGCGGAAAGAACAACATCGGCTTCAATAAGTTCTTCTCCCTTTTTTGTTTTAACAGTAACCTTGCATTTCTTACCTGAAGTATCTACTTTTTCAACCGAAGAAGAAGTCAGCACCTTCATTTTCATTTTTTTGAATGATCGCTCCAGTTGTTTAGCAACTTCTTCGTCTTCGTTTGGAACCAAGGTTGGCATAAACTCAACAAGAGTCACCTGGGTTCCGATTGATTGATAAAAGTAAGCGAACTCACTACCAATAGCTCCGGAGCCAACCACAACCATACTTTCAGGTTGTTTATCCAAAACCAACGCTTTGCGGTAACCAATAATTTTCTCTCCGTCCTGCGTTAAATTTGGTAATTCACGCGAGCGGGCTCCTGTGGCCAAAATAATATGTTTTGCTGTGTATGCCTTTTTCTTGCCCGAATCATCGGTAACTTCAACTGTATTTTTTGCCGTTAATTTGCCAAAACCCAGCAGCTGTTCAATTTTATTTTTTTTGAAAAGAAACTGAACACCTTTGCTCATTCCATCGGCAACACCACGGCTACGTTTTACCATCGCAGCGAGGTCGGGTTTTACATCGCCTTCTATTGAAATTCCGTAATCAGCAGCGTGTTTGGCATATTCAAAGGCTTGTGCACTTTTAAGTAATGATTTGGTTGGAATACATCCCCAGTTCAAACAAATACCACCGATATTTTCTTTTTCAACAACGGCAACTTTTAATCCAAGCTGCGATGCTCGAATGGCAGCAACATATCCACCAGGACCACTTCCAACAACAATTACATCGTAATTCATTATGTCTGTTTTTTTGATTATTGACTTTAAGTTACTATAACATTTCTAATTTTGAAAGGTTCTACAAATTTAACGCATTTGAAGCTTTTAACCATACTGTAGTGTATGGTTCTATCCATAAATTAGTCTGCTTACCGAAAACAATTTCAACGTATCAGAAAATAATACGAAATTTCCTAAAATATATTTTTGAGTTGATCGTCTCAAAAAACAGAAGACAATTAAACAATGGTGAAAACAGAACATGTTGAACAGACTTTCCGCAAACAAAATAAAAGTTTGCTGAATTATATCCGCAGACACTTGCCCCTGGAACAAGCGGAAGATGTTTTGCAGGATGTTTTCATCCAATTCTTTAGCAGCTACGAACACATTCGGTCTGTTGAAAATATTTCCTCGTGGTTGTATAAAACAGCTATCAACCGTGTTATCGATTTAAAACGAAAGAAGAAGCCGGATTTATTCAGCGATAAGGAAATAAAAAACTCTGTAAGCGATGATGGGGTTTTATATCTCGAAGATATTTTGCCAACACTAAACGACGGTCCGGAAGAAGACTTATTTCGTAAAATAATCTGGGAGGAAATTGAAGAAGCCCTGGATGAATTGCCAGAGGAACAGCGGGAAGTTTTTGTTCTCCATGAATTCGAAAACCGTTCGTTCAGGGAAATAAGCCGGATTTCCGGAGAGAAAGTAAATACACTCATTTCGCGGAAAAGATACGCAGTGCTCTATTTACGTGAAAAATTAAAAGGATTATATCAACAATTAAAACAATAAAGTAATGAAAAAAGTAAGGTATATTACAGGCGCAATATTTTTTGGAACCGCATTTTTTGTATTGGCCATTTTTGTCACGATGTGGCTTTGGAACTGGTTAATGCCTGCCCTGTTCAGTCTGGGAGCGATAACTTTTTGGCAGGCTGCCGGCATACTGATTTTGTCAAAAATTCTGTTTTCGGGCGGTTGTCATGGACGCAACTGGCATTCCGACCGCAAAAAGAAGTACTGGCACGGCCGCTTGGAAGAAAAATGGAAAAAAATTCCGGATGAAAAAAGAGAAAGAATTATTCAAAGAATGAAAGAAAAAGGTTTTCACAATGATGCAGAAACAGAAAAACCGTAAAGAAAAAAAGAGAGTTCTTAACTCTCTTTTTGATTTTCGTTATGTATTTTCAATAATTCACCCGCGGCAACAAAAGAACTCATTTGGTTATTTAAAACGCTGGATTCCATTTCTGCAATTTTTCCCTTGATGAAAGGATTTTGATAAAAATCTCTTTTCAGTTGTTCCTGAATGGTTTCATGCATCCAAAAAATTGCCTGCTGGTTACGTTTACGGGAAAAATATCCATTTTGTGCGGTCTGCTTTTTATGTTCTTCAATCTTGTCCCAAACATCCACTATTCCTTTTTTTGTTGCAGCCGAACAGGTTAAAACCTGTGGTCGCCATTCCGATTCTTTGGCCGGAAACAAATGAAGAGCATTCTCATACTGTCGTTTTGCCATCTTAGCTTTATCCACATTATGTCCATCGGCTTTATTAATGGCAATTAAATCAGCCATTTCCATAATCCCGCGTTTTATGCCTTGTAATTCATCGCCTGCTCCGGCAAGCATAAGCAAAAGAAAAAAATCAGTCATCGAATGCACGGCTGTTTCGCTTTGTCCTACTCCTACCGTTTCGATAAAAATATGAGAAAACCCCGCAGCTTCACAAAGAACAATGGTTTCACGGGTTTTTCGGGCAACACCTCCGAGCGACCCGGCTGAGGGACTCGGTCGGATATATGCATTTTTATCACCTGATAAATCTTCCATGCGGGTTTTATCTCCAAGAATACTTCCCTTCGAACGTTCACTGCTTGGATCGATCGCCAGCACGGCAAGTTTGTTTCCCTGTCCTGTTAAATATTTCCCAAGAGCTTCAATAAACGTACTTTTCCCAACTCCGGGAACTCCGGTTATTCCAATTCGTAATGAATTTCCACTGTGCGGCAAACATTTTTCAATAATCTGTTGAGCTATTTTCTGATGTTCGGGCTTTGAGCTTTCAACCAAAGTAACAGCCCGACTCAAAAGAGTAATGTCTCCTTTTAAAATACCGTTAACATATTCATCAACCGACAGCAGTTTCCGTTTTTTTGTTAGAAAACGCTGCACCGATTCATTGTTCACAATTTCGGGTTGCGGAATTCCTTTATTTACTTTAAGTCCCTTATATTCAGAATTATTCTCAATATGTTCGTGTGAATTGTCTCCCATTCTGCTTTTTCAATTTTATGCAAAAATACGACTATTCAATTAAAGTGACCAATAAAAAAAAATGCCGCAGACAATAACCTGCGACACTCTTTGTCATGACTATTAAATAAACGTTTTTTAACTTTCAGTAGTTGTAACAACATTACTCGAAATGCGCAGTATTGTTGTTGGATTTTTGGGATCGTTTGTAATAACCGTTATGGATTTACTCTGACGACCTCGTTTCCCGCGCGAATCAAAAGTAACTTTAATTGGTGCGGTTTCTCCCGCTGCAATAACTTTTTTAGCCGGAGCAACAGCTGTACATCCGCAAGACGAACGTACATTACGAATTATCAAATCTGATTTTCCCTCATTTGTCAAAGAAAAAGTATGTTCTTTTTTCTCTCCCTGGGTCATTTCACCAAAATCAAAAGTTTTTTCCGGATAGTTAGCTACCGGGGCATTTGCCAGTTGTTCAGATGTAAGATTCGAAAAATCTTCTTCGATAGTTGCACTAATCCCGATTGAACTTTTATAATCGTTGCTTCCGTCAAGCGAAAGATAAATTCGGTGAGATGCAAAACCAAAAGCGTTTACTTTTTCAGCATCATAAGTAACAACCAATTTTCCCTTGCCATGCGCCGGAATTGTTTCGGGTTCAACTTTCGCGGTTAAATGCCCGGGGACGCTCCGGAATCCAACTTTAACCGGACCATCTGTATCGTTGACCAACTCCAAATCTTTGGTATCTTTTTCTTTTTCTGTCATTTTGGAGAAAGAAATATGGTTGGTTTTCACCCTTAAGGCACCCACTTTTCTAGGATACAGTTCCGCCAACGTTTTTTCCCTTTGCTGCGCACTACCCATTATCCTTAATATTACGGTAGAATTTTCAGCATTTGATTGAACAGTGACTGATTTGTTAAACGAGCCCGGACGATTTTTGGGATCATAACTCACGATAATTTCCCCCTCACCACCCGGAGCAACCGGTTCTTTTGTCCACTTAGGAGTAGTACAGCCACAAGAAGCTCTAACATTGTTTAAAACAAGTGGAGTTTCTCCCTGATTGGTAAATTTAAAAGTAGTTTTTTGAACACCTTCAGATTCTTTAAAGTTTCCAAAATTGTGTTCAAGTTCATCAAAAACAATTTTAGCTTTTCCTTGGGCAAATGCATTTGTCACAGCAATTACCAAAGCAAAAACGGTAATCATTTGTAAAATTCGTTTCATAATATGCTTTTTAAAATGTGTTGGTTCTATATTTTATAACTTTACCATATCAATTTAATAAACAAATGTATAAAGCATTATTGTAAACTGTGTTAACCAAGGCCAATATTTTGTTAATGAACTGTTAACAAACAGTTTCAAACAAAAATTTGTTTAGTTTAGAGGTCAATCAACTTAATCGATGAAAGGCAAAACCTTAAAATATATTATTTTTTTAGCTTTAGTTTCTATAACTGGTGTCCTGTCTATCCAATTTTTTCTTTTAAGAAATTCATATAAATACAGTGAAAAACAATTTACTGAGAGTACCGTCGTAGCCTTAAAAGAGGTTGCCTGGCAATTGCTCCAGGAAACAGGGAACACAGCGAATTTCGATAGCATTATTCCGGTCGAGATTGTTGCTGACAACATGTACAGAGTATATATTCAGGTTTTCGACAGGGAGCTATTAAAACAACAGCTTATTGAAGAACTAAAAAAACATGAAATATACACCAATTTTGAATTTGCCGTTTTTAATCCCGAAACGGAACAAATGGGCGAAGGAACACTGATCACCTCCGATCTGGATGAAAAACAAACCTATTTTACCTTTCCGCTGAGTAAACGATGCACCGATTACTTTAGTGTTCATTTCCCTAATCGTACATCCTATTTTAATTCGCGGTTATCTGTTTGGTACTTTTTTTCCGCATTACTTATGTTGGTTGTTTTCTTTTTCGGATATACGCTGTGGGTAATTATTAAACAACGCCAACTTTCCGAAATTCAAAAAAACTTTATTAATAATCTCACACACGAACTAAAAACGCCTATTTCATCGATTGGTTTGTCGGCAAAAGTGATCAACGATAAAAAAATTCTGGAAACACCTCAGCGTTTGTTCGAATACACCAAAATTATCCAGGAACAAAACAACCGCTTATCCAAAAATGTAGAGAATGTGCTCAATCTGGCATCGATTGAAAAAAACCGGATTCACCTGGATAAAGAAGATATTCATCTTTCATCGTTTTTAAGCGAAACCATCGAACACTTCAAACAGTCTGATTTTGGACAAAAAGCAAATATTAATACAAAATTAAATGGCTTTAATGCAGTTGTTTATGCTGACAAATTTCATTTTTCGAATTTAGTTGTCAACATACTTGAAAATGCTGTAAAGTATTGTGAACAGAAACCGGAGATCGACATTGAACTGAAAAAAATTAAAGGTAAATATGAACTCGAAATAATTGATAACGGTATTGGGATTCCAAAAGAACACCGAAAAAAAATATTTAAAAAATTCTACAGAGTTCCAACCGGAAATGTTCATAATGTAAAAGGATTTGGTTTGGGGCTTGACTATGTTTATAAAATCGTTAACGCACAGGGTTGGAAAATAAGGGTAGAGGAAAATCCAAAAGGAGGAAGTATATTTACACTCACAATACAAAATACAAAATGAACAAACCTGTTTATACAATATTACTTGTTGAAGACGACGATGCTTTACGTTTTATTGTAAAAGACAACCTTGAACAAAATAACTACAATGTTTTAGTTGCTGAAGATGGTGAGAAGGCTATTCAACTTTTTAACGAGAATAATTTCGATTTAATAATTTTAGACGTAATGCTCCCAAAAGTTGATGGATTTCAGGTAGCCAAAAAAATCAGGGAACAAAACGAGCATGTACCCATCATTTTTCTCACGGCGCGGTCGATGACTGAAGATAAAATAGCAGGGCTCACTATTGGAGGCGATGACTATATTCCCAAACCATTTAGTATGGAAGAACTGCTGCTAAAAATAAAAATCTTTTTAAAACGCAGCCAAACCGTTCCAATCGGGGAAGAATCCCAAATAAAAAAAATAAAGATTGGAAATTTTATCTTTCAACCAGATGAATTATCGCTTACCATTAACGGAGATGTGCGCAGCCTCACACTTAAAGAAGCCGAACTGGTAAAATATTTTGCCGAAAACGCCAACAAAGTTTTAGGCAGAAATGACATTTTGGAAAATGTGTGGGGCTCGAATGATTATTTTCTCGGACGCAGCCTCGACGTTTTTATATCGCGGCTACGTAAATATTTCAAACCGGATCCCAGCATAAAAATTACAAATCTTCATGGTATTGGCTTTCGGTTTTCCGTAAAAAACGAAGGATAAAAAAATATAAGAATGAGTTTGTACCAATTAATACTATTGATCATCATCGGTCTGCTATCCGGCATGCTTGCCGGAGTTTTTGGTGTTGGCGGTGCAATTATTGTGATTCCGGCATTGGTTTTTATTATGGGACTTACCCAACACCAGGCGCAGGGCACAAGCCTTGCATTTATGATTCCGCCAATTGGGATACTTGCGGCCTGGAACTACTGGAAAGCAGGTTATGTAAACTGGAAATTTGCATTGATTCTTTCGCTTACCTTTGTGGTAGGAGCCTATTTGGGATCCAAATTCTCAGTGAATATCCCGGATAAAGTACTCCGGAAGATTTTTGGAATTTTATTACTTTTTGTAGCAGTTAAGATGATTATTTCAAAATAATTGGGCTGATTGACAAATTATTCCAATAAAAAGCTTTTTGTTTTTGGAAGAAATAAAAAAACAGCTATTTTTGCAGTCCGAAAATTTTAATGGGTAAACGCGAAAAAATAAATAGAAATGAAAAGAACATTTCAACCATCGAATAGAAAAAGAAAAAATAAGCACGGTTTTAGGGAAAGAATGTCCACTGCAAACGGAAGAAAAGTTTTAAAATCCCGTCGTGCAAAAGGAAGAAAAAAATTGACCGTTTCAGACGAACCAAGGCATAAAAGATAATTTATACCTCAATTAGTTTTAGCGGGAAGGTAAGGAATACGAATTCTTTACCTTTTCGTGTTTATAGGTACTTCATTTTTCCAATCAAAACTCACCCCGAATCTTTTAAAATTTAAGAAATTCATTTCAAACACTTTCAGCATACTAATTTTGGATTATTTTTGTTTTCTAATTGACCGATATTTAAAAATATGAGTTTGAAAAAATTTCTTTTAAGCCGCACATTTCTGATACAGATAATTATTGCTGCCATAATCGTCTTTTCGCTTATTTTTTTCACGATGTACGGGCTAAAAATATACACAAAACACGGGGAGTCATACCCTGTCCCGAATTTTGAGGGAATGAATCAGGATGAAGCTGTTCAGATTGCAGCAAACCAGAACCTGAAAGTGGAAATAGTTGATTCGGTTTATACAGATGATGTTGCGCCGGGCGAGATTATTGATCAGGTGCCAGAAGCAGGTTTTAGAGTAAAAGAAAGCAGGACTATTTTTTTAACGATTAATTCGACGCAACCAGAACAGGTAATCCTTCCGAAACTTACAGATATTTCTTACAGGCAGGCCCAGGTTTTGATTGAAAACAGTGGCTTTAAAGTCGGAGAGATTTCTTATCAACCGTCGGAATATAACGATTTAGTGCTGAGTGTGCAGATCGATTCAGTAAATGTAAAGCCCGGGAAGAAAATATCAAAAGGAACAAATATAGATTTGATTATCGGGCGCACCCAGGGAAACACGGCGACTCCCCTCCCCAACCTAATCGGGCTTTCTATTGAAGAAGCCGAAAATACATTGACCCACGCGATGTTAAACATGGGAGTATTAATTTACGACGAAACAATTATTTCGAAAGATGATTCGACAAATGCCAGGGTATGGAAGCAAAACCCAAACCCCAAAATTGTGGGCAACGTAAATCTCGGATCTTCGGTTGACATTTGGATAACGATAGATGAATTAAAAATTGAAGAAACATCGGGGCCTGAATTATAACAACTATGGAAGATCATTTAAGGGAGTACAATGAAGAGCTGGAAGAAGGTGGAATGTTTGAACATTATCGCCTGACAGTTGATCCGGGCCAGTCCTCTCTTCGTATCGATAAATTTCTATCCAATCGTATCGACAATGCTTCGCGCAGCAGAATACAGGCAGCCGCTGATGCAGGGAATATTTTAGTTAACCAGGTGCCTGTTAAACCCAACTACAAGGTAAAGCCAAACGATGAAATCCTTATCGTCATGGATTACCCGCGACGTGAATTAAAAATTATTCCAGAAGATATTTCACTGGATATCGTGTATGAAGACGACCAGTTACTGGTAATCAACAAACCGCCGGATTTTGTCGTCCATCCCGGACATGGAAATTACTCCGGCACTTTGGTAAATGCACTGGCTTATTATTTCCGCGATCTCCCTTTGTTTAACAGTGAAGATCCACGGCCTGGCCTGGTCCATCGTATTGATAAAGACACTTCGGGATTAATGGTGATAGCAAAAACTGAAACGGCAAAAAATAAACTGGCACTTCAGTTTTACGAAAAAACATCGGAGCGAAGATACCAGGCCCTGGTTTGGGGTAGTGTAAAAGAAGATGAAGCTACAATAACCGGAAATATCGGACGGAGCCTGAAAAACAGACAGGTTTTTACTGTATTCCCTGAAAGTGATTACGGCAAACATGCTGTCACTCATTATAAAGTTTTAAAACGAATCGGCTATGTAACTCTGGTAGAATGTAAACTTGAAACCGGACGCACACATCAAATCCGGGTTCATATGAAATATATAAACCATCCGCTGTTTAATGATGCAAATTATGGTGGCGACCAAATCTTAAGGGGAACAACTTTTAGCAAATACCGGCAGTTTGTACAAAACTGTTTTAAAATTCTTCCAAGGCAGGCCTTACATGCAAAGACTCTCGGGTTCACACATCCATCAACGGGCAAATTTATGCAGTTTAATTCGGAACTCCCCGAAGACATGAGTACGGTAATTGATAAATGGGAAAATTATATTGCGCACAGGAATGACTAGCAAACCAAAACCCCAAGCCATGCTACCAGGGATTTAAAGATGAGTATTGCAAAAGCAAAAAACGACGGAGAATTGAAAATACGTTAAATACCCGGGAAGAACGCAGCAAACTCCTCCTGTAAAAAGAAAATTTCGACTAAGCAGACAAATACCCCCGGATGCTACAGAATAAATTACTCCCCGATAAAAGAAATCCGGTGTTATCCCGCAACAAATCGATGCTACAGAACTTTATTTATGGAACTAATTTCATTTACAATCGAGAGAAAACAGGAAAATTAATTCAATTAACAATTGTGAATTCAGATAGTTAAAAAGAGTTTTTAAAGGTTGAAAAAGAGTACCGATTTTATTTTGTTTCGCTTTATTTGATTTTCTACTTTTGAGCTTCCAATGCAAAACGATTGACTATTTTTATTAAAATTTTATGGCTGAAAGAAAAAAGACACAAGCACAATTTTCAATTGAACAGATAAATGCGCAGTATGGAAAACTACCTCCTCAGGCAGTTGAAGTGGAAGAGGCAGTTTTAGGAGCATTAATGCTCGAAAGAGATGCATATGTTACAGTTGCCGATATTATTGACACCTCCAGCTTTTACAAGGAAGAACACCAAAAAATATTTGAAGCCATAAAAAAACTCTCGGGCAAGGAAAAACCTGTCGATTTGCTGATGGTTACACAGGAATTAAAAGACCGGGGGCAACTGGATGAAGTTGGAGGCCCCGGCTACATTACGCAATTAACACGCAGGGTTGCCTCAGCCGCGCATATTGAGTTTCACGCCAGAATTATCGCCCAAAAATACATCCAAAGAGAACTCATTCGCGTCTCCTCTGAAATTCAGGCAAAATCGTATGACGACACCATTGATGTTGACGATTTAATTGATTTTTCTGAATCATCGCTTTTTCAGGTGGCAGAGGGAAACATAAAAAAAGAAACCGTTCCGATAAAGCCTGTTTTGAACGATGCCATTTTGCAAATTGAAAAGGCGCGAAACCAGAAAGACGGATTAAGCGGAGTCCCTTCAGGCTTTACTGGTCTTGACCGGATTACCAACGGCTGGCAAAAAACCGATCTTATTATTATCGCCGCACGTCCGGCAATGGGAAAAACCGCCTTTGTTCTTTCCATGACACGTAACATGGCAGTAGATCACAACCGACCGGTGGCTATTTTTTCACTGGAGATGTCATCACTTCAGCTTGTTACCCGTCTGATTTCTTCAGAAACTGAGATTAGTGCAAATAAACTAAAAACCGGGCAGTTGGAAGATTGGGAATGGGAACACCTGAACCGTAAAATAGCAAATCTTGACAAGGCTCCAATATTTATTGACGACACACCGGCATTGTCTATTTTCGAATTTCGGGCCAAATGCCGACGTCTGAAAATGCAATACGATATTCAGGCCGTGATTGTCGACTACCTCCAGCTGATGACTGCGGGAACCGATAGTCGTGGTAGTCGCGAACAGGAAGTAAGTACAATTTCCCGCTCATTAAAAGCTATTGCAAAAGAACTTGACGTACCGATTATGGCATTGTCGCAATTAAATCGTTCAGTGGAGTCGAGAGAAGGCAAACGGCCTCAGTTGTCCGACCTCCGTGAATCCGGTGCGATTGAACAGGATGCCGATATTGTTACTTTTATCCATCGCCCGGAGTACTTTGGGATTACAGAAGACGAATCAGGGAATTCGCTGCTGGGTGTTGCTGAAATTATTATTGCAAAACACAGAAATGGTGCCACCGGCGATGTTCACTTGTCATTCAAAAAAGAACTGGCCAAATTCTCGGATATGGAAACAAATTTTGGCGACGGCTTGGGAGACGCAAAAACTTATAGTTCAAAAATGAATGAAGATGACGATGATTTGGGAGTCGGAATTTCATCCAATAACAGTTTCGACAAACAGAATCCTTCTACCAACGACACCCCTTTCTGATGCAGTGAACTTATTCTTACTACATTTGTATTTATTTTGGAAGAAAACAGAAAATGAAACAAAGATTATTGCTTATATTTTTTAGCTTATTTGTTACGTTCCAGGCAAAGTGTATCCAAATTTTAATCCCAATGGATGATGCTCAGAAAGACCACTTGAAATCATATGGAATTGCTTACTGGGCTCTTAAAAAAGACATCGAGGTAAAATGGCTTCTTAACTATCGCGGGGGAAGTTTTTTGGTACAACACTATCCCGAAATAGAAAACGAATGTATCGTTCGAGGTGTCAGTTACGAATCAATTACCGACACGCAGGCTGACGGAATTTTAAACGAGATTGCACAACCCGATGCCAACCAGGACGCTGTAAGCATGAATAAAGCACCTAAAATTGCCGTTTATTCTCCTCCCAACAAGCAACCCTGGGACGATGCTGTTACGCTCGTTCTCACCTATGCTGAAATCAACTACGATATTATTTATGATGAAGAAATTGTCAGCGGCAAACTTTCTGAATATGATTGGCTGCACTTGCATCACGAGGATTTTACAGGGCAATACGGAAAATTCTGGAGGACATACCAACATATGCCATGGTATCAACAGGAAGTCAGTATCAACAATCAGCTGGCGCAGAAGTTAGGATTTCTGAAAGTCTCAGAGATGAAATCCTACATCACCCGCGAAATACAGAAATATGTTATGAATGGCGGTTTTCTGTTTGCCATGTGCGCTGCTACCGATACTTATGATATTTCGCTGGCGTCTGTTGGAATTGATATTTGTGAACCGATGTTTGACGGTGATCCCGCAGATAAGCAGGCGAATGAAAAACTCAATTTCTCAAATACATTTGCTTTCGAAAATTTTCATTTGCAGATGAATCCCTATGTCTATGAATTTTCGGATATTGATGCAACAGAAACCCGGAAAGTGATTCGCGAAAACGACTATTTTACACTTTTTGAATTCTCTGCCAAGTGGGATCCTATTCCTACCATGTTGTGTCAAAATCATAAAAATATGATTAAAGGTTTTATGGGGCAAACCACTTCCTACAGAAAGGAAGTTATTAAACCCAATGTTTTAATTATGGGTGAAAACAAGCCTGCAAATGAAGCACGATATATACATGGCGAAACAGGAAAAGGTTTTTGGACATTTTACGGAGGACATGATCCTGAGGATTATCGTCATTTGATTGGAGATCCACCAACGGATTTGAACTTACATCCAAACTCCCCCGGATATAGATTGATTCTTAACAATGTTTTATTTCCGGCGGCTAAGAAAAAGAAACGGAAAACCTGATTCAGATAGATTCCAAAAAAACAGTTGAAAAAAGAAGCCAGGAGGCCGTGAATTAATTTATCTATGAAGGGAAACTATAATGATATAGTGTAAAAACACCCCCTGGCTTTTATAATTTAATTTCACCGTTTCTTTCTATCAATAGAACTTCTTTTAATTATCTTCAATGCCATTTTCTAACTCAAGGAGAGAAGTCGGCTGTTAAATACTATTTACATATTCAACCAACTTTACAATATCTTCTTCGCTTTTAAATTTTATTTTGTTCTTCTTAATAAACGATTTGATATCAGACTTTTCCTGACCATCAACACGATCTAAAAATTCTTTTTTCGATTTTATTAAAAAGCCTGAACCATCGTTAAATTTTCCGACATAACTCACTTTGTCAACATAGTAATATTCTTTCGTACCACTTCCTCCCTGGTAATTTGAAGTGAAACTGTCAAGCAATAAGTCTTTGTTTCTTTTTATATATAGCGATAATTCTCCTTTGACTTTTAATTCAAAAAAGCCATTATACTTTCTTTCTGCTTTCGCTCTCAATTCCGGGTCAAAAATAAAAACCCTGTCATCATAAATTATTTGTTTCAACTTATATGGCTGGTTTAATGATAACGTATCAGAACTTTGTATTACTTCAAACGCATCAGACGCAATGTTGTATCGTATAGGCATTTCATCCGACTTTGACCCGTCGTTTAATTCAAGAATTCCTGGCAAAAAATCTTGTTCAAAATATGGATTACCATTCACGGGAACATTACTTTTTTTTGTATAATTATGAGTTGTAATCCCGTCAACTACCTGTTTTGATTGTCTTTGGGCTCCTCTCGGAACCTCAACTGTTTTCAAATCCTGCGCCAAACAAGCAAAGCTGAATACACAAACTGTAAAAAATAGAAAAACTCCCTTCATAACATTGTGGTTTGTTACTATTCAAATAATTTAAAAGTCAACATTTAGTGAAAAATACGAAAAAATTTGATTTTAGAGAGACCAGTGAGGATACTATAATACCCTCACTGGCTGTCTATTATCAATTAAAATCGTTTGTCAAATATTACTGCATTGTAAGATCAGCAGTTAAATATGGAATACCTCCTAAATACGAATTGTATGTTTGGGCCAAACCACTTTCATCACCTGGATAATAAATATCATATTCAAGTATGATTCTTGGCTTTCCGTCACAATTTTCCCATTTACCGGTACCTGCGATTTCGTAATCATAGGGAGAACCTTCATAATCAGTAGTGAAAAGATACTGACGGGGAATTTCAATTGTACCGTTTCCATTAATTGTCATAGTAAAATTCCCCCCGGAAGTAACAGTCTCTGCCCAGAAGTCAGCAATAAAACCAAATCCAAGGCCGGCCGAAAATTCAAGATCTGTGCCGTTTAAAGAAGCTGTAACACTTGCACCTGAAACATAATCTCCCTGTCCGTCACTTCCTGACCATGTCCCTACTAAATCAGCTGCACCATTTTCTAGCGGGCAGAATGCCAATCGTGTCAGATCATAGGTCAATTTTGTACCATTTTCGCTTGGAGAATTATATTCGCCGGCATCGAGGTTAAGAACCAATTTCAACTCCTCACCGGCAGGCATATTTTCAGTAATGGTTGAAAAGGTAACAGATCCTGAAGTCGAGCCTGCTGAAATAGTAATGCTGCTGGCCGACATATTGTACATACTCGCATCTATTGTAGTAGACGGATCTACTGTGAAATTAACATCAATATCCTGAGACTGAGGCATCCCCATCAATGAAACAGCTACCGTTGTTTCAATATCGATCAGTTCTCCTTCATCTGTCACACCTGATTCGAGTGTTTGAGCGGCATCGATGAACTGCACATAAAAAGGCGCACCAGCATCCGGTTCGGTAGTCAGGGCATCAAAATTGGTTTCTTCTTCCTCACAGGAAATAAAAAATGCCCCTGATATTATTATGGTCAATAAAACTTTAAAAATATTTTTCATGATTCTTTCAATTAATATTTAAAACCTGGCATTTTAGTTATCCCACCACAGTTTATCACTGATGGTTACAGAAGGAACATTGTCCCCATTATAGTCCATCTCGTTTTGAGAATACGGGAAACGAGTCGGTATAGCTGACAATACAGCATCCGGATGTATTTCCACAGCCGGCAATCCTGTTCTTCTGTAATCGGCATAAGCCTGATTGGTACCAAATGTCGCAATATATTTTTCTTTCATAATAAGCTCCAGAGTCAAAGTCTCTCCACCTAATTGCGTATCATACCAATCCTGATCCCAACTTCCTGTTACTCTTTCAACAGAAGCTTTTACACCTGCTTCAAAAGCAGCAGCTGCGTCTGAAGTCTGTCCCAGTTGAAAATATGCTTCCGCTTCAATAAATTTCAATTCAGCAAAAGACATCATAACCGTCGGAACTTCAGCTCCTGCAATGTAAGTGCCGAGCAATGAAGCAGATTCATCCTGAGAGCCGATGATACTTCCTCTGTAGTTTCCATCCCCGTCTTCTTCTGCGTAATAAGGCAAACGTGGGTCTTCCTGAGCCAACAACATATCAACAAAAGTTGAAGCCATTCGAACATCACCACGTTGTTCCATAAACTGGTACATTGGATTATGGTTAGCCGATTCCCATGGCACTTCCAGATTGTCATCGTTTGAAGAAAAGCCATTAGCAGCAGCAGCCAGAGCCGCACTGTAAGCAGCAGTTCCGTTTATGGCTGAAAGCTGTAAAGCATGACGGGCTTTAATTGAATAAGCGGCCTTTTTCCAAAGGTCCACATCCCCGTCGTATATAACGTCACCTTCAACATCCACAGCATTTTCGGAAGCACCCAAATCGGCAATTGCTTCATCTAAAATAACGTTTAATGTATCGTATATTTCTTCTTGCGTATCAAATGCAGGTGTCAATACATTTTGGTCACCTCTAAAGCCTTCACTAAAAGGCATATCACCCCAAAAATCAGTTGAGGTTCCTAACGTTGCTCCAATAATTACTTTTGCAACCCCGGCATTATGTGGCGAGTAGCTTCCTTCTGTATTTTCCGCTACGTCAACCATAATCTTGCCGTTCATGAAAATCTCAGTATAAATCGAATTCCATGTATTGTTAACATCAGCCGGTAATAGCTGGTATCTGGCAATCGTATGTCCCTGACGAACGACACCATCAATTTGTTGCATCCAAAGGTTTGTCGTTCCAACCATATCAAATCCTGCCATTATGTAACCGTACGATTGTTCAATTGCAGGCAACATCAATTTCATTGGAACCTCAGCAGGCGCATCCGGATCAATATTCAGATCGGTGTCTATCCATTTTTCACAAGACGAGATTGACAACATAAGTATCAACGCCAATCCTACTGTCTTTAAAATATTATTGTATTTTTTCATGATTACTTATTTTTTGAGGTGATAATTAAAAGGTTACTTTTAAACCAACCATGTAAGTTTTAGTACCCGGGTTGTTAAAGTAATCCATACCACGGGCATTCGAAGACCCCAGTAAGTTTGTTTCCGGATCAACACCTGTATACGGAGTAAATAACAACAAGTTTTTACCGCTAACGTAAATCATCGCATCGCTTAGGAATGTATTTTTTACCGGTAAATTATAACTTAATGTTATATCTCTAAGTCTTACCCATCCTGCAGGTTCCATAGCTGCTACAGAAGGTCCACCACCAAAGTTACTACCGTTTCCTTCAAACCAGTCTTCATCCAAAACAACCGGCGTTACGTTGGTTTTTCCCGAACTCACCGGATTTCCGTCAGCGTCAACATGTCCGTAAACACCATCAAAAACAACAATGTTTTCAGAAGGCGTTAAATCGAAGTCGATTGTTCCTTCCGGAGTATAATATACTTCCCGGTTCTCAGTACGTTTGTGCGTACCAAAATAATTCATTGCAAAAGCGGTACCGTTGTACATCATACCACCCTTTTTAATATCAACAAGGAAGCTTAAGGAAAGATCTTTGTATGTAAATGTATTGGTAATGTTTGCGGTCCAGTCCGGGTTTGTATTTCCAATCGGAACCATTGAACGGGTATCGGGGAATGGGTAACCGTCACGAAGGTTATCCGTAGGGTCATCATTCACCAGGATATTTCCATCAGCATCCCGATACCAGTCGTTTCCAAAAATACTTCCATATTCTTCTCCAACAACTGCACGAACTTGTGGAACTGTAAAACCTCCCAGAAAGATATTATCAACACCTTCAGCAAGCTCAGTAACCGTATTTGTCATTTTGGTAAAGTTGGCCAAAATGTCCCATTGAAAACTGTTTGACTGAACAATAGCTGCATCGAAGCTCACCTCAATACCTTTTGATTCCATTGATGCGGCATTTTTATACACCGAGGAGAAACCTGTTGAACGTGCAATAGGAACCGACATTAACAAATCTTTATTTAAATTCTCGAAATAAGAAACATCAAATCCAACTCGTCCGTTAAACATACGTGCTTCCAAACCCACTTCCCATGAATCCATCGTTTCGTGTTTCAAATCAGGGTTACCTAAACCAGAACCAACCTGAAAACCAGTTTGCCCCTGATAGGGGAAACCTGCTCCGTTTGTCCAACCGTCTCCTGTTCCTGCACTGTAAAAATAATTGGTTGTGTTATAAGCTCCTGCAATATTAGCAGTACGGGCTGCTGACGCACGCAATTTACCAAAGGTTAAGAAACTGCCTTCAAAAGCACTCAATTCAGTAAATACAAAACCTAAGCTAACTGATGGATAAAATGCCGACAAATTTGCTTCGGGCATCGTTGTAGACCAGTCGTTACGTCCGGTTACACCTAAATATAACATGTCATTCCAGGCAAGGTGAATATCGCCAAAAATTGCAGCCGTTCTGTAGTTACTTGTTGCTGTGCTTACAACAGCATTCGCAGAATTTGATAACTGATAAAATCTTTCAATTTCCAAACCTTCAGCTGAACCTGTTATTCTTTTGAAGAAAGTTTCATACATGTTGTGGCCAAGAGTAGCTTTAATATTGAGCGACTCACTGATATCTGTCTGGAAATTTAGCAACAAATCTGAGTTAAAAATTCCATTGTAATTCATATACTCTTCTACATACCCGCTCGGATATCCTCTTGAGTTATTTGCAAATTTATCCTGGTATCTTCTGTTAAACCAGTCAACACCTGCCGTATACGATAAACTGAGATAATCAGTAAATCGAACATTCAGATTTCCGCTTCCGGTAAAACGATTCACATTTTCGTCATATGCAATGTTGTTGGCAACCCAGTATGGGTTATCGTAACCACCACCGTTTCTGTAGTTTCGTTGTGTTCCGTCAGCAAATTCGTAGCCGGCGCTGTTATCAAACGTGGTTGCTGTTCTTACCAACCCCAGCATAATACCTGATACGTTAGACCCCTTTTGGATTTGCGTTGAAACAGAATTCGTATACGCGAAATCAGTTCCAATAGTGACTTTTTCATGCAATTTTGTAGTTGCATTTAAACGCATGGTTAACCTCTTGTAAACGTTATTTGGAATAATCCCTTCCTGATCCAGGTGAGAAATAGAAAAGTAATAACTTCCCATATCGTTACCATTGCTAATATTCAAACGATTATTGGTAGAAATACCTGTCTGAAAAAACTTGTACTGATCGTATGCCTGGGCAGGTACTCCGTTTCCGGTTCCTTTGGGCACCAATCTTCCATTTGGATCCCATTTATAATCGGTATCTCCGTCGTACTCCAATTCAGAAATCTTCGGACCAAATGAGGCTGCATTTCCGCCAATCCAGTTCCCGTTATTTCCTTGTGCCCACATTGTTTGGCGTTCAGGAACCTGAGAAATTTCATCGAAACTTACAGAAGTATGGAATTCAATTTTTTTCTGCTGAACACTTTTCCCACTTTTCGTAGTAATAATTAAAGCACCGTTCGCAGCTCTTAAACCATAAAGTGCAGTTGCAGCACCACCTTTCAATACGGTAATCGACTCAATATCATCAGGATTGATATCGATAGACCGACTGGAAGTAGTTACACCCCCAACTCCACCGGAACCACCGCTGGAGATAATTGGCATTCCGTTAACAACAAACAACGGCTGGTTGTTTCCTGTGATTGAAGCCGCCCCCCTGATAGTGATATATGTAGAAGCACCGGCATCACCTGCTGAACTTGTAATCTGAACCCCTGATGTTTGTCCGGAAAGAGAGTTTACAATGTCAGCATTTGGTTTTGTGGCTATTTTTTCAGAATTAACTTCCTGAACATTATAACCTAAACCTTTTCTTTCCTGAGAAATCCCCATTGCAGTAACGACAACTTCGTCGATACCAAAAACATCAGGCTCCATAACAATATCAATTGTTGTTGAGGAGCCAATAGGAATTTCCTGCTTTTTCATACCAACAAAGCTCGCAACCAAAGTCTGAGCATCTTCCGGAACCTGCAAAGAATATTCACCATCAATGTTAGTGATAGTTCCTAGTGTTGTTCCTTTAACTGCTACCGAGACTCCGGGAATCGGTGTACCATCCTCAGAGGAAGTAACCGTACCGGTTAAAACCTTTGTCTGAGCATTGGCCATCGAAATTCCCATGAAAAGAAGAATCGATAAAAAAAGCGCAATTTTTTTCATAGAAATAGTTTTAAATTAATAATTAAACAGCATTATTTATAGAATAAAGATTTTTTTACGTCTTGATGGAATTCCCCCAAATCCCGTATAAAACGTTTATAGTTCCCCCTTTTTAATATGTTTTATGCAAAATTAGTTAAATGTTAAAAATATTAACACTTGCAAATGTTATAAAAAGAATTGAAAATTAAAAATAAATGTTACACATTTTTTTGTTTTGAAAAAGAAGATTTAACTTACAAAAAGTAATTAACATAAGTATTTAGAAGATTTTTTTTACAAAAACCCTTTTAAATCTATAATTTCGTCAACAATATATATTTTATTCTTATTCTTTACCTCTCCGTTGGAACGACCATATTCCGCATGTTTATTTAATGGAATGTAAATCGAATCAATCCCGAACTGATTTGCTCCAACAATATCCACATGCCAATCATCTCCTACCATCAGACATTCCGATTTCCTGGCATTTGACGATTTGATAGCATATTCAAAAATTTCAAATCCCGGTTTTGGTACCTTCACATCCTCTGAAATAAAAATATTTTTAAAAAAAAGCTTTAACCCCGAGGTTTCCAACTTTTTATATTGGACCTCCTTAAAACCATTTGTAATAATATGCAATATGTAATTTCTTTTTTTTAGATATTGAAGTATTTCCTGCGCACCAACTTTCAAGTCTTTTTGCTTTGCCATTTCCTCCAGATAAAACGCGTTCATTTCTTCCGGCTCCACCCCCGAAAGCTTGTGAGTGCTAAAAGTCTGTTTGAACCTCAAAAAGATTAATTCTTTTTTTTGAATATTCCTTTTTTTATACTCATCCCACAAATAATCGTTAATGCGGGAATAAGTCTCAAAAAAGTGGACAAATGGCAGTTCTGCATCATCAAAAAAATGGGTAAATGTTATTTGCATGGCATTTTTTGAATTCTTTTCAAAATCCCATAATGTATTATCGAGGTCAAAAAAGATATGCCTGTACTTTTTTATCATTTAGTATCTTCACAATGAGAAATAACCTTACTTTTCCTTTTTTGAAAAGCCTTCCACAACAATCACAATTTCTCCTTTAGGTGTATTTTCCGAATAATATTTTTCAAGTTCAGCTAAAGTTCCGCGTTTTATTTCTTCGAACATTTTACTGAGTTCCCGGCAAACACATGCCTGTCTTTCTGCACCAAAAAACGCGGAAAACTGAGAAATCGCCTTTACCAGCCGAAAAGGAGATTCATAAAACACCATTGTCCGGTTTTCCTCCGAGAGTTGAATTAATCTTTTCTGCCGCCCTTTTTTTTGAGGAAGAAAACCTTCAAAAACAAATTTATCGGTTGGCAAACCTGAAACAGCAAGTGCAGGAATTAAAGCAGTGGCTCCGGGAAGACACTCTACATCAATGGTGTTTTCGATGCAGGTTCGAACCAATAAAAACCCGGGATCTGAAATTCCGGGAGTTCCGGCATCTGAAATCATTGCAACATGTAAACCTTCCTTCAATTTGGAAATAATATTCTGAAGTGTTTTGTGTTCGTTGAATTTGTGATGTGGAATTAGCCTTTTATCAATTTCCAGATGTTTCATTAATTTTGATGAAACACGTGTATCTTCAGCCAAAATTAAATCAGCATCTTTTAAAACATTAATTGCCCGCAACGTAATATCCTCAAGGTTTCCAATGGGTGTGGGAACAAGAACCAATCTTCCAAAACTATTCATTGGTGAAACGCCGCTTTACAAGGTTTACAAACTTCAAGCTGGTTTCGTTCTTTTTCCATTTAAAATTTTGCTGCAAGTAGCTCACTGCTTCATTTATACTTTTCATGGCGTCGATGGATGTCACCGTTTCCGAAAACCGTTCGGGGTTTCCGTCAAAAAGTTCCCTTATATACTGAAAACGGTCATTAATTCCAATCGCTGAACGAATACTGTCTACCGGGCGATTAGACAACTTAAATTCAAGTTTGTTTTGATCATGTATAATATCATTCACTGATTTCCCCTTTAAAAAGCTATCACCAAGACGCGGATTTATTTCTGTTGTTTCCTCTTCTTCCAATTCCACATCGCCATTTTCAAAATCGGCTGAATCCTCTTCTTCTCCACCCCCACGGGAATTACCGGAAATATCTTCTTCAGGCTCTTCAATTTTACTTTCAACAACTTCTTCTTTCGGTTCTTCTGTTGAGATTTGAGGCTCCTCTTTTATTTCAGGCTCAGGAACCGGTTCTTCTTTTTCCGGCTTTACAATAATCTCTTCTTCTTTTACAGGAGATTCAATCTCCGGAGCTGGTGGTATTTTTTCGGAATTTATATTTTCAGGAATTTCTTCAACAATTTTCTGAATCGCTTCAGGAACTGGATTTTCACTTTCATTTCCGTTTAACATCTGTAAAAGCTGCATAATACCTTTTGCCCGGGTATGCAGAAATTCAATTTCAAGCGAGTCGAAGTTCCCTTTTTCTTTTATTTCAACAACCAGTTCCTCCAATTCGCCCATATCTTTTAAAAGAATATTTACCAGTTTTTTATTTTCCATTCTTGCCCGACCTATTATTTTTAAAGATTATTTTTGTAAAAGTACTAATTTCTTATTCATATAACGTAAATGTTTATAGAAAGGGATGTAAACGCCCATAAAAAAGTGGGGGTGATTGAAGTTGTTGCAGGCTCAATGTTTTCAGGAAAAACTGAGGAACTGATACGCAGGTTAAAACGGGCAAAAATTGCAAAACAGCGTGTGGAAATTTATAAACCGATAATTGATGTGCGTTATTCGGAAACAGAAGTGGTTTCACACGATGAAAATTCTATCCGTTCAACTCCCGTAGAAAACTCTGCAAATATATTGCTTTACTCAAACGATGTTGACGTTATTGGAATAGACGAAGCTCAGTTCTTCGACAAAGGGCTTATTGAAGTTGCTGCAAAACTGGCAAATATGGGAATACGTGTAATTGTAGCCGGACTGGATATGGACTTTAAAGGCGTTCCGTTTGGTCCAATTCCCGGGTTAATGGCCATTGCAGATCATGTTACAAAAGTACATGCCATTTGTGTAAGGTGTGGAAATATCGCTCAGTTTTCTCATCGGCTTTCTGAAAAAGAACAGGTTGTACTTTTGGGCGAGAAAGACATTTACGAACCCCTCTGTCGCAGTTGCTACCGAGAGGCAAATTCAAAAAAATGAATCAATTCACAATTTCAGAAATCTCAAAATTTACAGAAGGTAAATTATTTTCGTCTCCAAATGCTTCAGATGAGATTATCACAAATATTGTTACCGACAGCCGAACATTTTTCGCAGGAGAGAATGCTATTTTTTTTGCGCTTACAGGGCCGCGAAATAACGGACACCATTATATTCCCCAATTGATAGATCGGGGTATAAAAAATTTTGTTGTTTCTGAAAAAAAATGGATCAACTCAAAAGCCTCTTTTGTTTTTGTGAAGAATACTACAGAAGCATTACAAAAACTGGCCACTTTTAACCGACGGAAAAACCTGTATCCGGTTATCGGAATTACGGGAAGCAATGGAAAAACAATTGTAAAAGAATGGTTGCACGATCTTTTATCTGAAGACTTCTCAATAGTAAGAAGCCCCAAAAGCTACAATTCTCAAATTGGTGTTCCGCTTTCTGTATTATTGATGAATAAAAATTACAACCTGGGGATTTTTGAAGCTGGTATTTCAGAACCTGGTGAAATGAAAAAGCTGACAAAAATTATAAAACCGGAAATCGGGATTTTTACAAATCTTGGAGATGCCCACCAGGAAAATTTTGAATCGTACGAGCAAAAAATAGAAGAAAAACTCCAGCTTTTTAAGTCCTCTGAAAAATTGATTTTTTCGGTGGACAACCAATTGTGTAAAAAAAAGATTACTCGTTTCTGCGAAGAGCATTCCGTAACACCGGTTAGCTGGTCGTTGCTAAAAAATAAAAATGTGTTCCTTTCTTTTTCGGCAGAAAAGAAGGAAAGTTACACTAAAATTTCAGCTAAAATTGAGTCAAAAAAATATGCATTTAAAATTCCTTTTTCCGACTCCTCATCCATTGAAAATGCCTGTCATTGTTTTGCAGGTATATGGGCGCTGACCCAAAAAACGGATCTGTTTTTAAAAAGATTTGAAAAACTCGAACCTGTTGCCATGCGTTTGGAAATTAAACAGGGAATCAATAACTGCCTACTTATCAACGATTACTATAACTCTGACCTTAATTCGTTTTCCATTGCATTGTCCGTGCTTCAGCAGCAAGCAGCAAAAGGTCATTTACAAAAAACAGTTATACTTTCCGATATTCAACAAACCGGTATTCCAAAACCAGATTTATATAAACAGGTAAACCAACTTTTATTGGACTGGAAAATTGACAAACTCATAGGAATTGGTCCTGAAATAACTAAATATTTTGAAGTATTTTCGGTTAGGAAAGAGTGCTATTCCAAATTAATTGACTTTGAAAAATCATTTCAGAAAGAAAATCTGAAAGACTCAGTAATCTTAATTAAAGGTGCCCGAAAATTTACTTTCGAAAAAATATCTGCTCTTCTTCAGCAGAAAACACATCAAACGGTTCTGGAAGTTAATTTGAATGCACTAGTTTATAATCTCAACGCGTTTCGAAAACTTTTAAAACCCGAAACAAAAGTTATGGTGATGGTAAAAGCCTTTTCATATGGCACAGGCGATGTGGAAATTGCAAAAATGCTTCAGTTTCAGAATGTAGATTACCTTGCAGTTGCTGTTGCCGATGAAGGTGTACAATTGCGAAACGCCGGAATTCAAACACCGATTATTGTAATGAATCCGGAAGAACACAGTTTTCAAAATTTTATCGATTACCGGTTGGAGCCGAACATTTACAGCCTGGAATTGCTGCAAGCATTTACTAAAACCGTCTCTCAAAATGCCTTGGAGGAGTTTCCGGTTCATCTAAAAATCGATACCGGGATGAATCGTTTAGGTTTCAAAACAGAATCTGAAATTCAACATGCTATCTCAACAATAAAGGCAACCAGGTGGCTAAAAGTCAAGTCTGTTTTTTCGCATCTTGCGGCAAGTGACGATCCTAAAATGGATGACTTTACAAAAACGCAAATTTCCGGATTCAATGAAATCGCCGGAAATATCTCAAAACAGTTTTCATATAATATAGACCGGCACATATTAAATTCTGCGGGAATTGAGCGTTTCACAAAATACCAGTTTGAAATGGTGAGACTTGGCATTGGTCTTTACGG
This sequence comes from Maribellus comscasis, assembly GCF_009762775.1. Taxonomy (GTDB): domain Bacteria; phylum Bacteroidota; class Bacteroidia; order Bacteroidales; family Prolixibacteraceae; genus Draconibacterium; species Draconibacterium comscasis. The sequence continues at coordinate 4,101,308 of NZ_CP046401.1, read as the reverse complement.
CGTTTCTCAAACCGGACTGGGACTGGAGCATATTGGCACATTAAAGAGTACTGTTTCTCAGGTAAAAACAGTTCAAAAAACGGAGACGGTAGGCTATAACCGAAAGGGGAAAGTTGAGAAAACGAGCAAAATAGCAGTGGTCCCGCTGGGCTATGCCGATGGTCTGGACAGAAAACTCAGTAATAAAAATGGTTCTGCTTTTGTCAGCGGCAAATTGGCACCAATAATTGGTAATATTTGTATGGATATGTTGATGCTTGATGTAACAGGTATTGATGTAAATGCGGGTGACGAGGTAGAATTTTTTGGTTCAAACATCTCTATTTCAGAAATAGCTGAAAAAGCGGGTACAATTCCGTACGAAGTTTTAACAGGGATTTCGCAACGTGTAAAACGAATCTATTTGCAGGAATAAAAAAAAAGAAAATTGCTGTAAATGCAGTTCAACCTATCCTAACTTGCTTACTCTTTCCAGGCGGTTGGCATCCAAAATTTTGATTTTCCGTCCATCAATAGCAATTACCTTTTCGCTGGCAAAAGTCGACAAAGTACGAATTGCATTTGATGTTGTCATGTTCGATAAATTGGCAATATCTTCCCGTGACAGGTATACTCGGAGTGTGGTTCCATCGTGCTCAAAACCATACTTATCTTTAAGCAGAAGCAATGATTCTGCCAGTCTGCCCCGAATATGTTTTTGTGTAAGTGTTACTGTTCTTGAATTTGAAAAACCTAATTCTTTTGACAACTTACGAATGATTTTAAACGAAAAATCACTGTTTTTTAAAGCACGATTAAAAATAAAATCGGGACTTATTGTACAAACAAGAGACTCTTCCAAAGTAACTGCCGACGAATTGTGAATTTCGTCGCTAAAAAGCGCCCTGTAACCAATAACACCAAGAGGTTTGGCCATACGAACAATCTGCTCCCTTCCACCAACGCCTTCCTTGAAAATCTTTACTTTACCATCAACCAATAAAAGAAATCCGGTAGGTTTATCGCCCTCTTTAAAAATGAATTCGTTTTTTTTATAATGCGCGAGAGAAATATGATGCTGTAATTCATCTTTTTCTTCCTGATTCAAAAGATAAAAGATCGACTTTGGATTATCAACTATATCTTTTACTCCCAACTCTGAATTTAACATATAAATGCCGTGTATGTTTTAAAGCATCAAAGTTAAAAATTTTGTAAAAATAGAATTCATTTTTAACAGTTATTTTACATTGCAACTGTCACAAATCATGTATTTAGAAAATTGTTAATAATACAAAATCTGCTATTTTTACTGTATTGGGCTGCAAATGGGATTTTTCGTCCAAAAGCAAAAACTTCTGAATCTTCTATTAAAATGATTGGGGCATAATGCAGTTTTCACCTACGCATGTGGATGATTTGAATAGTTTTCTCACCACTTGTTGTGCTAATCCCAGTGCAACAATTTCGTTTAAAATCTACAATTTATTCAAAAAAATGGCTGAGTTCCTATTATTACTGCTGATAAAAGCAAGCCGGGTTGAAATCAGCAAAAAGCGGAGGAAAGAAAAAGCCGGCTCAATGCAGAACCGGCCCGTATAGTTAAACTAAACCATTTTAGTTATTAATTGTAACCTGGATTTTGCTGTAATTGAGGAGCCTTATTCATCTCGTCTCTTGACAGTGGCAGCCAGTATGCACTTTCATTCCAGGTTCTTGCATCCTGAGTTGTAGATGTATCATAGTACCATTTTATACTACCGTCGTCGTTTTGATAAATCTTCATTGGGCTTATGTTTTCAATCACTTCATCCGCAATCATCCATTTGCGAATCATGTACCAGCGGTCTCCCTCTCCATAAAATTCAATTTGCCTTTCATGGCGGTACCACTCCCTGGCTTGTTCCTGATCGGTAGTAACCCGGTCGGGCAGCCCCGCACGGTTGCGAACCGTATTTAAAGCATCGAGTCCATTCTGGAGGTCATCTCCGCCCAATTCGATACAAGCTTCGGCATAGTCGAGTACAACTTCGGCATACCTGAATTCCAGCCAGGCATGCTCTGTATTATAGTACTGGCCCTCCGTGTTAATATCCATGAGTTTTTTCATGTAGTATCCGGTTTTTGTGCCATTCCATGCTTCAATATCAGTTTGGCGGGTATCTATTCCCGCTGTCGTATCACTGTTTGAGACATAATACCCCGATTGTATCTGATTGTAAGGATCGCTGGCAGCCATGTCTGTTGGACGAGCTTGCCAGCCGGCACCATTATATAAAACGGTTGCATAGAAACGAGGCTCGCGTCCTACAAAAGGATTTCTTTCCGGGTCTTCTTCCAGCTCAGCGGCAGAAAAATCTCTTGTTGTCTCGTTTCCCGAATCGTATTTATCCCAAACAAACTCACTGCCGTCAGCCATCTCAAATCTACGAACAGCAGGTTCTGTTGGATTGTTATTTCCCCAGTTATGATAACCGTTAGGGCCATTCCATTTATTTGTATTTACGGTACTACCTGAAGCTTGCAGATATTGAATTCCCCAAATGACTTCGTCGTCCCATTCCCCTTTTTGAATAAAAAGGTTGTAGTAATTGTCAGCATATTCTTCCACATCAGCGTCGGTCATTTCAGATGGAGGGTCGTTGGTGCTGCCGGTTAAAGCATAACTGCCATAATCTCCATCCATAATTGCTTTTGCTGCATTCTTCGCTTTTGTCAAAAGCTCGGTTCTCTGGCTCCCCTGGAAAGATACCAGTTCATTTGATGATTCGTAGCCTCCATTGGTGAGTTCTCCGGCACAGAAACTAAGTAACCTTGATTTTAAGGCCGCAGCCGCTCCTTTTGTTGCCCTTCCCTGGTCGATACCATCTTTTTCGGGGAGCCCCGCTATTGCATTTTCGATGTCTTCAAGTATAAAATCCATTGTTGCTTCAATTGAAGATCTCTCAACCGAAAGAAAATCATCATCCAGTTCAAACGGGTCACTGATCAATGCCAACCCGCCGTAGGAACGCAACAGGTTTGTATAAACAAAAGCTCTTATAAAATAGCCTTCTGCTTTGTATTGGGCAATCAGTTCTTCATCGCTACTCGTTTCAATCGGAACATCATCAATATTAGCCAGTAAAACATTTACATTCTTTATATTGGAATACATATAATCCCACTGAATCCAGTTAAAGCGCCAGTTCCCGAAGTGTCCCATCTCATCAGGAGTTAACGTGCCCTTTACAAAGGTGTAACCACTGGGTCGGTGAATACATAAACATTCATCGGTCGCCGACGCAAGAAGGTCTTCGCGCATTCCCAAAAGATAGTTTTCATCACCGCCAATATAATCGTAACATCTTTGCAGATATGCTTCCAGCAGGTTCATGTCGGTAAAAATGGCCTCTTCACTGATCGAATCGACAGGGTCTTGTTCAAGAACATTTTCACAGGATATCGCGAATAGTAATGCCAGCGATATTATCGGGTATATAATAACTCTTCTCATATTTTTCATTTTACGAATTGATTAAATGATTAAAACGTAACCTTAGCGCCGATCGCAAATGTTTTTACAGCCGGGTAAGTCATTGGATTTGCAATTTCCGGATCAAAATTCCTTTGGGCTGCGTAAATCAGAAAAAGGTTATTTCCTGAGAAGTATACATTAACTCTTGAAATATTTACCTTTTCAGTAAGTTTCTTTGGTATGTCGTAGCTGACAACAGCATTTTTCAACCGACAATAAGCCATATTGGCATAATGGTAGGTGCTGTTGTTGACATTCATTGCCCAATACAAATCATTCCGGTTAAAAGCCCTTCCCACATTTGTATTAGTATTATCCGGTGTCCAGCGATTATCAAACTGCCATTGCAAATAGTTTCCTGCTTCGCCTCTGCGTTCGTCGTCATCGGTCATCGCATAGAAAGTTCCCTGTCCCTGGGCCAACAGAGAGAGGTGCCAGTTTTTATAGGCAAGATCTACGGTAATTCCATAAAAAATCTCCGGAGCGTCAGTTTTGTCTAATAATATTTTGTCGTCACTCGTTATCTCCCCGTCTCCACTGACATCTTCAAAAATAACGTCGCCTGGCTTAGCAGTTGACCAATGCGGATATGCCGCTACGGCAGCCTCGTCCGCGAAAACGCCAATTGCATTGTAGAGTAACGTCGCCCCATAAGGATGACCTGTGCGTACCTGCCAGGGAACAGCTCTTTCCGGTTCATCCATAAAAACGACTTCGTTGTGGGTGTAACTGATATTTCCTGTTACATCAAGACCGAAATCATTGTTCCATTTTTTATGGAAGCCAGCCTCAAACTCAAATCCTCTGTTGTCAACCTCCGCAATATTCTCATCCGGAAGTTCCAACCCCGTATAATCAGGAACTGATGCATTTCTTGCAGCCAAAATATCAGAACGCTTGCTGTAAAATATCTCAGCATTTAAATGGAAGAGACTATTTAAAATTTGAGAATCAAAGCCCAGGTTGTAAGTTGTTTGTTTTTCCCATGTTATAAATGGATTAGCTACAACCGACTGTTTTACAATTGATGCAATGGTTTTGCCCGTTCCCATTGCAACACCACTTGCAAGCTCGTATTTGTTTGTGTACTGGAAAGAATCTCCCGGATCCATTCCCATTTTACCGTAAGATGCCCTTAATTTAAAATAGTTAATAAATGCCACGTTCTCTTTCCAGAAGTTTTCTTCAGATGCTCTCCATCCCAATAAAAATCCAGGAAAATTCCCCCAGCGACTGTCTTTGGGAAATTTTAATGAACCATCGCGTCTAAATACAACTTCAGCTAAATATTTGCCTTTGTAATTATAATTGAACCTTCCAATCCAGGATTTGCGGGCATATACAGTCATTGTTCCTCCATTGTCTTTGTCGGTATCTGAACCTGCATCCAAGGTTTCGACTACATCCGAAACATAATACTGACGGAATGCTTCAAATTCGTTGTAATCCTGAGTCTGTTGTTCATAAGCACCAAATAGCGTAAACTCATGCTCTCCGAAAGTCCGGTTATAATTAAAGTTAAAATTGCTTAACTTTCTTATTGTTCGATAATAGTGTTCTGTGAGTTCCGGTGCAGAAACTCCTCGTTCAGTAGGAACCAGGTCCATGCCGGTAACATAACCATTTGCATCTCTTACAGCTGAATCCCAATTTGCATAATAGAGTATCCAGGGCTTCTGGAATACTTTATTGTAGGTATTAATAACATCGTAAGTATACGCACCCTGGATAGTGAGTCCCTTTACCATCGACGGGGTTATTGTTCCTTTGAAAGTTAGTTGGTTTTTGTAATCTTTTGTGTCGTCATAACCCGTTTGAAGCGTTGAAGTAACCACCGGGTTATCACCATATTCAATATCTGGTCCCGGCTCTCCTGTTGGCCAGTAAGACCATTGGGTTGGCACTAAACGAGTTGCCTGCCCGTAAATATCATCTGCACTTCTTGTCGGATAAAGTTTGTCATTTAGAAACCCTGCATAATAAATGGAAGTGCTCAACCAATCGTTAATCGGAACATCCAGTTTTGCCCGGATATTGTACTGTTTGTAATTTGTTGATTCGGCTTTATATATAGCTTCTTCGTTTTTATATCCAAATGATACATAATAAGTCATCCCGCTATTGGTCCCTCCATTTAGCGACACATTGTGTTTACTAACTGTATTCCACGTTGCAACCAGGTCTCCCAACCAGTCTGTATTCGGATGCTCCCATGGGTCTACCCCACTATAGTAAAGTGCAATATCCTCATTGGAAAAGGTTCGTTCACTTCCTTCATAATCCTGATATTCGCTTAACATTGTAGCATAATCTCCGGCATTGGTTACCTCAGGGAGGATAGTTGGCGTCATAAATCCCTGGTAAAACTGATAACTTAGCTGAGGTTTCCCGGAGGTTCCGGTTTTTGTAGTAACCAAAATTACACCGTTTGCTGCTGATGCTCCGTATATAGCGGCTGCAGCATCCTTCAAGACAGTAATACTTGCGATATCAACAGGGTCAATATCACCCAGGGAACGTCCGGGTATCCCATCAACAACAACCAAAGGTGCAGACAATTCTACGTCTCTGTCCTCATCGTCGGAGTCGCCCAAAGATGTGCGCCCTCTCACTAAAATTCTTGCTTCATTTTGCCCTGGCTCTCCCGTCTGCTGCATTACAATGGAGCCTGGCAGACGACCGGAAATGGCATTGGTAACATCTGACGAGGGAATTGACTCGAGTTTGTCGCCGCTAACCGATGTAACCGAACCTACGATGTTAGCTTTTTTTTGCGATGCATAACCAACAGCAATGACCTCGTCTAACCCAATGGTTTCCGACTCTAAGGTGACGTTAATAATTGTTTGCCCGCCGATAACTATTTCCTGTGTTTTCATCCCGACGAATGAAAAAATAAGAATTTCCGCCCCAGCAGGTATTGTCAGACTATAGTTTCCATCTACACTTGTAACTATTCCAACTGTAGTTCCTTTTGCTACAACCGTAACGCCTGGCAGTGGCACCCCATTTTCATCGACGACCTTACCTGAAACGGATATTTGTTGAGCATTTGTTTTTACTTCGGGTTTTTTATTTAATTTTTCCTCTGCAGAAAAAACAATAATCTGGTTGTCGACTATTTTGTAATCCAAATCTTGCGGAAGAAGAATCTTATCAAGTATTTCTTCTACTCCAGCATCTTTAAGAACAATGGTAACCTGCTGGTTGTCATTAACAAAATTATTATTATAAACAAAAGTATATTTACTTTTATCTGTAATCGTTTTAAAAACTTCTTTGAGGCTTACTTTTTTCATTTTCAGGTCGAGCTTCACCGACTCCGGAGAGGTGCCCGCCCGGGTGTTTTCAGCAACTGCAAGGAACAGCATCATCACAAACGTTGCAGAAATACAAACATAAATTCTCCTTCTGTGCTTCTTGAAAAACGAGCACAGCTTTTCTATATTTTTTTTCATAAATTTGAATGTTTTTTATTAAACAAAGTTTTTATACCAAATTCTATTTGGTAAGGCTGGAAGGAAGTGTAGGCGCACTTCCTTCCTTGTTAATTAATTTAAGTTAGTTTTCCATAGGCAATTCTTTTTTGGGTTTAGTTATTAAATTGATAAAGATATTTTGCAATTGTTTCTCCCTTAATGCAGGAAGTGAGTACCTTCGAAGTGCGTTTCCTTTGAATGAGGTAGGCTTCGCCACCTGTTTTAAGCAACAAAACCCAGACAAAATCCAAAATTCCAATTTGAAACCGGGTCTCCCTGCAACAGTCATTCTTTATTTTTTTTAAACTTGCCGTCTTGAAACTCTTACCCGACATCAAAAAAGTATCATAACAGGGCGGTAGTTTTCTGTAACTTATGCGGACATGCGTGTTTACTTCATAAAACATTTTACCTGGTTTTTGGTTTTAGCCAGCTCTCTGTTAGTTTAACAGAATCTTTATGGTTTGATATATCTTATACAGCTTTCAAAAACCGAACCCTAAAAAATGTATTTACAACACTAAAAAAGAAAGAAAAAAACAGGCATTCTGCCTACAAAAGGAAAGAAATCAGCAAAATAAAAATTTATCATATAGTATCATCCGTTTAGGGGAGTTGAGCAAATAAGTCAAAAACCAGATGAATTATTTGCTAAATAAGGAATCAATAACAAGCAACTAAAGGTATTTTTCTTCCAAATCCAAATGCTTTTGAACTAACTCTTAAAATAGGTGCCGCCTGAAACCGTTTATACTCGTTCATATTTACCATTCGAATAACTTTTCTCACCACCTCTTCTTCATAGCCCAAAGCAACAATTTCTTTTGGAGATTTATTCAATTCAATAAAATTGAAAAGAATTTTGTCTAAATCTTCATATTCGGGCAATGAGTCAGTATCTTTTTGGTCGGGACGCAGCTCCGCGGAAGGTGGTTTAACAATGGTATTTTCGGGGATAACTTCACCATCTTTATTCATAAATCTCGAAAGCCGGTAAACATCCATTTTGTAAACATCGCCTAATACTGCAAGGCCGCCGTTCATATCTCCGTATAATGTTCCGTATCCGACTGCACTCTCGCTTTTGTTGGTTGTATTTAGCAGAATGTGACCAAATTTATTTGAAAGCGCCATCACATAAATTCCACGGGCGCGTGCCTGGATATTTTCTTCGGTAATATCCGGGGCTTTCCCTTTAAACAGCGGAGCCAGTTCTTTTTCAAAAGAATCAACTGCTGTTTGAATATTTACAACATCATATTGTATTCCCAAATTATCAGCCAGTTCCCGGGCATCGTTCAAACTATGATCCGAGGAATATTTTGACGGCATAAGTAGAACCCTGACATTTTCCGCTCCCAATGCACGAACCGCTAAAACCGCTGTTACTGCTGAATCTATCCCGCCGGAAAGCCCAAGTGTTGCGCTTTTAAAACCCATCTTTTTAAAATAGTCGCGAATACCAACAACCAGTGCATCATGTATTTTTTCGATATAGTCAGCTTCTTTTTGCACCAATTTCTCTCCCGGATTTTGCGTGTCAAAAATTAAAAAGTCTTCATTAAAATACTTCAGTTCTTTTATAATTTCTCCTTTTTTGTCGATCCAAACCGAGCCACCGTCAAAAACCAACTCGGTTTGTGCGCCAACCTGATTCACGTACAAAACCGGCACATTATATTTTTGAGCTTTTGTAATCAGAATGTCTTTTCGCCAGGATTCCTGATTATATGAAAACGGAGAAGCCGAAATATTCACTACAAAATCAGGATTCAAAAGACTTAGTTTTTCCATGGGTGAGGTCTGGTACAATTTATCTTTACCAAATTCGTTTGCAGTGGGTTGTTCATCCCATAAATCTTCGCAAATTGTTATGGCTATCTTTTCACCCTTAAAATCAACCACATTAAAATTCTGATTGGGCTCAAAATGGCGGTATTCATCAAACACATCGTAAGTAGGCAACAACGTTTTATTGTGTGTGCTTTGTACTTTCCCATCAGAGATAAAAAAGGCTGAGTTGTATAATTTTTTACCGCGTTCCCGCTTATTAATTCTTGGCGCACCTATTATTGCAGCAATCCCGTGGCAGGAGGCAGCGATTTTCCGGACTGTATCTTCCGCTTTTTGAATAAACTCCTTTTTCTCCAGTAAATCGTGAGGATAATATCCGGTAACCGAAAGTTCTGAGAAAATAACAAGGTCGGCACCTTCATTTTTTCCCCGGTTGATATTTTGAATTATCTTTTCAGCGTTTCCTTCAAAATCGCCGATGATATAATTTAACTGTGCCAGTGCAACTTTCATTTGCGTAAAAATTTAATTTTCACCTTTGTTTCAAACAGTAGTGAAAGAGGAATATTTATCGGAACTCCTTATACTTTCACTCTAAGTAAAACACGATTATTCTTTATGATTGCAAATCTCCAATTTTTAGTTCAATTTCGCAATAATTATCCAAAGGATGCGTAATGAATTAAAATTCTTATAAGATGAAACGAGGAATCCTGATTCTGTTTTTATTTATGATTTTTATTTCCTGTAAGCGAAACCCTTTAAAAGTTGACATTTCAGGAATCGATGCCCAACCTGAATTTGTTCGGTTTGAAAAGGAACTATTTTCACTTCCTCAAAAAGATACCTTACAGGAGTTTATTGATTTGCATAAAAAACATCCCGGTTTTTTTGACCTTTTTACTTACAAAATCATAAATATTGGAGGAATTGACGACGAAGGTTTTGTGGGGTATATGAATACATTTCTTACGGATACCATGATACTAAATATAAATTCGATGGTTGAAGAGGAATTTTCGACCTTTCGCGAAATCCAAAATCAGGTGACCAAAGCATTTAAATATTATAAATACCATTTCCCCGAAAAAAATATTCCGTCTATTTACACCTATATTTCAGGATTTAACCAGTCGGTTGTAACAGCAGAAGATATTATCGGTATAAGCCTGGACAAATATTTAGGAAGAGATTGCAGCTATTATCAGCGACTGAGTACAACCCCGCAATACAAAATCCTCAACATGCATAAAAATAAGATTGTTTCAGACCTTGCATTTGCCTGGGGAATGACTGAATTTGACCAGACCAATAAAGCAACCAACCTTTTAGGAAATATGATTCACCAGGGAAAGCTGATGTATTTTGTTGACGCACTTTTACCAACAATGAGCGATTCGCTCAAAATCGGATATACGGAGGAACAGTTAGAGTGGTGCAAAAAAAACGAAGCTGAGATGTGGCTAAGACTGGTAGAAACAAAAATGTTGTATTCCAGTAAACGAATGGATATTATAAGGTATATCAACGACGGGCCTTACACGAACGGATTTCCATTGGAATCGCCTGCGCGCACCGGAGTTTGGATTGGCTGGCAAATTGTTAGAAAATACATGAACAAGCATCCGGAAGTTACGCTTCCTCAACTGATGCAGAATACCGACTACCAAAAAATATTAAATGAATCGGGGTATTTTCCTGAATAAAAAATCCCGGGTGGTTATCCCGGGATTTTTTATTGTAGTATGATGTCAACTTCTTCTTACAATTCTCTGATTTTGATATTTCTATACCAGACATCATCACCATGATCCTGTAATGCAATTACACCTGATTGTGCAACATTCGCCCATTCGGGATTCAATTCCGGGAATTTTGAACCGGCAACAAGATTATTCCAGTCTTCTGTCCACAGATGATATTCCAAAACAGTTTCGCCATTTTGTTTGTGCACCACTGTACCTTTATAGCAAATAATCTCAATGGAGTTCCATTCGCCGGCTGGTTTTGCATTTTGAGGATCAGCTGGAATTAAATCGTATAAAGAACCGGCTTTGCGGTTTCCGTCTTTGCCAAGCATTGCATCAGGATGCCTTTCATTATCCAAAACCTGCATTTCAGGCGCGGTATAATATATTTTATCAAAACGTGGGTCTTCCTTTCCCAAATAAAAAATACCGGAATTACCACCTTCTGAAATCTTCCAATCCATTTTTAAATGAAAGTTTGAGTACTCTTTAGCGGTAACAATGTCACCACCGTCCTCTGCTCCGGCTTCGCCTCTTCCCGAACCGTTGCACATCAAAGTTCCGTCAACAACCTGCCATCCGGCGGGGAAAGATTCTTTTCCGTAGCTATGCCATCCATTGCTTGTTTTTCCATCAAAAAGCAAAACCCAGCCCTGATCTTTTTCAGCCTGTGTTAATTCATTTGGCCCAACAGCTTCTTCAACTGCTGCCTTTTCCTCAGGCTCTTCAGTTGTTTTCTTCTGACCGCTTTGACACGACATCCCAAAAACAAATGCTCCTGCTAAAAGTAACGAGAATACTCTTTTCATTTTGTTGTTTTTTTATTGGTTAATTCAATATCCTTTTCGAAGTAAAACGAAATTATAAAAATTAAGCTTTATTTCCTTCCAATTATCGTTTATTTCTGAAATTTACTTAATAGTTAATAAACGTTTCCTGCAAAATTAACAATTTCGGGTATTCTTTTGTAAATTCGATTTTGATTTAAGTTTTTTATTAAAGATATCAGATATGGAAACTTCAAAAAAAGCCCAAAAAATAGGAATCTTAACCGCTGGAGGAGACTGCCCGGGATTAAACGCAGCCATTCGGGGAGTGGGCAAAACTGCAATTGTTGAATATGGAATGGAAGTTCTTGGTTTTAATGCCGGTTATTTGGGGCTGATAAACAACGACTACACGGAATTAAAAGAATCTCAACTCTCTGGTATTTTAACCTTAGGTGGAACCATATTGGGTACATCAAGAGAAAAACCATACAAAATGGTTAAGAAAAACGGGAAAACCGACACGCACAAACCCGAAAAAATAAAGAAGAATTATAAAAAGCTGGGCCTCGATTGTATTGTTTGTATTGGTGGCAACGGAACCATGAAAACAGCCAGTATGCTCGCAAAAGAAGGATTAAATGTTATTGGAATTCCCAAAACTATTGACAACGATGTTTGGGGAACCGATGTTACTTTTGGTTTTGACTCGGCAGTGCAAATTGCTACTGATGCCATCGACCGTTTACATACGACAGCAAACTCACATCAGCGTGTAATGATCATAGAAATTATGGGACATCATGCAGGGTGGCTGGCTCTTTATTCGGGTGTTGCCGGTGGAGGCGATATAATTCTGTTACCGGAAATTCCTTACAATATTCGTTCGGTATGTAAAAAAATTGAGAATCGGTATGAAGACAACAAACCTTATTCGATTGTCGTTGTTGCCGAAGGAATCGATCATCCCAAAAACCAAACAGCTGCATCACATCTTTCGGAGGCGATTCAAACCTATACAGGAATTGAAACACGGGAAACCGTTTTGGGATATATTCAACGCGGCGGTAGTCCAACACCAATGGACAGAATTTTGGCAACACGTTACGGTGCCCACGCTGCACAATGTATTGCGGAAAGTAATTTTGGAACAATGGTGGCTATGAAAAACAATGAACTAACTACTGTTTCTTTGGAAGAAGTTGGCAGCAATTTAAGGTTGGTTCAGCCCGAGCACCCGCTGATTACAAAAGCGCGGAAAATGGGTGTTTCGTTTGGTGATGAATACCAACTTATTGAATAAAAAACGTTAAAGAGAAAGATGAACCAGCTTTTTGGTTTCAAAAAACTCTTCTTCAAAATATTCTGAAAGTTTTTGGACAAAGACTCTGTTTTTGAATGGTTTGAGTTCGGCTTGGATATCACCTCCTTTTAAATATAAAATGCCGTTGGGAATGGCATTTTTTTGTTTTTGCGAAATACTGTTTTTTACCCATGGAACGAATTCCGGCAAACGTGCCACTGCGCGGCTAATTACAAAATCATATCTCTTTTTTATTTGCTCTGCCCGAATCTGTTCCGCCGTAACATTTTTTAATTCTAACGATTCAGCAACACCATTTACTACTCTAATCTTTTTCCCGATTGAATCAACCAAATGAAACTGTACATCCGGGAAAAAGATAGCGAGAGGGATTCCCGGAAAGCCCCCTCCCGTTCCGACATCCAAAACCCGGGTATTGCCGGCAAACCGTACAAATTTTGCAATACCTAACGAATGTAAAACATGTTTTTCGTAAAGCGATGAAAAATCTTTTCTTGAAATAACATTGATTTTTTGGTTCCATTCAGCATACAACTCTTCGAGCAAGCGGAATTGCTCTAGTTGTCTGTTGTCGAGTTTTGGAAAATATTTCAGGATAATATCCATTCAAAAGAATTATTAATGATCTGCCATTTCGGTACTTTCAATCATTTTAAACAACATTTCACGGGCCCTGAACAACTGGGCTTTTACAGTACCGAGCGGCAAATTTAATTCTTTTGCAATTTCTTCGTACGAAAATTCACGGAAATATCTTAATTCAACGAGTGTTTGATAACGGGGTTTTAATCGCCTGACAACCTTTCGCAGCAAAATTGCTTTTTGTTGCCGGATTAGTTTTTCCTCTGGGTCAGGGTCTTTTGATTTGAGTCGTAATTGCTCCCCGTTTTCATTTTGATCGCTTGTATTTTCGATTGAAATATGTACCCCTTTTTTCTTGCGCAAAAAATCGATACAATTGTTTGATGCAATTTTAAACAACCAGGTACTAAAGGCATAGGTTGGAGAATACTGATGAAGATTTTTAAAAGCTTTTCCAAAAGCTTCGAGTGTTAAATCCTCTGCATCACTCCGGTTGTTTACCATTTTGAGAAGCATAAAATATATCGCGTCCTTGTATTTACTGAGCAAACGTGCAAAAGCTTTTTCATCACCTTTCAAAGCATCCAGAACCAAAACATAATCCTGGCGTGCTTTTTCAGATAATTTTAAATTTTGCTCTTCCATTTTGCCTTCGGATTTTACCGTTGAAACGCCTTCGGAAAACTAATTTATAGTAGGGCATTATCAACTCGTATACTAACGAAGTTATGAATATTTTGCGTTCATTCAAACGATTTTGCATTGTTTTTATGATAAGCAAGTGCAAAATCAAAAGAAGACCAACACCTGCAGAAATAAACAGCCAAACATCAATAAATAAAAAGATTACAGCAATTGCAAGAGGAAGTGTTATTAATTTAAGGCCCGAACTTAAATTTATTAAAACCCTTTTTGAATAAGATAAGTGTTGTTCGATTCGAAAACTTTTTCGCATTAAATCAAAATAATCATGTCGTGTAACTTTTTCTGAAAAACGAATCGAAGTCTCGTTATTTAACACAATATTGAATTTCTTTTTCGAAAGAAACCGGTTAATTAATAATTCAAGATTGGCAAATGGTTCCTTAATTTTTTTCCCATAGCCTCCCAACCCAAAATATTTATCTTTCCTGAAAACAACATTATTTTCAAAATAAACAATTGGAACTCCGGCCAGGGAATACTTCATACTTTTTAGGTAAAGTAAAAATGTTTCAATACGATAAAGTTTGTTAAAGAACTTTCCGTTTTTGCAAACATTCGAATAGTTTACAATAACATCCAGGTTTTCGGCAACCGAATTTGATATATTTTTCAACCAGTTATCCTGAGACTGCGCTATCGAAGGCGGAACAAACAACACCCAGTCATTTTTAGCTGATTTCAGAGCTATATTTTGCGACAACTTTATCGAAAAACGTGTTTCCTGGTTTAAAACAGAAACTTTTAACTTTGAATTCTCTTTTTTTAGTCTCCCCAAAACAGAAAGAGTATTGTCCTGAGAAAAATCGTCGACAACAACCACTTCGTAATTATCCTGGTCAAGTTCAAGTAAATGTGGTAATTTTTCAGAAAGGTTATTTTCTTCGTTTCGCACAGCCATCAGAAGAGAAACAGGGCTTTGCCCTTCACCTTTTATCGTTTTTTTTCTTCGTAAAATCTGAACAAAAAAAACGATTTTAGAAATAATCTGAATCAAAATGAGCGTTAACAAAACAAGGAAAAGTACTATTTGAAAAATCTCTGCTTCAGAGATTACTTTCAATAAATCGTTAATCATTCAGAAAAATAAATCAGATAAAGATTAGTCGAACACAAAAATGGAAACATTCGCCCCAACTACAAAATATTCAAGCAAAAATCTATTTTATTTTTATTCACAGGGTTTAAAAATAATTAACAGAGGCAAAAGAAAATACGTCCGCTTGATTCAGACAGAATAACTATATTTGAACCCTCAAAAAAAAGAGATGGAATTTGAGTTATTAAAGACCTCAGAAAATTCGCGTGCCCGTGCAGGTAATATTACTACCGACCATGGCAAAATAGAAACACCTATTTTTATGCCGGTGGGGACTGCCGGTTCCGTAAAAGGAATACATACGCGTGATCTGCATGAAGACATAAATGCTCAAATTATTCTTGGAAACACCTATCATTTATATCTCCGTCCCGGCATTGATGTAATTGAAAAAGCAGGAGGCTTGCACAAGTTTAACCGCTGGAATGGACCTATTTTAACAGACAGTGGCGGCTACCAGGTTTTTTCGCTTGGCGACATCAGAAAACTCGGTGAAGATGGAGCCCGTTTTCAATCTCATATCGATGGCTCGTATCACATGTTTACACCGGAAAATGTAATGGACATTCAGCGTTCCATCGGCGCTGACATTATTATGGCTTTTGATGAATGCTCTCCGGGAGATGCGGATTACAATTATGCAAAAAATTCGCTTGAATTAACACAACGCTGGTTGGAAAGATGTTTTGTTCAGTTTAACAAAACAGAACCAAAGTACGACCACAGACAATCGCTTTTCCCGATTGTACAGGGAAATACATTTGAAGATTTACGCAAAATTGCTGTTGCTCATGTAAAAAATTTTGATGCGGACGGCTACGCTATAGGCGGGCTTTCGGTTGGTGAGGCTGAAGAAATAATGTACGAAATGACCGAAGTTTGCACGGCTGATTTGCCGACAGACAAACCAAGGTACCTTATGGGTGTGGGAACTCCTGTAAATATCCTGGAATCTATTGAAAGGGGCATTGACATGTTTGACTGTGTAATGCCAACGCGTAATGGCAGAAACGGAATGTTATTTACAAGCAAAGGAATTATCAATATCAAAAATAAAAAGTGGGAAAATGACCACTCTGTCATCGACGAAGATGAACACTCGTTTGTCGACCAGTATTCAAAATCTTATCTTCGCCACTTAATAATTTCAAACGAGATGCTTGGCGCACAAATTGCCAGTCAGCATAATCTGGCGTTTTATTTGTGGCTGGTAAAAACAGCCCGGCAAAAGATAATTGACGGAAATTTTGAAAGCTGGAAAAGAGAAATGGTAGTAAAACTAAAAGAAAGATTATAACTCGGGAATGAAAATTTATAAAACAATAGATTTATATATTACTAAAAAGTTTCTGGGAACTTTCTTTTACACCATTGCTTTAATTTTAAGTATTGCTATCGTTTTCGACATGGCGGAAAACCTGGACGAATTTATTTCGAAAGATATTCCGGCAAAGGTTATTATTCTTGAATACTACTTAAATTTTATTCCATATTTTGCCAACCTGTTCAGCCCGCTGTTTACCTTTATAGCAGTAATATACTTTACCTCGAAAATGGCTTACAACACCGAGATAATTGCCATTTTAAGCAGTGGAGTTTCATACCCGCGCCTGATGCGTCCGTATTTAACATCGGCATTTATTCTGGCAGCTTTTTCTTTTGCTTTGGGTAATTATGTTATTCCGCCTGCTAACGCAACTTTAAACAACTTTAGAAACAAATATATCGATAATAATAAAGTTATTGTTGAGAGAAACATCCATCGACAAATTGAGCCGGGTGTATATATTTATATGCAGAGTTTCAACGCCAACAATGTTGGATACCGGTTTACACTCGAAAAATTCGACGGCGCTAAATTGGAAGAAAAAATTAGTGCAGACAATATTCGCTGGAATGAAGAGACAGAAAAGTGGGTAATTAATAATTACGTGATACGGCATATTCATAAAGACGGGGAAGATTTTGTAAAAGGTTACCGGATGGACACAACGTTAAATATGACCCCAAATGATTATAAGGTAATGAAAAACCAAATGGAAACATTTACCACACCGGCATTAAAACAGGAAATAAAACAAATGAAAATGCGTGGTGTCAACTATGTCGAATGGGAGATAGAAAATCATAAAAGAGTTGCCGGACCTTTTTCGGCTTTCATTTTAACTATTATTGGCGCCGGCCTCGCTTCCCGCAAAATAAAAGGTGGGCTGGGACTGCATTTGGGGCTCGGTTTACTTTTAGCTTTCTCGTATATACTTTTTATGCAAATATCTACAGTTTTTGCCATTAGCGGCAACACCCCCCCCATAGTTGCAGTTTGGATTCCCAACCTGTTTTACAGTCTAATCGCTTTCTTTGTATTCCGCTGGGCTGCGCGTTAGCATTACTTTTCAAACAACAGGTACCATTATTCGAGCAGAATGAATCATTGTAGTTTAAATTACGTAGTACTATTTCGTGAAAGAGAAAGTCAAAAGAAAAAAATTATAATTTTGCCCCCACTTTGAAATGCTTAATTAAAACCTTTTGCGGATAAATGCAAAAGAGAAATTTTAACTTAAAACAAACTTTATGTCACTAAGAAGCAATGTCCTTGACCTTCGAAAAAGGAAAAGAGAAGTACAAAAAGGTGGTGGGGATAAAGCCATTGAAAAACAGGCTAAAATGGGTAAACTCACTGCCCGCGAACGTATTCTTGCCCTTCTTGATAAAAATTCTTTTCACGAATATGACCTGTTCGTTGAACACAGCGCCAAAGATTTTGGTATGGAATCAAAAGTATTACATGGCGACGGTGTAATTATCGGTACAGGCACCATTTACAATAAACCAGTTTGTATTTTCGCCCAGGACTTCACTGTAGCAGGGGGCTCACTCGGACTAATGCACGCCAGAAAAATTACAAAAATCATGGATCATGCCTTAAAAATGAGGGTTCCATTGATTGGTATTAACGACTCTGGTGGTGCGCGTATTCAGGAAGGTGTTAACTCTCTGGCCGGATATGGAGAAATATTTTTCCGTAATACCCTGGCATCGGGAGTAATTCCCCAAATCTCAGTAATCCTTGGTCCTTGTGCAGGTGGAGCTGTTTATTCGCCGGCGCTAACCGACTTTGTTTTTGTTGTGGAAAATATCTCCAAAATGTTTATTACCGGCCCAAGTGTAATAAAATCGGTGCTTGGCGAAGAAATTTCGATGGAGGAACTCGGTGGCGCGCGTGTTCATGCGGAAATTACAGGGAATGCTCATTTTTATGCTCAAAATGAGCTTGAATGTTTCGACCAGATAAAAAAACTTATCAGTTTTATTCCCCGAAATAATTCCAGGAAAGCGCTTCCTTATCCGCCAAAATCGCCGCAAAAAGGCAGGAAAATTGAAGACATGGTTCCCGGCGATCCAAGAATTCCTTACGATATGCGCGACATTATAAAAGGAATTACAGACGGCTCTGACTTTTTTGAAGTTATGGAACATTTTGCACCAAATATTATAATTGGTTTTGGAAGGATGGAAGGTGAAACAGTAGGATTTGTAGCCAACCAACCAATGGTTCTTGCTGGTGTTCTGGATACCGACAGTTCTGACAAAGCAGCGAGGTTTATTCGTTATTGCGATGCTTTTAATATTCCAATTGTTACAATAGAAGATTTACCAGGATATTTACCAGGAGTCGATCAGGAACATGCAGGCGTAATCCGGCACGGTGCAAAAATTCTTTATGCATACAGTGAAGCGACAGTTCCAAAAGTAACGGTCATTTTAAGAAAAGCATACGGTGGGGGTTATATTGCGATGAACTCGCGCCACTTACGTGCTGATTTTGTATTTGCATGGCCAACCGCAGAAATTGCGGTAATGGGACCGGAAGGTGCCGCAAACATTGTATTCCGAAAAGAAATTGCAGAAGCTGAAAATCCGGAAGAAATGCGTCAGCAAAAAATTCTGGAGTACAAAGAAAAATTCGCAAATCCGTATGTTGCAGCAGCGCAGGGATATATCGACGAAGTAATTGAACCAAAAGAAACCAGGCCACGTATCTTACATGCCCTAAAAGTTTCGGAAAATAAAAGCGTTCATTTGCCAGCTAAAAAACACGGTGTACCACCATTCTAAAATTAAAATTTATGACTGAAGAAAAAGAATATAAAAATCTCATTGTTCAGGGGGCTATTTACAAAACCACGTATACCCGAAAATTTGAAGAAAGGTTAATGTGGGAGGCGCCAAATGAAAATCTGCTTTATTCATTTATACCGGGAACAATAATCGACATATACATCAAACCAAAGGATAAAGTTAAAGAAGGTGAAACTTTGTTACTGCTTGAGGCAATGAAAATGCAAAATCAGGTTCGCATGCCTTTTGACGGGGAGATAGTAAAAATTTATGTAAAAAAAGAAGATGTAATACCTAAAAGACATCTGATGATTGAGATTAAACCCAAAATATTAAAATAAGGCTGTTTTATTAAAAAAATAGGTTGGCTCTATAGTTGACCTATTTTTTTGCAAAAAGAAAAGGACTGCCTTTTGACAGTCCTCCTTTAAAAATCCAACTAAGCTAATCGCGTTTTAACTTTACCTTTTCCCTATTGAATATTCCATGTATTTTCGTCTGTCATCCATGACTCCAGAATCAAATTATTTTCTGTTTCTGTTTCATTAAAACTTAGCCTTTCTTTTTCCCAAAGGTTTTCGTTTGTCATCCATGATTCCAGAACCAAACTGTTTTCAACTTCTGTTTCAGCGTAATTCAAATCAACTTTTCCCCAGTTGCTTTCATTAAACATCCACGCCTCCAGATTTAAAGCTTCATCAAACGCTTCTTCAAAGAAATAAGCTGAATTGGTTTTGTTCCAGTAAGCTTCGTCAATCATCCAACTTTCCATTTCCATAGCTGGCTCTTCAATTGTTTTCAAACTTGAGGCAATTAATTCTGTTCCTTTTGCATAGCTGTTTCCTCCAAATAATATCAGGGTGAAAATTGCTATGGCTACTACTTGATTAATTCTTGTTTTCATTGTTTCTATTTTTTCTGCTTTCTTACTAATTGTTTTTGTTTTCGTCTTTTTCTTTTCTTGTTTTCCAAATTTTGTTTTCACTTTAATAGACTATTTACAAGCACAAAGGTTACATTGCTTTTTGTTAAAAAGTATGAATATTTTGTTAATGAAACCTTAAGGTCGGTAAGTGTCAGAAACTATCGGTAAATAAAAATACCTTTGGGTAGGAATTTATCTGTATTTGCCGGTAAATGGCGAAAAATACCAAAAACCGCCGAGCCACTGCCAGACATAGCAGCGTACAAGGCTCCCATTTTATAAAGAGCCTCTTTTATATTTTGGATTTCAGGGTACTTTGGAAAAACCGTCTTTTCAAAATCATTTACAACAAAATCTCTCCATTCTTCAAGCGGAATTTTATTTAGCTCCTTTAAATTGAACGACGGCTGAGAAGGTTTTATATTCCGGTAAGCATCGGGTGTACTTACCGATATTTGTGGTTTAACAATAACAATCTCAAATTTCGAAAGGTCAATTTGGATTGGTTCGAGCTGATCCCCAATCCCCCTGGCAAAAGAAGCTTTGTTTTCGATAAAGAAAGGACAATCAGCGCCAATTTCCTTAGCGTATTGCTTTAATTCAGTTGAATTTAAACCTAAACTGCAATATTCATTTATTAATTTTAGTACAAAAGCTGCATCAGAGGAACCACCTCCCAGCCCGGCACCAAATGGAATTACTTTGTGCAAATGAATGTTTAGACCGGGAAGTTCGAAATCACTTTTTAACAAGGAATATGCTTTGTACACCAAATTATTTTCAGGGGCACCGTCAATATGCAAACCTGAATACGAAAACTCCGTTTCATCCGAATCAGCAATTTCCAACGCATCAGCGAGTTTTACCGGATAAAATATGGTTTCCAGGTTATGATATCCGTCTTCCCTCCTGGAAACCACATTCAAACCAATATTTATTTTTGCATTTGGAAAAACGATCATCCAAATAAACTATTTGATTTCAACTAATCCTGAGTCATCAATTCATATTCTTCAGGCGAACCACAGGTACATATCAAATGCCGGTCGCCCCAAGCATTATTGACACGTCCGACGGGCACCCAGAATTTATTTTCCCTGATCCAATCCAATGGAAAGGCAGCCTTTTCTCTTGAATATTCGTGTTCCCATTCGTTGGCACAAACTCTTTCAGAGGTATGTGGTGCATTTTTCAACACGTTGTCGGTTTTATCTGCCGTGCCGTTTTCTATTTCTTTTATTTCATTAAAAATAGAATTCAGGGCATCAATAAAACGATCCAGTTCTTCTTTGGATTCACTTTCCGTAGGTTCAATCATTAAAGTTCCATGAACGGGAAAAGAAAGCGTTGGAGCATGAAAACCGTAATCCATTAAACGTTTGGCAATGTCTTCTTCAGTGATTCCGGAAGATGCTTTAAAATGCCTGCATTCCAGAATCATTTCGTGTGCAATACGCCCGTTTTCGCCGGTATACAAAATTCCGTAATTTGCTTCCAATGCTTTTGCAATATAATTGGCGTTTAAAATGGCTATTTGAGTTGCCTCTGTTAATCCTTTTGCTCCCATCATTTTTATATACCCGTAAGTAATCGTAAGAACAGAAGCACTTCCCCACGGAGCACCTGCAACCGCGTTAATTCCGACGTGTCCGTTATTCATGATTGGATGAGAAGGTAGAAACTCAACCAGATGACCGGCCACTGCTATCGGTCCAACTCCGGGACCTCCCCCACCATGAGGGATAGCAAAGGTTTTATGTAAATTCAGATGACAAACATCAGCTCCAATACTTTTGGGATTGGTTAAACCAACCTGTGCGTTCATATTTGCTCCATCCATATAAACCTGACCACCGTTTTTATGAATGATTTCACACATCTCTACTATCGACGACTCAAATACACCATGTGTTGACGGATAGGTTACCATAAACGAAGAAAGGAATTCTTTATGTTCATCCGCCTTCCTGCGTAAATTCTCCAGGTCAATGTTTCCTTGTTCATCGCAGGCAACAACAATTACTTTCATCCCCGCCATAACTGCACTTGCCGGATTTGTTCCATGCGCAGATGAAGGAATCAGAACCACATTCCGTTTGCCCTCTCCCCTGCTTTCGTGATAAGCCTGAATAACCATCAATCCCGCATATTCGCCGGCGGCACCGGAGTTTGGCATCAAACTCACATCCGACATCCCGGTTATCTCAGATAAATCCCTACGCAATTCTTCCATCATTTCGTGGTAACCACGCGCCTGATTTTTGGGAACAAAAGGATGAATTCCATTAAACTCTATCCAGCTCAACGGGAGCATTTCTGTCGCCGCATTTAATTTCATAGTACATGAGCCCAACGAAATCATGGAATGTGTGAGTGAAATATCTTTGTGTTCCAATCGTTTGATGTAACGTACCATTTCAGTTTCCGACCGGTATTTGTTAAATACTTCCTGGGTCAGATATTCCGAAGTTCGGGCATATTTTTTATCTACAGAATATCCTTTGGGATACTCATGAATGACTTGCCAGCGTTTGTTGGCTGCTTTTGCAAACACTTCCAAAATCCAGGTGATGTCTTCCCGGTTGGTAGTTTCATCAATACTAATTCCAACCTCACCATTTTCGAAATACCTGAAGTTCATCTCCAATTCCAATGACAGCCACTCAATATCTTCGTGTTTTACATGTCTTGGCAAAGCAAAACGAATGGTATCAAAATAATTCCGGTTTAGCTGTTTGTATCCCAGTTTTTCAATCTCTTCAGTCAAAAACGCGGCAATGTTATGAACCCGATCGGCAATATTTCTCACACCTTCGGGACCGTGATAAACTCCAAAAAAGCCTGCCATGGTTGCCAAAAGTGCTTGTGCGGTACAAATATTTGACGTTGCTTTCTCCCGCTTGATATGTTGTTCTCTTGTTTGAAGTGCCATGCGCAATGCACGGTTTCCGTGAATGTCTTTAGTCACTCCAATAATTCGGCCAGGCATGCTTCGTTTGAATGTTTCTTTCGCTGTAAAAAAAGCTGCATGCGGACCACCATATCCCATTGGCACCCCAAAACGCTGGCTATTTCCAAAAACAATATCGGCTCCCCATTCACCCGGAGGAACCAAAATAGCAAGTGAAAGCAAATCAGCGGCAACAGCTACTTTTATATCTTTTTCATGTGCCTGTTTTACCAGTTCCGAATAATCAATAATTTCTCCGTCAGAATTTGGATATTGCACTAAAACACCAAAAACATCATCGGCGAATTCAAAATTTTCTTTTGATTGAATTCGAAGTTCGATGCCAAGCGGATAAGCCCTTGTTTTTAGCACGTCGTGTGTTTGCGGCCACATTTTTTCATCTACCAAAACTGCATTTACACCATTCTTTACCATTTTGCGCGAACGCAAATTCATCATCATAATCATCGCCTCTGCAGCAGCAGTTGATTCATCCAACAGCGATGCGTTGGCAATTTCCATTCCGGTAAGTTCGCAAACCATGGTCTGGTAATTTAACAATGCCTCCAGCCTGCCTTGGGAAATTTCAGCCTGATAGGGAGTGTAAGAAGTATACCACACCGGATTTTCCAATACATTCCGAAGAACAACGGCGGGAGTTATTGTATCGTAATATCCCATTCCGATATAGGTATTAAACACCTTATTTTTGGCAGCCAGACTAAGAACCTTCCGGTAATATTTTCGTTCAGTAAGTCCTTCCTGTAATTTGAGCGGTTCTTTTAACCTGATATTTGCAGGAACAGTTTGCTCAATCAATTCATCCATCGATGATACACCAACTGCTTCCAACATCTCTGTTACATCATTTTCACGTGGGCCAATATGGCGGGTTACAAAATTATCGTAAGGCATCTATCTATTTTATTTATAGTGAAATATTTGCAAGTATAAATTTTCCAATTTTTGTAAAAAATGATTTTAAACCACAAATTAAAATCAAGGTTACATTTTGTTAGTCAGGTTAAAAAGGGATTGTTTGTTTTTTCAAACCCCAGTGTTGTTTCCGGGCCGTGTCCACAATACACTTTTGTCTCGTCAGGCAATTTAAAAAGCTGGTCTTTTATCCCTGAAATTAACTGTTGGTGGTTTCCTCCGGGTAAATCGGTACGTCCTATACTACCATAAAAAAGTACGTCGCCTGCAATGAGAAAATCATTATTCCGGCTATAAAAAACAACATGCCCTGGTGAGTGCCCCGGAACATGAAAAATTTCAAGTTCAGTATTTCCGAATTTTACTTTTTCGCCTTCTTTAAACAGTGCATCAATAGGGTTCACCGGTTGCATGTCAAAACCAAACATCTGCCCCTGGTCTATCGCGCGTTCAATCCAAAATGCATCGTCAGGATGTGCAAAAAGAGGTATTTGATATTCGGACCGTAAAAATTCAACCCCCATAATATGATCAAAATGGCAATGCGTGTTGGTAATTTTTTTTGGTTTCAAATTATTTTCCGAAATGTATTCTCTGATTTCATCATGTTCCTCCTCATAAAAAAAACCAGGATCAATAAAAATACATTCTCCTGTTTCGTCGGATAGGATATATGAATTTTCCTGTAGAGGATTTACAACAAACTTTTTAATTTTTATCATAGTTACGAATTTACCGTTCCTTTCAACAAAGGAACAAAAACAAAGCCTCCATGTTTTTCGGTTTTAAATTCATTTTCCGAGATCCGGATTATTACGGTCATTTCCTGTCGTTTTTCTGTTCCCACCGGCACAACCAAACGACCGTCAATTTTTAATTGGTATTTCAAATCCTCCGGCACAGACGGGGCACCAGCTGTTACCAATATTCTGTCGAAAGGTGCAAAATGAGGTAATCCTTTATAGCCGTCTCCAAAAAAACAAGCCGGGTGGTACCCGATCTCGGGAAGAAACGACTGGGCTTTCTGATACAATTCCTTTTGTCTTTCAATCGTAAAAACTTTTGCCCCCATTTCAAGCAAAACGGCTGCCTGATATCCTGAGCCTGTTCCAACTTCCAGAATTTTATCGTTTTTACTGACCTGAAGCAGCTGTGTTTGAAATGCAACGGTGTAGGGCTGCGAAATTGTTTGCCCTGCTCCGATAGGAAACGCCTGGTCTTTATAAGCAAAATTTATAAAACTACTTTCCATAAAAAGATGTCTTGGAACCTGCTCAATAGCCTGCAAAACCTTTTCATTCCGAATTCCCTTTATTTTTAATCCGGTGGCCAGTTTCTTTCTCATTCCCTGATGTCTCAGATCATCATTCATTTCCATTCTTCAAAAAATACGGTACTAAAATAACCTAAATCCCCTTGATTTCAATTTAAAGATTCTTTTTCAATATTAACATTTAACGTTGATAAGTTCTTTTTAATGAAAGGTAAACAGAGTGTTTTGAACTTTATATTTGTAATATGCTGAACATTGGACTCATAGGGAAAACAGAAATTTTGGAACCGCACGTTAAGCGGATACAAAAAATTAAAGGGGTAAATATTGTAGGAAAAACCTCGGTAGGAACAGATGCCCACTTAAATAGTTTTCATTTTTCAATTCCGGAAATTAACCGGATTGAACTGATTGAAAGAGCAGACATTATTATCATGGACAACTCTTCAATTTTACCCTTTAAAATGTTGTGTGATATCGTAAAAAAATCGAAACACATTTTCACCATTGAATATTTAAAACTTACTATTGATGAGTGTTCGCAGCTTGTCAGCCTGGCGAATGAATCAGGGTCGGTTATTCAGGTTACAAATCCGCGTTATTTTACACCGGCAACCCAATGGCTGAACAATCATTTAATTACACCTACATTACTTGATATTTCATACGTAACAGAGGAAACAATCACCGACAGCACACTTATTTCCCTTTTACTAATGTTAATTGGGACAACAGGAACTAGTCCAAAAAAAATTGGTGCTGTTACTTTCCGGACAAAAGAAACCGAGTCGAAATTTAACAATGTAAGGCTTGAATTTGGTGATGCCTCTGTGGTGAATATCAATTACGGAAATCTGCCTCCGTTAAATGAATTCAAAATAAAATCATACTCACCAGGCCAGTTTGTAACATTAAACTTTTCCACAAAAGTTTTTCAATGTAACAATAAACCCATCAATCTGTCAGAGTACCCCCCTGTAAATGAAATTGACAGGTTCCTCCATGTGGTTCAAAAAAAGTCAAAACAAATCAGCAATATAGAGGACTATCTGATTGTTTTATACGCCGTGCAGAAAATCAACAAAAAGATAATGCAGTTTTCCACTCATTAAGTCGTCTAAAAAATTATTTTTGCGGCAATATTTCAGTCTGGCAACCGTTACACTAATGCATTAGCTGAATTACCAGACTTAACCGGCAAAGAATGAACAAAAAAAGACAGGTTGCAAAATACTTGGTTTTTGATTTTTTAGCAGCGGCCCTTGGTTGGACTATATTTTTCATTTACCGCAAACTGGTTATAGAACCCCAGCGCTTTGGCATTGACATACCTTTGGATTTTACCAACCGTTATTTTCTTGGCTTGCTGTTTATTCCAGTTTTTTGGCTTACTTTTTATTATATCACCGGATTTTACAAAAACATTTTTCACAGATCGCGGCTGCTTGAACTCGGACAGACTTTTTTAACATCGGTTGTAGGTGTAGTAATTATTTTCTTTGCTTTGATTTTAGATGATTTTATAACATCGTATAAAGATTATTACGAACTCTTTTTTATTCTTTTTATCCTCCACTTCTTCCTTACCTATTCGTTTCGCTTAATTCTTACCACACGAACAATACATCGAATTCACAAACGTAAAATAGGGTTTAACACGCTTATTATAGGAAGCAACGAAAAAGCAGTAAAAGTGTATAATGAGATGATGAACCAGCAGCGCCCTGCCGGAAACTTATTTGTTGGTTTTGTGGGAGTTGAAAACAACAACGATGCGCTTTTAAGCGATTACATTCCAAAATTAGGCGGTGTAAACGACCTGACAAATATTATTGAAAGCAAACAGATTGAAGAGGTAATAATTGCGCTTGAAACCATTGAACACAAAAGATTAAGCGACATTCTTACAATAATTGAAAACCGGCAGGTAACAATTTGGGGAATTCCTGATTTGTACGATTTTCTGTCGGGCACGGTAAAAGTAAATACCATTTACAGCAGTCCTCTGATAAAAATATCAAACGGTTTGATGCCGGGCTGGCAGGAAAATACCAAACGTTTAATCGATGTATTGTTCTCGTTTATTGCATTGGTTTTGTTTTTCCCTGTTTTTTTGGTTTTAGCTGTGGTTATCAAAACCACATCGAAAGGCCCTATAATATATAAACAGGAAAGAGTGGGGCGTTTCGGACAACCTTTTAAAATCTACAAATTAAGAAGTATGGTTTTTAATGCCGAAAACGGAACTCCTGAACTATCGAACGAAAACGATGAGCGAATTACTAATATTGGGCGGTTCATGCGAAAAACACACCTCGACGAAATTCCGCAATTTATAAATGTAATTAAAGGTGAAATGTCACTGGTGGGGCCCCGCCCTGAAAGAAAATATTACATTGACCAAATCATTCAAAAAGCACCTCATTACACCCACCTTCACAAATTACGACCGGGAATAACCTCGTGGGGACAGGTAAAATACGGTTATGCTTCAAATGTGGAAGAAATGCTTGAAAGATTGCCTTTCGATATGATGTATCTGAAAAATATTTCGCTGTACATCGATTTTAAAATTCTAATTTACACCTTGATGGTAAGTTTTAAAGGAAACGGAAAATAGTTTACCGGCTAACTCCTTTATCGTTTTCCCAATGTTGAATCTCCACAATATTCCCTTCAGGATCCCGGGTATAGACTGCATTTAAAATTCCAACTCCTTCAATTTTTGTTTTAATAAGTTCGCCATACTTTTCACCGCCATTTTGAACCAGTTTCTCCAAAATGTCCTCCACATCTTCAACATGAAATGCGATGTGTGCAAATCCTGCTCGATTGATTACACGATTATTTTCCGCCAAATTCTCCGGCGAATATTCAAATATTTCAAGTGTCGGGCCTTTTTCAAAACCAGGGAGTTGAAGATGAATTCCTCTTATACCTGCTTTTTTCAAACCTGTTAATTGGTCTAACCAGTTTCCGCTTAAATTCCGTTCCGGCAAAATTGGAATGCAATCAAAAACTTTGATATAAAATGCGGCCAACTCTCTCCAGTTTGCAGCAACAATATTGGTATGAACATATTTAATTTTGGAAGACATACTTAACTGATTTAATTTCTTAAACCTTTGAGATAGTAGATGAAAATTGAAAATACTCCAAGAAACACAGAAACCACTATAAACGAAATTCCAATTCCAAAATGGTCGGCAACCACTCCAAAAACAAAGGCCAAAACAGATGTTAAGATGGTTTTGAGCAAGGACTGGGCCGAAATAACCGATGTTAAAACTTCGTTAGGGACGTTATCTGAAATATATCCGGTTAAAACCGGTTTTCGTACATTCTCAACCAAATAAATCCCAATAAAAGCGACCAACGCCACCACCCAAATCTCGCAGCTGTAAAAAAATCCAGTGACTGTTCCAAGAAAAAAGCCAAACAACAGTGTAACAAAAGGAAGGTCAATTTTATTGTTCTTTTCCAGTTTTGATGAATATTTTGACGCCCGGGAAGTGCCCAGGTAAATCAAAAAATAAATAACTCCTATTATTGCCCCGTTTCTTTTCTCATCTTCCTGGTTTACAAAAACCGGAATTAAAAGCGCCACACTTGCCATTAATGGCTGAATATAATCTTTTACCGCTTTTAAATAGGCCGAATGAAGCGCAGCCGTATTTATTATTTTCAAGACCTTAGGGCGTTTAACCATTTTAATCAGCGACTTAACCATAAAAACAAAGCTCACTTTCTTATTCTTTTCCGACTGATTTGATGAATGGTTTAATGCATTGGGGTATGACATGATCAGAAATAAATTTATCATGTACGGAACAATGGAATACAGAAAAATATTATGATACTCTCCGGAATAAAAAACAATTCCGCCTGCAATTAACGACGAAATTGCAGAGCCCATTTGCGACCACGAACGAGTATGCCCGTAATAATCTATTTTCTGATCTTCCCAGTTCTCAATTTTCAGGTATTCCATAATCATTCCTTTGTGGGTACCACTCCGAAATGCATCGCCTACACCATAAAAAATAAAAGCAACTAAAAACAACCAGAAGTTAGCGGAAATAAAAAATACAACAAACGATAAAATATAAGCTACAAAAGATCCCATCAACGAATTTTTTCGTCCGTAAGTATCAGCAACAATTCCGGATGGTACTTCAAAAATGTTTATACAGATTTCCCTTGCTGCATACAATACACCTATTTCGGTATAAGACAATCCTTTTTCAACCAAAAACAAAATAAAAAAAGCATCAAAAAACCGAAGATTTTTTAAAAATCCGTAAAAACTAAATTTGTAATATTGTTTGTTTTTAACAAACGAACTCATTTCCAAAATTTTAAGCAGAAAGATAATTTGTTAAAAATAGGTAACTATTCTGAATATTCATCAAACCAGTAACCGGCCGGTTGGCCGTTCCAAAATAATAGGTCAAAAAACGCAAGGAAACAAAAAAACCCCGGAATTCTCCGGGGCCACTGTCTAAGATAAAATTAAAATTACCTATTGTTCAAAATAAGTTGTTTTACAACCGCTTTATCACCATTCAGAAGCATCCTGCAAAAGTAAATTCCGGGTGAAGAAAGGGTGCCATTTTCATTCATCCCGTTCCATTCAACAGTATGAAGACCTTCTGATTTCTCTTCGTGTACCAAAACTTTCACTTTTTGTCCAAACAAATTGTAAATGCTGAGATCTATATCTGATTTTTTGGAAAGTTTAAATGCCAATTGTGTTGAAACGCTGAACGGATTTGGATAAGCCATTAACATCTCCCCTGTGTTTTTTCCTAAATCTCTGGCAAACGTTTCATTCTCTTTTTGTTTTACAACAATAGTACTAAAATGCTCAATTGCTGCGTAAATTTTATTTTTTACAGTGTCAATAGCTACACTTCCGGTACCATCATCTGTAAATCCGGTATTTTCTGCAAAAAATACGTCCAGATTTTCGGGGCTGACACCAAGCGAATCCAACAGGCCATGTTTATAGATCAGGCTTAAGTTCAAAGGAATATTAAAGTAATAAGGCTCAACAATTGAGTCACTCCCAACAGGCATTACATTAAACTTCACCCCGGTAATAATTTCATTTTCAAACTCTACTTCAACGCTGTCCTCATCTACTTCTGCATATTCGTCAGGAATAAACATATAAATAAGGATATCTTCATCAATACATCCAAAGGGGAAATGAATCATTCCTCCATTCAAAATATTCAAGGGAAAGGGTAATCCGCCAATCTTATATGACTCACCTTCATTAAATAATTTAGCCGGCAGTTCTGTTCCATCGGGAAGAACGCGATGTATGGTTATTGTATTTACTACCGGATCAACAAGAGAATCAACCACCAGCAGCTCTACTGACGCACTAAAATTACTATATTCTGCTTTGATCAAGGCCAACCCGGTTTCACCCGACAGAGTCAGCAAGCCAGTACTTGCTTCAATTGCCCCTATCGAATCACCGGACAGGATCCACACAACTTCTGCATCGTCGTGTTTATTCCCGTTTGTTTTATAAACAGCATCGTACTGGATTTGCATCAAGCTGCCCAGCGCGACTATTGTGTCGCCCGGCAGTATTTGCATTTGCCTGCTGTTATTGCCGTTGTTGGTTTTTACTTTTGGCTCTTCAACCTCAAGTTTTACCGTATCAGCTAATTCTCCCAGCGAAGCTACAAGAATTCCTTTACCAACATTATGAGCATAAAACATATTTTCTGAAGAATAGGAAAAGCTTCCAAGTTCCGCCGGCCAAACCGACCAGGAAAAAATAGTGTCAACCTTTTGATCCAGTTCGTTGATATAAAATGCAGCCAATTCAACCGAATCGCCGGCCATTACCTTAATTTTGCCGGGAGTAACCTTTACTTTGGGATATGCAGTATTTTCTTCTTCAGTACCTTTTGGGGTCCCTGTCACTTTTAAATTCACAGAGTCGCGAAGTTCCTTATACTTAGCAATTAAAATCCCTTCTCCGGAATGACTTGCAGTAAATAATCCGTTTTTGTCTACTTTGCCAAGATAGCCGGGCTCGGTATTCCATTTTATTTTCACCTCCTGCTCTATTCCCATACTGTCAGTATAACCGGCGCTTACGGAAATTGTCTCGCCTGGAGCCAGTTCAATACCCGGTGTTGTTATAAACAACGATTCCTGACTAAATACAGAATACGTGAATAATAGAAAAAACAGTAAAAGGGTTATTTCTTTTAACAAATAAAATTTCTTCATACTATCGCGATTTAATGATTGGTTTCAAATCAAGTATAAAAACGTAAATGACCCGAAAAAAGCCATTTACAATTTATACTGAATTTGTCAGGATATAGATAACCCCGCCAAACTAAATGTGACCCATCCCAAAAAAAGTGTGGTTTGGGGTTTGTAAACCATCACAAACGATCTTGCCTTCAAAAACAAGATCTTTCTGTACCGAAATGATACAGTCATCTTCTTCTTTCAAAAATTATAATTAGTTGCGTCCTTTTGTATATATATATTCGGAAAAACAGGAAAAGGTAATCTCCGCTACAAAAGACGTAGGCATACAACAAAGGTGCAAACATCTGTTATACTGAATTTTGGAGGCTAAAAAAATCTACTTTTTAAAAAAAACTGCTCTGCCGGTTCTGGCCGATTCACGGGCTGCATCGAGTATTTTTACCACTTCCAAATTGTTTTTAAGCGAATAAAGGCCATATTCAGGCTGAACAATTTTTTTGTGGATCACATCAGCAAAATAGGCAAATGGATCCTCGTAAACCGGGATATCGTCTGGTGTAATCTTTTTTTGAACTTCTGAACTTACATCAGCACCTCTGAATTTTATATCCGACCTGTTAAGTGCATAAATATATCCCTCATCTCCGTAAATTTCCATGTCTTTCCTGCTAAACGGCCAGTTCCACGATGCCTGAATAATACACTGCGCTTCAGGATAAGAAACAATTATGGTCGCCTCGTCGTCAACCTTTGGATAAACATCGGGTTTAAACTGGCGGGTTACTGCCGTAACAGAAACAGCCTCTTGCCCGTTTGTTAACGCGGTCATCAGATTGGCCCCGTAACACCCAAAGTCGATAATAGCACCGCCGCCATTTAAAACCGGATCGGTCAGCCACTCAAGAAAAAACCGGTCGCAACCAATTTCCTTTGGTCCCCGATGCCCATCGTGAATAACCACTTTCCTCAAATTCCCGACAAAATCATCTTCTCGCACCATTTTCAGCGATTGCGCCGTTGTGGGGTACCACGAAGTTTCATAATCCGTTAGCAAAAAAATATCGTGTTTTTCTGCCAATTCTGCCATTTGTTTTGCATGTTCCATATTTACCGCCAACGGTTTTTCCACCATCACATGAATACCGCGGGGAGCACAGGCTTCAACCACCGACAAATGGTCGAAAATAGAACCAAATGCGACCACAGCTTCCGGTTTTGTTTCATCGAGCATTTTTTCCAGATTGTGATAAATAATTTCAGCAGGCAATTCGTACCTTACTTTTACATTCCGGGTTAATACCCGGTTTGTATCGCAAACTCCTACCAATTCAAAGTCACCCTTATCGGGCCGGCCTAAAATAAATGAAATATGCCCGTGCGACATTCTAGCCACTGCCAGACGAATTGGTTTTTCTGCTTTTGACATGGTAGTTATTGCAATGGAAAACGCCAGGATTAAAACTGTTGCAATGCTTAGCTTTTGAGTTTTCATACTTGTTGTTTTTAGTTGGTTTATCAAAAATAGCAACATTTTGTTTGTCTATTGAAAAGAAACGATTTACACTTCGAAATAAACTAACAAACGGATAAAAGAGGGGTTCAATATTAGCGATGAAGTTGATCGCTGATTTTTATACTTACAACAGAATAACCAATATCAAACATTCTGTATTTATTAGAAATGCGGATATTTTAACAAAACGCTCCTCCCTGAAAACAATAGAGCTCCGGTATCAGCAGCTTTACCTGTTTAATTAATCCACATGCAGGGCAAATTGTTCCGGTTTTTTTCCCTTTTACTTCTCTATAAAATTCTTTAATCTGCCCCATAACAGCAGTAAAGTCAGAAGTGTCATAAATAATTCCAAGTACGCCCATTTCTTTTTTCCCATAATCAAGCGCAGCCACAACAATAGGAACCTGAGCTTTTTGAGCCATATAGAAAAACCCTTTATTCCATTTTTCCATCTTTTTTATCCACCCCTCCGGAGAAACAACAATATGCAATTCTTCTGATGATTCCAAAAGATCAACAACCTGATAAATGGCATTTTTACCTTTTACCCCGCGAACCGGAATCGAACCAAATTTCCTCATAACCAAATTCATGGGAAAAAAGAAGAGTTCTTTTTTTGAAAGAAATTTAAATTTAACACCCAGCTCCGTGAATCCGAGTTTCCCGTAAATCGCATCGATGTGTGCGGTGTGAGGTGCAAAAATGGTTACCGACTTTTTTAAATCGCCATAATCACCCGTTATTCGCCATCCACACTTTTCTAAAATTCTACCGGACAAGGTTTTCATAAGTCAGTTAGCTTCGTTTTTAATTACGGTCAAGGTACGACATTAATCGACACAGCAACTGAAAAACCAAAATAAAACTTTAGCTACTATTTGATTCAATTATTAAAAACGAAAATAAATCTCCAAATCCTTCATAAACCCTATATCTTTCCAAAGAAGAGATTATCAATTTAATACCTTGCCATAGTTATTTTCCACCATCTTCATCCAGATCTAATCAAACTGAAATCCGAAGAAAGAACCTCAAAGGTTACAGGGAACAAACATATTGGAGAAATGAGCACGCAATCGACGAAGAAGATAAAGATTTAAGTGATAAAGAATTCAAAAGGTTTGTAAAGGAGGAAATTATATCTAATGATGTTGATGAGTTTTGTGCACAGAATACTAAGGGGAACTTCCAGACAGCTCATATAAGCTATCTACAAATTTTCATGTTATATATTTACTTACTTATCAATTCTTGAATATTTCCCATTAGTTCATAATTTTTCTTTACCTCGCCGAGATTGGATTGAACTTTGGATAATAGCTTTTCCAATTCTAAACTAGCATATTTACTGGAGGATCGACCTATTTTTGAAAATGCTGTTTTTAAAATCTTCATATCATTCTCGTTTTCATCTATTCCAGCTACCAATTTTTCGACGTATGATTTCAGTTTTTCATTAAATTGTTGTTTTAGTTGGATTTTATAAACTGTGTGAAATATTTTCTGATTAATCACGTCTGTTTCTATAATCAGTTGCCTAATTTCCTGTTTTCTTTGTTCGAATTTCATTCCGAGTTCTTGTCTATGACGATACATAGTATAAAAAAAACTAATTAATGAAATTACAATTGCTATAGCAGAAATATAGTCTGACGTTCCAATCATAACGGCTCTCTTTATTATAACATAGGATTAATTGTATTAAAGAAAAAAGCCAGAGCTTGCTTTTCATCATTACCTAATCTATGCTACTTGTTAATTATTTGTTTTCTATTACTTAAATTTACAAATAATTTCTAATTGTTTGTTCTTTCTGCATCCATTTCATTAGCTTTTATCTTGTGATAATTTGGTTATTTATTGACACTTCGGACTCCAAACCTCATCTTTAAGAAACAAAAAAAGCCCCTTCCTGAAAATGAAGAGGCTGTATCTTGAATCCTGGTTCTTTATTCTTAGTTCTATATTAATTCCACAAACAAACCATCATCGTTTTTTTCTACTTTGGCCAGTTTGTGTTTGGTCAATCCTTTTATGGTTTTGTCCCATTTTTTGTTGCTGAGCCCCGACTTTTCTTTCAGCTCGTTCAAATCAACCGGAGATTGCGCTTTTAACAATTCCATCACTGCTTTTTCATCGTCGGTCAGTTCAACCGTAACTTTCTTTTCCGGTTTCATTTGCGGGAAGAAAAGTACATCCTGAATCGATGGACTGTTGGTCATAAACATGGTTAAACGGTCGATTCCCATTCCCATTCCTGAAGTTGGCGGCATTCCGTATTCCAGTGCACGCAAAAAATCCTGGTCGATAAACATGGCTTCGTCATCGCCTTTTTCCGACAAACGCAACTGTTCTTCAAAACGCTCGCGCTGGTCAATCGGGTCGTTTAATTCCGAATAGGCATTTGCCAGCTCTTTTCCGTTTATCATCAATTCAAAACGTTCGGTCAACTCCGGGTTTTCCCTGTGTTTTTTTGTCAGCGGTGACATTTCAACCGGATAATCGGTAATAAACGTTGGCTGAATGTAATTATGTTCGCATTTCTCGCCAAAAATCTCGTCAATCAGTTTTCCTTTTCCCATGCTCGGATCTGTTTCAATTCCCAGCTTGTCGCAAATCTCACGCAATTCCTCTTCGCTTTTGCCCGAAATGTCATAACCGGTATATTCTTTTATCGCTTCGGTCATGGTTACACGCGGATAGGGTGTTTTGTAATCAATAATATTTTCGCCCAACTGCACCTTTGTGGTTCCATGAAGCGCCAGCGCCACACGTTCACAAATCTGCTCGGTGAAACTCATCATCCATTTGTAATCTTTGTAAGCCACATAAATTTCCATCACGGTGAATTCCGGGTTATGTGTGCGGTCCATCCCTTCGTTACGGAAATCTTTGGCAAATTCATATACACCATCGAAACCACCAACAATCAAGCGTTTCAGATAAAGTTCGTTAGCGATACGCAGGTAAAGCGGAATATTCAGCGAATTATGATGTGTAATAAAAGGGCGTGCCGCTGCTCCTCCTGGGATAGGTTGTAGAATAGGCGTTTCAACTTCAAAGTAACCGTACTCGTTAAACATCTCGCGCATGGTATTGATGATTTTTGTACGCTTAATAAATACATCTTTCACCTGCGGATTTACGATTAAATCGACATAACGCTGACGGTACCGTTGTTCAGCATCGGAAAAAGCATCGTAAGTTTTGCCATCTTTTTCTTTTACGACGGGCAGCGGACGAAGCGATTTATTCAGAACCGTTAATTCTTTTACATGAATAGAAATCTCTCCCATTTGTGTTTTAAAAACAAAACCTTTAATACCGATAATGTCGCCAATATCAAGCAGTTTTTTAAACACCTCGTTGTACATGGTTTTGTCTTCTCCGGTGCACAACTCATCGCGGTTTACATATATCTGAATTCGTCCTTTATAATCCTGAATTTCGGCAAACGAGGCCTTTCCCATTATCCTCCGGCTCATTAATCTTCCGGCAAAAACAACATCCTGATAATTGCCCTCCTCCTCACTAAAATTTGCTTTTATTTCGGTGCTTGTTGCATTTACTCTAAACTCAGCCGCAGGATACGGATCGATGCCCAGTTCGCGTAATTTTTGCAACGAATTTCTCCTAATAACTTGCTGTTCGCTTAATTCCTGATTACTCATTTTATCTCTTTCGAAAAATTTTCCGGCAAAGATAATAAAAGAACTTGTATCGCATTTGTTCTCAGAAGAATTGAAAGGAAAAGAAAATAAATGGTAAGGTTAAATAAATATTTTTCTATTATCAGCCGGCAATTTCTATCTTTGCACATTAACGGTTTGGAACAATATTTATGGAAAAAGTGTGGAATCTAAAAAAGCGGGGCGATCAAAATGAAATTAAACATTTGTCGGTTGCACTAAACGTAAATATGGTAATTGCCAAACTGTTAGTTCAACGCGGAATAAAAACTTTCAACGAAGCAAAAGCATTTTTCAGACCCCGATTGAGCGACCTCCACGACCCCTTTGTGATGAAAGATATGGGGAAAGCGGTTGAGCGGCTGGAAAAGGCCATTGCCAACCAGGAAAAAATTCTGATTTACGGCGACTATGACGTCGACGGCACCACATCGGTAGCTCTGATGTACACCTTTTTAAAATCGCGTTTTCAGCATATTGAATATTATATTCCTGACCGATACAGCGAGGGCTACGGGATTTCTCCCAAAAGTATCGATTACTCTGTTAACAATGGATTCTCGCTTGTGATTGCCCTTGACTGTGGTATTAAAGCGGTGGAAAAAATTGCAAACGCAAAAGAGCGCGGGCTTGATTTTATTATTTGCGATCACCACAACCCTGATGACGAAGTTCCTCCGGCTGTGGCGGTTTTAGATCCCAAACAATCTGACTGTAAATATCCTTACAAGGATTTATCAGGATGTGGAGTGGGCTTTAAGTTTTTACAGGCCTATTGCCAGAAAAATAATATAGAGCAGGAAGAAGTGCACGATTTACTGGATTTGGTTGTGGTAAGTATCGCTTCTGATATTGTTCCACTTACAGGAGAAAATCGTGTTCTTTCATATTACGGATTAAAAAAGTTAAACTCAAACCCCGGAATTGGGCTGCAAACCATTATCAATTTTGCGGGGTTGAATGGAAATGAAATCACAATAAGTGATATTGTTTTCAAAATAGGACCACGTTTAAATGCTTCGGGCAGAATTGAACATGGTAAAAAATCGGTTCAGATACTGGTTTCCAACGATGAGGATAAATCGGATTTACTGGGTGAAGAAATAGATTCGTTTAATGAAATCAGAAAAACCCTTGACCGAGACATTACTCAGGATGCGCTGGATACAATTGAGGAGAACGAGGAACTGAAAAATATGAACAGTACGGTTTTATATAACCGCGACTGGCACAAAGGGGTTGTTGGAATTGTTGCATCCAGAATTACAGAGCAATATTACCGCCCCACTGTCATTTTAACCGAATCAAACGGACAGGCAACCGGTTCTGCACGCTCGGTGGGAGATTTTGATTTGTATGAAGCAATCGGGAAATGCAGCGATTTGCTCGAATCGTACGGTGGGCATATGTATGCAGCCGGACTAACCATGAAAATTGAGAATATTCCGGAATTCAGAAAACGTTTTGAGGAAATTGTTACAGAGCAAATCACCGACCTTCAGCAAACACAAACAATTGAGGTCGATGCAAAAATCCCGTTAAGTGAAATTACACCGCGGTTTTTCAGGATCTTAAAACAATTCGCGCCATTCGGTCCACATAATATGACGCCGATTTTTGTTACGGAAGATGTTTTTGATGCAGGAACCAGCCGGTTGGTTGGAAAAAATCAGGAACACCTGAAACTTGACTTGGTTGAACCCGATGTGAACTCTGGAATATTTCCCGGAATTGCTTTTAACCAATCAGACAAATTTGACCTGATTACTTCCGGACTTCCGTTTGATGTATGTTATTCCATCGCTGAAAATGAATACAGGGGAAAAACCAACCTTCAGTTATATATTCGTGACATAAAAAAACGTGATATTTTCTAAGCCCCGTCAATTTAAAATTCCTGCCAGCTTTTTAACTCCAAAAGTTTCTCCATTACCGGCATGTTGGTTCCTTTGAGTCTTTGTACTGATTGATGCCCGTCGGCAACTAAAATACATTTTATTCCAAGCTGCTCAGCTACTTCAAAATCATGAGTCGTATCCCCTACAATCCATGAACTTTCAACGTTAATTTGATACTGTTGAATCAACTCTTTTCCTCTTTCTATTTTTGAAACTGCATAGTGATCATTTAAGCCTGCTACTCCTTCAAAAAAATGAAAAATTTTGTTTTGTTGAAGTGTCTTTTCAAGCATATTTTGTTTCATCGCCGAAAGAACAAACTGCCGGAATCCCTGATTTCTGAAATACTCAAGTACATCTATAGCAGACGGATGCAGTCCGCAACTTCCGACGCCGCCATCGTATAAATCGATAAATTCTTTTGCAGGGATTGAAAAGTCCTCTTTTTTAAAATCAAAACCTATTGCTTTATAATATTCTTTCACCGGAAAAGAAAACACCTCTTTGTAACTGTTCCGGTTTAACAAAGGTAGTTCTCTTCTTTTTAGTAAAATGTTTATTGTTGAAATACAAAAATCAAGATCATTCAAAAGCGTTCCGTTCCAGTCCCAGATAATGGCCTTTGTCATTTTCATCCTCCTGTTACAGCAAGTTTATTTATTACCGGATTGGCATAAATTCTTAAAAATCGCTCGGTAATATCTGTAATCGGGAAATCGATAAAAATCATCGCCTGTTCCAACATCAGCTCAAAATGTTTTTTCTCTTCTTCCGAATATTTATGTCTGAACCGGTCCTCCCCTGTCAGTAAATCGTAGGCAACATAATTGCTGGGCCACAGTTTAAAGTTGGAATATATCTGACTGTCAATTTTAGCAGCCAGTACCTCTGCCAGTTGATTTTGTTTCTCTCTTGTTTTTGCTTCCTCAAGATCTATTTTAATTTGAGTTCCAAATGAAAAACGCATTCTTCCTTTTGGATTAAACATCCCCATCGACATACTTTTCAAATCGTCTTTGCTGGTTTTTTTCTGGCCATAATGTTCCTTTTTTATCAGCTCTTTCATTTTTGCCAAACCACAAGGTTCTATCTCGTATGAGATTGATACCGGAACAATATTCAATTCATTAAATCCTTCTGAAAAACCTGACGCATTACTCATATTCAGCATTTTAAGTACACTCACCTGCGTTTTGTCAAATCCGTCTTTAGTGCGGCCTTCCCGCTGTGCTATCCAAACCGAAACATTGTCTTCAACAATTGATTTTCGTATATAGTGAGAAACTTTCTTTGAAGATTCCATCAATTCCCGCGGTGGAAGATTCCGCTTCACAACAAAAGCACGGTTAAGTTTTACTGCATGTTCAATCCAGGTATATAAAAGCAGGTTATTCCCGATGGCAACATTCGTTGTATTCATTCCCTTTTCAAAAATAAGATAATTGATAAATGCTGCATCAAGTACAATATCGCGGTGATTGGAAATAAAAAGGTACGCTTTCTTTTTATCGAGTTTATCGAGACCTGTGTGAGTCAGCCCATCCGAAGTTTTGTT
Organism: Maribellus comscasis; assembly: GCF_009762775.1. Taxonomy (GTDB): domain Bacteria; phylum Bacteroidota; class Bacteroidia; order Bacteroidales; family Prolixibacteraceae; genus Draconibacterium; species Draconibacterium comscasis. Next base: position 4,061,204 of record NZ_CP046401.1, on the reverse strand, counting down.
GATAATCATCCGGAGCATGTCGTATACAAAAGTTCCCTGTAACTGCCGCACAGTTCGCACCATCCGCAACTGCAATTTTATCATCTCCACCTTAGGCCGGACTTTGAACATGTGCATTAAAACCTCATCAAAAACAGGGTCTTTAATCAGCAATTTTATTTTCTCTTTAACTTCTTTGTCGGTATAAGGGCGTATGTCATCAAAATTAAATTCAGGCATTTTTAGCTTTTTTGTAAAACAGGGCAAAGTAATGAATTCAAATCTATATTTTCAACCTCAATTGAAATTTTAGTTCGGTTTTTTGATTCCCGGCTATTTCATTATAGCCCGAACTGATTGATTCCCGTTCGTTGTAAATGGTGTGTCCGATTTTGAACCAGCAATCCAATTTTTCTGAAATCTGATATTTTAAATTGAAATATCCCCGGAACCCTTTATCGTAAAATGCCGGGACAGAAAATGTATAAAGCAGGTCGTTTTCGTAAGCATAAATACGGGAATTGTATCCCCCGGTTGAAAACCAGGCCAGCCGGACAGAACAATTCAACGGAAAGGAAACCGATGAATATTGTACATCCTGAAACATTAAAAATCCTTTCTCTTTTTCCAGTCCTTTAAAAAATGAATGCTCAAAACGGGTTTTATAAGTATACTTTTCACCGGGTTTATACTGAAGATGCAAGCGAATTTTTCTGTTTTGTTCTGATTTGTTCTGATATAATTTATCAAGTTTTACTTTCTGATCTTTTTCTTTATTTTTATAACGAAGATAAAACTGAAATTTCTCCGAGAATCGAAAATCGGCTTGTGTAAAAACCTCCCATCCGGTTGCCGGGCCGGCAGTTGTATAATTCACCCACTCCGAATGATAAAAATCGGTATAGGCTGAAAGTGTCACAAATTTAACCGGCAAAATCCGGGTGCCCAAATACAAGCCTGTTTCATTTTCGGCTGAACTTCCTTCGGCAAACGGATTTGCCCAAAGTGCATGATAATCTTTATCGAAATGGCGAAATAACAATGATAAATTAAAACGGTCGTGCCAATGTGCTACCGCACCCTGCAAAAATGCTTTCCCTTTTGATTTTGAAATTGCAGCTTCGCCAAACAACTGGTATTTTCCTCTGCTGAAAAGATAATCCATGCCGGCCGTATAATTTTTCGACCCGGAAAAACGAAATTTGTTGTATAATTGCTCATTTCGGACAAAAGGCAAACCAAACTGCTCTGCAACAAAAGTAGCTCCCAGTTTCAGGTAGTTAAACTGCCAGGTTACAATCGCTCCCCAATTCAAATTTTCAAGCGATTTTTCATCGGCTATTTCATTTTCCGTGCGATGATAACCTGAAGTTTGCAAACTTGAAAAACTTGTTGGAAGCGAATCGGTAAAAATAATATTTGCATCATCGTTTTTGTGAGAGTAAAAAAGGATCAGGCCAAGGTCTTGGAATTTTAATGAAGTTGCAAGGCCTCTGAAAAACTTGTTTTCATCGGTCGAAGTAAATGGACGCACTCCCTGGTTGGTTTTAAAAATATCAAGGGCATTAAGCGATTTATTCATAGAAAACCCCTGCCAAAGCACCAGCCCCTGTCCCGAGCGAATCCAAAAATCACCAACGGTAACATTTTCAATAACCGAACTCATTTTGGTGCTTATATGACCAGAATAAAAATCAAATCCACTTCTGTTTGAGCCAAGAAAAAATGCCTCGCCCGGATCTTTTTCAGCCGTAAAACCTACAGAGAAATTATCTCCAGCTTCAAAACGGTAACGCGAATAATACCTGAGCCGGCTCCCTTCATAAGGAATCGAACCATCATCTCTTTTTTTATATCCTTTTGGAATTTGTGTTGTTGTCAGCGTTCGAATCAATAATTGATGTCGCCCGTATTTTAAGGTTTCAGAAAAACGTTGAGGCTCTTCTTCCAATGTGCCAAACGAAATAAATGGTTCCATTTTCAAAAGCAAATCAGGTGAAAATCCCTCAATGGTATTTAGTTCATAAATGGAATAAATTGCACCATACTGTTCACGGTAATGAATTAAATTCCGAATTTGAATGTCGTCCAGAAAGTGTAAACGGGAAAGCTCTGATGCAGAAGCAGAATTAATATTAAGCGGATTTTCTGCCAAACGTTCCAAATCTTCAATTATCAGTGCGGCACCTGACTCCTCTTCCAGTGTTCCTGCCAGTGATTCCAAAATCGCTTCAATGGTTCGAAGCGGATCTGTCTCTTGTGCAGACAAACCTAAGGAAGCAAGCAAAAGTGCAAAAGCAATGATATGTTCTTTGCCCCATTTCATTATAAATTAAACTGAAGTGAAACTGATGGTGTAAACCCAAGGTTTCCGTGATAGCTAAAACCGATATCGGTTGTAACTTTTCCAAAGGTGTAGCCAAGTCCGGCTGTGTATTTAAAAGGTTTTCCCGAAACTCCAAAACGTAAAGCTAGGTTCTCTACCGGCTTGAATTCTACTCCTGTTTTCATGAGTAATGGATTCCTGCTGTTTTTTTCGGCTTCAAAAGCCAGGAGAACCACTGTATCAAAATGATAACGCCCGCCCAAACGAAAAACAGCAGGCACCTTTTGTTTCCCGTTTAATGTTTCTATTCCACGCAAAAAAGGATTAAAAACATGCGCCCCAAACACCAAATCCTCCGAAGCTGAGAAAATGGCACCTCCCTCTATTGTTACAAAGCCTTTTGAGCGCGAGTTTTCCGGAAATGTTTGCGACAGATAATCAAGTTGAATTCCTGCACCAAGCCTTTTTGTCAGCAGCTTTGAAAAAGCCAGTCCAAATTTATTTTCTTTAAAATTTCCTTCTCCAAATTGAAAAAAACTGACTCCAAAATTTCCGGAAGCAGTTGGCAACACCAGGGCTCCTGAAACAAGAGAAAGTTCCTCAATCTGAAATTTCGACTCGTAGAAAAAACCAGCGGAAAAAGCATTTACACCAGTCAACCCGGCCTGATTGTGAAAGGTACTCCAAACATCGGAAAAAGAAACTGACGCATGCGAAAGTGCCAGCGAACGTGCACCGGAAGGGTAATTCTCAATAGAAAATGCAAAAATACCGAGAATCAGGAAGCTAACTGTAAACAAAAACTGTTTCATCATAAATTAGAAGAGACGGAAAAATCCGTCCCCACTAATTTACTAAAATATCTTATTTTCTAAAAATCAATTGGTTTTGAAGTTGTATTTCACTTCTGAGAGTTCGGAATTTGCTTTTACAATTTTCTGTTTCAGACTCTCTTTATAATCTACCAATTTTTGCATCAACACATCATCCCCTGTAGCCATCATTTGAACAGCCAAAATAGCGGCATTCATCGCACCGTTTACAGCAACGGTTGCAACCGGAATTCCCGGAGGCATTTGAAGGATAGCCAGAATTGAATCGAAACCGGAAAGACTCGCATTAATCGGAACGCCAATTACAGGAACCGGAGTCATTGCTGCAATCACTCCAGGCAGGTGAGCTGCCATTCCGGCACCAGCAATAATCACTTTAATTCCATTGTCCCTGGCTCCTTTCGCAAATTTCTCCACTTCATCCGGTGTACGATGCGCTGAAAGCGCATTCATTTCAAACGGAATTTCAAAATCGTCGAGTAACTTTGCAGCTTTTGCCATCACATCCAAATCGGACGTGCTCCCCATAATAATACTTACTTTTGGCTCCATGTTTTATAACTTATATTTTCAGTTAATCGAATTGTTTTGTTAATTTGTACATTTTATTTTTTCAAAGGCGAAATTACGGCAATTTAACAACTAAAAAAAATCATTTTTCTTTGATGAAACAGGTAAAAATCCTTGACAAAGAGTTTAAACTCTTTATTCCATACGAAAAAATCCGTTCCGAAGTAGAAAAAATGGCGGAGAAAATGAACAATGAATTAGCAAATAAAAATCCTCTTTTTATCTGCATTTTAAACGGGTCATTTATGTTTGCCGCCGAACTTTTTAAACGTATCGATTTGCTGGATTCTGAAATCACTTTTGTAAAGCTGGCATCCTACGAAGGAGATAAAACAACAGGAAATGTTAAACAGTTAATCGGGATAAACGAAAAAATTGAGGGCAGAACAGTTGTTGTGCTTGAAGATATAGTGGATACAGGAATCACCATTGAAAATATTCTGAAACAACTCGAAGGAATGAATCCGAAAGAGGTAAAAATTGCAACACTCTTACTCAAACCGGATGCTTTACAGAAACAAGTTCAGTTGGATTATATTGGTTTGGAAATTCCTAACGATTTTATCGTTGGATATGGTTTGGATTACGATGGCTATGGTAGAAATTTAATAGATATTTACTCAGTTATTAACGATTAAAAACCAAAAAAAATGCTAAATCTTGTATTATTTGGCCCTCCGGGAGCGGGGAAAGGCACACAGGCTGAATTTCTAATCAATTCATTTGGATTGAACCACTTGTCAACAGGCGATTTACTTCGAAGTGAAATTGCAACGGGAACAGAGCTTGGCCTGGAAGCCAAAAGTTATATGGACAAAGGAGAACTGGTGCCCGACGAAGTGGTTATCGGAATGATAAAAAGCAAACTGGCAAGCAACAAAGATGCAAAAGGCTTTATATTTGATGGTTTCCCTCGAACCGTTGAACAAGCAAAAGCACTGGACAAGCTTCTGAAAGAAAATGACACACCGATTTCAGGCATGCTGAGTCTTGAGGTAGAAAAGCAAGAATTGATAAACCGTTTATTGAGCCGGGGAAAAGTTTCAGGCAGAGCTGATGACCAGGACCAGTCTGTAATTGAAACCCGGATTAATGTATACAACAAAAAAACATTACCGTTAATTGAATATTACAAACCACAAGGCAAACATTTCGGTATAAACGGTATGGGAACCATCGAAGAAATTGCCGGAAGGTTAAAAGAAGTAGTAGGAAAATTTTAATTGCTTTTGTATGTATTTCTGCTTTAACAGCGAAGTTTACCGCAAAACATAATCATTCAAAAAGAAGGAGTAAAAAGGGAAGAAAATGGCTGAATCAAATTTTGTTGATTACGTAAAGATTTTTTGTAAATCGGGAGACGGAGGGGCTGGTTCAGCGCATTTGCGAAGAGAAAAGTATATTCCAAAAGGAGGCCCCGACGGAGGCGATGGTGGCCGAGGGGGACACATTATCCTGCGGGGAAACCAAAATATGTGGACTCTCCTTCATTTAAAATATCAGAAACACATCAAAGCCGGACATGGCGAAGCCGGAGGTAAACAACGGAGTACCGGAGCAGATGGGGAGGATATCACTCTGGAAGTTCCGCTGGGAACCGTTGCACGAGATGCCGAGTCAGGTGAGTTTCTGTTTGAAATCACAAAACATGGCGAATCACAAATTTTAATGGAAGGCGGTCGTGGCGGATTGGGGAACGACCACTTTAAATCATCAACCAACCAAACACCGCGTTACGCCCAGCCAGGTGAAGAAGGTGTTGAAGGCTGGAAAATACTGGAATTAAAAGTTCTCGCTGATGTTGGACTGGTTGGTTTTCCCAGTTCCGGCAAATCAACCTTACTTTCTGTGGTTTCGGCAGCAAAACCCAAAATCGCTGAATACCATTTCACCACCCTTGTACCAAATTTAGGAATTGTAGGACACCGGGAGCAGCGTTCGTTTGTAATGGCCGATATTCCGGGGATTATTGAAGGTGCACACCAGGGGAAAGGTCTGGGAATTCGTTTTTTAAGACATATTGAACGCAATTCGATGTTGCTTTTTATCGTACCGGCCGACAGTAAAGATCATCTCAAAGAATATAAAATCCTTTTAAATGAGCTTGAAAAATACAATCCTGAGTTACTTGACAAACAGCGCTTTTTATCCATTGGGAAAGCAGACATGCTGGATGAAGAACTGATAAAAGAAATCAGCAACGAATTAAAAGGAATTCCACACATGTTTTTTTCATCGGTTACAGGATTCAACATTCAAAAACTAAAAGATAAAATCTGGGAAATATTAAACAGTTAATGGAGTTACTTCAAAAAATATTGGAATTAGATACCGAGCTTTTTTTATACCTGAATAGTTTTCACAATGATTTCTGGGATACAATCATGTTAATGGCCACGCGAAAAGAGACCTGGCTTCCTTTTTACGCTGTTATCCTGTTTTATTTTGTAAAAAAATACCGTGAAAAATCAATTTTAATTGTGATTTTTCTGGCTTTAACAATTTTAGCCAGCGACCAGATTTCAGTTTTAATCAAACATTGGGTTGAACGCCTGCGACCTGTATATAATCCGGAAATCGAACATCTTGTACATAATGTTTTACGAAAAGGAGGAAAATATGGCTTTGTATCTTCTCATGCGGCCAACACTTTTGGTATTTATGTTTTCACTTCCCGTATTTTCAAAAATCGCAGTTACAGTATTTTAATATTACTTTGGGCACTTTTGCTCTCGTATTCGCGTATTTACTCAGGAGTTCACTACCCTACTGATATTCTTTTTGGTGCACTTTTAGGATGGGGAATTGGTTGGATAATGTTCAAAACATTAATGTTTCTCGACATTCACTTTTTTGGAACTCGAATGCCTAAAATTGAAACAACCGGTTTAGCCATAAAACAGTCTGGCACAGTCTTTCTTGTATTTCTCACATTAACAACAACTGTTTTGATTGTTGTTTCCATTCTCCACTATTATAATTATCTGTAAAATGAACCGACCCGTTTCAGATTTTTACAACGAAAGAAAAGAAAAATTTACAGAGGATTTAAAAAATGTATCAGGCCTGCTTCGACGTTTTGTCTGGTATCGTTTAGCCTCATTTATTTTAATTTTCATTCCTGTTTCAACACTTGGTTTCGACACGTGGCTAACAATGTTTTTTACTGTCGCGGCCCTTGTCCTTTTTTCCTTCTTGGTAAAAAAGAATATTGAGCACGAAAAAAGAAAGAAAAAAATTTCTGTGCTGTTAAAAATTACAAAAAACGAACTTCTGGCTTTGCAGCATTCGTTTTCGCATTTTGAAAACGGGGAGTCATTTTTGAATACCGAACACTTTTTCACATACGACCTCGATGTTTTTGGCGAGGGTTCTCTGTTTCAGTTTTTAAACCGTACCTCTACCCAAAGCGGACGCAAAAAACTGGCGAACTCGCTCATTCATCCATCTCTGGATAAAAATGAAATTGAGAAAAAACAGGAAGCCGTAAAAGAGCTGTCTGAAATACCTGAGTGGCGACTTCAGTTTTTAGTAAACGGATTACTCTTTGAAGAAACCAAGGAGATGAGCAGAGAAATTAAAAACTGGTCAAATACAGAACTGGATTTAAAAAACAGGAAAGCTACAAAGTGGCTAATTGGCATTTTGCCGCTGCTGACATTTATTGCACTAATACCCGTAGTTACCGGTTTTTCCAATTTTTATATATCTTCTGCAATTCTGGCACAATGGATTCTGATGTTTTTTTATGGAAAAAGGATCCGTCAGTACTTTCGCTACTTTGGCCAGAAATCGAATCTCCTTGAAAAATACATGCAATCGTTGAAACTCATCGAAGAAAAGGAATTTCAAACCGTATATCTTCTTGAGCTGCAAAAAAAAGTTATTGCTCCCGATTCGGCAAGTCATGTTTTCAATAACTTAAAAAAACGGGTAACAGAATTTGAGTACCGGGGAAATATTATTGTAGGATTTATTTTGAATTCACTTTTCCTGTGGGATATTCGTTGTGTTTATAAACTTTGGAAATGGCACAACAAAAATCATAAAAAACTGACCGCCTGGCTCGATGTGATTGCAGAAATGGACGCTTTAATAAGTTTAGCCAATTTTGCCAATAACCAACCGGATTTTACCTTTCCTAAAATACACGACGGAGGTTTTACTTTCCAGGCAAATCAATTGGGACACCCGCTCCTGTTATCAGAAAAAAGAGTATGTAATGATTTTGAAATCAACGGCTGGTCAAAAGTTATGATTGTAACCGGAGCAAATATGGCCGGAAAGAGTACTTTTTTGCGTACAGTTGGTGTTAATCTTATTCTTGGGCGCATTGGAGCACCGGTTTGCGCCAATGAAATGAAATTCACGCCGGTAAGGATTTATACCAATATGCGCACAACCGATTCATTGTTAAAAGACGAATCGTACTTCTTCGCTGAATTAAAAAGGATAAAAGGCGTTCTGGACAGACTACAAAAAGGCGAGCGAATTTTTGTAATTCTTGACGAAATGCTCAAAGGAACCAACTCTGTTGACAAATTAAATGGCTCAAAAGAACTTATTCGCAAACTGGTAGAGTTTAGATCAGTTTCGTTGATTGCAACACACGATTTAAAACTTAGCGAAATGGAAGAAGAATTCCCGCAACAGGTGTTCAACAAATGTTTTGAAATAAAAATTGAAAACGATGAACTGGTTTTTGATTACAAACTTTCGGATGGTGTTACACGAACCATGAACGCTACTTTTTTGATGAAAAAAATGGGTATTATTTAAAATTTTTAGTCGAGCCAAAGAAACCCACGATATTAAAAATTGATTGTTGAAAACTTAGCTAATCCCAGTAAAAACAGCACTTACAGAACACACTTTTCAACCATACACTGTTAAATACTGAAGTGTTTTAATCTCGAAAACCATCATTGTTTTAGTTATATTTGTGCCAAATTGAAGATAACTATGACTCCGAATTACGACGAAGGGACAATTAAAACACTCGACTGGCAGGAACACATACGGAAGCGTCCGGGAATGTACATTGGAAAATTGGGCGACGGCTCAGCGCCCGACGACGGAATTTATGTTCTTTTAAAGGAAGTTATGGACAACTCCATCGATGAGTTTATGATGGGATTTGGAAAAAAAATAACCATAAACATCGATCAGGAGAAAGTAGTTGTTCGTGACTACGGACGTGGAATTCCTTTGGGAAAACTGGTGGATGTTGCCAGCAAAATGAATACCGGGGCCAAGTACGATTCAAAAGTATTTAAAAAGTCGGTGGGATTAAATGGAGTCGGAATAAAAGCGGTTAACGCACTTTCGTCTAATTTTACAATAAAAGCCGTTCGTGAAGGAGTGGCCAAAGAAGTATTCTTTAGTCAGGGTATAAAAACCGATGAAAAAGACTACAAAGGGCTGGACGAGCCCAATGGCACACAGGTGGTATTTGAGCCCGACCAAACTGTTTTCAAAAAATTTCGTTTCATCAGCGACTATGTCGTAAATATGATGAAAAACTATACCTTTTTGAATGCGGGTTTAACAGTTGAATTTAACGGGGAAAAGTTTTATTCACGCAACGGTCTTCGCGACCTTCTGGAAGAAAACATGAACCACGATCTCATATATCCCATCATCCATTTAAAAGGGGAAGACATTGAAGTTGCGATCACCCATGGGAATCAATACGGAGAAGATTACTACTCGTTTGTAAACGGGCAACACACCACACAGGGAGGAACCCACTTACAGGCATTTCGGGAAGTGTTGGTAAAAACCATCCGCGAATTTTACAAAAAAGATTTTGACCCTTCAGATATCAGGGCTTCCATTGTTGCGGCAATTAGCATAAAGGTAGAAGAACCGGTTTTTGAATCGCAAACAAAAACCAAACTGGGTTCAAAGGATATCGGCCCCAACGGTCCTTCAGTGAGGGCGCATGTTGGAAATTTCCTCCAGAAAGAACTGGATAACTATCTTCACAAAAACCAGGAAACAGCAGAGATTCTTTTAAAAAGAATCGTTGAATCGGAAAGGGAAAGAAAAGCCATTTCCGGAATTAAAAAACTGGCAAAACAGCGCGCAAAAAAAGCCAATCTGCACAACAAAAAATTGCGCGACTGTCGCGTTCATTTTAACGACAAAAATGAAAGAAACGAAGAATCGAGTATTTTTATTACCGAGGGGGATTCAGCCAGCGGTTCAATTACAAAATCGCGCGATGTAAACACCCAGGCTGTTTTCAGCTTACGGGGAAAACCGCTTAATACATACGGTTTAACCAAAAAGGTGGTATACGAAAATGAAGAGTTTAATCTTCTTCAGGCAGCCTTAAACATTGAAGAAAGTATGGAAGACCTTCGTTACAACAAGGTAATTATTGCCACTGATGCCGATGTTGACGGGATGCATATCCGGCTGCTGCTTATCACTTTCTTTTTACAATTTTTCCCCGAGTTGATTCGGAAAGGCCATGTTCACATTCTTCAAACCCCGCTTTTCAGGGTAAGAAACAAACAAAAAACCTACTACTGCTATTCGGAAGAAGAAAAAGAGAAAGCCATCAAAAAGTTAAAAGGGAAACCGGAGATTACAAGATTTAAAGGGTTGGGAGAAATTTCTCCGGATGAATTCAAAAATTTTATCGGGAAGGATATTCGCCTTGATCCTGTTATGATGAAAAAGCACGAGTCGGTTGCACAAATGCTGGAATTTTACATGGGAAAAAATACTCCCGACCGACAGGAATTTATAATCGACAACTTGTATGTCGAAAAAGACGAAGTAGCGTAAATTTTTACTAACCATATACAAGCCATTTGTTTTAAAACAGTATGGACGAAAAAGAGGGAATGTCAGAAGAAAATATAAATGAAGAGGAACTCCGGGACGATAACATCAAAGAGGAAATTACTTATTTGCCGGGGATGTATCGCAACTGGTTTCTCGACTATGCATCTTATGTAATTTTGGAACGTGCCGTTCCTTATATAAACGACGGACTAAAACCGGTGCAGCGCCGAATTATGCATGCAATGCGCGAAATGGACGATGGCCGCTACAACAAAGTAGCCAACATTATCGGGCAAACCATGCAATATCACCCACATGGCGATGCATCAATTGCCGATGCCATTGTTCAACTGGGGCAAAAAGATTTATTGATTGATGCTCAGGGAAACTGGGGGAATATCCTTACAGGTGACGGAGCCGCAGCTGCCCGTTACATTGAGGCCCGTCTTTCAAAATTTGCTTTGGAAGTTCTTTTTAATCCGAAAACGACAGAGTGGAAACTTTCCTATGACGGACGAAAAAGAGAACCGCTTACTCTTCCGGTAAAATTTCCGTTGCTTCTGGCACAGGGAGTAGACGGGATTGCTGTTGGTCTGGCTTCAAAACTTTTCCCTCATAACTTTAACGAACTTATCGATGCATCCATTGCCTACCTCCGTAAGCAGGACTTTGAAATCGTCCCCGACTTTCCAACCGCAGGTATGGCAGATTTTAGTAAGTACAACGATGGTTTAAGAGGCGGTTCGGTTAAAGTTCGGGCAAAAATTGAAAAACTCGATAACAAAACCCTTGTAATTACAGAAATTCCATATGGAAAAACGACTACTACTTTAATTGAGTCGATAATTAAAGCAAATGACAAGGGAAAAATCAAAATAAAAAAGATTGACGACAACACAGCCCAGGATGTTGAAATCCTTGTTCACCTGGCTTCAGGCGTTTCGTCAGACAAGACCATTGATGCATTGTATGCTTTTACCGATTGTGAAGTTTCACTTTCGCCCAATGCATGTATTATTGAGAACGACAAACCTCTTTTTATCGGGGTAAAAGAAATTCTGAAAAGATCGGCGGACAGCACAGTGGATTTGCTGAAAATGGAGCTGGAGATAAAAAAGGCCGAACTGGAAGAAGCATGGCATTTCTCTTCGCTGGAGAAAATATTTATTGAGGAACGCATTTACAAAGACAAAAAATTTGAAGATTCGGAAAACATGGACCAGGCGATTGCGCACATCGACAAAAGACTGGATCCCTGGAAGCCAAAGCTAAAACGTGAAGTTACCCGTGAAGATATTTTAAAACTGATGGAAATCAGAATGGCCCGTATCCTCAAATTCAACAAAGACAAAGCTGAAGATTTTTTGCATGCCATCGAAGATGAAATTGCCGATGTTGTTAATAATATTGAAAACATTATTCCATATACCATTAAATGGTTTAGCCATTTGAAAAACAAATATGGAAAAGGACGTGAACGTAAAACCGAAATCAGAAGTTTTGAAAATATTGTTGCATCAAAAGTAGTGGTAAAAAACGAAAAGCTTTATATCGACCGGAAAGAAGGTTTTATGGGAACCGGACTGAAAAAAGCCGAATATGTTTGCGATTGCTCCGATATTGACGATATTATTGTTTTCAGACGCGACGGCACCTATTTTATAACCAAAGTTTCAGACAAAGCTTTTATTGATAAAAATCCGCTACACATTGCCGTTTTCAAAAAGAATGACAAAAGAACCATTTACAACGTGGTTTATAAAGATGGGAAATCAGGCTATTTTTACATGAAACGTTTTTCTGTTACGGGAGTTACCCGCGACAAAGAATACGATGTAACAAAGGGTTCAAAAGGTTCGCGCATTGTTTATTTCTCAGCCAATCCAAATGGCGAAGCCGAAGTTCTGAAAGTAATTTTGAAACCCAAGCCGCGTTTGAAAAAACTACAGTTTGAGGTTGATTTGGGAGAACTGGCAATAAAAGGCCGCCAATCGATGGGTAATCTTCTCACCAAACACGATGTACACAAAATCAACCTGAAAGAAAAAGGCGTATCAACACTGGGAGGACGCAAAATCTGGTTCGATGAAGACGTGCTTCGATTAAATGCGGATAAACGAGGAAAATATTTGGGTGAATTTTCCGGCGAAGATAAAATTCTCGTTCTATACAAAAAAGGAGAATACCAGCTATACAACTACGATTTGAGTAACCATTTTGATGACGACATTCTTTGTATTGAAAAATACGATTCAGGAAAAGTATTGTCGGCTGTTTATTTTGATGCAGAAATGCAGTACTACTATGTTAAACGTTTTGAAATAGAAGAAGCAGAAGGAAAATTGTATCGTTTTGTTGGCGATAATTCTGATAATAAACTGGTAAGCATAACATGGGTTCGTTATCCGAGACTGGAACTTGAATTTGGCGGTAAAAACTCGGAACGCGAAAATGAAATTATCGAAGTTGCTGAATTTATTGGTGTTAAATCCTGGAAGGCTAAAGGGAAACGACTCTCCAATTACCACGTGGACAATATCAAAGAGCTGGAGCCCATAATTAAAGATGAAGATGACAAGCCCGAAGAGGAAGAGCCGGAAGAAAAGAAAGGCTTTGATGATGTTCCTTTCGAAATAAAAAGACCAAAAAAAGATGACGAGGAGGAGAATCCTAATCAGATGTCACTTTTCTAAATGAATAACATATGGCAGGACGCAAAACCAGCGTCCTTTTTTATTTTTGCCAATCTCCGATTCACTTTGTATTTTTACGTTTTTCAAGAATTATGAGAATATACCTGATTGGTTACATGGGATGCGGAAAGTCAACGTTAGGGAGAAGACTTTCAAAACACACCGGCCTGCAGTTTGTGGATATGGACCACTACATTGAAGAACGAAACTGTAAAACAATACCTCAAATTTTTGCTGAGGACGGAGAGGCAGAATTTCGCAAAAAAGAACAAAAAGCATTACAGGAACTCTCGGAGTTTACCAATATTATAATTGCTACCGGTGGCGGTGCACCCTGCTTTTTCGATAATATCGACCTAATGAACAAAACCGGAAAAACAATATATATGAATATTGATCCGGGAATTCTGGCCGATCGCCTTTTAAAGTCGAAAACGGAACGTCCTCTTATCAAAGGCAAATCGCGCGATGAGTTGGTTGCTTTTATTGATGAAACACTAAAAAAAAGAAACGAATTTTATACACAGGCCCAATATCAGATTACCGAACCCGACATTGAATTGGATTATGTAATGAAAATGCTGGAAGAATGATCTTAGGTTCTTTTTTTTCCTCTTCATTTGCTGACGATCGTCATCTGTTACCTCACTAAATAAAACTAACTTTTCGGGCTTCAAAAAATATATTTTATCTCAATCAAAGTTTTGGTTGCATTGCGTTTAAAATTTGACTTATTCAACAAAAAATATTTATGAAACGGAATTTTTTAGCATTAATGGGATTGTTGTTTGCCTTTGGTACAATGGCCCAGAAAAATGAAGACAAAGGAAAACTCGAAGTTGTAGAACAAGGCAAAGGGTTTTATTATGAATCGATTTTGAAAGATGTAAATGCAGTGGAAGATAAACTGGAAGAAAAAGAACCCTACAAAAGATTTGTAATGGATCAGTCGGGGCTTGATTTGCCGAACGACAAAAGTTTGTATCAAACAGTTTGGTGCCAGCCAACCATTTCGCAGGGAAACGGAGGAACATGCTGGTGCTTTTCAACCTCGTCGTTTTATGAAGCAGAAATCTACAGACAAACCGGTAAAGAAGTAAAACTTTCGGAAATGTACACGGTGTATTGGGAGTATGTCGAAAAAGCACGTCGTTTTGTTGAAAAACGAGGAGACTCCCATTTTAGTGAAGGTTCAGAAGGAAATGCTGTTGCCCGGATTATGGAAATGTATGGTGCCGTTCCTGAAAGTGCATACACTGGTTTGTTGCATGGACGAAAATTTCACACCCACGCAAAAATGATGGCCGAAATGTCAAACTTCCTGAAATCGATGAAAGAATCGAACTCCTGGAATATGGAATACGGACTGGCAACCATTAAAGACATTATGAAACACTACATTGGTGAACCGCCGATTGAATTTACTGTTGACGGAAGAAAATATACGCCAAAAACCTACTTAAAAGATTACCTGAAACTGGATCCAAACAATTTTGTTGAAATCATTTCGTACAAACAGGAACCATACTGGGAAAAAGTAGAATACAAAGTACCCGATAACTGGTGGCACAACAAAGATTATTACAATGTTCCGCTCGATGTATTTATGAAAGCGCTGAAAGAAGCAGTGAAAAAAGGATATTCCGTTTCGATTGGCGGCGATGTTTCGGAAACCGGTTTTAGCCGCGAAACAAACTGCGCCATTATTCCTGACTACGATATTCCTTCAGAATACATCAATGAAGATGCGCGACAGTTCCGCTTTTCAAACGGCACAACCACCGACGACCACGGAATGCATCTGATTGGCATCCTGGAAAACTACAAAGGCGCTGGAAAAGACTGGTACCTGATCAAAGACTCTAGTTCCGGCTCTCGCAACGTGGGGGAAGACAATCCAAACTTTGGCTACTATTTCTTTAGCGAAGATTACATCAAACTAAAAATGATGGACTTCACCATTCACAAAGATGCCGTTCAGGAAATTCTGAAAAATTTCAAATAAAATATTTCCATCTTTTTAGAAAAGGTTCTTTTATCGGGAACCTTTTTTCTTTTGCACCAATATTGATAACTTACAAAACCTAAATAAAAAAAATATGGCGACGGTTGCCCGGCAATTTGCACAAACTTTAAAAGAAATCGGAGTTCGATATGTTTTTGGCGTTCCCAGCGGAAATATGATTGACTATATTGAAGCGCTCCGCGAAGAAGAAAATATCGATTTTATTTTGGTTGGGCACGAAACTACTGCTGCATTTATGGCCGGTGTAGTTGGCCGGTTAACAGGAGTTCCGGGTGTGTGTTTTGGCACGTTCGGACCGGGAGCTACCAATTTGAGTACTGGAGTGGGAGGTGCATTTCTCGATCGTTTTCCAATGATTGCGTTCACCGATGAAATGCCTGAAAATCTGCTTCCCCGAACTGTTCAGATGAATATCGATCACCAACAACTTTTTAAACCAATTACTAAACTTACCACTCGTTTTACTGCTGAAAATGTTCGGGAAATTATTTTGAAGGCTGCCGGAATCGCCGTTTCTGAATATCCGGGGCCGGTACATGTTGGCGTTCCTGCGGGAATTGGGCAAACTGAAGTTTATGAAACTGACGTGAATGTCAATTATCTTCAGCTAAAAAAAGATCTTTCTCAAAATTCACAGGACGAATCGCTACGGGAGGCAAAGACATTGTTTTTAAACGCCGAGAAACCAATTCTTGCAGTTGGGCTAAGTGCTGTCCGTGCTGACATAAAATCGCTGCTGACACAACTCACAGAAAAATTTCAGCTTCCGGTTGTGTTGACTCCGATGGCAAAGGGAATGTTTCCGGAAAAACATCCACTGTATACAGGAGTTCTTTTTCATGCTTTATCCGATAAAGTTGCGTTAACCTACCAACAGGCCGACCTCGTTATTGGAATTGGTTACGATCCGGTAGAATTTAATTATGAAGACTGGATGCCCAAGGTCCCGCTAATTCATCTTGATGAAAAAGAGGCTGATGTTGATAAAACTCAAATCAGCAAAGTGGTAAATATTCTGGGTGAACTTAAAACGTCAATCCCTCAATTTTTAAATAGTAAACAGATTCAAAACACATGGAATCTGAAAAATATTCAAATTCGGAAAAACATACTTTTTCATGAATTCACGCCTCAACCCAATCATTTTGGGCCGCTAAATATTGTAGCTGAATTACAAAATACGCTTCCTAAAAATGGAATTTTAACAGTTGATGTGGGCGCGCATTTACATTTGATTGGCCAAATGTGGCAAACGCCTTCTCCTGAAAAATTACTTATGACCAACGGCTGGTCATCGATGGGATTTGGCATTCCGGCCGCATTGGCTGCAAAACTTTGTCATCCGGAATTGGAAGTTGCCTGCCTAACCGGAGATGGAGGTTTTCTGATGAACGTAGGCGAGCTTGCTACTGCCAAACGACTCAATTTAAAAATTGTATTTATCGTAATTTATGACAACAGCTTGTCGCTCATCAAAATAAAACAAGAAAAGAAAAATTTTAGAAGTGATTACGGAACTCCGCTCGACATGCTTTCAGAAGAAGCGACCAATCATTATTTTGGCGTTCCGGTGATTCGTGCGAGCAATCAAAAAGAATATAAAAATGCGCTTCAACAGGCTTTTCAAGCCACCGGACCAACAGTAATTGAAGCTGTGGCAGACGGAAGCAAATACGAAAAATTTGTACTAAAACCAAACAAATAAAAAGGACTTCTGTAACCCAGAAATCCTTTTCTACTATTCAATTTCAAAATCTATTTCATCACAAATTTGACCATCTTGTCTTCAATCATTTGCTGTAGTTCGCTCAGCAAGGCCTGTTCGTGTCTGTCGATATGACCATCTTCGGTTGCGATATGAATAATTTTATCATATTCATCGCGTGTAATTTTATGGTCCTCGATTGCTTTCTCAATCATCTCACGCAGGCGAATTGAGCTGTCACTAATTTTATTTTCCATGTTCGTAAGTATTAGTTTCTTTTTTATTAAACCCAAAAATAGCAGAATATGTTTTAGTTTATCATAAGATTGATAATTAAATAAACCAAAGCAGCCAATCCTGCCCCGGCAACAGGCCCAAAAAACGGAACCCAAAAATAACTCCAGTCGTTGTCATCTTTTGCTTTGAGCGGCAATAAAGTATGAACTATCCTCGGGCCAAAATCACGCGCCGGATTAATTGCATATCCGGTAGTTCCGCCTAAACTCATACCGATGGAAAAAACCACCAAAGCAACCGGCAACGCCCCCAGCGATCCCATTCCCACTTTATCGCTTCCCAAACTCACGTAGTCAAGCTGAGGCAGAGTTATGAGCAAAACAGCCAGCACAAGTACAAAGGTTCCGATCACTTCAGAAAAAAAATTACTCCCATAACTTCGTATAGCAGGTGCGGTACAAAAACACGCTTTTTTTGCCCCTGGCTCGGTCGTAATATCAAAATGATTTTTAAAAAACAGATAAACCACAGTAGCGCCAAACATTGCTCCCAAAATTTGAGCAAGAATAAACGGGAGTACTTTTACCCATTCGAACAGGCCACTAAATGCCAGTCCCAGTGTTACGGCGGGATTTAAGTGAGCGCCGCTGATATCGGCAGTAGCCAGCACGGCTACATATACAGCCATTCCCCAGCCTGCTGTTATTACAATCCAACCCGCTCCTTTGCTGTGTGTTTTATCGAGATTTACGTTGGCTACAACTCCATTTCCCAAAAGAATCAGAATAAATGTGCCCAGGAATTCTCCAAAAAATTCTGTCATAATTTATTGGTTTTTATCTTAGTCTTTAAAATAATAGTTCTCTGCCACTGCTTTATAAACTTGTATTTGGTCAGCAATCCATTTCTCGTCACGATTGAGTTCCTTCGCCATTAATTGAGCTACTTCCGGGGCAATCCGGATACTTTCACGGGCGTCTAAAAACAATGCACGAGTGCGGCGTGCGAGCACATCTTCTACTGTTCTTGCCAATTCTTTTTGTACCGCCCACACAACCTGCGATTTTAAAATCTGCAATTTTTCGCTCAGCCATCCGCTCCAGGTTTTTTCCTCTTCCCCCAAAGCAATAACTTCTTCTTTTTCCAAACCGTATGGAGAAAGCGGATCGTTATACGGATCGATGTCCATTCGGTACCCGTGAATGGGCAAATGCCGTGTTACACATTCTCTCTCCGGCAAACCTCCCAGCATAATTGCTTTTTCAATTGTATCTTCAGCCATTTTTCTGTAAGTCGTCCATTTCCCGCCGATAATAGTGATTAATCCTGAAACCGAAATCAGAATTTTGTGGCCACGAGAAATTTCCTTGGTTGCTTTTTTCTCTCCGTCAGGCTTTGCCAGCGGTCGTAATCCGGCAAACACACTCAATACATCTTTCCGTGTTGGCTGTTTTACCAGATACTGTCCTGCCGTTTCCAAAACAAAATCGACCTCTGACTCAAGTGCAACCGGTTCAAGAGAATGATTCTCAACAAGCGTATCAGTGGTACCAACGACCACATGATTATGCCAGGGGACAGCAAACATCACTCTTCCATCAGATGTATGCGGAACCATGATTGCATAATTGTTAGGTAAAAACTCTTTATCGAGAATCAAGTGAATTCCCTGACTCGGTGTAATCATATCCTTTTTTTCGGGTTCATCCATCTGAATAATTTCATCGGCAAAAACCCCGGTCGCGTTGATTACTACTTTTGCCTGTATCTTCATCTCCTCTCCACTTTCCTGGTCAACCGCTACAACACCCGAAATCAGTTCGCCATCTTTAACCAGTTCTGTAACCTTGCAATAGTTTAAAACTGTGCCGCCATAATCAATACAGGTTTGCGCCAGACTTATGGCCATTCTTGAGTCATCAAACTGTCCGTCCTGATAAATAACTCCTCCTTTTAGCCCCTCTTGTTCCACCGTTGGGAGAGCTTTGACTGCTTCTTCGAGCGAAAGGTGTTTAGACGGCCCCAGCCCGAGCTTACCGGCCATCAGATCATACACTTTTAATCCGACCGTGTAAAACGGGCCACCCCACCAATCGTAAGTTGGAATAACAAAAGACTGGTTAGTAACCAAATGTGGTGCGTTTTTGAACATCAAACCACGCTCTTTTAGGGCTTCAAAAACCAAAGAAACATCCCCCTGTTGAAGGTAACGAACACCTCCATGAACCAATTTTGTACTTCTGCTGGATGTACCTTTTGCAAAATCTACCTGTTCCAGCAACAAAGTTTTATATCCCCTGGAAGCTGAGTCAACTGCGCAACCCAGTCCGGTGGCCCCTCCTCCGATTATTACAATATCCCAGGAACTCTTTTTTATTTTTTTTAAAATTTTTTCTCTTTTCATCTTCAATTCTTTGGGTGGATTAGATTACCAATTAATGTGTTTCGTACCATTTTTTACTACGCTCAACCGCTTTTGACCAATTTTTTATAACTCTTTTTATTATCGTCTTATCCTCAACCGGCTCAAAAATTTTATCTACCTGCCATTGTTTTTTTACCTCATCAATGCTGTTCCAGAACCCCGTAGCCAATCCTGCCAGATACGCAGCTCCCAGTGCCGTAGTTTCCGTAACTTTAGGCCGAACAACTTTTGTATCGATCGAATCGCTCTGAATTTGCATCAATAAATCATTCACGGCAGCTCCTCCATCTACACGGAGCTCATTTAATTCTATTTCTGAATCTTTTACCATGGTCTCAATCACTTCCATTGACCTGAATGCAATGGCTTCAAGAGCAGCGCGGGCTATGTGAGCCTTTCCTGTTCCACGGCTTAACCCAATTATTGCTCCAGTCGCATACTGATCCCAATGTGGTGCCCCCAGACCAACAAATCCCTGTACGAACGATACTCCTCCATTATCGTCCACTTCTCGGGCAAGAGCTTCAATCTCGGATGAAGACTTAATAATCCCAAGCTGATCGCGTAACCATTGCACTACTGCACCGCCAATAAAAATGCTACCTTCAAGTGCATAAGTAACTTTATCGCCAATTTGCCAGCCAATGGTCGTTAACAATTTATGTTTTGATACAATCGGTTTTTCGCCCGTATTCATTACCACAAAACAACCGGTTCCGTAAGTATTTTTTACCATACCCTTTTCGACACACATCTGGCCAAATAAAGCTGCCTGCTGGTCGCCCGCAATCCCGGCAATTGGGATTTCTTTGCCAAAGATCTCAACAGATGTATTTCCGTAAACCTCGCTACTTGGTTTTACTTCAGGAAGAATTCCCGCAGGAATATCAAGAATTTCGAGCAATCCCTGATCCCACTTTAAGTCGTGAATATTGTAGATTAAAGTTCGGCTGGCATTGGTTACATCGGTCACATGAAGATCTCCTCCAGTCAATTTCCAGATAAGCCAGGTGTCCACCGTCCCAAACGCAAGTTTCCCCTGTTTTGCAAGGTCGCGGGCGCCCTCCACATTGTCAAGAATCCATTTTATTTTTGTACCTGAAAAATAAGCATCAATGACCAGCCCTGTTTTTGCGGCTATCAATGGCTCCAGTCCTTTTGCCTTCAAATTGTCACATATTCCGGAAGTCCTTCTGTCTTGCCACACAATCGCATTGTAAACAGGTTTGCCGGTTTCCCGATTCCAGACAATAGCAGTCTCACGTTGGTTTGTGATTCCTATCCCTGCAATTTCAGCAGCTAAAATTCCCTGTTTTTGAATAACTTCTCTTGCTACCTTCAGTTGTGTTTCCCAAATGGTTTCAGGGTTATGTTCCACCCAACCTGCCTGCGGATAAATCTGTTCAAATTCCTGCTGGGCAACATTAACGATTTCGCCTGAATGATTAAATAAAATGGCCCGGCTGCTGGTTGTTCCGGCATCGAGCGAAAGAATATATTTTTGCATAAAATTAGGTTTAATTAGAAATCCTGTAAATAATAATTGCTCCTGAATTTACAACTTTAAAAGCAAACTCAAGGAATATTTTACAGCATCTTCAAAACAATTTACCGACAGCTTTTCAATCAATAATATAAAAATGAAAAACATATCCTATTTAAAATTCTTTGCCTGATTCCTGATAAACTTTTTACTTTTGCCCGCCGAAACTCATAAAGAATGAATATAAAACGAGACAAAGTTGCTGTAATTGGAAGCGGAAGTTGGGCTACAGCAATAGCAAAAATGTTGCTTGAAAATGTTAAAGAAATCAATTGGTTTTTCCGAAAAGAAGAAACCATTAAACAGTTCAAAAAACAGGGAAATAATCCCAGATATCTTCAAAGTGCAGCGTTCGAAACTGACCGGATTCATTTTTTTAGCAATATAAATGAAATTATTAAAGCATCCGACATTCTGGTATTGGCCATTCCTTCTGCATTTTTACCACAAATTTTTGGCGGCACTTCGGTCGATATAAGCAAAAAATACATTCTTTCAGGAATTAAAGGAATTGTTTCCCGGGAAAATTATCTTGTGGTAGAATATTTAAATAAATATTTTAATGTAACTCTGGAGAAAATGGGTGTTATTGCAGGGCCATGTCATGCGGAAGAAGTAGCATTGGAAAAATTATCCTATTTAACCGTTGCAAGTTTAGATGAAGAAAAAGCAAGCAATTTTGCACAACTCATTCGAAGTGAATACATTTTCACATCGGTTTCTGATGATATCTGGGGAACGGAATACGCATCAGTTATAAAAAACATAATTGCCATAGGTGCGGGAATTGCACACGGCTTACGTTACGGAGACAATTTCCAGGCAGCGATGGTGGCCAACTCTATTCAGGAAATTAAACGATTTGTAGATGCTGTTCACCCTATTTCGCGCGACATAAAAGACTCTGCATATTTAGGCGATTTGATGGTAACTGTTTATTCACAATTTAGCCGAAACAGGACTTTTGGAACCATGATTGGTAAAGGCTACTCTGTAAAAAACGCGATTCTGGATATGAACATGATCGCTGAGGGCTACTATGCTTCACGCTCTATTTATGAAATTAACAGGAAATACAGAGCACACATGCCCATTTCTGACATGGTATTTAAAATTCTTTATGAAAATGCTTCTCCAAAACGCGAGATGGAGAAATTAACTCATCAACTCAGTTAAAAAACCGATATCAATCATTAACGCAGCTGTTTTTGTCATCTTTTTGTTTTTATTAACGTCTTGTTATACAGACAAGTGAATTCTTATTTCTATTTTTAGAAAAATAATCCGCCATACGTCGTATTAAAACAACCGATATGAGTTTTGAAGTTGACAGCCAAACCATCAGTGACCTTGAATTATTCGGAAAGGACAAAAGCAGAACCTACATTTTTGAACTGTACAATTCCTGTAAAACTGCCGGAGGAAGAAAGGTCTTACATAAACTAATGCGTTCTCCGCTAAACGATTTAAACCAGCTAAAAGAAAGAGTCAATGCAATCCGTTTTTGTTACGACACCAACTTTGAACTTAAAATAAATCACAGCCAGTTTGAATATATCGAGCATTATCTTCGGTTAAATATTGCTCCTCTGAAGAATAATTTTCTTGACGCCCTGCTTCAAAATTTGTCTTATAAAATAAAGCCCAGCAACCACTATTACATTATCATGCTGGGTGTTCAAAATTTATTGTACCTGTTTACTCATCTTCAAAAGAAAATATTTGAAGTTGAGACAGAAACACTACCACTCCAAATTGTATCAATTTTTAACCAGATTGAGACACTGACTAAAAACCCGAAAATAAAAAAATACTCTGGTTACAAAATAAAAATAACACCGCTGCAATTGGGCCGCCTTGACAACATGTTTAGAAAAAATTTAAAAGATGAAATTCAGGAAATGCTTCAATCCTTGTATCTACTCGATGTGTTAATATCTGTTGCGAACACAGCCAAAAATAAAAATTTTACATTCCCTGAATACTTGGAAGAAGAAAAACCACTGCTTTCAATTTCCGGTCTTTACCACCCTTTGGTTGAAAACGCTGTTCCTTACGATTTTGACACTGAAGAAAAAAATAATCTTTGTTTTCTGACAGGGCCTAATATGGCGGGAAAATCAACTTTCCTAAAATCGCTCGGCTTGTCAGTCTATCTTTCACATCTCGGTTTTCCTGTTCCTGCAAAAACATACAAAACCACAGTTTTTAACGGGATTATCACAACCATCAATCTCTCGGATAATATTGGAAAAGGCTACAGTCATTTTTACAGCGAAGTAAAACGTGTAAAAGAAACAGCGCAAGTGATTAAAGATAAAAAGAAGGTGTTTGTAATTTTTGATGAACTATTCAGAGGAACGAACGTAAAAGATGCGTTTGATGCGTCTCTTTTAATAATACTCTCGTTTGCAAAAATTCAAAAGTCGTTCTTTTGCATTTCCACCCACATCTCTGAAATTGCCAATGAAATAGAACATCTTGATACGGTCTTGTACCGCTATTTTAATTCAAAACTTGAGAATGAAACTCCTGTTTACGATTACAAAATTACGACGGGAGTTTGCTTTGACAGACTGGGTTTACAGATAGTAAAAAATGAAAAAATAATTGAGATTCTAAAATCAGTAACAGAAACAGAATAAAAAAGGGCGGCAATTTCAAAAATCATCACCCTTTTCCTAAATAAAGCTCACATATCTTATCTCATTTCTTTGTAGGCATTTATCAACCCGTTAGTCGATGAATCGTGCCCGATAACCGGGTCGTCACTTAATAATTCCGGCAAAATACGGTTGGCAAGTTGCTTGCCCAATTGAACACCCCACTGGTCGAAACTGTATATATTCCAGATAACACCTTGTACAAATATTTTATGTTCGTACATCGCAATTAATGCCCCCAATGTTCGTGGAGTTAATTTTTTAACCAGGAATGAATTGGTAGGAATATTTCCAAGGAAAACTTTGAACGGAAGTAGTTCCGCAATTTCAGCTTCCGATTTTCCATCTGCAATCAATTCTTCAATCACTTGTTTTTCAGTTTTTCCAACCATCATAGCTTCAGTTTGTGCAAAAAAGTTAGCCAATAATTTTGGATGATGATCGCTAACCTGGTTGTGATTGATTGCCGCAGCTATAAAATCACAGGGAATCAACTTCGTTCCCTGATGAATGAGCTGGTAAAAAGCGTGTTGTCCGTTTGTTCCGGGTTCTCCCCAAATAATCGGGCCGGTTTGGTAGCTTACCTGTTTTCCTTCGCGGTCAACATATTTTCCGTTACTTTCCATATTTCCCTGTTGGAAATAAGCGGCAAAACGGTGCATATACTGGTCGTACGGAAGAATGGCTTCACTTTCGGCTCCGTAAAAATTATTGTACCAAATCCCAATCAGTGCCAGAATTACGGGAATATTTTTATCAAAAGGCGCTTCTTTAAAATGATTATCCATCGCATGAGCACCTTTCAAAAGCTCAATGTAATTTTCATAGCCAATTCCCAAAACAATGGAAAGACCGATAGCCGACCACAGTGAATAACGGCCACCTACCCAATTCCAGAAACGAAACATATTTTTTGTGTCAATTCCAAATTTGGCAACTTCTTCCGCATTGGTAGAAACGGCAACAAAATGTTTGGCGACTTGAGTTATCTCTTCGGCTGAGTCCAGAAACCAATTTTTTGCTGAGTTTGCATTGGTCATGGTTTCCTGTGTAGTAAATGTTTTTGAAGCTACAATAAACAAGGTAGTCTCCGGATCAACTTTTTTTAATGTTTCCGCAATGTGTGTTCCGTCAACGTTGGAAACAAAATGCAAATTCAAATGATTTTTATACGGTTTCAAAGCCTCGGTAACCATCAACGGACCAAGATCAGAACCACCGATTCCTATATTTACAACATCAGTAATCGATTTTCCCGTGTAACCTTTCCATTTTCCGGAAATAATTTCTTCCGAAAAAGTTTTCATTTGTTCCAAAACAGCATTTACTTCAGGCATCACATCTTGACCGTCAACCATAATTGGTGAATTGCTTCTGTTTCGAAGTGCAACGTGCAAAACTGCACGGTTTTCTGTGGCATTTATTTTTTCGCCGGAAAACATACTTCCGATGGACTCTTTCAATCCGCATTCGGTAGCCAGTTCCACCAAAAGAGAACGGACGGTATCATCTACGCGGTTTTTGGAAACATCAACCAAAATATTCTCGAATTTTAATGAATATTTTTGAAAACGCTCAGTATCATCTGCAAAAAGCTCTTTAATTTGAGTTGATTTGAACCCGGCAAAATAATCTTCGAGTTTTTTCCAGGCTTCAGTTGTAGTCGGATTAATTTTTGGCAACATATCTTAATTTCTTGTTTTTAAATAATTTCAGCAAATTTATACTTGTTAAACTACAAAGATAATTGTTTAAAAAGATTGTCGATCGTTCCTCATTCAATCTTAATCTACCATTAAGAACCGCGAAATTAAATCAGCTTAAATTTATTTCATTTTGAAAATTTGAGGATCAGACCAGCTGCCGAAACCGTTACGAGGGAACCCAAAACCAAAGCAATTTTAGAAACAAGCACCGGCCAGTGCTGAAGTTTTACAAACAGACCTGCAAATATAAACAGTCCCCAGACGGGATAAGAATGATAATTAATATCCGCTGTTTTTTGACATTCTATGCGTATTTAGTAAGCTCAAATGTACCAAAAGATTAGAAAATTTATTCTCCAACGCAATCAAACTGTTCAATTCCATTTTTGTATTTTTGCTTCGAATTCTTTTGAAAGATATTTATGAAATCGGAAACTTTAAAGGGCTATTTTTTTGCATTGGTTGCCACGCTTGCCTTTTCCAACGTTTATATTTTTAGTAAAGCTGCTTTAAACGAGGTACATTTGGCACAATTCGGAATCTACTGGTTTGCCATCGGAACTTTTTTAAATTTTTTAATGGCAGCAAAAAATAAAAAGCTTTCGCAAATCAGAACCCTCAGTAAAAAACAAATCCGGGTTCTGGTTATCCTTGGAATTCTTGAAATCCTCACCACGACAACTTTTTTTGTTTCCATCAATATTATCCCTGATCCTGCTGTTACATCCTTCCTCGGAAATATGTATCCGGTTTTTCTAACACTCGGCGGCATTTTTCTACTTAAAGAAAAATTTGGATGGATTGAAATTATCGGTGCTGTTTTAGCGCTAAGCGGAGCTTTTGTTATCAGTTACACGGGAGGAACAACGCTAAAAACTTTTTTTATAGCCGGAACGGGAATTGTTTTTGTGAATGCCTTACTTGCAGCCACAGCCAGTCTTGTTGTTAAGGTTCATGTAAAAAAGTTAAGCCCCGAGTTTATTAATCTGAACAGAACGGTTTGGCTTTTTACGTTTTCAATTGTAGTATTTGTTGTAACCCGACAATCATTTGCCATTCCCGTTTCAGCACTAAAAAATATTGCTATCGGCGCAGTTCTTGGTCCCTTTCTGGCTGTGTTAACTGTTTATTATTCATTTCATTTTATTGACGCTTCGCGTTCGTCGGTGGTTCAAAGCTTAAAAGGCATTTTTGTGTTAATTGGCGCTTATTTATTTTTTAAAACCATTCCACTGTCTCATCAGTTGGCTGGTGGATTAATTACAGTTTTTGGTGTGCTGATAATGACACTTGCCCAGGCCGGCGTTTTAAAAACCCGAAAATAGTCACTGACAAAACCGGCAATTGAAATGAAATATCCTGATGTATATCTTTTTAATCCAACATGCGAATATGCTGTGGCAAACGGAAATGCATCGTGGCACCCCAACCGGATTTTACAAAAGATGGAATCAGATTTGGCAACTCTGCCAATGTTTTATGCCCAATCAACGGATTTGATTTTAGTTGACAAGCTCCCATCAGATGAATTTATTGAACAGTTGGGTAAAGTTGATATTTTACTTCCTCAATTTGTTTTGAGAAAAAAAATTCTGAATTCAGACAAATCAAAAAAAGAAACCTTTAACAAGCTTAGTCCCTGGGGATGGAGTCCGGCTGCGCACAAATTATTATCTCCGCTAAAAGCCTTCTGTTCGGAAGAATTCAATCAATCTCCGGCTTCAAACTGGCACCCGGAACACCGAAAACTGTATTCAAAAGGATTTGCACTTCAAATTTTAAAACAATTGGTCTCTGCGGTTAAATCCGATTTATTTATTGAGGAAGAGCTTTTTCCGGAAATTTGTAGAACCAGGGAAGAAATTGAAAGACTAATTTCACGATGGGGCAGATTGATGGTGAAAGCTCCGTGGAGCAGTTCCGGCCGTGGCTTACAACCCATCACGAAAACACCTGTTCACGAAAAAGTTTGGGAAAAATTAATGGGTATCGTAAACGATCAGGGCTTTACACTGGTTGAACCTTACCTCGACAAAGTTGCTGACATGGCGCTGCAGTTTGAGGTAAAAAAAGGGAAAGTTTCTTTTCTGGGGATCAGTAATTTCCTGACAGATCAAAAGGGACAATATCAGGGCAACCTTCTGAACGGATTACCCGATGCCTATTCAAAAGAAATCAAAAATTTTATAACAGAAATTCCTGAAATTATTATTGAACCGCTTATTAATATTCTTGAGAACAGTAAACTAAGCCAACTTTACGAAGGTAATTTTGGTGTCGACACGTTACTATTCAGAGACAAAAAGGAGCAACTAAAAATAAACCCTTGTCTTGAAATTAATGTGCGCCAAAATATGGGGTTTCTTTCGCTTTACCTTGAAAAACTGATTTACCCCGGAGAGAAGGGTATTTTCAGAACTTACTACCAACCGGGAAAAAGTTTTTATTCATTCAAAACTGAGATGGAAAAAAAACATCGTTTAAAAATAACATCAAAAAAAATCAAGTCTGGTTTTTTTGCTTTAACCGAGGCAACAAATGAAGCGCAATTTGGAGCCTACATTCTGGTTTAATAAAACGAATGCAATAAGATTTAAATGATTTTTTACTACTTTTAAAAAAATCATTCACCGTTCCATCAAAATCTGTCGTTATGGAAAATTCTGAAGCACAAACCACAAACAGGAAAATTTCCAAAAGAATCTATGAACAGGAGTTAAATAAAATGCAGATTGAACTGGTAAAACTCCAGGAGTGGATAAAACACAAGGGGCTAAAGGTTGTAGTTATTTTTGAAGGACGCGACGCTGCAGGAAAAGGCGGAACCATAAAAAGGATCATTCAATCGTTGAACCCCAGAATTTGCAGAGTTGTTGCACTGGGAACGCCTACTGAAAAAGAAAAAACGCAGTGGTACTTTCAGCGGTATGTTGCTCATTTACCTGCTGCCGGAGAAATGGTTTTGTTTGACCGAAGCTGGTACAACCGGGCCGGAGTTGAAAAAGTAATGGGATTTTGTACCAACGATGAATATTGGGATTTTTTACGTGCCTGCCCGAATTTTGAAAGAATGCTTATCCGTTCGGGAATTATTTTGATAAAATATTGGTTTTCGGTGAGTGAGGAAGAGCAGGAAAAACGTTTTCTTTCAAGAATAAAAGACCCGACAAAACGCTGGAAGCTTAGCCCGATGGATTTGAAATCACGGGAAATGTATGAAGAATATTCAAAGGCTAAGGATGAGATGTTTGCGTATACCGACACAAAAATCAGCCCGTGGTATATGGTTGATGCTGACAATAAAAAACGAGCCCGTTTAAATTGTATTCATCATCTGTTGTCAATGATTCCGTATGAAGATTTAACGCCGGATTCTTTTGAGCTTCCACCAAGAAAAGAAACAAAAGGATATGTTCGCCCGCCTCTGGATGAGATGACATATGTACCCGAAAAATATTAATTATCGCGGGTTTTGGTCATATCAAACAAATGTGTTGCCTGTTCCCCCAAAAAACCCGAGAAAAGTTTTATTTTGCCATTCTCTTCAATAAAGTCCCGCTGGGCGAGTTCGTAATAGGCATAGGTCCAGTCAATCAACTCAACACCGCTGGCGGTTCTTACTTCAACCTCCTCTTTTACAGCTTGTGTTGTCGATTGCTGCAGTTTACTTCCTTTTTGCCCCTCAATAGTATCCTTCATGGGGATACCCGCATCTTTTAATCCTTTGCAGGTAGTCTCCAGATCGGGCCATTCCTTTACCTCCTGAAAATTAATATAAGCGGTAAAATGATTCACCGAATTCCCGTGCAATAACGTCCATGCGGCATATTGCGAAACATCGTTAATTTTTAATACATCGTCTTTGAAAGGTATTGACCACGGACGACGAAAATAATTGACCAGATCGTCAATCAAAAACTTCGATGCTTCATGTGTCAATGTTTTCTCAGTCCTGAGAATTCCGAGTAATTCAATCGCCTCATCAGAAAGCAAATAGGGCGTATCCTTTACTGTTTGATTGATTGTGTTCTGCGCCCATTGCGGAAGCTGTTCCACTTCTAACTGGCTAACAAAAATTTTGGGAAATAACTCATCGGCATGCTCAAAATGAGTGGCCTTTAGTTTTTTCTTCTTAAAGACATATTTTTCAACCGGTTTGTATTCCAGCGTTTCAATAATGTGTTTTATTGCCCTGATGCCTTCCGGTTGTTCCCCGGTGTGTGTATTGAATGTTCGAAAGGCGATGTGATCATTAACAACCTTACCTCCTTTTTTACTCACCAGTTCTGCATATATTTTTGCATAAGACACTCTTTCCAGATATTTCTCCCACAATCTGTTTAAAAGTTCGCCCATAATTTGTTTTGCTGTTGTTTTCATGTCACTTCTGTTATTTGGGAGGGGAAATAAAAAATGACATCCCTCCTTCTCATTTAAACATAAAAAGGAAGTTAGAGGTTTCTAAAAATCAGATGTTTAAAAGTATTGTTTAAGTGGGAAAAATCTATTATAAACCTGGTTCTCTTTTAGAATTCTTCTCCATAAACTGCAACACATCCTTTTTATTAAAGATGGCTGTAGCACCTCGTTTTGAAGTATTTAGTGCGCCGGCAGCATTTCCAAACTCCAGTGCATCTTCAATTGATTTCCCGTTTAGGTAATAATGTAAAAATCCGGCGGAGAATGCCATGCCGGAACCAATGTTGTCTCTCATTTTTATATTGTAACCCGAAATCATGAATGCGCCCTGTCTTTTACTGTAAGCAAAGATTCCACCTTCTCCCCGGGTTACCAGAACAAGGTCCAGTTTTTTATATTTTGTTAAAAGAAGAGCTCCAAAATCTTCCAGACTATCTGGCTTCAAGTCAAGTTTCTCTGCCAGAAAACCAATTTCCTTTTCTTTTATCCGTACAATATTTGAATTCCGAAGAAGAAAATCTACTACCGTCAGATCAAAAAAATGTTCAAAAAGTTTTAAATCAAAAAATTTAAGTGAATCAGGCGACTCTTTTATTAATTCACGAATTGTATTTTTTGAAAGGCCAAAACGTTGCGGAAGTAATCCATAAAACAAGCAGTCGGCATTTCGTGCCAGTTTTAGTGCTTCAGCAGAAAACTCGATATGATCGAAAGCAACATCGAGTGTTACATTGTATCTGGGGTCACCTTTTTCGTCAAACGTAATGTTTACTGTTCCGGTGGGAAATGCGGAATCCATCTGAACATTTTCATCCGATATTCCCAATTCTTTTAACTTATTTAAGGCCGCGTGCCCTAGTTTGTCGTCGCCAACCCTCGAAAGTAAATATCCTTCTTCTCCAAAAGAATTGCTTCTGAAAACCATATTCGACGGCGTCCCTCCCAAAACTTTGCCGTTAGGTAATAAATCCCAAACTATTTCACCAAATGCAACTATCTTTTTTCCCATCAATAAATTTTCAGAGCGCAAAAATAGTTATAATTGAAAAACGATTCAAATTTCAAATCATAAAGATGTTTAATAAAATTAAAATCGTTTACAAAAGAAATCAGAGAAATTCAAAACAAAAACAGTGACCGGCCGTTTACTTATTGATTATGAACTATCTGGCACATTTATATCTCTCCGGCAAAGAAGAGGATGTCATTGTTGGAAATTTTATAGGAGACTATGTAAAGGGCAAAAAATATATAAATTATCCGGGGCCCATTCAAAAAGGTATTCTCCTACATCGTCAAATTGACTCTTTTACAGATGCAAATCCTAAATTCAGAGAAGCGAAACAACTTTTGCGTGCAGAATACGGATTACATGCCGGTATCGTTATCGATCTTTTTTATGACCACTTTCTGGCCCGAAACTGGCCATCCTATTCACAGCTGGTATTAAGGGACTTTACAAAAAAAGTACATGCAATTTTACTTTCGCATTTTTTTCATTTACCTAAGCGGGTGCAGGGTTTTCTGCCTTTTTTAATTCAGCACAAAAGACTGGAATCGTATGCAACTATCGAAGGAATTCAAAAAACGCTTGAAATTATGAGCCGCCATACTTCATTGCCGGCAAAATCAGAAAAAGCCATCGAAATTCTGAGGGAGAATTTTATATTTTTTGAAAATAATTTTACCTCTTTTATGGATGAAATGCTTGAATTTGTTACTGAAACTCACCAGATAAAAATAAAAAAACCCGACTGGATTGCCGGGCTTTAAATACTATGCGTGCATTTCGTAATACAAATCTTCAAAAAAGAATTTTGATTCTCCGGTAATTGGTTCCAGTTCATCAAACCAAATTGCATGGGGATCGAATTTAGCAAAAAATGGTTTCCCTACCCAGCTAGGATCTCTTCCCTGAAGAAAGTTTAAAACAAACACTTTTTGATTATTGATTTCAGAAACTCCTACAATTTGAACTTTACCCGGATTACACGACATACTCGGTCCCTTCACTGTGCGGTGAATTCCACTCACCTGGTTATATGCGTTCCTGAAAATTTGCCACGAACGATTCAGTGTCACAGCAAAATAATCCTGTGAACCGGTATCGCGGGCAACAAACATGTAGTAAGGAATTATTCCCAACTTTACCTGTTCCTTCCAGTTTTCGGCCCAAATTTCTGCACTGTCGTTAATATTTCTGAGAAGCGGCGATTGGGAGCGAATCTGCACTCCTGCACCAATCAACCTTTTTACTGCCTTTTTTACCTCCCTGGTTTTCAATTCGCCCGGATGATTAAAATGTGCCATCAGTGCAATATTGATTCCTTTCTTCTTCACTTTTTCAAACAAATGCAGCAAGTCGTCAGCATCCTCGTCGGTTGTATAACGGTATGGCCAGTAGGCAAGAGATTTTGTGCCAATCCTGATATTTCTTAAATGGGGAATATCAGCTTCGAGAAGTGCATTAAAATACTGTTTAAAAAACCGGGTTTTCATTACGGCCGGATCACCGCCGGTAAAAAGAATATCAGTTATTTCAGGATTTGCTTTAACGTACTGGATCATTGTGTCGGCTTCTTTCATCGCAAATTTAAATTCGTTTAATGCGAACTGCGGCCATCTAAAACAAAATGTACAGTAAGCGTGGCAAGTTTGTCCCTGCGACGGAAAAAACAACATTATCTCCCTGTATTTGTGTTGAATTCCGTTAAGTCTTTTTCCTTCAAAAATCGGAACATTGCTCTCCTGCCCCGCAGGGTTTGGATTTAATTTTAGCCTGATTTTATTTACTTCCTTTTGTAAAAACGGCTTGGGAATATTGTTTTTTAAAAGCGTTGCAACCCGATTAAAACTATCTTTATCAAGCATTTCCTTCTGCGGAAAATTTAAAATAAAAAACGGGTCTTTTTCAAAATTATTCCAATCTATTAATTTATTAACTACGTAATTATTTGTCCGAAAAGGAAGAACTGTCCCCACCACTTCAATATCAAACTTCTGTTCCTCCGATAAATTTTCTATTTGGGGTATTTCCCGGAAATTATGTAAAGAATACGATTTAAATTTCATTTATAAACTATTTTAAAGAACTATTTTAAGTCAGCAAGCCGCATATGCCTCCACCGAAGACATGAACAAGAGCAATATTTTTCTTGATTTTTCTTTTAAGTCGCCCAAATATACAAAAAATCGGTGTTTTATAAAATGAGCAGATTCCGAAACATTCGGTTTAGTTAGACAAATGATCTAAGCGACTTGCATCCAGCCGGATAAAAATAAACAAGAGGATGGTAAACGACCAAAGTGACGAGCCTCCGTAACTAAAAAATGGTAAAGGAATACCAATTACAGGCATAATCCCTATTGTCATACCAATATTTACCATGAAGTGAAAAAAAAGAATAACAGCTACTGAATAACCATAAATCCGCGAAAACCCCGACCGTTGTCGTTCAGCTAAAAGCACAAGCCGGATAAACAGGGTTAAAAACAATATTATCAGCACAAAGGTCCCTACAAACCCCCATTCCTCGCCGACGGTACAAAAAATAAAGTCTGTGCTCTGTTCGGGAACAAAATCGAATTTTGTTTGCGTGCCGTTTAAAAAACCTTTCCCCCAGAATCCACCGGAACCAATGGCAATTTTACTCTGGTTTACGTGATAACCAGCTCCCTGTGGATTTGATTCTATCCCCAAAAGTTCGTTTATCCGCACTTGCTGGTGGGGTTCCAGCAGATTTGTAAACCCATAGTCAACCGACACACTAAAAAGCAAGGCTCCTATAAATATTACCGTTACTATTATGTAATTGCGTATTTGTTTACGAATACTGTATATCAGTGTAATTAATGCCCCCAATAATCCACCGGCAAACAAAAAGTCGGCAGGCTGGTATTCGGTTGAGGCAATTTCATTTAACCCAAAAAATGCTCCTATACTTAAAGAAAATATTATCAGGATTATACCAAACTGTTTCAACCTCGTGTTCATAATCAAAAATATGCTCAGAACTGCTCCAAGCAGTACAGCGTTGAGAATTAAGTTTGAAAGCACCAATGCCAGAACAAAAAGCAGGGCTATCAGCGAGCCAAAAAATAAAATCACCCCTGACAAGCCTTCTCTAAAAAGAACCAGGACAAATGAGAAATAAACCAAGGCAGAGCCGGTATCGTTTTGAAGCAAAATAAAAAAAGCAGGGGCCAAAATAAGTAAAGTAATTACCACAATCGACTTAAATCGCTGCAATTTAAACCCAAAAGAACTCATGTACTTTGCAAGAGCTAAAGCAGTTGCAAATTTTCCAAATTCAGAAGGCTGCAGTCTTACTCCACCAATATCAAACCATGACCTGGCGCCATTAATTTCCTTCCCCATAAACAGCACAAGGATGAGCAACAAAATAAAGAATCCATAAATAATATAGGAAAAGAACACATAAAAATTAGTTTCAATGAGTAAAATTAGAAAACCAAGTGCAAGTGCCGCTCCAATCCAAATTAACTGTTTCCCATAACGTTCTGAAACATCAAAAATACTCTGATTTTCAGGATTATAAATAGCAGCATAAATATTAATCCAGCCCAAAAATATGAGTAAAAGGAACAACAAAACCGTCACCCAGTCGATATTCGCCCATACATTGTTTCTCTTTGCCATATCAATTTTCCTGTTTCGGATGTATCAAATCAATATTAAGCATTCTTTCTTCAACCCATTTCCGGCTTTCTTCCACTTCTCCTTTTAAATATTTTTCAACAAGTAAACTTGCAATCGGAGCAGCAAACATTGAGCCGTAGCCACTATTTTCAACATAAACAGAAATAGCAATCCTGGGATTATCTTTTGGCGCAAACGCCATAAAAGCAGAATGATCTTCTCCATGTGGATTCTGAACAGTACCGGTCTTTCCGCACATAACAACTTCTGGAATCTTCATAAAAACAGAAGCATTGGTTGTTTCTACCACTCTTTGCATACCCTCAATTACCGGCTCAAAAAACTCTTCAGAAATATTGGTATTTACTTTTTCCAGAAAATCTTCTTTTAGTTTTTCTCCCTCAACTTCTTTTACAACGTGCGGGATATAATAGTAGCCTTTGTTTGCAATTGCAGCGCAGTAGTTTGCCAATTGCAAAGGAGTGATACCAAGTTCTCCCTGCCCGATCGCCAGAGAACGAACAGTCATTGCGTTCCAGTGGCCAGCTCCGTAAAACCGGTTATAATACTCTTCCGTCGGAACATTTCCTTTATTTTCGTATTGTAAATCGGAACCCAATTTTTTGCCCAGCCCAAAACTTTGCACATATTCCCTCCACATATTAAAACCGTCAGCAGACGTTTTTCCTTTATTTATTATTGCACGGAATGTATTCCATAAAAAGGGATTACAGGACTCTTTAATAGCCTGAATCGGCCCTAAAGGCGTTACATGGTTATGTGTACAACGGATTGGAGTGGAAGCAGGTCCGGCACAGGAAAACCGGGTATAAAGATTTATCGCCTGTTCCTGTAACCCTATAAGAACATTCAATATTTTAAACGTAGAACCAGGAGGATATTCAGCCAGCAGCGCCCTGTTAAACAAAGGTTTTAGGGTATCGGCAACTAGCTTCGCATAATTACTTCCCCTTACCCGACCAACCAATAAACCGGGGTCATAAGTAGGGGCGCTTACCATAGCAAGTATTTCTCCGGTTGACGGCTCGATGGCAACCACACTTCCAATTTTGTTTTGAAATAATTTCTCGGCATACAATTGCAAATCCAGCTCAATAGAAGAAGTTACATTTTTGCCAATTTGTGCAGGAACATCTTCCTGTCCGTCCAGAAAACTCCCCTGAATACGATTATGTACATCAACCAGTTTTTTTTGTACTCCTTTGGTTCCTCGCAGAGCTTCTTCATACGTTTTTTCAATACCGCTTACTCCAATATAGTCGCCCATGTTGTAATAAGCACTGTTTTTAATATCGCTGGCGGTAACTTCACCAACATACCCCAAAACATGTGATGCAGCGGTGGTTTCGTATTCTCTTAAAGTTCTCGATTGGGTGTGAAAGCCCCTGAACTTATACAACTGTTCCTGCAGATTTGCATAGCTTTCAGGAGGAATCTGTTTTACAAGAATGGATGGTTTATACCGCGAATAGTCTTTCGCTTCCTGAATTTTTATTTCAAGTTCTTCCCTGGTTATTTCAAGAAGATTACACAATTGAAGCGTATCAAAGGTCTTTACTTCCCGCGGCGTAATCAACAAATCGTACGCCGCCTTGTTTATAACCAGCAACTTGCCGTTCCGGTCATAAATGAGCCCACGTGCCGGATATTGAACAATCTCGCGCAGTATATTATTTGTTGCAAACTGCTTATAGGTTGAATCAACAACCTGTAGGCTAAACAAACGAATAATATAAACAAGGCCAATAACAGCAAATATGGCAATAATAATATAGCTCCTCTTCGAAAAATTATTCACTCTGCAAAATTAGTCTCTGAAAACAATAAACTGACTTAAAACTATAATAAAAATTGAAAAAAGAGAACTTAAAACAATACGATAAAAAGTTTGGGCAAAATCGGCAAATGTAAAAATCTCGAGATAGAACAGAATGGTATGATGAAAAAACACCATGATGATGGTGTAGTATAAAAACCAGCGGAATCCGTTGTATTTCATTCCCGGATAATCACTCCGATCCTCTTCATGAGTTGATATTGAACGGCTAACTAATGGTCGTATGTATGCTACAAAGGTTGTAGCCGCAGCGTGTATTCCTAAAGTGTTTGAAAAAATGTCAACGGTAAGCCCAGTTACAAAAGCAAGTGGTAATACCACATACAACGGCAAACTTAAAGGCAGTAACATTATGAATAAAACATAAATGTAAGGATTTAAATATCCATTCACCTGGATCTGATTTAGTACCAATACCTGCACCAGTACCAGGCTCATAAACATGGCGATATATCTAATTCCCCCTCTCATCTTCCTGAATTAGATTTTCAAGTTCTTTTATTTCATCTACATGCAAATTCTCTACTACTTCAACATATGAAAGCGCCTTAAAATTAGTTGTTAATTTTACTGTTATGTCATAGTAGTTTTCTCCTGCAGGTTTATCAAATGCATAAACAGTACCAATCATTACTCCCTCAGGAAAAACAGATGAATAACCACTGGTAATAATGGTATCGCCCAATTGAAACTCAACATGAAAAGGAATCTCCATTAGCTCCGCAAACCTGTAATCATCGCCATCCCAAAGCAGCGAGCCCAGAGAACCATTCTTTTTAAGTTTCGAGGAAACACTCCAACGCTGATTTAAAACCGACAAACCCATGGAATATGATTCTAAAACATTGGTTACAACCCCTACAATTCCACTGGCTGATATAATTCCCTGATCGGGTTTCACCCCGTCTTTTCTTCCTTTGTTTAGCGTAATGTAATTAAAAGGTCTATTCACCGAATTATTAATAACCTTTGCGGAAACAAACCGAAAAAGTGTTGAATCGGATGGTACAAAGGCTGGTAGCTCATTCTCGAAAACCATCGGATTAATTTCATCGGCCTGAAAGCGTGACCTTAGCTTTGCATTTTCCGTTGCCAGTTCTTCATTAACCCTTGCCAACGCAAAATAACTAACTACCGAATTGAATGAATTGTAAACAGAACCGGCAACCACATTGGATGAATTCAGGTATTTTACTTTTTGATAGCTATTGTAATTAAATACTAAAAACAAGGCGATTATTTCCAATATGACAAAAAGGAAAAAACCGTAATTCCGAAATAAATACCTGAAAAGACTCCTCATCTGAAATTAAAAAAATCCTGACCGTTATCTGATCAGGAAAGAGAATTTATCTACATTCTTTAATGCTATTCCAGTCCCTCGCACAACCGCTCTCAATGGGTCCTCTGCAATATGGAAGGGAATTCCTATTTTGTCTGAAAGACGTTTATCCAAACCTTTAAGCAAGGCTCCACCTCCCGCCAGCCAAATTCCTTTGGTTACAATATCAGCATACAATTCGGGCGGGGTTTGCTCCATCGCGCTTAACACTGCAGTTTCAATTTTTGAAATTGACTTTTCCAAACAATGTGCAATCTCCTGATATGAAACGGGAACTTCAATCGGCAGTGCGGTCATTTGGTTAGGTCCTTGTACTACATAATCCGGCGGCGGATCTTTTAACTGTGACAGTGCCGAACCAACATGTATTTTAATTTCCTCTGCTGTACGTTCACCTATTTTGATATTATGCTGGTGTCTCATATATTCCATAATATCAGCTGTTAAATCATCTCCGGCAATCCGGATAGATTTATTGGTAACAATTCCTCCCAAAGAGATTACAGCAATTTCGGTTGTTCCGCCACCAATATCCACTACCATATTTCCTTCCGGTGCTTCCACATCCAGTCCAATACCGATGGCTGCTGCAAGCGGCTCATAAATCATGTATACTTCTCTCCCGCCGGCATGTTCAGATGAATCGCGTACTGCACGAATTTCCACCTCAGTACTTCCCGAAGGAATACAAATAACCATTTTTAATGCCGGTGAAAACATTCTCGACTTGGGATTAATCATCTTAATCATACCCCGTATCATCTGCTCTGCAGCGTTAAAATCTGCAATCACACCATCTCTTAGCGGCCTGATTGTTTTCAGGTTCGCATGTGTCTTCCCCTGCATTTGCCTGGCTTTTTCCCCAATTGCCACCATTTTTTCGGTTTTCAAATCAATGGCAACAATCGAAGGTTCATCTACCACAATTTTATCGTTATGAATGATAATGGTGTTAGCTGTTCCCAGGTCAATCGCAATCTCCTGTGTCAAAAAAGAAAATAATCCCATATTAATTTAAATACTTATTTAAACTAAATATTATCCAGTTTATTGTTAATGTTTGAAATGTCTGCGTCCGGTAAATGCCATGGCGATTCCAAATTCGTTGCATGCTTCAATCACTTCATCATCGCGAATACTTCCTCCGGGTTCGATAATGTATTTTACTCCGTATTCGTTAGCCGCTTCAATACTGTCGCGGAACGGGAAAAATGCATCCGAAATTAAAACCGAACTTTCAATGTCAAGTCCTTCTTTCATTTTAAAACGCGGCATGGTCAGATGACGTAAACTATCCAGGCGATTAGGCTGCCCCATCCCGGCACCGGTCAGCCAAAACGAACCATCTTCATTTTCAGTGACAACGGCAATTGAATTACTCTTCAAATGTTTACATGCTGTAACACCAAATTTGGCCAGATTTAATTTTCCCGGTTCAAACGGACGATTGGTTACATTTTTGAATTCCGTATCCAGCCCTTCATCTTCATCCTGAACCAGCATTCCGCCACTTATAGAACGATATAATTTTTCTCCTGTAATTTCATTTTTTACCGGCGTTACCAATAAACGCAGGTTTTTCTTTTTGCTAAAAACTTCAAGCGCACCTTCACTAAATTCGGGAGCGATAACAATTTCAACAAACTTTTTCCCAAACCACTCAGCCACTTCTTTTGTCACTGTGTCGGTAAAACAAATAATACTTCCATATGCACTAATCGGATCACCCGCCCAGGCCAGTTCCAGCGATTTTAAAGTATTATCGGTCACTGCCAACCCACACGGATTTAGGTGTTTAATTACCGAAACAGCAACTTTGTTTTCGATGTGTTTTACTGAATGGTAGGCATCACTTGCCGATTTCCATGCGGCATCGGCATCAAGCATATTGTTATATGAAAGCGCTTTCCCCTGTAAAACATCGGCATTGGCCAAAGTGTCTTTTTCAGGAGAATTATCAAATTTAAAAAAGGTTGCTTTTTGATGTGGATTCTCACCATAACGCAAAACATGTCCGTTGTTCAGGCTGATTCTTTTAGTTGCTTCATCTTCGTTATTATTGAAATAACCAAAAATTGCAGCATCGTAATGCGATGAAACACCAAATGCTTTTCCTGCAAACCATTTTCTGTCTGCAAGCGAAAACTCACCGCCTTTTTCATTCAAAAAATCAAGCAATGACTGATATTCTTTTTGAGACGGAACAATCACAACATCTTTGAAATTTTTCGCAGCGGCCCGAATCAGGGAAATTCCACCAATATCAATTTTTTCAATTATGTCCTGCTCCTCTGCTCCTGAAGCAACGGTATCTTCAAAGGGATACAAATCAACAATCACCAAATCAATTTCAGGGATCTCATATTCTGTCAACTGGCTTACATCTCCCTGATTATCACGTCGCGACAAAATTCCACCAAAAACTTTTGGGTGAAGTGTTTTTACACGACCTCCTAAAATTGAAGGATAACCTGTAAGACTTTCAACTGATGTTACGGGTACTCCAAGCGACTCGATAAAACTTTTTGTTCCCCCTGTACTTAAAATTTTAACACCTAATTCATTTAACTTTTTAATAATTACATCCAGATTTTCTTTATGAAAGACCGAGACAAGAGCAGTCTTAATTTTTTTATTATCAGCCATTTATTCCATTTTTCGAATTCGATTGCAAAGATAAAAAAATCAATGCAGATATTGTTAAAAAACAAAAGGATAAAAAAATTTTATTTTGGATTTTTTTAAGTTTGTTTTCAATCTTAAATATAAACTGTAATCATTACAAAAAAAATGCACTAATAAAGGAAAATTACTTTTTTAAGAAATTTTAATTTTTATCGTTTAAACAAGTTGTATTTTTAAAACCGAAATCCATTTCCTGAATGTTGCTTTTAAGACTCATATTTGAAAGTTTTAGTTTTGCGTTTGGTTCGCTAAGGGCAAACAAGTTGCGAACTTTGCTTTCGCTTTTGGGAATTACCATTGGAATTTTTGCTATTATTTCGGTTTTTACAGTAATCGATTCACTCGAACGGTTTATCAAAGAGAGTTTGAATTCGCTGGGAAGTGACATGGTTTATGTTCAAAAATGGCCCTGGACACCACCGGAAGGAGAAACAGAGTATCCATGGTGGAGATATTTAAATCGGCCCTCACCAACTCCTGAAGAAACAGAAGAATTGGTGAGACGGGGGAATACCATAGACAACGCCTCTTTCTTTTTCGGATTCTCCAGAACTGTTCAATCCGGTTCCGACAAACTCGAGAATGCAACTATCCTGGCCACATCTTATCCACTGTATGATGTCTGGAACCTGGAACTTAACCAGGGACGATATTTTACCGAAGCTGAAATGAACTCAGGCGCACCGGTAACTGTAATTGGAGCAGAAATAGCCAATAAATTGTTCAGCGGAACGAACCCGGTGGGGACAACAATAAAAATCCAGGGATACAAATTCAGAATAATTGGGGTTTACGAGAAAATGGGGCAAGACATGTTTGGGACGAGCATGGACAACTATATCCAAATCTCGGCCACAAAATCGTTTTATATGGTCGACGTCCGAAATCGCGACCGCGGGCAAACCATTTGCG
The DNA here is from genome assembly GCF_009762775.1 of Maribellus comscasis. Classification (GTDB taxonomy): domain Bacteria; phylum Bacteroidota; class Bacteroidia; order Bacteroidales; family Prolixibacteraceae; genus Draconibacterium; species Draconibacterium comscasis. The sequence goes on along the minus strand of NZ_CP046401.1, from coordinate 4,019,824 downwards.
TAAAAGCAAAACAAAATGTTGACCAGGATGAATTTATTGCCGAGCTGGAAGGAATTATGCGAAATATCCATCGTTTAAAACCAATGGAGGAAAATGATTTTGCTCTAAATGAAGTAAACCTGATCTCAAACCAGTTTGACCAGCTTTTTGGAGTAATCAACCTTGCCGGTGCAATTATCGGCGGATTTTCCATTTTGGTGGGCGGCTTTGGAATTGCCAATATCATGTTTGTTTCGGTAAAAGAACGTACAAGAATTATCGGCATTCAAAAATCGCTCGGAGCTAAACGGTACTTTATTTTGTTACAATTTATCTTTGAAGCCATTGTACTTTCATTGATTGGAGGAGTAGTTGGTCTGGTATTGATTTTTATCGGGACACAGATTGTCACTTATGTTAGTGAATTTACTATTGTTTTAACAGTTGGAAATATCGTAAGAGGCTTATTGATTTCAAGTGTTATTGGTTTTATTGCCGGATTAATGCCAGCACGATCTGCCGCCAAACTCGATCCGGTAGAAGCAATAAATTCTGTTTAGTTAGTTTATTCAAACCCTAAATGCAGCAAGGCATCGCCTTTGTATACCACCGGTGCGTGGTTTAGGCCAATAATGTGCCCGTCAGCAGGTATTTTTATTTTGTATTCGTATTTCCCGTACGGATCGGATATGGTACCAATAATTTCATCCTTTTTTACTTTTGCTCCGTCTTTTATAAAAAACCGAAACAGCCCACCCTGCCGTGCGCGCAGCCACGTAGAATTTTTAATAATAACTGCATCGGAATAATTGTTCATCTTCTCCAATTCCTCCGAAAAGTCACGCATCCCGAGATATTGCATCAGTTTCATTGTTCCTGAAACCCCTCGTTTTGTAATGCGCTGATTAAAGTCGTGTGTCTTTCCGCCTTCAAAAAGCAACACTTTTTTGCCTGCAAGTGTAGCCGCCTGCCGAAACGATTTTTCACGTTGCCCGGCATAAACAATAAACCGCGGATTAAAAATCTTTGCCAACTCAAGCAATTCTTCATTGTCTTTAGAAATGCGAATCTGCGAAGAATTAAAACGACGTGCTCCTCCGGTATGAAAATCGATACAATAATCTACATGCGGAATAATCTCTTTCATCATGTGATGAGCAAAAATACCAGCGAGTGAACCTTTTTGCGAACCCGGAAAAATGCGGTTTAAATCTTTGCCATCGGGAAATTCGCGGGTTTGATTGATAAACCCAAAAATATTCAACGTAGGAATACTAATTACTATTCCTTTTTCGGGTTTCGTAAATTTTCTCGCGAGCAATTCGCGAACAATTTCAACCCCGTTTAATTCGTTTCCGTGAATCCCGGCGTTTAATAAAAGAACCAGTCCTTCTTCTTTTGCACGTTCAACAATTACAGGAATTTCAATTTTTGAATAGGTATGCAAACGGGCAATGTCGAGGTTTAAAATTCTTTTTTTACCGGGCGCAATTTCCTCACCCAGAATGGTAATTTTCTTTCTCTTATTCATATTTTGAATCAAACATTTCGTTCAATGTAACGAATAATGCTTTTGGCGATGTCTTTTCCGGTTGCGGACTCGATACCTTCCAGACCCGGCGACGAATTTACCTCCAGAATCAGGGGCCCGTGGTCTGATTGTAACATATCAACACCGCAAATGCCAAGCCCCATTACACGTGCAGCTTTTAAGGCAGCATTTTCTTCATCCTCCGAAAGTTCAATAATCTCGGCCGATCCTCCACGGTGCAGATTGGATCGGAATTCACCTTTTTTTGCCTGGCGTTTCATGGCTCCAACCACAACGCCATCAACGACAAATGCTCTGATATCAGCACCTTTAGCTTCTTTTACAAATTCCTGAACAATTACCCTTGCCTTTAAACCATTAAAAGCTTCCAGCACCGATTCGGCTGCATTATCTGTTTCAGCTAAAACCACACCAAGTCCTTGTGTTCCTTCAAGCAGTTTGATAACCACCGGCGTACCACCCGCTCCTTTAATAATGTCTTTTACATTTTTTGAGTAATTGGTAAAAACAGTTTTTGGCAAACCTAAACCGGCACGCGACAATATCTGAAAACTGCGGAGTTTATCACGTGAACGAACGAGAGCCTGCGATTCCACTGCAGTAAACACCTTCATCATTTCAAACTGGCGAACCACAGCTGTCCCGTAAAATGTGACTGATGCCCCAATTCGCGGAATCACAGCATCGACATTTTCCAGCTTTGCCCCTTTGTAAATAATAACCGGGTTCTTTTTTTCAATGATTAAATCGCATTTGGTGTGGTCCACCACCACCATTTCATGTTTTCGTTTTTCTCCTGCCTGAACCAATCGTTTTGTTGAATATAAATGTGGATTTCTTGATAGGATTACAATCTTCATCTGTCTGCTTTTTTCGGTAATTTAATTTCTATCTTCTCTCTCTTTTTTGAAAGATTCTTTTTTGACGTATCGACAATAAATTTCTTTGACAGAAATTTCCGGCCCAGTAAAACCGGATGTTTCATATCTTGTCTTTCCGTCAACGTTAATTCTATAGGATAAATATTTTCAAATATTTTTATGTCAGTAATTATGGAATACCTTTCTTCCACCATGCCGTTTGAACTTTTTACACGACGTGTTTTGTGAACCGGAAAACAAAATTCTTTTTCGTGGTACATTTCATGATCCGGATCCAGGAAATTACATTTTACCCAGTTTTCCCCCTCTTTTTCAATACACGAAATTTTATGGCAATGAAAACTGGATGTATAAGCTCCCGAGTCCACTTTCACTTCAATACTCAACAAACCGAGTTTTTCGAAGTCGGCAATATCTTTCCTGCCAATTACGATTTTTTTTACAAACACAAGCTGTTCTTATAAAAATTCAAAAAACATCTTTCCAATCATCAGATAAATAAGCAAGCCGCAAATGTCGTTCATTGTAGTTATAAAAGGTCCTGTTGCAAGTGCTGGATCTATTTTTAAACGATGCAATATTAATGGAATTGTGGTTCCAAAAAATGACGCGAATATAATTACAATAAACAAAGAAATAGACACAGAAAAAGTAAGATCCATATTCCCCTGTGTAAAATAATTGTAGATAAAAATAAGTATCGCAAAAATAGAAGCGGTTAATAAGGCCACTGAAATTTCCTTTATTAATTTTTTAGACGTCGATTCAATATCTTTCACGCCGCTGGCAATGCTTTGCACCACAATCGAGGACGACTGTACTCCCACATTTCCCGCCATTGCAGCAATTAAGGGTATAAAAAACGCCAGTTCGGTGACTTTACTCAATGCATCTTCATGGCTTCCCAAAACAAGTGCTCCCATAATCCCGCCAAGCAGCCCGATTAACAACCAGGGGAAACGTGCCCGTAGTAGCTCCCAAACCTTATCGCCCGGTTCAACATCGCCGGTAATACCCGATACCATTTGGTAATCTTTCTCGGCCTCTTCACGCACAAAATCAATGACATCGTCAAAGGTAATCCTACCTTTCAACCGACCAATTTCGTCAACCACAGGAATCGCAACCAAGTCGTATTTATCCATAATTTCCGCTACTTCTTCCTGCCGGGTACTGGTATCAACCATTTTTACATCCGGGTTATAGATATTCGAAATTTTTGTATTTGTATTGTTCAGAATGAGTTTTTTGAGTGAAAGAACACCCTTCAGTTTTTCGGCATCGTCGACCACATAAATATAGTAGATTTCATCTACCTCCTCGGCCTGCCGGCTAATTTCTTTTAAACAGGTGGCAACGGTCCAGTTTGTATTTACCACCACCAGTTCTTTTGCCATAATTCCCCCGGCAGAGTCTTCTTCATATTCCAAAAGGTCAACAATATCGCCGGCCTGCTCAATATCCTCAATCTCGTTTAAAACCTCTTTTTTTACATCGTCATCCAAAGCTGCAACAACATCCGCCGCATCATCAGAGTCCATGTATTCGATAAACTTACTGGCAATAAACTCGGGTGGCAATACCTTCAGGAATCTTCGCCGGTCGTTTTCGGGAATTTCAACCAAAACATCAGAAGCCTTTTCTCCGTCAAGAAGCAAGTAGATGTATTTGGCTTCGTCCATGCTCAAATCATCCATTACCTCTGCAATGTCAGCGGGGTGGAGTTCCTCCATCAACTGCTGCAATTCGTTCTTGTTGTCGTTTTCAACAAGTTCTTTGATGTGATCGATATATTCTCTTGAAATTTCAAATTGCATGTCCTGTCTTTTTGATTTGATTTTCAATTCCGCAAGTTAATTCAATGTAGTCATCAACAGAGAGCTGCTCAGGTCTTTTTTCAGCATATTCGGCGGGAAGATCAATACAAATTTCCTTCAGAGAGTTCCGAAGCATCTTTCGCCGCTGGTTGAAAGCCGCTTTTACTACTTTAAAAAAAAGCGTTTCATCACACGGCAAATCGGTCCGGTCGTTGCGCACTAAACGGATTACCGCCGATTTTACTTTTGGAGGGGGAGTAAAAACCTGTTCGGAAACCGTAAAAAGATATTCTATCTGATAAAAAGTTTGAAGCAACACACTCAAGATTCCATAGGTCTTATTTCCGTGGCCGGCGTTAATTCTTTCGGCTACCTCTTTCTGAATCATTCCGACAACCTCGGGGATCCGGTTTCTGAATTCAAGAACCCGGAAAAATATTTGAGAAGAAATGTTGTAGGGAAAGTTCCCTATGATATTGAACTTTCCTTCGAAAAGATCGGGAAAATTAAATTTCAAAAAATCTTCAGAATAAATATGATTTTCCAGCGCCGGAAAATTTTGATATAAATACTCAACCGATTCCTTGTCTATTTCTATAACATGAACATTAAGTTCGGGACGTTCAAGCAAAAACTGTGTCAGCACTCCCATCCCGGGTCCTACTTCTAACACATTGGGTTCGGTAGTTCCCAGACTGTCAACAATTTTACGTGCAATATTCTGATCTTTCAAAAAATGCTGACCAAGTTTTTTTTTGGGTCTTACAATATTCATTACTCCCCGCCTCGTCCATTTCTGTTATAACCTTATATTCTTTTTATCGAAATTAATAAAACAAATTTATATTTTTGTTCGCTACGAATAGTTGCAGCCATTTAAATTTCGCATCCCGAAAGTAATAAAAATTTAGGGATTATTATTTTGAAACCGGTTTGCACCCAAAAAAACTACAGATTGAAAAAAATTGTACTTAACGTATTAAAGTTTCTGGCCTTTTTTGCTGTTGGCGCATTTATTTTCTGGCTTATTTATAAAGATCAAGATATTGAACGAATTAAATCGGTACTAAAAAACGATGTAAATTATGTTTGGGTTATTGTTTCTCTTTTCATTGGATTGCTTAGTCATATAAGCCGTACTTTACGATGGGGATTGATGATTGAGCCCATTGGGCATAAACCAAGGTTTGTAAATACTTTTCTGGCAGTTATGGTAGGATATCTGATGAACATGGCGATACCCCGAATGGGAGAAATATCGAGATGTGGAGTGTTATCACGTTATGAAAAACTTTCGTTTACAAAACTGATAGGGACTGTCGTTGCGGAAAGAGCGGTTGACATGGTTTCTCTTTTGGTACTGCTGGCAATTGTCATTTTTTCGCAATTTGGCGAAATGTTGAGCTTTCTTCATAACAATCCAGGCATTGAAGAAAAGCTTGGTTCAATTATTACATCTCCATATTTAATTGGTGGATTGGTCGTTTTGATTGTTCTTATGTATATTTTCAGAAAAGCATTTAAACACACGGTGGTTTTCACTAAACTTGTAGAAATCATCAATAATTTTAAAGAAGGATTTATTTCTATTGGTTCAATAAAAAGAAAAGGCTGGTTCTTTTTTCATTCGTTTTTTATTTGGGCCATGTATTATTTAATGTTGTATGTGGTTTTTTTCGCGTTCGATTTTACAAGCGATTTAAATCCGATTGCCGGCTTAACCACTTTTGTTCTGGCGAGTTTTGGGATGGTGGCTCCGGTACAGGGTGGAATAGGAGCATGGCACTTTATGGCCAAGGAAGCACTTTCGCTTTATGGTATTGCCAACGAAAACGGAATTATTTTTGCGTTTGTGGCCCACTCTTCAATGACACTGATGATTATTATCATTGGTATAATTTCGTTGCTTGTTTTACCGTTTATAAACAGAAGAAACGATGTGGAGCCGGCAGGTGCCTGATTTCTGACTTCAGAATTTCCAAAATTTAAAACTTTTTCGGATGAACACCGAACTATTTATCGCTCGCAAATTATTTTTCGACAAAAGCAATAAAAAATATTTGTCGCACAAAATAATACGGATTGCCTTATTTGGCATTGCACTCGGGCTGGCGGTAATGATAATTTCGGTGGCGGTGGTTACCGGGTTCAAAAACGAAATCAGAAGTAAAATAGTTGGTTTTGGTTCGCATATTCAAATCATTAATTTCGATTCCAACAATTCATATGAAACAAAACCAATTTCAAAAAACCAGGCTTTTGTCCCCGAAATAAAAAAAATAAAAGGAATCAACCGTGTAGATGTTTATGCTACAAAACCCGGAATGATAAAAACCGACGAATATTTGCAGGGTATTGTTTTTAAGGGTGTTGACAAAGATTACAACTGGGACTTTTTCAGAAAAAACCTGATTGAAGGCCGCATTCCTGCCTTGAACGATTCGGCGAGGGTAAATGAAATTATTTTGTCGGAGCAGGTTTTACAGCTGCTGCACTTAAAGTTAAACGACGATGTATTTATTTATTTTTTAAACGAAGATGAAAACCTCCCCAGAATCTTACAACTTAAGGTTTGCGGGATTTATCGCACTGGTCTGGAAGAATTTGACAATGTTTTTATTCTTGGCGATTTAAAACACATTCAACGTTTAAATGACTGGCAGAACGACCAGATAAGTGGCTTTGAAATTACAGTTGACAATTTTTTCAGTACCGAAGAAATTGAACAGCGGGTAAGAAACCAGGTAATCAGCTACAGCGAAGAAAATTCAACGATTTTGCGCACACTCAACATTACGCGCGAATATCCGCAAATATTTGATTGGCTTTCGGTTATTGATATGAATGTATGGGTGATTCTAATTCTGTTGAGCGTAGTTGCCGGTTTTAATATGATATCAGGGTTACTGGTTTTAATCCTCGAGCGAATAAATATGATTGGCATTTTGAAAGCACTCGGAAGCCCGAACTGGTCGGTCCGAAAGGTTTTTTTATACCTCTCTTTCTTTCTAACCGGCAGTGGCATGCTTTGGGGAAATATAATCGCGATTGCAATTATTATCATTCAAAAAGTTTTTCATGTGGTAAAACTGGATCCTGCAATGTATTATGTTGATGTAGCGCCAGTTAATTTCTCCATTCTCCATATTCTTATTTTAAACCTGGCAAGTATCACCATTACGATAGTAATGCTCATAATACCGAGTTTCCTTATCAGCAAAATTTCACCTGAGAAAGCAATCCGATTTGATTAAATGTAAAAACAGATCTGTCATTATCCGATTCAAAATTAGTAGCCGGGAAGAAAACCTCCACATGGAAAAATTGAAAAAAGGGAGAACCAACATTTTATCTTCAAAGCCTGAACAAATCACCTTTCCGTCAATAAAATAAGAACAAAAAATAAAAAAACGTATTAAAAACGTTAACAAACTGAGCGGTGCTTTTTTACATTTTATACACCCGCATTAACACTTCATACACCAAGCAAAAACATTTTCTCACATGTCTTCATCCCCATGTCTATACTTTTAAAATTGATTTATTATGAATTTCCGGAAACGGAATTTTCATCGCAGCTAAATTGTAAGAATTGAGAGAATTAATAATCTAATTAAACTTTTACGTATGAAAAAAAATTGCAGTGACAGGAGTTTCTCCATAAACTCCTCTGCAAAATCATCAAATATACGAATCAAAGGTATATTGTTGATTTTGACAGTATTTCTCACACAAATCGTAATTGCCCAGCCAACAAAAGAGGTTTCCGGAGTGGTTACCGAAGCGGCTACAGGTTCTCCCATTCCGGGAGTATCAGTAATTGTAAAGGGGACAACACGGGGGTCTGCTACCGATTTGGACGGCAAATTCACCCTTGATGTAATGGAAGACGACATCCTGGTCATTTCGTTTATCGGCTTTAAATCTCAGGAAATTCCGGTTGCGGGAAAAACAACAATCGATGTACCGCTGGAACAGGAGGTAGAACTTTTTGATGAAGTTGTTGTAGTTGGTTATGGTGTTCAAAAGAAAAAACTAGTTACCGGCGCAACCATTCAGGTTGATGGCGACAAACTCCGGAAAAGAAATACAACCAGTGCCTTACAAGCTTTGCAGGGGCAAACCCCGGGCGTACAAATTTCTTCAACATCAGGTCAGCCCGGCGAAGGCTTAAAGGTTGTTGTTCGCGGTTTGGGAACCATCGGTAATTCGGGGCCGCTTTATGTGGTTGACGGGGTGCAAACCGGCGACATCTCATACCTGAACAATGCAGATATTGAGAGCATTGATGTTTTAAAAGATGCTGCATCGGCAGCTATTTATGGTTCGCAGGCAGCAAATGGCGTTGTTCTGATTACTACAAAATCCGGGGCAAAAGGAAAAGCACAAATTTCGTTTGATGCCTACTACGGATACCAAAACGCAGCCAGAAAAGTTGATTTGCTAAACAGCAGGGAATATGCTGTGATTATGAACGAAACCGCTATAAACTCAGGGAAACTGCCTTATTTCTCTGCGTCAGAAGTTGCAGCCATGGGAGAAGGAACCGATTGGATGGATGAGATGTTATATGACAATGCTGTTACCCAAAACTATAATTTAGGAATTAACGGTGGAAATGATGCCTCCACCTACTCTATGTCTCTTTCCTACACAGGACAGGAAGGAATTGTCGGCGGACCTTCCGTTTCAAATTATGACCGTTACAACTTCAGAATAAATACAGAACATAAACTTTACGATGGTTTTTTAAAAATAGGTCAGCATTTAACCTTTGGCCATACTGAAAAAAAAGGCATTAGTGTAGGAGATCAGTACAATAATACACTACGCAGTGCTTTTAATACTAGTCCGTTTCTGCCGATGTATGACGATGAAGGCAATTACCTGAACAATACTGCAGGAGCCGGAGTTATGCACAACGGAGAAGAATGGGTACCATGGGCTCCGGGTGAAAATAACCCTTATGCGTCGATGGTGTTAAATAACCAAAGTAAAAACAACAATCAAAAAATATTTGGTGACATTTACCTGGAAATTAACCCAATTACAAATTTAACCTACAAAACAACATTTGGGGTTGATTTTTACACAAGTGAAGGACGCTCGTACAAGCCGGCATATGAATTATCCATTTACGCTTTTCGCCTGCATGATGAAGCAAGCCAGAATTTGAGTAAAGGGCTGGCGTTAACCTGGGATAATATTTTAACATACAATTATAAGCTAAACGACCACTCCCTTACTGCAATGGCCGGAACTTCGGCCTACCGCAACAGAGGCTCATCGGTGTATGTTACGAATTCCGACCTTATACTTTCCGATTTGGAACATGCGTATATTGATAATACAACAAATACCGATCTTACCTTACTTTCATATGGCGGTTCACCTTTTGATGAATCAATGTTACTCTCCTATTTTGGAAGATTAAGCTATAACTTTCAGGAAAAATATTTATTAAATGCCACTTTCCGGCGTGATGGATCATCAAGATTTGACAAAGAACACCGCTGGGGAAATTTCCCTTCGGTATCTGCGGGGTGGGTCGTTACAAATGAATCATTCATGGGGACTACTCAAAACTGGATGGACTTCCTGAAAATCAGGGCAAGCTGGGGACAGGTAGGAAACCAAAACATCAGTGCATGGCAATATTTGGCTCCTATAATTGTAGGAGAAGGATACCGGGACGGTGATAACAATGTGGTTAACGGCAGCAACTATTATTTTGGCTCAGCAGACTTTGATGCTTCAGGAAACTCAACAGGAGCATATCCAAGCAGATTAGCCAACGAGAATCTGGTTTGGGAAACTTCAGAACAAACCAACATTGGTTTTGATGCCCGATTTATTGATACAAAGCTCGGAATTAATTTCGACTGGTATAACAAAAGGACAAAAGACTGGTTGCTCGAAGCTCCTATTTTAGCAACAGCCGGTGCCGAAGCCCCCTTTATTAACGGTGGCAACGTAAAAAATTCAGGCATCGAACTGGCATTAAACTGGAACGACAACATCGGTAAATTCAATTATTTTATTTCAGGTAATATCTCAAAAAACAAAAATGAAGTAACCGAAGTTCCTACAGATGACGGAATTGTGCACGGATTGACAAATATGCTTTATGACAATGCGCTCGAATTTTATCACCGTGCGGAAACGGGTTACCCGATTGGTTATTTCTGGGGCTGGAAAACCGATGGTATTTTTCAAAATGAAGCAGAGGTTAATGCATATACCGGAGCAGACGGAGAGTTAATTCAGCCGTCAGCCCGACCCGGAGATTTAAGATACATAGATATTGATAACAACGGAGTTATTAATGAAGATGACAAAACCATGATTGGAGATCCCAACCCTGATTACACTTTTGGATTTACTTTTGGATTTGACTATAAAGGGCTCGACTTTTCCCTTTCAGCCAACGGTGTAGCAGGAAATCAACTGGTGCAGTCGTACCGCAACCAGGCGAACGCATTTGCCAATTACACAACTGAAATTCTCGACAGGTGGCATGGAGAAGGAACCTCAACAACAATTCCAAGAGTTACCGAAACCAATGTTAACTATCTGTTCTCCGATATTTTTATTAAAGACGGAGATTTCCTGAGAATAAGCAACATCACACTTGGCTACGATTTCTCAAAACTGATAAGATACAATTACCTGAGCCAATTCAGATTGTATGCTTCGGTGCAAAACGCCTTCACTTTTACTAAATACAACGGGATGGATCCTGAAATTGGTTATGGTGTTGAAAATGGTTCTTCGGGAGTTGATTTAGGTTATTATCCTCGACCGAGAACAATTTTGCTTGGTGTTAATATTAAATTCTAAAAACAGAAAGAACAATGAAAAAGATTAAATTATTTATACTCGCACTCGGTATTATTGCACTGAGCTCATGTTCTGAAAGTTTCCTCGACAGCGAACCCTTAACATCATTAACTACAGGAAACTTTTACGAAACAACAGAAGACGCTGAACTTGCAATCGTAGGTTGCTACGATGGTTTGCAGATTTTATACTCCAGTGGTATTGCATTCCCGATTATTTCAGAAGTACTGTCGGACAACTGCTACGGTGCCACTGGTAATACTGATGGCTACGGATATCAGGTCATCGATGAATTTGATATTTCAAAATCGCCTGGTGATGTAGATTTACTAAACGAAAATTGGAAAGTATATTACAGAGCCATTTACCGTTGTAACTTGCTTCTTCAGAACATGGACCAAATTGATTGGCAAGGAGACACGGACGGCAGAAACTCGATTGAAGCCCAGGCTCGTTTTATTCGTGCTTACACTTATTTCGACATGGTTCGGTTATGGGAAAATGTTCCGCTATTGACAGAACCTTCAAGTGAAAACATTCCGCAATCTTCACCAGCTGAAACATATAAAGTAATTACTGAAGACCTACTTTTTGCCGCACAAAATGGGACAGAGACCGTAGAACCGGGCAGGGTTAACAAATGGGCTGCAAAAGCCTTACTTGCACGCGTTTACCTGTTTTACACCGGATACTATGGTACTTCCGATTTGGTTGGTCTGGTTTCTCAATCTGATGTTTTACAGGGATTGGAAGACATTATTTCTACCGGAAACTACAGTTTAATTGAAGAATTCAAAAACCTTTGGCCTGCAGCCTCAACCTATATTAACGAAGCCGGCACCGCGCTGGAGACTACATATGCAGGAAAAGACAATCAGGAAACTGTTTTCGCCATCAAATATAACATCACGTCTGATTATGACGGCAATACAGATGGCAACCACTGGTTAGTGATGTTTGGCTTACGTTCTCAGGCGTTCTCACCTTACGGGAGAGGCTGGGGGGCCTGTACTGTCTTACCAAAACTTTATAACGCCTACGAAGATACTGATTTACGTAAAGAAGCTTCGGTAATTGCAATCGAAGAAGAGGGGCTGGATTTTGACAATTCCGACCAGCGCGAATATACAGGGTATTCCGTAAAAAAATATACACCGCTGTCCAATCCCGATGGCAAAGACCTTGCTGAAGCCAACGGATCAGGTAGTTTTATGATCGGACAATTTCAGGATTATGTTGTTCTCCGTTATGCCGATGTACTTTTAATGGCCGCAGAACTTGGCAGTACAAATGCCCAGCAATATTTTGACACTGTTCGTTCAAGGGCCGGACTGGAAAATAAATCCGTTTCAAAAGATAACATTATTAAAGAACGCCGTTTTGAATTTGCTTTTGAAGGAATACGATACTGGGATTTACTTCGTCATGGTGTTGAAACTGCTGCAAATACAATTGCAATTTCGGATGTCGTTTACAATGGAGGAGTTGAATCGACAAAAACCATCAATAAAGATAAAATTATTGCTACCGGCGGATTCCAGATGATTCCGCAAACGCAGGTGAGTTTATCCGATGGTGTTTTAATTCAAAATAATGGCTGGAATTAATCTTTAAAGTTTTAAAAATGAATACAAAGAAATATAAAATATATGCAGCTCTTCTGGGAGTTTTCCTGGCACTTGCAGCTTGCCAGCCGGAAGAATTTGCCATAGGCGAAATACTGTCGACAGATAATCTGGAATACAGTATTACCCAAAACGCAGACGACCCGAATATGATTTTTCTCGAAAGTATAACACCAGGTGTTACTCCTCTTTGGCAAACTCCAATGGGGCGTTCCACACGAGTTAAAGATACAGTAAAAATACCTTTTGCCGGAGATTACGCATTTATTTATGGTGTTGAAAGTGCGGGAGGTTACGTGCAGTCTGATACATTTAATCTTACGCTTACAACCAATAACTTAATGTATGTTAACGACCCGCTTTGGACATTGCTTTCCGGTGGTGTTGGAAATTCAAAAACCTGGTTACTCGATATAGATGCAGAGGGCGTTTCAAAATACTGGAAAGGTCCGTTATATTTTTCAAGTGATACCTGGCGATGGAATAACACATGTGAAGAAGGCAGCGAAGATTGTTGGATTTGGGAAGCAGACTGGCCGGGTAACACATGGGTAGCTGCAGCTAACGACTATGGAACAATGACTTTTAATCTAATTGGTGGAGCAAATGTTCATGTTGAACATATGAATTCGCCAAACAGAGGCGTTGAAAACGGAGTTTATTTTCTGGACGCAGAGGCAAAAACATTAAAAATGACAGATGCTGCGCCATTAATGAACGATTGGGCAGACGGTGCTAACATTGACGACTGGAGCTTTGGCTATGTTATTTCGCTTACTGAAGAGGCTATGCAAATTGGTTACAAAGACAAAGGTAAAGATGAATTTATAATCTTTAACTATATCAGCAAGGAATACGCTGACAATTGGGTACCTGAAGACGTTCCGGATCCGGAACCAACGCTTCCCGACGGATGGATGGACGATATTTCAAAAACCGTAAACACAACCATTACCTGGAAACTTTCAGAAAGCAATCCTTTGGATTGGGCTAAACTGGACGGTTCTTTAATGAACGGCTGGGAAAATCCGGAAGATTACCCTGACTGGTTGGGGACTCCGGATCCTTCTGTTTACGGCGATTTCACAATGACGATGAACTCTGCCGACGAAACCGTAGTATTTATAACGCCGGATGGAACAGAAACATCAGGAACTTATTCATTGGATGAAAAAGGTATCTATTCGTTTGATATAACTGTTCCAACCTTTTCAGTTATCAGCTGGGCTAGTTTTGCAGCAGATGCCAACAATCAGCTTCGCATTCTGAAGATTGAAAAAGATGCGGGAGGCAGTGTTACCGGAATGTGGGTTGGTGCATTAAGTTCAGAAAAACCGGAATATATGGCCTACCATCTGATTCCTTCATCTAACGAAAATGGTGGCTCCTCCGAGCCGGAAGGAACCGAATTGGCGTTTGATAATTCAAAACTTGCTTTTGGTGATATCGAAGGAAATGGCAACTTCAGACTGGAACTGTACAACGATTTTGGCAGCACTAAAGACGATCCTCCTTTGGTAAAAGAAAATATCGTATTTAATAACCGAATTGAAATTACTTTTACCCTGCAGGGAATTACATTTAGCGAAGGAGCTTCTGGCAGCTACAATACTGCACTGTCGTATGCCGACGCCGACTGGGCTCCTCAATATTGGGGGGATGGATCATCAGAAGAAGTAGCTTCGGTGACCGGTGATGGAACCTATACAATTTGGTGCGAACCGGGAGCTGCAAGTGAAGGCGCCGCCGTATTTGTTATTGATATTAAAGAAATGGCAGCCGAAATTGCTGACCTTAGTGCAGTAACAGCAACGATTGACAAAATTACAATGTACTAATGGTATAAACCCAATAAAAAAAACGACAATATTTTAGTTGGTAAATAAGTAAAAAAAGAAATCTGGGTAGATATAATTTATCCACTCAGATTTCATCAATTTCAATTTTTAAATCCAGAATCCGTTTTCAGCTTCACTTAAAATGAAAAAAAATTTAACAATCATCGTTCTCCTTCTTTTGTTCTTTGTGTTTGGGTGTGACAAAAAAAAGGACGAAATTATTCCTCCTGAAAAATTTGTTGCTGAGCTTTCTGTTGCTCCGCTTACGTTTGATTTTACAAAAGAAGGCGGCACAAAAACCTTTTCAATAGCATCAAATACGACCTGGAATATTAATTCTTCTTCAACGTGGTGCCGCCCCTCTATTCAAACCACTAAAGGAAATGCATCAGTTACCATTACTGCCGATGCGAACGAACTGGAAGAGGAAAGAAATACCGCTTTTACAATAACTGCTTTAAACGTTGACGATATCACAATTTCAATTTCACAGGAGGCCGGTGAGCCGGAAATACACCTGCCTGAATATATTGAACCTGATAATACGGGGATGGAAAGTGATGCAAAAACCATTGCATCTGAAATCCATCTGGGCTGGAACTTAGGAAATACGCTCGAAGCGATTGGAGGGGAAACAGTCTGGGGAAATCCACAGGCAAGCGCCGAATTAATTTTAGCTGTAAAAGCAGCCGGTTTTAATGCCGTCCGCATCCCGTGTTCGTGGGATCAATACCTGGAAGATCAAACAACATATAAAATACAGGAATCCTGGCTTACACGTGTGAAAGAAGTAGTGGACTACTGTATTGAAAACGATATGTTCGCCATTTTAAATATTCACTGGGATGGTGGCTGGATGGAAAATAACTGCATACCTGAAAAACAAAATGAGGTAAACCAAAAGCTGGAAACAATCTGGAAACAAATTGCCATCTATTTTCGGGATTATGACGAACATTTGCTTTTTGCCGGAGCTAATGAACCGAATGCAGAAAATCAGGCGCAAGTAGATGTACTTGCTGCATATATGCAAACCTTTGTTGATATAGTCCGCGCTACAGGTGGAAAAAATGCCTACCGCAATCTTGTTGTTCAGGCTCCCTTTACTGACATTGACAGAGCCGACACATATATGACAGTTCCATCGGATAATACAGACAACAGACTACTCGCAGAAGTACATTATTATACTCCCTGGCAGTTTTGCGGGCTAACCGAAGATGCCAGCTGGGGCGACGTTTACTATTTCTGGGGAGCCCCTTACCACCTTGAAGGTGCTGAAGGCCGTTATCCCGACTGGAATTGTGAAGAAGACTATTTAGTGGCGCAGTTCCAAAAGATGAAAACTAAATTCGTAGATAACGGAATACCAGTCATTTTGGGAGAGTTTGGAGCAATACACCGCACATTCCCCGACAACCAGCTTTGGCAGGAAAAACACGATGAGTCACTGGCCTATTTTTATAAAAATGTAGTGGAAAAAGCAAAAAATAATGGATTGGTTCCTTTTTTCTGGGACAACGGCGGCGGTATTTTCAACAGAGAAACAAATCTAATAAGTGATCAACAATCATACACCGGCTTGATGGAGGGGGCCAGTGCCGGAATCTACCCGTTTTGAAAAACAGAACCATTAAAAATACCAAAAAATAAATAAGAACAGAGAAACATCGTATTTCTCAATCTAATAAAAACGAACCGATGAAGAATATTTTGACAGTTATTCTAATAACATTTATAAGTATTTCGTGCTCAAAAAGAAACTGGGAAGCAGGCAGCAACGGTATAATTTTATATCCTTCTGGTGCAAAAACAAATGCGGCAAAAGCTATCCTTGTTTCACCTGTTGACGAAGAAATCATAAAAGTTTCAGCTTCAGCAACAAAAACATTTAGTACCGAGAAAAGCCTGATTGTTTTACCCGATACAAAACCGGTTGAATTTGAGGTAAAAGAAGAAAAAGATAAACTGATTGTTTCAACTTCAAAAACAAAAATTGAAATTTCAAAAACAACAGGAGAAATACAATTCTCAGACGAGAACGGAAATCTTCTTCTTGAGGAAAAACAAGGCGGAGGGAAAAGCTTAAAAGAAATGGAAGTTGACGGAGTAGAAGGATACATTGTTCAACAGGTTTTTGAATCATCGGAAGATGAAGCCATTTACGGTCTGGGGCAGCACCAGGCCGACGAAATAAACTACAAGGGAAAAAACGAAGAACTGTTTCAGTACAACACGAAAGTATCGGTTCCATTTATCGTTTCAACAAAAAACTACGGACTACTTTGGGATAATTATTCATTTTCACGCTTTGGTGATCCGCGCCCCTACGGTCAAATTGATCAGTTCAAACTGTTTAATGCCAATGGCAACGAAGGGAGCTTAACAGCAACTTATATCGACAACACCAATAACGACCATATTTTTACAACGCGTGATGAATCGACGATAGATTATGAAAACCTGGAAACAATAGAAAAATTTCCGGAAGGATTTCACTTTAACCATGCCAAAATTACCTGGGAAGGAGAACTCCAGCCTGAAGAATCAGGCATTTTCCGTTTTCTTTTGTATTACGCAGGTTATACAAAAATATGGATCGACGGCCAGTTAATGGCAGATAAGTGGCGGACCGCCTGGAATCCTTCGGTAGCAAAATTTCAGTGGGATATGAAAGCCGGGAAAAGATACAAATTGAAACTGGAATGGATTCCGGATGGAGGAGTTTCATATATCGGATTAAAAGCACTTTCACCGGTTCCTGCAAACCAACAGGATGATATCTCCTTCTTTTCTGAAATGGGGGATCAAATCGATTACTATTTTATGAAAGGAAATTCAATCGACGAAGTTATCAGCAAATACAGAAAGCTGACAGGCAAGGCACAGGTGATGCCCAAGTGGGCAATGGGATTCTGGCAAAGTCGCGAAAGATACAAAACCCAGGATGAACTGATCAACACCTTAAAAGAGTTTAGAAAAAGACATATTCCGATAGACAACATTGTGCAGGACTGGTCGTACTGGCCGGTAGATAAATGGGGAAGTCACGAATTTGAAAAAGCTCGTTTTCCCGATCCTGTAGGAATGATTAAAACAATACATGACAACAACGCAAAGATTTTAATTTCGGTATGGCCAAAATTTTATATCGGAACAGAACATTATAACGAATTTGAAAAAAAGGGGTGGATATATAAACAAGCCGTTAAGGACAGCATTCGCGACTGGATTTACCCGGGTTATCCTGGTTCGTTTTATGATGCGTACAACGAAGAAGCCCGTAAACTTTTCTGGGAACAAATCGATGAACATTTATATGAAAAAGGAATTGATGCATGGTGGCTCGATGCAACAGAACCCGATATTTTGTCGAACGCCAGCATAGAATACCGCAAACAGCTAATGAATCCAACGGCGCTCGGCCCATCAACAAAGTACTTTAATGCTTTTGCGTTGATGAATGCCAAAGGAATTTACGAAGGCCAGCGTGAAAAAAATCCAAACGACCGGGTATTTATTTTAACCCGTTCAGGATTTGCCGGCATGCAACGTTACGGAACGACCACCTGGAGTGGAGATATAGGAACTTGTTGGGAAGATTTTAAAGCACAAATCCCGGCAGGTATTAACTTTTCGATGTCGGGGCTTCCCTACTGGACTATGGATATTGGAGGCTTTAGTGTTCAGAAAAAATTTGAACAAGCTACAGAAGGTTCAAAGGAAATGGATGAATGGCGGGAATTAAACACGCGCTGGTACCAGTTTGGCGCTTTTGTTCCTTTATTCAGGGTACACGGACAGTTTCCGTACCGCGAAATTTGGAACCTGGCACCTGAAAGTCACCCGGCTTACAAATCAATGCTGTATTACAACAAGTTGCGCTACCGGCTTATGCCTTACATTTACAGTTTAACAGGTGCTGTTTATCACAACGACTACACTATTATGCGCGGTTTAGCCATGGACTTTCCGTTTGACAAAAGAGTACAAAACATAGGCGATGAGTACATGTTCGGCCCTTCACTTTTGGTTTGCCCGGTATACGAATACAAGGCAAGAAAACGGGATGTATATTTTCCAAATAACGGCGGTTGGTTTAATTTGTATACCGGCGAATATTATGCAGGAGGACAGAAAGTAAACACAGAAGCCCCTTACGAAAGGATGCCCCTGTTTGTGCGCGAGGGTTCAATTATTCCGGTTGGCCCGGAAATTGAATATACAAGTCAGAAAAAAGATGCACCGATTGACATATACGTCTATGCAGGACAAGATGCCTCATTTAATTTATACGAAGATGAAGGAACCAATTACGACTACGAAAAAGGCGAATTCAGCACAATCAGTTTTAATTATTCTGAAAAGGAAAAAGTCCTGACCATTCTTTCACGCGAAGGTAAATTTGACGGTATGATTCCCACGCGAGTCTTCAGAATAAAAGTAATTACCCGTAACAAGCCACTTCCTTTCCTCTCCGAAGACGGAGTAGCTAAAACAGTGACATATGAAGGGAAAGAGATAAAAATACAACTATTGTAATGTTTGTTTAGCAAGTTAGGAACAAACGGGAGACATGAAAGTAATTTTCAGTTTCCCGTTTTTTTTACATTTTTGTTTTGTTAGGCAGGATTAATACAAAATTCTTGTATCTTTTGGATGTTAAGACCTTGATGATGATTCTATTTTCAACAAAAACAAAAATAAATATTGTATTTCAGGTTGTTCTGCTTACTATCGTTTGCTGTTTTCCGGTTAATGCTGACGAAGGCCACACGGGAGAACAGTATAAGTTTATGCATATTGACATAAACGACGGACTTTCCAATAACCAGGTAAGAGCGATTCTGAGAGACAGCAGGGGTTTTATGTGGTTTGGAACCGACCGTGGATTAAACCGTTTTGACGGAACCAATTTTAAAATCTATCTGAACAATTTATACGACTCTACATCCATTCCTTTTAATAGTATTGATTTTCTTTTTGAAGACATTGATCAGAATATTTGGATTCGTTCTCTCCAGAACTTTGTTATTTATGATCCTAAAAGTGAATCGTTTAAAAGAGCCGGAAATTATTATAAAAATACATCAATTCCATTAAACACTTTACAAAATCTGTTTAAAGACAGCGCTGGCAATATGTGGTTTGTAAACAGAGACTTCGGGCTCTATAAGTATTCACCAAAAAGCGAAAAAACAGATTCAATTCCGTATCCGAGAAATCCCGGGAAGGCCGGAAATAATAATTATCTTTATGGCATTGATGAAGATTCGCAAGGAAATCTCTGGGTTATTTCAAACTCAGGAGTAGTTCAAAAGATTGCTCCAAGTAACTTTCAAATTCTTGAAGAATTCGAACTGGATAAATGGCTGACAAGTGAAATCTACAGTTTCAGTTTGTTTGTTGACAGCGATGACGATGTCTGGATTTGTTCCCCCGGTAGTCCGAATGGTGTTTTTCATATCAGTTCTTCGGCTAATCAAATTCAAAACTATACAAATTCCTCTTATCCCATTCGCTTAAATAATAACCTCGTTTCATCGGTTGAAGAGGACGAAAACGGGAAAATCTGGCTGGCGACAGATCATGGTGGTATTAACATTATTGATAAAGAACACCAATCGGTTTCTTATATTGTAAATAACCGTGATGATCGATACAGCATCAGTCAAAACAGCGTTACCTATCTCTTTAAAGATTCCGAAGAAATTATTTGGGCAGGAACATATAAAAAAGGACTAAGCTACTATCATAGTAACCTGATTCGGTTTGGACATGTTAGTCACATTCCCTCTGACCCAAACAGCCTGCCATACAACGACGTGAACTGTTTTGTAGAAGACGGTAAAGGAAATTTATGGATTGGGACAAATGGTGGAGGTCTCATATATTTTGACCGGAAAAACAATTCATACAAAACATTCACATACGATCCCAATAATCCGGAAAGTATTAGCAACAATGTTATCGTTTCGCTTTTTATCGATCGGGCCGGAATACTGTGGATAGGAACGTACTTTGGCGGGCTCAACCGTTTTGACGGGAAAAAGTTCAAAACATTCAGGCACGATCCTTCAAATCCGTGGTCGTTAGCTGATGATCGTGTTTGGGAAATTTACGAAGACTCAAAACAAAATCTATGGATTGGAACTTTAAACGGCGGCCTTGACTTATTCGACCGCGAAAAAACCGAATTCTATCATTATAATACAGAAGATATCAATTCAGTGGGATCCAATTTTGTTGTTTCTATAATTGAAGACTCGCAAAACAATCTTTGGCTTGGAACTTCCGATGGACTGGACAGACTTGACCTCGGGACAAAACGTTTTTATCATTATACTCCGGAGCCCGGAACACATGGAAAATTGAGTGATAAAAATGCAATTGACTTACTTGAAGACGGGCGTGGATTTATATGGATAGCCACACACCAGGGGCTAAACGTTTTAGATAGAAATGAATCGCGTTTCAGAGTTTTAACAGAAAAAGACGGACTGGCAAGTTCCAATATAAAAACCATTCAGGAAGATCAACAAGGCAATATCTGGATATCGACCACAAATGGTATCTCAAAAATCTCGGTAGTAAATACGCAGCAACATCCTTCTCTTGATGACCTGAATATAAAAGTGAACAATTACAACATTCTGGATGGACTTCAGGGAAAAGAGTTTAATGAAAAAGCTGTATACCGGACACGCTCAGGAGAACTTATTTTTGGCGGGGCCAATGGATTTAACCTGTTTATCCCGGAAAAAATAAAAGAACAAAATACCGAAAATAAAATTATTCTCACTGAATTTAAAGTTTTTAATCAAAATGTCCCTGTTAATGTACCATTTAGAAATCGTATAATTCTTGAAAAATCGATTACCGAATACGATAAAATTACGCTCCGGCACAACGAAAATGTTTTTTCTTTTGAATTTGCAGCACTAAACTTCTTTCACCCGGAAAAAAACAGTTTTGAATACCGGCTTACAGGTTTTAACGATGAATGGCTCCCGGTAGATGAACGCTTAAACGACATTACTTTTACCAACCTCAACGCAGGAGAATATGAGCTGGAAATCAGGGTAACAGGAGATGGAGATGAATGGACAGAAATGCGGCCTCCGTTAACAATTGAAATCCTTCCTCCTTTTTGGAAAAGCATTTATGCATTTGTTCTTTATTTTGTGCTTTTTGCAGCCCTGGTCCTTTTTTCGAGAAGAATAATGCTCGAACGTCACAGACTAAAATTTGAAGCAGAACAGGAACATCGGGAAGCGGAAAGAATACAGCAGTTGGATGCTTTAAAAACCAAATTCTTTACCAATGTAAGCCATGAATTCAGAACCCCGCTTTCGTTGATAATTTCCCCCATCGAGAAACTAATTTCCCAAACTCATGATGAAAAAAACAGAAATCACCTGATATTGGTCCAGCGAAATGCACGAAGATTGCTAACCATGGTAAATCAACTGCTGGATTTTAGGAAAATGGAAGTTCAGAAACCGGAAGCCAAAAAAAATTGGGGTGATATGGTTAAATTTATTCATGAGGTTAGTTTATCATTTGAAGATCTGGCTCAAAACAAACAAATTGAGTTCGACTTCAAATCCAAAATACCGGCGTTTTTTACTTTCTTTGATAAAGACAAAACCGATAAAATTATTACCAACCTTCTCTCAAACGCATTTAAATTCACTCCCGAAAAAGGCAAAGTAAATCTCGACATTGAAATACCGGACCAAAATACAGAATCGAAAACTGCTACCGTACAAATAACTGTAAAAGACACCGGAATAGGAATTGCCCCCGAACAGCAAACCCGTATTTTCGACCGTTTTTACCAAAACGATTTACCTAATTCGATAACAAACCAGGGCAGCGGAATAGGGCTTTCCATGGTGAACGAGTATGTTACTATTTTGGGAGGTACGGTAAAAGTTGAAAGTATTGTCGGTAAAGGAAGTACATTTACAGTTCAATTGCCGGCTCAATTATTTTCCAAAGAAGAAATTGATTCCTATAAAAATCAGGTTACAGAAAGTAAAAAAGAGCTCTCTCAAAGCACCTTACAGGAAGAGGAAATTACACATAGTCATGCAAAAAAAACAGTTCTACTTGTTGAAGACAACCCTGATTTTCGTTTTTATTTAAAAGATAACTTAAAAAAGCTGTATAATATTTTTGAGGCTGAAAATGGTGAGCAGGGATGGGAATTGACAGAAAGTAAGCTTCCCGACATGGTTGTAAGCGATATTATGATGCCGGTTATGGATGGGCTTAAGTTGTGTACCACAATTAAAACCAACCGCAAAACCAAACATATTCCGGTAATTCTGCTTACTGCCAAAACTGAAACAGAACCGGTAGTTGAAGGTTTTGAATCAGGTGCTGACGACTATATTTCAAAACCTTTTGATTTTCGGATTCTTGAATCGAGAATTGAAAATCTGATCAATACGCGCGAACAACTCCGCTTGTCCTACCAGTCGATGATTGGTATTAATCCTGAAAAAATTGAAGTCAATTCGCAGGACGAGAAATTTATAAAAAAGGCACTCCAAACAGTTGAAACATACATCTCAGAATCTTCTTTCACCGTTGAAGATTTGAGCAAAGAATTGGGGATGAGCCGGGTAAGTTTGTACAAAAAAATGGTGGCACTAACCGGTAAAACCCCAATCGAATTTATTCGTATAATCAGGTTAAAAAGAGCCGCTGATCTTTTGCAATCGAGCCAGCTGACAGTTTCAGAAATAGCCTATCATGTAGGTTTTAATAATCCGCGTTACTTTTCAAAATATTTTGAAGAATTTTATGGAGAACTTCCTTCCGGGTACATTACAAAACACCGTCTTAAAAATATCAACATCTCCGACGACACCAGGAAAAAGTTTAGTTGATCCGCAAGCGCTTTCCTTTACAACAATTTGAAACGACTTCCGTTTTGATTTTATGTTTTCAAAACGACTAAAAACAATTTATTTAAAAATCCATTTCTTATTTTTGCCCTATGGCATTTCAAAACGAAATAAAAAAAGCACTTCAAATTACACTTCCCGGTGAGGCATCGCATAAAAAAATGCTTCCCCCGAGCCGCAAACTGCTCGCTGCACCCGAAAAAAGACACAAGCTGAAACACAGCAGTGTTTTACTGGCTTTATATGTTGAAAACAGCAATTTATACGGGTGCCTGATAAAAAGACCAAAACACATGAAACACCACGCCGGTCAGATTGCACTGCCGGGAGGCCGAATTGAGAAAGGTGAAAATGCAGTTGAAACCGCCCTGCGCGAAACCTACGAAGAAATAGGAGTTCACAAAAATCAGATTGAAATACTCGGAGTGCTTTCGGAGTTATACGTTGAAGTGAGCGGCTTCCTTATTCAACCAATTGTTGGCTGGCTAAATAAAAAACCAACCTTTAGCATTAACAAAGATGAAGTGGAAAAGATGGTTTTGTTCCCGATTTTGAAATATAAAAATCATTTTGAAAAGACGAGCATTAAAACCAACATAGGAGTTCTTGAAGTTCCCTGCATAAAATTTGACGGTGAAATTATTTGGGGGGCCACTGCTATGATTTTATCTGAATTTTATGATTTAATGGGCGATTTATCTTTTATTCAGGAATAACATTCAGGTAATGTTGGTAGTTGTTCAGCACTTTGGAAACGTATAAGTAAGCTTCTTCCCCTCGGCAGTATCCCCAACGAACAACAGGATCTTTGTAGTATTTTTCCGCTGATTTGTTTCGAAGATAAAAATCAACATTGTCGTCCCATATCTCGCTGTTTTTTTTATACTTCCGGGCAAGTCTTTGTGCATCTTTTACATGCCCCAAGCCCACATTATACGACGCAAGTACAAATTTTATCCTCTCTGTTGAATCCCTTACCGATTCGCTTAGTTGTTCATCCAGCCAGTCGAGTAAAAGAATACCCGCCCTGATATTTTGTTTCGGTCGTTCAAAATTCTCAACTCCCAGCGAACGTGCTGTAGAAGGCATGATTTGCATTAACCCGTAAGCTCCTGCCCATGACTCAGCCTGCGCATTAAAGCGTGATTCATGATAAGCAACTGATGCTATTAAACGCCAGTCACAACCGTATTCTTCTGATAATTCTTTAATATAATTATCGTACTTTGAAATATTTCCACCCGAAATACTGTGAAAATCACTCTCCAACCGCTCGGCAGTTCGTGGACTTTCAAAATATTTGTGGTATAAAACGTGGTATTTCCTTGACGTTTTAAACTTCGAAATCCAGTTATCTAGATATTCTTTCCACTCCTTTGAGTCCTTTCTTACAGCCCAGGCAATATTTTGCGGAAAACTTACTTTTAAAGAAACGTCAAGATTAGGATAGTACATTTTATTCAGCAATGCAATATTCTCATCGCAAACGGTATAATTAATTTCACCTTCAGCAACCAAAGCAATCAATTGTTCCACCCCGTAAACCGTATCCTGAACAATGTAAATATCTTCGCCTATTTCTTCCGAAAGATTTACCATTCTCCGGTAATAAGAGGTATTTTTCTGAACATGGATTTTTTTTCCGGCAAGTTCAAGAGTTGAATTCACATATACCGAATCCAATTGATTTTCACGACTCCGCTGCACTAAAACCTGTCGGGTTTGTTCCAAAGGGACTGTAAAATCAACCAAAGAATTTCGTTGTTTTGTTACGGTTAAATTTTTAGCGATTAAATCGAATCGTTTATTTTGAAGGCCATCAAACGTTTCAGCCAAATTATTGCTTACAACTATCTCAAGGTTCACTCCCAGGTCACTGGTTAATTGTTTTAACAATTCATATTTAAACCCCATTGGTTTTCCCCTGTATACAAAATAATTTGTTGAGTTATAATCGACAACTGCGCGTAATGTTCCGGTATTACGTATCCGCTCCAGATCGTTTGACTCCGACTGGACAGTTTCCTTCTTTTTCTTTTCCCTGCTCGTATGGTTACAGGAGAATAAACAGAGAAAACAAACCAACAAAAAGAAAATTTTTACAGTTGATTTTTTATGTAGAAAAAAATACTTCATCAATCATAAAAAGACCAGGCAACTCCAAATCTGAACGTCATTCGATTCATCGGGTAATGCGGGGTAGTAAAATACTCCCTTTCAATAAAACTGGTCCCTATATTAATCATTTTAAAGAAAAAACGGGTTCTTTTCAGCCTTAAAGTGGCGTAGGCATCAATATACGGAAAATTTCCTGTCTTTTTTTCATTCTGAAGGTAAAACAACCCCGTTGAAGGATCGTAGGCATCGGAATAAAATGAAGTATAATACCGGGTATCAACCCCCAACTGCGTGTATAATACTTTAGAAATAACAAACTGATAATAAGCTGAAACAAAAGCAGAAAAATCGGGAAGATGAATGTACTTCTCATTTGATACTTTTTGGTAAAGCAAGCGGGTTCTGAGATGCAAATTACGTGCACTAAAATCTTTATCAATATAGGCAGCAACTACAAGTAATTCTTCATTTGTTTGTGCAGGAATCCCAAGGGTGTCATTATAAATATAGTTGTTTATGAGGGCATAGTTGGCTCCAAGTTTCAGTCTGCGTTTTGGCATTTCAAAACTACCTTCTATGGTCATACTTTGTTCCATATCCAGGTTATTATCCCATTTTGAATGGTTTGAATAGAACTCTTCCTGAAAATAGTCCGGCACCGTATTCTCAATTGCTCCCCTAACTTTGAATGCTGCCAGAGAATCATTAAAAAGCCTTAATGGTTTTGAAATTATTCCTGATATTTCAGTTTGTCCGATATTCCTGCCAACCACATAAAATTTTCCTTCGGCATTCCATTGCCAAAAATTGCCTGTTTGCCTAAAAATACCTCCCCCGAGATATACATTAGAATATTTGCTAACCTGCGGTCGATTATAGACGTCAGGAATTGGTCCCGGATGTGTAACCTTAACAAATTCCTGCCCAATAAATGCCCGTTTCCCAAAACTCGTTTTCCTGTCCGGGTTTTCGTACTGCTTTATTTGAAAGACATTTGAAATCTTATTGAACCGAATAGAATCTTTCACATAATCATCACCAAAATAAGTATTTGGGAAAAAGGTATTTGTTGTATCTTCTTCATCAGTAAACTGTTTATAGTGGCGTTGGTATTCAACTGAATACATCAAGCCTACAATAGGCTTAAAAATTTCTGAAGGAGGCACAGGAGCTGCCCCCTCTTCGTCTTCAGGAAAAGGTTCTTCCGATGCAGGAATCGTATCTACTTTTATATGCCTCCCAAACCGATATTCTCCCGTTGCAAAAAAATACGTGTTGGTAAACTTCGACCGGGTGCTGTTTAAGTTAACATTCAAATACTCTGTTTCTCTGTCACTCAGCAATAAACTGTCAGCCTCCAATCCTCCATTCTCACTGTTTTGAATACTGTTAGCTATAAATCCCGCGTGTATTTTTAATTCATCTTTGTTATAGTTCGAGTACAGCGACACCAAATTATTTTTGCTATCCTGATAGTTATATTGACCATCAGAACGTGCCTGGTCATAACGGAATGTGAGATTTAAATATGGATTCACATTCTGAGTGTGAAGTACGTTAAATCTTGCTTCACTTTTCCGGCTTTTATTTTCGCTCTGACTATAATCCAAAACAGTATAAGGAGTGCGGGTATTATAATATTTTAGTTTTGATGGTGTTAAAAGATAAGCTTCCCTGGTACGCAGGAAAAAAAAGTCGATACCCGGTTTTCGTTCAAAAAAATTATTATCCAAATAGGGCAGACCATAATTTCCGAGATAAGTTGCTGTTATAGAATTTTTGTATACCGGATGATACAAACGAAAATCTTTCAGCATTGTATCTAACTTGCTTGAATCCTGAAAAGCTCCATAACCGGAAAGCTGCCATAATTTTATTTCAGGTTTAATTTCTTTTTGTGGTTTACCTGGCTGACTTTCTTCATCATTCATTAATTCGCTGGGCCGCTGTGAAAACACAAGCACAGGTAAAAAAGCAATTATGACAAAAAGAAGATATTTATTTATCTGTTTTCTCATGCGAACCAAGTAATTCGAGAACAAAACTAAAAAAAGCATCGATGTTAAACTGAAAACTTAGAAACTTTTCACGTTAATTAACAACATTTACACACAGTAAAGCCCGTGCTCAAGTAAGAACACGGGCTTCAATAAATTTGGCAGCGACCTACTCTCCCACTTTTACGCAGTACCATCGGCGCTGGCGGGCTTAACTTCTCTGTTCGGAATGGGAAGAGGTGGTGCCCCGCCGCTATAGCCACCTAAAATCTTTATGGCTTACATCTCCTCTTGTAAAGAGATACCAATTTAATATCTTAAGGCAGTTGGGAAAAGAAAAAATAAATTTGTCAATACAAGGACCAATTCGTAAAAAAGTTCTCGGGCAATTAGTACTGCTCGGCTTTGCCATTACTGACTTTACACCTGCAGCCTATCAACGTAGTCGTCTCCTACGGCCCTTAAGGGAGATCTCATCTTGAGGTGAGCTTCGCGCTTAGATGCTTTCAGCGCTTATCTCGTCCACACATAGCTACCCTGCAATGCAGCTGGCGCCACAACAGGTACACTAGCGGTATGTCCAACGCGGTCCTCTCGTACTAGTGTCAGGTCCTCTCAAATCTCCTACGCCCACAACAGATAGGGACCGAACTGTCTCACGACGTTCTGAACCCAGCTCGCGTGCCACTTTAATGGGCGAACAGCCCAACCCTTGGGACCTTCTCCAGCCCCAGGATGTGACGAGCCGACATCGAGGTGCCAAACCGCTCCGTCGATATGAGCTCTTGGGAGCGATCAGCCTGTTATCCCCGGAGTACCTTTTATCCTTTGAGCGATGGCCCTTCCATACGGAACCACCGGATCACTATGCTCTAGTTTCCTACCTGATCGACCCGTCGGTCTCACAGTCAAGCACCCTTATACCATTATACTCTGCGACCGGTTACCAATCGGCCTGAGGGTACCTTTAGAAGCCTCCGTTACGCTTTTGGAGGCGACCACCCCAGTCAAACTACCCACCACGCAATGTCCTCCGTGAGGAGTTAGGCGCCAAGTAAGCAAAGGGACGTATTTCAAGGATGGCTCCCCGATTCCTGGCGAAACCGGTTCATAGCCTCCGTCCTATCCTACACATCACTTACCCAGAGTCAATGCGAAGCTGCAGTAAAGGTTCACGGGGTCTTTCCGTCCCGTTGCGGGTAAACGGCATCTTCACCGTTACTACAATTTCACCGAGCTCGCGGCCGAGACAGTGCCCAGATCGTTACACCATTCGTGCAGGTCGGAACTTACCCGACAAGGAATTTCGCTACCTTAGGACCGTTATAGTTACGGCCGCCGTTTACCGGGGCTTCGATTCAATGCTTCTCCGAAGATAACATCCCCTCTTAACCTTCCGGCACCGGGCAGGTGTCAGGCCCTATACGTCATCTTGCGATTTAGCAGAGCCCT
This sequence comes from Maribellus comscasis, assembly GCF_009762775.1. Lineage (GTDB taxonomy): Bacteria > Bacteroidota > Bacteroidia > Bacteroidales > Prolixibacteraceae > Draconibacterium > Draconibacterium comscasis. The sequence continues at coordinate 3,990,807 of NZ_CP046401.1, read as the reverse complement.
GTGTTTTTGATAAACAGTCGCCTGGGCCATTTCTCTGCGGCCAACCATGCGGTTGGCTCCCCTTCTCCCGAAGTTACGGGGTCATTTTGCCTAGTTCCTTAGCCGCGAATCACTCGAGCGCCTCAGGATTCTCTCCTTGACTACCTGTGTCGGTTTACGGTACGGGCGTCCATGCTCGCTTTTCTTGGAAGGGAATTCATTACTTCGCTTCGCCCGAAGGCTAGGCTCAACGTACTATTCCGTCAGTACCTAGCAACTACTTCCCTCCGTCACTTTTAATGCATGGCCGGCGCAGGAATATTAACCTGCTGTCCATCGGCTTCCCCATTCGGGTACACCTTAGGTCCCGGCTTACCCTGATCCGATTAGCGTTGATCAGGAAACCTTAGTCTATCGGCGAGGGGGTTTCCCACCCCCTTTATCGTTACTTATGCCTACATTTGCTTTTCCAGGCGTTCCAACATAACTCACGTTACATCTTCAACACACCTGGAATGCTCCCCTACCACTTGTATTACTACAAATCCATAGCTTCGGTGGTATGCTTATGCCCGATTATCATCCATGCCCAGCCGCTCGACTAGTGAGCTGTTACGCACTCTTTAAATGAATGGCTGCTTCCAAGCCAACATCCTAGCTGTCTCTGCAGCCGGACCTCGTTTGTTCAACTTAGCATACACTTGGGGACCTTAGCTGATGGTCCGGGTTCTTTCCCTTTCGGACACGGACCTTAGCACCCATGCCCTCACTCCTGTAAATCATTTTACAGCATTCGGAGTTTGTCTGGATTTGATAGGCGGCGAAGCCCTCGCATCCAATCAGTAGCTCTACCTCTGCAAAACTTTTACAAGGCTGCACCTAAATGCATTTCGGGGAGTACGAGCTATTTCCCAGTTTGATTGGCCTTTCACCCCTACCCACAGCTCATCCAAAAGCTTTTCAACGCTTCCTGGTTCGGTCCTCCATGATGTGTTACCATCACTTCAACCTGGCCATGGGTAGATCACAAGGTTTCGCGTCTAGCGCCACTAACTTTACGCCCTGTTCAGACTCGCTTTCGCTTCGGGTACACCTCTTAAAGGCTTAGCCTCGCTAGTGACGACTAACTCGTAGGCTCATTATGCAAAAGGCACGCAGTCATCCGTATAAATACAGACTCCTACCGCTTGTAAGCGTACGGTTTCAGGTACTATTTCACTCCCCTGTTCGGGGTGCTTTTCACCTTTCCCTCACGGTACTTGTTCGCTATCGGTCTCTCAGGAGTATTTAGCCTTACCAGATGGTCCTGGCTGTTTCAGACAGGGTTTCTCGTGCCCCGCCCTACTCAGGGTACTGCTAGGATAATATTTCTTACGTATACAGGACTGTCACCTCCTTGGGTTGGCTTTTCCAAAACCATTCTACTTCAAAATATATCTCCATATCGCAGCCCTACAACCCCGGTCATGCCGAAACAAAACCGGTTTGGGCTAATCCCATTTCGCTCGCCACTACTCTGGGAATCACTATTGTTTTCTCTTCCTGTGGGTACTTAGATGTTTCAGTTCCCCACGTTTGCCTCCAGGTTACCCCGGATATCCTAATGGATGGGTTGCCCCATTCGGGTATCTGCGGATCGATTCATATTTGCCAATCCCCGCAGCTTTTCGCAGCTTGTCACGCCCTTCATCGCCTCTGAGAGCCTAGGCATCCTCCGTACGCCCTTTGTAACTTTCTTTTTGAATCCTCGTATTGATTCGTCTTTATTTTTCTTTGTGTCGTCTCATTGTGATTTGACTCATTTTCCCAACATGCCAAAGAACTTTATCAGCTAGTAGTATGTAATGTACAAAGTACCTTTACTTTTCCACCGCTAAACGCAGATAACCAGGGAATCGAACCCTAACATCAGGCACCAGCCTTATCCTCTGCAGTTTCAAGTTGCACCTCCCTTGTTTCAGATTGTGCTTTTATATAAACTTGTCCTGCTTTGTTCAGTATTTCATTTTTTTTGAACGCATGCCACTTGCGTGGACTTTCTTTTTTTCCGACTTTTCAGCCTCCGTGGAGAATAAGGGAGTCGAACCCTTGACCTCTAGAATGCAAATCTAGCGCTCTAGCCAACTGAGCTAATCCCCCAAGTCTGTAAGTTTCGAGTTTAGGGTTCAATGTTCAAAATATTCTTTCAACTTTAAACTCTGAACTTTAAACTTTAAACTGAGCAGTAGTCCCGCCCAGACTTGAACTGGGGACCCCTACATTATCAGTGTAGTACTCTAACCAGCTGAGCTACGGGACTCTATATTATAGAGCTCCGTCTTGCGAGTTTAAAGTTTCGAGTTGCAATTCTTTGAACTTTGAACTTTAAACTTTGAACTCTATCTGTAATATCTTAAAAAAAGCAAGGACCAAATTGTTAACTTCCTCCGTTTTAACCTAAACTCCAGAAAGGAGGTGTTCCAGCCACACCTTCCGGTACGGCTACCTTGTTACGACTTAACCCCAGTCACTGGTTTTACCCTAGGCCGCTCCTCTCGGTCACAGACTTCAGGCACCCCCAGCTCCCATGGTTTGACGGGCGGTGTGTACAAGGCCCGGGAACGTATTCACCGCGCCATGGCTGATGCGCGATTACTAGCGAATCCAACTTCATGGAGTCGGGTTGCAGACTCCAATCCGAACTGGGATCGGCTTTTGGGATTAGCATCACATCGCTGTGTAGCTGCCCTTTGTACCGACCATTGTAACACGTGTGTAGCCCTGGACATAAGGGCCGTGCTGATTTGACGTCATCCCCACCTTCCTCTCACCTTACGGTGGCAGTCCCGCTAGAGTCCCCGGCTTGACCCGATGGCAACTAACGGTAAGGGTTGCGCTCGTTATGGGACTTAACCCGACACCTCACGGCACGAGCTGACGACAACCATGCAGCACCTTGTAAATAGCCCCGAAGGGAAAGACTGTTTCCAATCTATACAATCTACATTTAAGCCCAGGTAAGGTTCCTCGCGTATCATCGAATTAAACCACATGTTCCTCCGCTTGTGCGGGCCCCCGTCAATTCCTTTGAGTTTCAACCTTGCGATCGTACTCCCCAGGTGGTTCACTTAATGCTTTCGCTCAGCCGCTTACTGTGTATCGCAAACAGCGAGTGAACATCGTTTACAGCGTGGACTACCAGGGTATCTAATCCTGTTCGCTCCCCACGCTTTCGTGCCTCAGTGTCAGTAATGGTTTAGTAAGCTGCCTTCGCAATCGGCGTTCTGTGTCATATCTATGCATTTCACCGCTACACAACACATTCCGCCTACCTCAACCATACTCAAGACTCACAGTATCAATGGCAATTCTACCGTTAAGCGGCAGTATTTCACCACTGACTTACAAGCCCACCTGCGCACCCTTTAAACCCAATGAATCCGGATAACGCTTGCATCCTCCGTATTACCGCGGCTGCTGGCACGGAGTTAGCCGATGCTTATTCCTATGCTACCGGCAACACCCTACACGTAGAGTGGTTTCTTGGCATAGAAAAGCAGTTTACAACCCATAGGGCCGTCATCCTGCACGCGGGATGGCTGGTTCAGGCTCGCGCCCATTGACCAATATTCCTCACTGCTGCCTCCCGTAGGAGTCTGGTCCGTGTCTCAGTACCAGTGTGGGGGATAATCCTCTCAGAACCCCTAAAGATCGTCGCCTAGGTGAGCCTTTACCTCACCTACCAGCTAATCTTACGCATGCCCATCTTATACCACCAAAGTTTTAATTATTTTTCCATGCGAAAAAATAATACTATGGAGTATTAATCCACGTTTCCATGGGCTATCCTCCTGTATAAGGCAGGTTGCATACGCGTTACGCACCCGTGCGCCGGTCGCCACCAGACCGAAGTCCGTGCTGCCCCTCGACTTGCATGTGTTAAGCCTCCCGCTAGCGTTCATCCTGAGCCAGGATCAAACTCTCCGTTGTATATATAAAAAGTTTAAATATCTTTCGCTCAGGTTAAATCCTCTTAGAAATTAACAAAGTTGGAAAACCTTGCTTTTTTGTGCTTCAAAATTTGAAAGAACTTCCCATAAAAAATCAGCACCCAATCTTTCTCAATCTAACCAAATGCTGACATCTATGTTTCTCAATATTTTTCCCCGACTTCATCTCTCTCTCTACCTCTATCTAACTCTATATCCGTCGGAACGTTTTTCCCTTTCGGGGCGGCAAAGGTAATCACTTTTTTATTCCTGCCAAACTTTTTCTTGATTTTTTCAAAATATTTTTTGGCTTTTTTCTCCAGTTTTGCACTTGTTAAGTGCACCACTTTTTCTTCTATCCAATCACCTTTTCATTTTCTCAATGAACCCGCTCTCTGAAAGCGGCTGCAAATATAGACAGCCTTTTTTAATCACCAAAACTTTTTGCAGTTTTTTTCGACCTTTTTTTTCAGAAAACTTTACGATCCAGAGTCGATTACTTAGTAATCTTCATCTCTTGTTTAATTACCTCTCAATTTCTCAATGAACCTGCCCTAAAAGCGGATGCAAAAGTAGACAAGGTTTTGAAACTTCCAAATAAAAAATGAGATTATTTTAAGGATATTTTGAAGGCAAACAAACAATGAATTGAAAATCAATATTATTACCCGAAATATTTTTCTAGAAAATTTTTAATGCAGCAGATTTAAAAAGGCAAAACACCGTTGTACCGACGTCGAGATTCATATTTTGTCTTGATGCTTCAGTGATCTCCACCAACACTTTTTCGCCCGCATTTACCAAACAAAACGACAAACCATCCTTTGAAAAAATCTTCTCAATGGTTCCTTTTATTTGGTTACGAAGCGAAATTTGGGCGATCGACTGCAAAGAAATAGAGATATCTTCCGGGCGAATTAGTACTTTCTTTTTTTGTTCGATCTCAATTTTTCCATGAAACGGCTGGCATAAAACCTGAACCTGGAAATCATTTTTCTCACTTTTTAGTAAAACGAGGTCGCGGTTAGGCAACTTTGCAAAAACAAATAAATCGAATACATTGTATAAACCGGCGCCTTTCATTATTCCAATATTGGCCTCATCAAGAATTAAATCCTGAAAATTCCCAAGCGCCTGAACTTTTCCATCCTTTAATAATAAAAGATGGTTGGTTAAACTCAGTAAATCGGGTAAATCGTGACTAACAATTAACATCGGAATATTAAATCGTTTGTTAATTGTGTTCAGAAAAGGAATAATATTATTACGCAAATTAACATCTACCGCAGAAAAGGGCTCGTCCATAATTAATATTTGGGCGCCACTTAACAAAGCCCGGCCAATAGCAATGCGTTGTTTTTCGCCGCCTGAACATTCTGAAGGTTTCTTCTGAAGCAGCGATTTTATATTTAATATATCAGTGAGTTCTTCAAAATTTATTCTTTCTGAACTCCTTTTATTGATCCCGAATTTCAAATTCCGGATTACCGATAAGTGCGGAAAAAGTCGTACATCCTGAAAAACGTAGCCAATTTTCCGGTCTTTTGTCGGGAGGTTTATTTTTTGCTCTGAATTAAAAACGGTATTTCCGTTTATATGAATAAATCCGGAATCAGGTTTTACCAATCCGGCAACTGAATTTAACAAACTGGTTTTTCCATGTCCTGACGGACCGTAAACGCCGGTAATTCCATTTTCAATTTCGGCTCCAACATCTAAAAGAAAACCATTCCGCTGCAATTTTATGTCGAATTTCAAAAACGGATTCATAGTTTTCGTTTTAAAATTCGTTTGTTTAAATATTCAGCACCAATCATTGCAAGCAAAGAAAGAACTACCGAAACAACAACCAAACGCAAAGTTGAAGACTCCTGGCCGGGAACCTGCATGGCTGAAAAAATGGCAAGTGGCAAGGTTTGCGTTTCGCCTGAAATATTTCCGGCAAAAGAAATGGTAGCTCCAAATTCGCCCAAACTTCTGGCAAAAGCCAAAATTGCACCACTAATTACTCCGGGCAAAGCCAATGGCAATGTTATTGTAAAAAACACACGCAAATTTGATGCGCCCAGAGTTCGCGCAGCTTCCTCGTAGTTTTTATCAACCAACTCAATGGAAAGACGAATGGAGCGCGTAACCAGCGGAAACGACACAACAATCGCAGCAATAATCGCTGCCGGGAATGAAAAAGCGATTTTTATTCCGAGGTGATGATAAAAAAAACTCCCCAGCCAACCGTTGGTTCCGAAAACGACGAGCAGAATATAACCCGTTGTTACCGGGGGTAAAACCAGCGGCAAATGCAAAAATCCTTCAACAAAAGCTTTTCCGAAAAATTGTTTGCGGGCCAGAAACCAGCCAATAAAAATAGCAAACGGCAAGACAAAAAGCGTGCATACCAACGCGACTTTTAGTGAAAGTTGAATCGCAGTTAGCTCAGATGAAGAATATGTAAAGAGTCCATTCAAATTCTGACTTAATGCGTAAAACCGTATTTCCCCCAAACCGAAAGCACTTCTTCCGAACTGATAAATTTATATAAGTTATCCGATAAATCGGTTTTCTGCCCCTTTATTTCCGTCATGTAATAATTCACAGGCTCATGCAGCGAATCGGGAAACTCAGTAATAATTTTTACTTTCCCCGACTTTAATGCATCGGTTTTGTATACAATACCGGCTTCAACTTCTCCCATCTCAACCACCATCAATGCCGAACGAACATCTTTTGCTGGCAAAAACCGCGGTTCCAATTCTTCTTCGCAACCTAAACTTTTCAATAATTGCAAAGCATAACTTCCGGCCGGCACATGATTTGGGTCGCCAACCGAAAGCCGTCCTTCAAACAATTCCGGTAAATTCATTTCAGAAGAATAAGCAACCGGTTCCAGAGAACTTGAGCCGGGAGCAATTAAAACCATAGAATTTCCGGCAATTTCCTTTTCTGTTTCAGGAATAGTAAATGAAAGTTTATTCAGATAGTCGAGCCACTTTTTATTCGCCGAAATAAAAATAACAGGTGTGGCTCCGTGTTCAATTTGCCTGGCCAGCGTACCTGACGAAGCAAAATTGATTTTTACTTCCACATTGTTCTTCTTTTCAAAATCAGAAGTAATCTCCGAAATAACATCGGTTAAACTGGCGGCACAAAACAAAACCAACTCGCTTTTTGCATTCTTTTTTTTGGTTGCACAGCCGGCAAAAAAAATCGCTGCTACTATTATATATATATAGTATTTCATATTTTGAGGTTAAAATATAAAATCAATTATACATTTTCCGCTTTAACACCTAAAATTTGTTCGGTAAAATTTTTAACGTCTTCAGTGAAACTTAACATTCTTACTAAATCAGAAGCCCCGGGTTCCGGAGTATCCAAAACTTCCAGCGAACAAAAATTCATAAATTTATTTATAAAACGAGCTTCAGCCGAAAAAGTATCCGGAACCTCAACCTGCTTTTTTAACAGATGTAACATGGAACCAATACTTGAATGTTCGGGCATAATACCAAGTTTCATACAGAGTGCAGTGAGATAATTTTCAATGGCCAGGCCAATTAAATTGTATACCACATGGTTTCCGAGCCTTTTTTTGTTAAAGGCACCAAAAGCAGCTTTTGAATAACTTGCTGCCTCATCGTAATATTTTTTCCATTCTTCCATTTTTCCGGTTTTTTAGATTTTTATATTGTGAACTGAATTCCTAATACAGCATAATTCCCAGGTGTTTCTTCATCGCTGATGTAATGATTCTTTGTTCCATCGCCATCGTGAAATATATAATGCAGGTTTACCTTTATATTTTTTGGCTTTGAAATGAGGTTAACTCCGAGATCCGTTATTTTGTCGCTCCCGTCAAAAAAAGAAGCATCAGAATAATTATCATCTCCTTTAAAAACCTGATACATGGCCACAGGCTCCAAAATCCAATTCTTCTTGAGGAAAATATTATAGCCCACTCGTCCCATCGCACACTCTGCATTGTATTTCGATTCATTTTTCCGGGACAATCGGTAATATTCACCATCCATTTTCAGGCCTCCCAAATAAATGGTTGCATCAGCGCCAATCGTTGAAGAAGATTCAAATGCGTCAGTTTCTCCCTGTTTTGAGAATCCAACTCCCAAGGTCGCACTTTTTTGTTTTTTTAAAACATTATTTGAAAAAGTGTATTTATACTTCTGAAATTCATCGTCTCCAAAATTCAACATAAAATGCCCCAGCACCACCGGCGACCAGCTTTCTGTCTGAATACTTGTTTTATCCTGCCGGTTGACACACGACAAATTATATAATAACGTTGGTGTACCAATTTTGCCCATTCCTCCGATGTTTATTCCCGGGGAAATTCCATTGGTTTTACCCGTTACAAACTGACGGAGGTAGCACGAAGTTTCGGCTTTATCGAGCGAACTCACACTCCATGGTGAATTTGTTGACTCGCGACTCAAGTGCGGCAAAAAATAACCTCCTGTAATATTCAGCCAATCGTTTTCAGAATTTAACTTCCACGTAAAATAAAAACTCCAGATACTAAAGGTTCCGGCATTTGCAGTTCCTTTGGTAGAAAGGTTTTCGTCTTTTGCCAGATAATCAAACGACACCATAAGATTGTAACTTATTTCAGGCAATAAATTCCCCTTTAATCCGGCACGCCCCCTTCTGAAATAGGAAGCTAAACGCTCTTGAGTGCGTGCTCCATCTGCCGACTGAATTCCTTCGCTGTAAGCATTCCAAAACTGTACCTTTAAATAAGGTGATATGGTAGGTTTAAACTTTTCTTCATCGGGCTTTTCCCCAAAAACAAGTTGTTTCAGAAAAAAAACCAACAACAGGGTTAGCATTATTTTAAACTTCATACTGAAAAATTAAATTGTTTTGTTTGAATTAAATTTTGAATTTCAGTGAAGTTCAGGTCTCGTTTTAATTGGGTTGATAGCGATTTGATTTTTACAACCAAATCAGTGGTTTCGGTTTTCGATAAAAAAATATTGCGTTTAGCAAGGAAATCGGTGAGTGCTCCTGTTCCGGAATGTTTCCCGATAACAAATATAGTTTCCTTCCCGATTTCTTCCGGGTTGAAAGGTTGATAAGTGAGTAAGTTTTCTTTCAGGCTGCGACAATGAATGCCCGATTCGTGCGAGAAGGCCATCTCGCCGGTTACCGGTTTTGAAATGGGCAATTTCCGTCCTGAAATTTTTTCGACAAAGGCGGAGAGTTCGGTTAAAAGCTTTCCGTTAAAATCCAGGTTTATACCATACGAGTATTTGAGGGCAAAAATAACTTCTTCCAAAGGCGCGTTTCCTGCGCGTTCGCCAAGTCCGTTTACGGTTAAACTTACCGAAGAAGCACCTGAAGTTAATGCCACTGCATGATTTGCTGTTGCCATTCCCAAATCGTTGTGCCCGTGAAACTCAAAATCCGTTTCAGGAAATGTGCCCGCAAGAATACTAAAAAGATTTTGTACGCTCAACGGGTTCATCACACCAACGGTGTCGGCAATCCGTATTCGTTTGGCGCCAAAATATTTTACAGCAGAAATGTATTCTTTCAAAAACTCAACATCAGCACGCGAAGCATCCTGCGCACCAACGGCAACAAATTCAAAAGAGTCGGCGGCAAATTCCATTATTTCAGGAATGGAATCCATTACCCAACTTCTTGATTTTCCGATGGCCTTCAACTGAACATCGGAAACAGGAAAGGAAAGGTTGACACGTTTTGCACCGCAGTTTAACGAAGCTTCCAAGTCATTTTTTGTAGCCCGTGCCCAGCAAGTTGACTGAAAGGAAAATCCCTGATTAATAAGACAACGAATGTCGTTCTGTTCGTTTTTCCCAATTGCCGGAGTTCCAATTTCAAGTTCCGGAATTCCGATTTCATCTAAACGGCGGGCAACCTCGACTTTTTCTTTCAAAGAAAAAACCACACCTGGTGCTTGCTCTCCGTCGCGTAACGTTGTATCGATTAGATGTGGTTTTTTCATTTGTTTTAAAAATTAATTTTTAAAATTTTAAAAAAGAGGGGGAGTATAACGAAGTGAAATACAGCAAGCTCTTTAATCTAATTAATCACTGATGAGATAATCCTCAACAGCTTCCCCCTCTTCCAATGCGTCTAATATTTCATCAATTTTTTCTTCGGTTAATCCGCCGTACCAATAATTATTGGGATGGATTACCATAACCGGTCCTTGTGAGCAAACATTTAAACATGCTGTTGAAGAAACAGCAACATCCAATCCGCGGTCGTTGCATTCTTCCATTATATATTGTATAAAATCGGCAGCACCGTTTTTATTACAATAACCTTTGGCATCGCCGGCAACCCTGTACGAGTTACAAACTAAAATGTGATAATCTGGTTTTTTCATAATTAGCCTCTCCCCGGCCCTCTCCAAAGGAGAGGGAGCCAGAATTTTTTAATTTAATTTATTTAGTTTTTTTTTAAGTTTTTTCAATTCCTTCCCTTTTGGGGGAAGGTTAGGATGGGGCACTTATTTACATTCTCCTTTGCAATTTGGAATCTTATCGATTGCACACTTGCATTCCTGAACAGCAATTCCAACAATTTCAAGTTTTTCTTTTGGTACGTCGCCAATTTGAAGCGTGTATAATTTTTCGCAATCTTTTATGGTTTCTTTTACTTTTGAGAAACGGTCTTGTTTAAACTTGTGATTCGGCTCAACCGGCTCCCCGTCTTCACATTCACAATATGATTCAACCTGCCGCAAATCAACCATTTTTAAAGCTCCGTCTTCCACGTCGTAAATATTAAAACTTGTAGCTTTCCCAAAATGCTGATCTACTTTTTCTCCATTGCTTGTTGTAACTGCTATTCTCATTTTAAAAGATTTTTAGATTAATAGATTTTAGACACAAGACTTTTGAAAACGAATTTTAACCACAACCAGTTCCTTTGCCGGAACATTCTGCGCCGCATTTAAATACATCGGCTTTTTTCAGCGTTTTTAATTCTTTGCCTTTGTAAACGGCATCCAAACCATCGTCAATCAAACCTGTCATTTCCACGATTTTTATTCCTGAACGCCCCAAAATAGAAGATGGTGAAGGCCCGATTCCACCCACCAACAACGCACGGCAATCGTCGATTACTTCTCCCAATTCTTTCCAGCGGGAATTTCCTGCTCCTGGTTTTGGAGTTGGACGTTGTTCCAGCATTTTGTATCCGTTTGGCGTTTCTCTGAAAATAAACAACTGTGTTGCTTCACCCAAATGCTGGTTTACCAACAATCCTTCGTAACTGGCAACTGCAACGTTTGGCCGCGATTCATCCATATTTACTGAAAGACACGAAACTTCAGAAAGAATACGTTTTGCTTCCGGGTCGTCCTGACCCAATAAACCAACAGCATCGGCACGGCAACGCGAACAGTGCGTCATTGGCGGCAAATGTTTTCGAACTTCCTTGCGAACTTCTTTCATAAAAGCAGAAGAAGGCTCTTCAACTTCGGCAAACGGAGTTCCTTCAACGGGATAAAGCGGAATGGTATTCATAACATCTACTCCCATTTCTTTCATGGCAGCAGCAATTTCGCCTACTTTATCGTCGTTAATTCCGGGAACAACAATGGTATTTACTTTCACGATAAAACCAACGCCTTTTAAAGCACGAATCGCTTCCATCTGATTTTTCAACAAAATTTCAGCACCTTGTTTTCCGAAATAACCCCGTTTTTCGAAACGTACCCATTTATATATTTTTGAAAGTGTTTCCGATTCGGTTCCGTTTAAAGTAACCGTAACATGGCTCACATTCAATTCTTTTAACTCTTCAATGTAGGGCAAAACATTCAATCCGTTGGTTGAAAGACACAATACCATTTCCGGAAATTCTTTCCGAATCAAACGTAAAGTTGTCATCGTTTGGATAGGATTGGCAAACGGATCGCCAGGTCCGGCAATTCCCACGACCGAAAGGTGCGGCATTTTTTCCTTTAACCTGATTGTGTATGCCAAAGCCTGTTCCGGCGACAATACTTCGCTGGTTACACCCGGGCGGCTTTCGTTAACACAATCGAAACCGCGTTTACAATAATTACATTGAATGTTGCACAATGGTGCCACCGGCAGGTGAACCCTGGCATATTCCCCTTTCGCTTCTTTATTGAAACATGGATGTGTTTTAAGAATAGCCTCCCCCAGCCCCTCCGAAGGAGGGGTGCATGCTTCTCTCCGGTCCTCTCCAAAGGAAAGGAAGTTTGATTCCGTATTTCTATTAGTGTCTTTCATATTGATCTATATTTTAAATTTTATAATTCAATAGCTTCCCTTTATCCCTCCCCGTGGGGAGGCTAGGAGGGGCTTTTTCACATATATTTATATCCCACCGGAGAGGAATCTTGTTTGTATTCAATTAATGCGTTTACAATTTTATCGAAGAGTTCCTGCGTGCCTGAGTAGCCAAGGTGTTTAATACGTTGTCCGCCCACACGATCGTGGATGGGAAAACCAACCCGAACAATTGGAATCCCGAGTTCGCGCGCAATGTAGTATCCTTTGCTGTGGCCAACCAAAATATCAGGTTTATTCGCCAAACACCATTCACGAATTGATTCAAAATCGTATCCTTCGCGAACAGTTATTTTATCGCCATTCTCAGGACAATGTTTTAGAATCTCACCTTCGAGTAAACCGCTTTCGCCACCCGAGGCAGCCAAAGCAACTTCAATTCCAATTTCGTCGAGGAAAGAACACATCCCTACAACAAAATCTTCTTCGCCGTAAACCACGGCTTTTTTCCCAAAGACATATTTATGTGCATCAACATAAGCGTCAACCAGACGGCCACGTTGTTTTGTATATTTTTCAGGTGTTTTCTTTCCTGTTAATTTTCCAAGTTCTTCAAAGAAACGGTCGGTTTGCGTAATCCCGATTGGCATTGGCAAACGAACCAACGGAACGTCCATTTCTTTTTCCAAATATTGAGCGCCGGTTTTGGTTAGATTTAAATTTTTCACACGCCCGCTCAATTTTCCTAAATTCAATACGGTTCCAAATTCGATGGAAGCTTTGGCAGAGCCGCTTTTTTCAACCTCTTCCATGGTTGTTCCGCCTTCGGGAATTCTTTTATAAGTGTGCCAAACCGGATTATCCAAACTTTCAGAATAATCAGGAAGAATAGATGCTTCAATTCCAAATTCGGCAACAATTTCTTTTAGTAAACGAATATCTTCTGTAGAGATAAATCCCGGGAACAAATTAATATGATCACCAGTATTTCCTTTTTTGGCAAATTTACGAATCACCGCAGCCACAGCTTCATGAAATCCGTCAATGTGCGTCCCCTGATAGCTAGGCGTGGAAGCCACAACAAATTCAGCATTTCCATCAAAATCGTCACCTTTTAATTCATGAAGAAAAAGCGTAACATCATCTCCAATTGTTTCACTCAGGCAGGTAGTAGAAATTCCAATTAGTTGCGGCTTGTACTGATTAATAATATTTTGAGCCGCAATTTTAAAATTTCTATCACCTCCGAAGATGGTGGAGTCTTCTGTAAAATTTGACGAAGCAATATCGATGGGTTCTTTGTAGTGGCTAATTAAATAACGACGAATGTATGTGGCGCATCCCTGCGAACCATGAATAAGCGGCACACAACCTTCGAATCCTTTATAGGCAACACTCGCGCCGAGCGGAGAACAAAGTTTGCAAGCATTTTGCGTTGCTTTGTAATCTGTACCTTTTGCTAATACTGAATTGGTCTCAAACATGGTTTCTTATTTTATAAATTTCCAAACTGGGCTGGTAACCGATGCATATACTTCTTTGGCGAAGTTCATCATGCCGACATATCCGGCGAGGGCTTCTTTCCGTTCGTGATTGTGGTCGCAAAAACCTAAGCCCAGTTTATGGGCAATCGGGCGTTCTTTTACTCCTCCGATAAAAAGGTTGGCTCCCGTAAGTTTTACAAATTCTGAAAGTTCATTTGGATTCGAATCATCAACGATGATGGTTCCATCGTCGCACAATTCTTTGAGCAGTTTATAATCGTCGGCATTTCCGGTTTGTGAACCAACAACTACCGTTTTCATTCCAAGTAAACGCAAGGCTTTTACCAATGAAATGGCTTTAAAAGCACCACCTACATAAATGGCTGCTTTTTTACCTTCCAGTTTCTGCCGATACGGTTGCAACGCCGGAAGCAATTGCGAAATTTCTTCGCGAACCAGTTCCCTGGCATTTTGCATCATCTCCTCATCTTTGAAAAAACGGGCAACTTCGTACAAAGCATCCGACATGTCTTCAATTCCGAAATAGGAAACTTTCATAAAAGGAATGCCGTACTTTTCTTTCATTTCTTTTGCCAGATGCACCATCGATCCCGAACACTGAACCACATTCAAAGTAGCTTTATGTGCCCGGCGAATTTGTTCTACACGGCCATCGCCAGTCATGCAGGAAACCAATTCAACACCAAGCTTTTTATAGTATTCAGCTAAAATCCAAAGTTCGCCGGCGAGGTTAAAATCACCTAAAATATTGATGGAATATTTTGAAGGTTTATAAGAATCATCGGTTCCTACCAATTTTGAAAGCGCTCCGCAGGCAATTTTGTATCCGTCTTTTTTAGTTCCGTTAAAACCTTCAGACATTACCGGAATTACATCAATTCCTTTTTCACGAGTCACCTGGCGACAAACCGCTTCTACATCGTCGCCGATTACACCAATAATGCAGGTTGAAAAAACAAAAGCAGCTTTGGGTTGATGTTTATCGATCAATTCGCAAAGTGCATGGTACAATTTTTTCTCACCGCCAAAAACCACGTCTCTTTCTTTTAAATCAGTGGTAAAACTTAGTCGGTGCAATTGCGGCCCCGATGAAAGAGCTCCGCGAATATCCCAGGTGTAAGAAGCGCACCCCACAGGTCCGTGAATCACATGCAGTGCGTCGGCAATCGGATATAAAACTACCCTTGAACCACAAAACACACATGCCCGCTGGCTAACCGAACCAGCCAAACTCTTTTTCTCGCAGGCTATTTCTGCGCTGTGTTTCCCCTTTGTTACAATTTGTGTTTCGCGATCTTTCAGAAATTGATTCATACTCTAATAAATTAGAACCAAGACGCAAGAATCAAGACACAAGACGAAGAATTTTAATCATTCGCAATTGTGTTTAACATCTTTAATCATGATTGTTTTATAGTGCAATTTTTTTATAAACCTTCCGGGTTTTTACACCCGGAAGGTTGGGTAGTTATAAGAATGTTTAGTTACATTACTAATTCGAACGACTCTTCAGGTGCCGTTGCATCTTGCCGATCCATTAGAACACCAAGCATTTTTTCTAGAATACGGATTGCGCCTGAATACCCTACAGTGGGGAAGTAACTGTGCCCGATTCGGTCAAGAATTGGGAATCCCATACGAACAAACGGAATTCCTTCATCACGGGAGATGTATTTTCCATAGGTGTTACCAATCAATAAATCCACTGGTTCTTCTTTAATCCACTGATGCATCAGGAACATATCAGCTTGCGGACCATTTTTAAATTTGGCTTCCGGAACTTTTTCTCCCAGAACTTCAGCCATCCGTTTTTCAAAAGCTTTTCCTGGTGTTCCGGAAACGATGTAAACCGGCTTCATATCGATATCCACCAAAAATTCCACCAAAGGGAGGAGTGTATCCGGGTCGCCCCAAAGAGCAACACGTTTTCCGTATAAATACTGGTGCATATCGGTAATTACATCAACCAGTCTCCCTCGTTCTTCAGATATGCTATCTGGAATAGAAACCTTTCCTGCTGTTGAAAGTGCCTGAACAAAACGGTCTGTTGCACTCAATCCAATCGGAATATCGGTTAAACTAAACGGTACTTTACATTTGTTATCGAGCATGATGGCAGCTTTTTTACTGCACCATTCGCCCATAGCAACTGTTTTCATACTATTTCCCATACTCACGATTTCGTCAACTGTTGTTCCGCCCTTGGGATACATTTGATATTTCCCGGTCATTGGTGTGTCCAGCACATCTGAAGTATCAGGAAAAAGTACAGATTTGATGTTCATCATTTCCGTAATCCTTTTTATTTCTCTCATATCAGATGGTTCCACCCAACCTGAGAGGAGGTTTACCTGACGAATTTTCTCATTGGTATTGAATGAAAAATATTTTATAAATGCTTCCACCATGTTGGCATATCCGGTTACATGCGAACCTACATAACTTGGAGTGGATGCCTGAACTACATGTTTTCCCTCCGGGATTTTTCCATCATCCTTTGCTTTTCCTACAATCTGTCCAAGGTCATCTCCAATGGTTTCTGACAGACAGGTAGAGTGAACTGCAATAATATCCGGATCATAAATTCCGAAGATGTTATCGATAGCCTGCAACAGGTTTGCTTGTCCACCAAACACAGAAGAACCCTCGGTGAATGAACTTGTTGATGCCATTACCGGCTCCTTGTAGTGACGTGTTAACGTACTTCTGTGGTACGAACAGCACCCTTGCGAACCATGACTGTGTGGCAAACACCCGTGAACACCCAAAGCTGCATACATTGCACCTATCGGCTGGCATGTTTTTGCCGGATTCACAGTCAACGCGCTTCTTTCCTTAACTTCTTTTGTTGTATGACGTAGTATCATAATTTTGTCCTCCTAATTTTTAAGCCTCAATTGAAATACTTCCTACAATTTCCGGTTCGTGTTTCCACGGAGTATCAACCAGTTTCCAAATATTGGTAGCCAGCATTCTTTCCATTTCTTTGTAGAAATTAACAGCACCGCCAAAAGCAGCGTAAGGACCACCGTAGTCGTATGAGTGCAACTGTTTTAACGGCACTCCATATTTTTGAACCACATATTTTTCTTTAATTCCGGCACAGAAAATATCCGGTTTGTAGAAGTCAATTAACTTTTCAGTTTCCCAATGGTTAACATCGTCAACAACAAGGGCATTTTTCGACATCTCGGGCATCATTCCCTGGTAGTCTTTAAATGTGTAACCTTCTTTTTCCAGTTCTGTTTTTTTGGTCACCAGGTCATCGCGGAAATGTTCCTCATCTTTTGTAACCTCCAAATCTTCAATATTTCTGGTATCAGCATCAATTTTAATATTTGGAATTACTTCTCGTCCTTCGTAATCGTCGCGGTGTGCAAACTCATAACCAGCAGAAACTGTTTTTATTCCCAATTCATTAAATAAATCCTGATAGTGATGCGCACGTGAACCACCTACAAACATCATGGCCAGTTTTCCCTCCACTTTGGGTTTTACTTCTTCAGCAACTTTTTTTACCTTGACCATTTCACGCTCAATAACTTCCTCAACTTTGGCTTTTAGTTCATCATCTCCAAAATAGTCAGCCAGCTTTCGCAGCGATTTTGCAGTAGATTCAGCACCAATAAAATTCACTTTGATCCATGGAACGCCGTATTTTTCTTCCATCATCTCGGCAATATAGTTGATGGAGCGGTGACACATTACCATGTTTAAATCGGCAGTATGAGAATATGCAAAACTTTCAACGGTTGAGTTTCCACTATAAGTTGAAAGCAGTGTAATTCCACATTCTTCAAAAATTCTTTCTATTTCAAAGGCATCACCACCAATATTGTACTCGCCCATCAGGTTCACCTGAAATTTACCTGTACGCTCCCGATCAGTATTTCCAACTACATGTTTGAAAATTCCGTTATTTGCAATGTGGTGACCGGCTGACTGAGAAACTCCGCGGTAGCCTTCGCAGCTAAATCCGAAGATATTGATTCCTAATTCAGCTTTCATCTCGCGGGCAACTGCGTGTACATCGTCGCCAATCAACCCAACCGGGCATGTAGAAAAAATACTGATTGCACTTGGTTTAAAAATTTCAAACGCTTCACGAATGGCTGTTTTCAATTTTTGTTCACCACCGAAAACAATATTCTCATCCTGCATGTCGGTAGAAAAAGCATAAGGCATATAATTGTCTTCGCCTTCTGCAGGTTTGGTTTGGTTGCGACGTGTCAGCCAGCTGTAAAAACCACAACCAATCGGTCCGTGTGTAATATTTATAATATCTCTTGTCGGACCAAGAACCACACCCTTACAACCTGCATAGGTACATCCTCTCTGAGTAATAATTCCGGGAATGGTGCGAACATTGGCCATAATCTCCTGACCTTCAGAAGGGTCATTAACAACCATTGCCTTTGCTCTTTTTTTAGCTACCTTTCTTGGATATTTTTTCAGGATTTCTTCCTTTAATTCGGAAGGATCTGGTAATCCGTTTGTATAATTCTTTTTGTTCGGCATAATTTTGTCTTTTTAATTAAAGAATTGTCGTGCCTGTTTCACCGGTGCGAACCCTCAATGCATCATCCAATGGAAGGACAAAGATTTTTCCATCTCCGGGAGCAGGCGTCTGATTAACTTCAATAATCGTATCAATTGTTAATTGAACATTGTGGTCAGAAACAGCAATATTCAATACACGCTGAGGTCTGAGTCTGGGCTCTTTTCCAAGATGTACGAGTGCTTCAGGCATATCTTTCTTTGCGCCCTCCATTACTTTGGCATCCCAAAAACCTTTTCCCCTTCCAAACACTTTACCTGTAGCCGTCATCGAAGTGATACCGGCTTCTGTTAAAGCACGTTTGGTTGCATTCATTTTATCAATTCTGATTATAGCCATTATTATTTTCATAACACAAAAACTTTAATGGTTTATAATTCTTTCGTTCCTCTACTGATTGTATAGGCTTCTTCAACCGGAGAGATAAAAATTTTTCCATCTCCGAATGCACCTTTTGGTTCGGTGCGGGCAGCTTCCATAATGGTTGTTACTGCAAAGTCTTTGTCTTCATCTTTAACGACCATAATCAACATCTCTTTGGGAAGCTCATCGTAGGTTACATCCCCGATTTTTATACCTCTCTGTTTCCCCCGGCCAACAACAGGAATTTTTGTAACTGCTATATAGCCAGCCTCAAAAAGGGCTTTCAAAACTTTGCTTGATTTCTCGGGACGTATAATTGCTCTAATCATTAACATATTTGTTCCTCCTGATTTTTGATTTATTTTTTTGGTTTAAATTAGCTGGCAATACCGAAGTCAATTAACAACTTCTCGAGTTCTTCAATTTCCAGAGGTTCCGGAATAACAAATTTGTCGTTTTCGTCAATCGCTTTTGCCAGCGCACGATATTCATCCGCCTGATTATGGGAAGGATCATATTCGATTACTGTTTTTCTGTTGATTTCAGCGCGTTGAACCATATTGTCGCGAGGAACAAAATGAATCATTTTTGTACCCAAACGTTTCGCCAATTCTTCAATCATTTCTCTTTCGTTATCCACTTTTCGGGAGTTACAGATTAATCCACCCAAACGAACACCACCGGCCTGAGCATATTTTTTAACCCCTTTACAAATATTGTTGGCGGCATACATTGCCATCATTTCACCTGATACAACAATATAAATCTCCTGTGCTTTACCTTCGCGGATTGGCATTGCGAAACCACCACAAACAACGTCACCTAATACATCATAAAATGTATAGTCGATTTTGAAACTTTCGTCCCATGCACCAAGTTGTTCCAAAAGGTTGATCGAAGTAATAATACCACGACCGGCACAACCAACTCCTGGTTCAGGACCTCCGGATTCTACACAACGTACACCACCGTATCCTACTTTTACAATGTCTTCTAATTCTACATCCTCACCTTCTTCGCGAAGTGTGTCGAGAACGGTCTTTTGCGCTAATCCGCCAAGCAATAACCTTGTGGAGTCTGCTTTTGGATCACATCCTACTACTTTTACATTTTTTCCTGCTTCTACAAGTCCTGCAACTGTGTTTTGGGTTGTGGTTGATTTACCAATTCCACCTTTCCCGTAAATAGCAATCTTTCTCATGTTACTCAGTTTTAAAATTTAATTTTCGTTTGGCAAGCCTCTAACGAGAGATGTGCCAAAAAACATGCTCGACAACATACTTTTAAAACATATTCATATAAAAAACTGAATACCAGACAATAAGTAAAGCTTGTTAAAAATGGTTTTAAATAAGAAAATCAAAAAATCCTACATAATTGTAAGATTTACTTTTAGCATCTACATTCGAGTGGCAGACACGAATTACATCAGATAATCAACAAGTTAAAGTCAGTTAACATAGGGTTAACCTACAATTTGGTAGGAAAATAAATTTTGAATAAAGGTGATGGAGACTATACTAAACTGTTTAGCAATCATAGATTCAGAGCCAACATGAATGCTTTATTTTTTGTTCCCGGACAAACAGGATATCGCCTGTCAGTTAGGATTTTTCATTCAATAATTTTATCCTCTTGCGGTCGGATTCCTTTAAAAAGGGTCAGATTAATTTAATTTGTGCCTTTGCAGATTCAGCTATTCGTTCCAATTTAAGCGTGAACAAATATTTTTCATTCAGCACTAAAGATTTAGATTCAATTTTTATCCCATCAGGTTTAAATTCAATGGGTCTGTCTGCGAGTACTTTTATTATTAAACGTTTTTTAAGAATGTTATTCAGCAATTTGTCTGATTCTGAAAAATCGAAAATAACTGAATTACCTGTTCGTTCTTTTTTAGTGAGCGAATGATGGATTAGTTGTCGTTGAAAATCAACAGAATCAGAAGCCAATATCGTTTCAGGTTTTTCATTATAGGGTTTTAAATAGTTTACCCATTTTTGAACCACTTCCAAGTTTCTTTCAGGCTCAGGATGTAACATATTGGGCCAATGCAGACCACATGTAGGGCCTGTTAAACCTTTAGAAGGATTTCCGGGAAAAGTTAACCATGGAAACTCATCGCTACCCCTGTCTATAGTAATTACACCATCATCAAATCCAAAAAGTTTATGTTGGATTCGGTGTGAATTATACATTGACTCAAACGGACTATTAATATAATTTATCCCTCTTTTTCTGAGTAGGGATGCCAGGCTAATCTTCCTTCCTTCCGACGGTCCGAACGAATGCCTGAATGCAGTAGGTACAAATGATTTGGGAAATGGCCCCAGATTGTGTTGCTTCATCAATCTTTCAAAATAATCCAGATGCAGTTCAACCTGCTCAACAGGACGCATCTGCCCGTTTGAATCCGTCCATTCCGCTCGTGTGAAAGCTCCGTTTTCCCAATATTCATGACCGATACCGTGAACTGTTAATTCGAAGTGTTCCTTATTATTACGGATGATTTCAGCAGCTTCATCAAGCCAGTCGCCAACCCATTTTGAATTATCCCACTTTTCTCCCATCCATGTGCTCGTAGGAAGTTGACTCAAAATATTATACTTATCCCATTCACATAAAATAGTGGCAGCCTGCGGTCTGATTCCCAAAGATTTACCAAGCTCAACAATGGCCTGATAATCTGCCGGAACATGATTTCGATTTATACCTGTACGATATGGCTCCTGCCACTTGCTGCCATCCGTACCTGACCACCAGCCAACATCGTCGATTACCACCTGAACAGGCATGGGAATAAATATTTCCAATTCGTCGGAAATATTTTTCCAGGAGGTACAGGAACTTATAATTTTCATATTTCCAAGTATTGATGCTCCGGCAGCAGCCTTTACTGTATTTTTTACGAATTTACGTCGGGAAGAACCTGTCATCTTAACTAGATTTTAACAAAAACCTTGTTTTTATAAAGCCAGAAAGTGATATACCAAAGTACTGCCCAGGTTGCCAGGCTTGTTATAATTCCGACCATCAAATCGCCCCCCCGCGAAAACAGAAATTCGCTGAACGGATTTAAAATTTCCTGAATCCAACCAGATCCTCCAAGGTGAAAGAACATATAAATAAAAATGCTGTTCATTCCCACAATAATAAAAAACAGCGAACCTTTTTGGAAAAACTTTTTGACATCAATTAGCCAGTAACAAAATGCCAAAACAAGAATGGTCCAGCCGCCGCTTGCAAATACAAAAGAAGAAGTTGCTATTTTTTTAATAATTGGCGTTACATTCAACCAGTCGAGAGAAAAGCCAATAAGTAAAGCTGCTATTCCAGCTGCTGTTAAAATCTGTATTTTTTTCATCGGTTCTTTTTCACTTTGCAACAATTTGCCACAAAGTACGCCCCAAACGGTATGTGCTGTTGTTGAAACAAAGTTAAGCGTAGCCCACTCGCTGGCTTTTTCTACTCCTTCGATTTTGTTGTTGAACCAGGCACCCAAATTTTCGTAGTTTGTCCAGGGATGGTTAAAACCTTCGACCGGGAAATACCGGTACGCGAGATCAATTAAAAGTAAAACAAGCAGTGTGAAAATTATCTGGAAACGAAAACTTTTATTCATAATAAGATAGGCAACCAGGTATGTAACAGACAATTGTGCCAATACATTCTGAAAACGAAAAACCAGTCTGCCTGCAGCTACAAAATAAAGTCCCCAGCCAAAAAACAACAATAAAAAAGAACGTTTTAAAACATGATACAATATTTGTTTATCGGTAGCGCCTTTTCGTTTCCGGTTTGCAACTGCAAATGGTATGGCCACCCCCACAATAAACATAAAAAACGGTTGAATAAGATCCCAAAAATGCAGGCCGTGCCACTCGTGGTGTTCGAGTTGTGTTCCCAGAAACTGCATAAACCCATTATCAATTTTCAGCAACTGTCCAAACAATCTTGTGGATTCACCCGCCAGAAGAAACATGGTAATTCCACGAAAAAAATCTACAGACACTACCCTGCCCGGTAAAGCCACCTTTGAAGTTTGATTATTTATACTCATAAATTAACATCTACCATTTAATAGTAAAAAATTAAATAAAAATACCAAGGGTTTCACCCCCTGGCATTTGCACTCACACTGTTTAACTAAACTAAAACTACAAATATCCGAGAATTTTATCCATTCTTTCTGATATATCTTTCAGACGCGTTCTGTCTCCACCACTCACTTCAGCTGTTAACCAGCCTCCCTGGTGATTGATTTCACTCACTGCTTTCATTACGACCGGCCAGTTATTATCTCCATCCAACAGGTTAACCTTGAAACCTTCCCACAGCCCTTTCGTATTCATCAACTCGCGACTGTATTCTTTGATGTGGAGTTTCATAATACGCGAATTAAGTGTCTTAATCCATTGTTCAGGCCAACCGTAGCGCATAATGTTACCAATATCAAAATACCAGCCCACTAAGGGATGGTTGATTTCATCCACAAACCGTTTAGCTTCAACCGGGCTTAATAAAAAATTATTCCATACGTTCTCCAGCGCAATTTGCATCCCCGTTTTCTCTGCATAAGGGATTAATTCCCGAATGGAACCAAGTGCTGTATTATAAGCCTGTTCATAATCCACTTCTTCGTTTACAACACCAGGTACTACTAAAACAGTATCGCCACCAAGGTCTTTTACATCCTGTAATGACTGGGCAACAGACTCGATACACTGCTTTCGCACCTCGGGATTGGGATCAGAAAGAGGTTTTTTCCAATGATCTTTGTTCACCACACTTGGAAGTTCAATACCTGACTTTTCTTTGGCTTCCAGCACTTCGGATTTGTCCAAATCAATCGGACTGTTCAACTCCACCCCATCAAAACCCAAATCTTTTACCAATTTGAATTTATCAGTCAGAGACAACTCCTCTTTTATCATACCAAAGCCAAGACTTTTTTTCAGGGTAACTTTTCCTGCACCCTCTATCTGAGATACGCTTGCCGACAGTGTGGAGGGAAGTATTGTCGCTGCTCCCGCCAAAAGCGCTGTCGATTTAATAAAATTTTTCCTGTTCATGGTCCTTCTATTTAAATTTTTTAATTCCCGGAACAGCAATCGGAATGTCGTATTTGGTTTTCCACGAGATATCTCCCGGGAATAATACTTCCATTGACGAGAGTGCCTGTTCGTATGAAATGGTTTCTCCTGAGTAAGCAGCCATTCGACCAGCCATAGCCAGCAAATTGGAGCGGGTCATCCATTCCCCGTCATTCATAGGCTTTCCACTTCTGATTGAAGCGAACAATTCGTCGTGTTCCTGTTGATACATATTTTTTACTTTCGACTTTTTATAAGCGTTTTCATCTGTAAATTTAGTATCGTCGTCGTATTTCCAGGGATTTTTTCCTTTTATTTCATGTAATCCTGTTCTGCAATCCACAAGGCATTTACCATCCAAACCCGTAAGTTCAACAGCATACGACGGCGTAGTTCCGGTTTGCTGACGACAAAAAACATAGGCTTTGGTTCCATTTGAATATTCATAAGTTATTCCAAAGTGGTCATAAACATTGCCGTACTTTTTGTCTGTACGTTTTTGGCGTCCGCCTGTGCCACTTACTTTTACAGGAGCCTCATCTCCCATCGCCCACGAAAGCATATCAATACTGTGTATGGCCTGTTCGATAATATGATCGCCCGACAGCCAGTTGTAGTAAAGCCAGTTGCGTAACTGGTATTCCATATCCGACCAACCTTTCTGACGTTCTTTATACCACAACTCACCGGTGTTATATGTGGCTTCAGCCGCAACAACTTCTCCTATCTGCCCGTCTAAAACACGGCTAAATGTCTCGCGTTTTGGGATATGGTATCTCCAGCAAAACCCTGAAACAAGGGAAAGCTGTTTGTCCTTTGCTTTTTTTGCTGCCATCATTACCCGGCGTAAACCCGGAGCATCAACAGCAAATGGTTTTTCGCAAAAAATATGTTTATCTGCATTTATCGCCGCTTCCAAATGTTCCGGTCTGAAAGCAGGTGGTGTAGCCAACAGAACCACGTCAACATCCGAATCAATAAGTTTTTGGAACGCATCTAATCCCACAAACTTTTTATTCGCTGCAACCTGTACTTTTTCTCCAAATTTTTGCTTCAATGAAGTATATGATTCTTCCAAATGATCAGAAAAAGCATCAGCCATTGCGTAAAGCACCACATTCGGGTCGGCACTCAAAGCCTGCTCTGCAGCACCTGTCCCGCGACCGCCGCAGCCAATAAGCCCAACTTTCAATGTATCACTGTTGGCAGCCCAAACGGAGTTGGATGAAATAACTGTTCCTACTGTTGCCAGTCCGGCAATCTTCGTAAATTGTCTTCTTGATAAGTCCATAATATTTAGAATTTTATTTTTATTAAAAATGCCTTGATCGTATATTTTACAATTCTTTTAATTTGAGATTTCTCCATAATATTTTTATCCCTCCTCCGGAGTGAATTTGCAATGCTACTCGCCCAACAGCTTCACCAATCTTTTTATCTTTCAGGTTCACCATCTGTACACTGTTCAGCCATGTTGTAATTTCGTCGCCTACTACTTTAATTCTCATCGTATTCCATTCGTTCTCTTTGAGAATATTTTCCATTTCATCGGGAATTTGCACCAGCCAGCCTCTTCCATATGATTCATAAATCCCTCCGGTATCATGATTTTTGGGAGCTACTTCAACCTGCCAACCGGCTATTTTGGTACCTTCAATTACAGACCGGATAAAAACACCGCTGTTCCCATCGGCTTACTGCTTAAATTCAAGCGTTAAATCAAAGTCTTTATAATATCTTTCGGTTCCCAGATAACCATATTTCTTATCCGGACCACTTTCACAAATCAGCAGCCCGTCTTCAACCCACCACTTTTCTGTTCCAAATATCTTCCAACCGGTAAGATCTTTCCCATTGAAAAGGCTGACAGGTTCCTTCTCAGCTTTAGGTAAAGGCCTTATTTTAATATTTTTGAACCAAAACGTAGCCCCGTGGTCTTGCAGACAGATATGTCCTGTTGGTGACAAACCATATTCAGGCATATTTTCCCATTTTCCGCTATCCCTACGTTTGTACCAGTCAGGCGTCCAGGCTTCAAATTCCAGTATTTTTTCCCCATTCAGCCAATGTTCCACATGTCCGTTATCAAAAACAATTTTGCTGTTGTTCCATTTCCCTGCCGGGTTTGCCTTCTTTTTATTTAGATCCGGGAGATGCATAGCATAGTCACATCCGGTCTTCTGCCACTCCTCCAGCTTTCCGTCAAAACCTTCTTCATCGATAAACTGATATTCGGGGCCGGTTAGATAAGGCGCATTTAGATTTTCGCCTTCCAATACATGATACATTAAGCCGCTGTTTCCTCCTTTGCCGGATTTCCAATCCACGGAGATTTCAAAATTGTCGTATTGTTCTTTCGTGATAATGTCACCACCAATGTCGCCGCCTTTTCCCTGAGCGACAAGACATCCATCTTCAACCATCCATCCGGATACTGAACCGCCATTATACATTTTCCAATTATCCAGCGATCGTCCGTCGAAAAGTAATTTCCACCCTTCTTCTTTTTCTTTTTCCGAAAGCGTATTGCTCTTTTGTACGCATGACGAGATGAAAATTACGCTTAGTAACAGATAAAATAATTTATAATTCATTACTTTTTACTATTAGAAATATTGAAATTTATCGTTCTTCCCTGATTTTTATACTCCGTCAACACTTTTCACAAATACTTTTTTAACAATGCTTTACCTTGATGAATTGCTTCGCGTCCGCTTGACTCAATCCCATACCATCCCCGATAACCTGCATCTTTACACATTTTAATCATTTGCGCCGTTAATTCTTCTGTCGGTTGGTTACGATAGGAATTACCACCTGCGTATGGCAACATTTTACGCAGAAAGTTTACGTTGTCAAACTCAGGGCCAGGTTCTCTCCAATCCGGATAAGAACCAAAATAGAGGTGGTTGACTTGTTTCATCAAAGCCTCCATCCAGTCAGCATCGTTGGAAAGCCTTCCGTGATTTTCAATCAAAATACTAACATTAGCCGGCACCGCATACTCAAGCATCATATTATATGTTTCTGTTGCCCATTTTAAGGCTTCATCTTTGGGAGCATTCTCAGGTCCACGACAGTTTGTGCGAATTGCATGACATCCCAGATAATTGGCAATATCAATCCATTTCTGATGATTTATTACGGTTTGCTTTCTCTCTTCTTTTGATGGAGTGCAGGTCTCCCCTTCGTCGTCAACCATTATCAGCACCATGGAGATGCCATAGTCTTTGGCATTCTGTTTCAGTGTTTTTAAATAGTGTAATGTTGGAACCTCAAATAAAGTATTGACGAATTCAATACCATTGATGTCAAAATCTTCCCGCGCTATTTTGGGAAAATCAAGTGTTTTCCACTTTCCTTTTCTGATTTCATCGACCAATGACCACTGAGCAATAGATATATCATTTGTTACCATTCTTGGTGTAGGGTTTGCTTTCAATCCGGATATAAATCCCGGAGTTAACATACTGGTTGCTCCAAGAATAGCTGTCTTTTGAAGAAAATTACGACGATTGATACGGTATTCGTTCATTTTTTTTGTTTTTAACTGTTAAAATAAATTTCCGCTTTATCTGTGTAAATCAATCTAATTCAATAATTTGAATGTTCCTGAAATGAATTTCTGCTCCTTCTGCTTCCAAACATATGTAACCTCTTTTCTGCGATGAATTGGTAATACCATTTACAAACTTACCGTTAACAGAAAGTTTTATATTGCCATCAACACAAACAACATCGTAGGTATTCCATTTCTTTTTCCCCAGTACCCGGTTTTCTTTTGATTTACTGCGCTTACCTCTCGGATTTTCAGGGGTTATCTCTACGCCGCCAACACCAAACAATTCGCCATGAACATATGCAACAGGTGGTTCCTTACCATCGCGGGTATTTAATTTTACCCATTCCAAATCCAGCATCTGTACCTCAACGCCATCAGGAAGACGATTTTCGCCAGGTTGAGCTTTGCTCCACACAAATGTCCCGGAATTACCTCCTGCCTCCTGATGACTCCATTCGATGTGCATAATAAAATTTTCGTACTGCTTTTCACTGCGAATTACGCCGATGGGGAGCCCTGTACATTTCAAAATTTTCCCGTCAACTTTCCATGTATCGGCGTTGGTATTCACCTGAACCCATTTTACAGGCTCTGCCTTTTTTAATTTTGCTGAAAGAACATCTTCATAATTAATATTCTTTCCAAATGTGGCCACCTGAACCTGAGCTTTTAAAACACCTGATTCTAACAGAAATGCTGAAATAATCAGACATACCAAAACAAATTCTTTTTTTAGAGCCATAATTTTAAATGTTATAATTAATCTTTTCTTTACTTTTATCTCTGTTGGGTTAAACACCTTGCATTATTCCTTCAACATGGGAAACAGCCGATAAATATCTTCTTTATTGGGTTGTTTGCCATATTCGCATATTTCAAAAGCTTCGGCAACTTCTGCTTTATTTCCTTTCTCTTCTCCGTACCATTTTATCAATGATTGTTTAACAGATGGCTTAACCTGGTGTACCCGAAGATTTTTAAGCCATTCCAATTTCCCCTCTTCTGTTGGCGGGACAGAATCCAAAGAGCCGTCAACCCAGGGCAACCATTCAAAAAACTGCGATTTATGAGCAGCTACAGCATATACTTTCTGATCAACAACATCTGAAATATCCACCGCAATATCGGGGCGAAAAGGATAGGGTTTTTGAAACCTGTCCTCGGCATAAAGAAATACCGGATTTTTCTTTAGAGGAGGAGTGTCCGGTGCCACATTCGGTACAATAACCATATATGCTGCATCCTGTACTAATATTGAAGCATTTCGGTGATCAGGGTGATAGTCATTCGGGCGTGGGCCAATGACCACATCAGCATTCCACTCCCTTATTAACCGGATAAGTTGCAAACGAACATGCAAATCGGGCATCAGCTCTCCATCATGATTATCGAGAACTTTGTAGGTTACGCCAAATCTTTTGCCGGCTTCTTTTGCTTCTGCAATTCGTATTTTTGCCAAAGCGCCACCTCCTGTTTTATAATGTCCGGCGTCACCATTCGTAAGTGAAACGAACAATACATTGTGCCCAAGCCCGACAAATTTAATAGCTGTACCTCCTGCTTTAAGATCTGCATCATCAGGGTGAGCACCTATTACTACAATATTCAGTTTTTCGTTTTGAGCCGTGGTAAACAGTGTTGTAAACACAATAAAAAAAAGTACTAGAATAAATTTCATATTATCAGTTTTAAGAAGATTAAGTAGTTTATTAGATAAAAAATAACCGGTTTAACTTTTGCAAAAAATCGATAACCGCATTTCGCAAAGAACTTCTCTTTTTAAACCGGTCGAACCTGTGTTCTACATCAATTCTCAGCTACCGGGAAAACTCTTTAAAAAATATTTCACAAACTCCCCGGAGCAGGTGCACCTGCCACCGGAATTTCTTCCTTTATTTCAGGCACCGGGCCAAGAACATAAGTTTTAGGTCCAAGGTATAAATCAGAATTTAGCATTTCCTCCCAGCTTACATCTTTACCTGTGTATGCCGAAATTCTGCCCATTATTGTAATAAGTGTTGAGTTTATCTGTGCTTCGGCATCACTAATTGGCTTTCCTGCCCGGATAGAAGCAACAAGATTAATATGTTCCTGCACAAACGGATTTGTCACTTTCCATTTTGAATTTGTGTCGTCCTCTTCCGGATGGGGATATTTCCATATTTCATTACCTTCTAAGTCGTAAATTATTCCGGCAGCATCGGCATATCCGTTTGTTCCGTTTATTTGCTGTACTTTTTGGTTTGTGCATCCGTTAATCTGGCGCGCTGCGCAGTGGGTGCGCATCCCGTTATCGTAAACATATTCAATGCTGAAAAAGTCGTACTGATCGCCTGTTACTCTACGTTGCCGGCCACCCCAACCGATCGCTTTTACCGGAATTTTATCAACATGCCAGTTCATTACATCAATTTCATGTATAAATTGTTCGGTAATATGGTCGCCGGAAAGCCAGCAGAAATTTACCCAGTTACGTATCATATATTCCATGTCGCTCCATTCGGGTTGACGGTTGCGGTACCACAATGCACCACCATTTCTGATAATATTTGCCCCTGTAATTTCACCTATTTCACCATTTGCCACGCGCCGTTGTGTTTCCATATAATCTTTCTGTACCCTGCGAACAGTGCCGCTTACCATACTTAAACCAATGGCCTCAGCTTTTTTTGCCGACGCCATTACAGAGCGGGCTCCTACCGGATCGACAGCTATTGGCTTTTCCATAAAAATGTGCTTCCGTGCATTTACAGCGGCTTCCACATGGGCAGGGCGAAAATGCGGAGGAGTGCATAAAAGCACAAGGTCTACACCCGAATCAATTACTTTTTCGTAACTGTCAAAACCCAAAAAACAGTTTTCATCGGCAATCTCAACTCCTTTTTCAGTTTTTAATTTTTCCCGACAACTGTCTATTCTATCCTGAAAAACGTCACCCAAAGCAGTAATTTGGAGATTTGGTCCGGCATCCAGAAAATTGATTGCAGCGCCTGTTCCCCGGCCTCCACAGCCTATTAGTCCTGCTTTTAGTACTTTTCCATCCGGAGCCTGATCCAGTAACTCGGGTAACTGAATTTCTTCCTTTTTTGATTTTTCTGAAGAACAAGCGGATAAAATACTTGCCGCACCAATGGTTCCCAGTGTTGTTTTGGTAATGAAATCCCGACGATCAAATTTCATATTCAATTTTTTAAATTTTTATAATAGTTCATATGAACAAATGATTCAATCTCCTTCCAAACGTTAAGCTATGACCCTTATTTTAGCACAATACTGAACATTAGAAGCATGCCAAAGTTGTACTATTTCAACCTGATATTCAACAAGTTCTGCGTGAAAAAACCTAAGTAACAATTTACTGTGTTATCTCTTATGAATCTATAAATTGATTGAGGTAATAATTCATCAAAGTAATTAATATTGATTGAAAAGAGAATATTGTATTAATAGTAACTTTCAACTATTAATATGTATCAGATTCAAAATCTAATGAAGAGTTTTAACACCCCCCATTAGATTTTTTTCGAATAATCAATAATTTGGATTTTGTCCTATATTATCATTTACTTCTATTTCGTTCTGTGGTATTGGCCATAAATAGTCTCTGTCTGGTCTAAAATTACGGGTCAAATTGTTATTAACAATAACCCATTCACCAGCATCATTCTTGTATCTGATACCAAGAACCTGTTGAGTTTTTAGTTCACCTTGCTGCCAACGGTTCATGTCAAACAAATGAAGGCCTTCCCAAGCCAATTCAACTTTACGTTCTCTCTGGACAATTTCCCTCATTTCACTTTGAGACTTACCAGTTGTGATCGCTGGCATTTCAACTGTTGGGCGTGTACGAACCTCGTTAATAGCATCGTAAACACTGTCATCTATCTCATTTAATTCAATCTTTGCTTCTGCATACATAAGTAATACATCCGCATAACGAATCAGGATAAAATTGATTGTTGATTGTTCTGGATTGCCTCCATCTCCTGCCCAATCTACACCTTTTACAATATTAAATCCATAATTCGTGGTAAATTCGGTTGATGCTAACTGATCTTGTGTTGTACTGGATGGTAGCGAATTATAAATCGCACCATTGGGTTCAACAGCTCCCGGATACAAAACATTATAGCCAAATCTTGGATCCAGACCTGTATATTCGTTTTCAGGATCTTGAGTTCCCTTGTATTCATGAATTAATAAATAAGCCCTTAAAGGGTCAACTCCTGACCCTCCTCCAAGCGAAGCTGCAGACCTGGATATATAATTTGTATATCCGTAACCCACACCGTACTGGTGATCAAAAATAACTTCACTTGAATTCTTGCCTTCATACCAAAACAGCTTCTGATAATCCGGGTATAAATCATATACACCTAAATCCATTACTGCTTTAGCTGCATCGCGGGCAACGGAATATCTGTCATTATACAAGGCTACCCTTGCCTTCAATGCCAATGCAGCACCTCGTGTGGCTCTTCCAATATCATCTCCCGAATAACTTACAGGAAGTGTACCTGTAATCGCATCCAATTCACCAATTATAAAATCAACTACCTCCGATTTACTTGTGCGACTTACCTGAGCCGTGATATCCAATGGTTCAGTAACGAGCGGTACATCGCCATATAAAGTGGTGAGCATAGTGTAATAATAAGCACGCAGAAACCGAGCTTCTGCTTTTAATCTTGCCAGTACTTCTGGATCACCGGTCTCAATTTTATCTATATTCTGAATTGGATCATTTGCTTTTCTGATACCAACCCAATAACGTGCCCAATAGTCACGAATACTATAATTAGTAGGATCGAGATTACCAACAGCCACATCATACATTGTTTGCGGGCCGGAAGGAGCATGCATGGCAAGTTCAGTAGCGGTTGACAGGTATGCTATTCCATTTCCGTCCAGTTCTCTGTACGCTGCATTAACAGCTAATTCGGCATCACTTTGGTTCTGCCAAAAAATCAATTCAGAAACTGATCCGGTAGGGATTGTATCCAATGCATTCTCACAACCCGGAAGTCCTAAAATTGATATCGATATAAATAGGATAATAATATTTTTTTTCATAATAAACATATTAAATTAATCACTATTAAAAAGTAATATTTACACCAGCACTTACAACTTTAGAGTGGGGAAAGAACTGACTTCTACCTCTTGGTGTTTCAGGATCAAAAAGTTTTGTAGGTGTAAGTGTCAATAAATTTTCACCCGACAGATATACCCTAATATTGGAAATATATTTGGAAGGCCTGATGTTATATCCCAACTGAGCACTTTTTAATCTTATATATTTTGAATCCTGAATCCAGAAATCAGATTCTTGAAGGTTCCAACTGTTTCCATAAGTCACAATTGGCCATGTTCCATCAGGATTTTTTTCAGGATCCCATGTTTCTTCAGTCATAACCTTCGGAATAAAGTTCCCCCAGTTTGGACCTTCCATCAGTGCGCCATCAAGTGTATGCCACTTTTCCAATGCACCTTGAAAGAATACTGAGAAATCAAATGATTTATATGTTGCTGAAGCAGTTATACCAAATTCATAATGCGGATCTTCGTCTGCCATTATATATTGGTCTCCATCAGGATAAATCGACTGAGTAATAACACCATCACCATTTAAATCTTCATAAATAATATCACCAATACCGACCTGGGGAACTATTGTTGCCGGATACTTATCAAAATCAGCCTGCGATTTATATATTCCTGGCGATTTCAATCCTCGTAATGATGTCATAGAATAACCTTCTTGCCAAACCGTAAATTTATCAGGGAAGTAAGGCCCCGTTCCTGCCAAATCCTCAATTTTGTTTCTTACATCAGAAAAATTAAGACCAATTGAATATTCAAATCCACCATCATTTCTTTTAGGGCTGTAATAATTTACAGAGATTTCATAACCATTATTAGAAACCGATGCTGCATTTTGAGTGGGAGGATCAACACCAGTTGTTGGCGCAATTGGTAAACTAAGCAGAATATCTGTAGTTAAGTTCCAGTAATATTCAGCAACTACTTCCAGACTGTTAAATAAGCCAAGGTCAAACCCAATGTTGGTCATTGTTGTTGTTTCCCAGGTAATGTCCGGGTTCCCGGCAGTTGTAACTGCTGCCCCCGAAACCACACTGCCATTGAACGAATATGGTTGATTAAGATCATATGTGTTCAGGTATCTCCAAAGACCGATATCCTGATTCCCTAATTGCCCCCATGATCCCCTAAGCCTCAGGTTAGTGATAACATCGTTATCCTGCAGAAAACCCTCCTGAGAAATACGCCAACCTGCCGAGAATGAAGGGAAAATACCCCATCTGTTACCTTCTGCAAATCTGGAAGAACCATCGTATCGAACATTTGCCTGGAATAAATATTTGTCTTCATACGCGTAATTAACTCTTCCGAAGAACGATTGGAGAGCCCATTCGGTATGTGATCCATTCCCTTCTTGTGCACTAGCTGCACCTGCACTTAAATCCCGTAAATCGTTGTTGAAAAAATCCTGGCGGTATCCTTCAAGATCGAGCCATTTATTCGATATACCTTCATATCCAACAGTCGCCTTAACATCATGTTTGCCAAAATTTTTGTCAAAATTCAGGTATGCTCTCTGACTCCATTCCTTGGTGTTTTCCTGTGTTTCTGTAAGACTATTAGTAGCAAACCAGCCACCAACTGTTACCAGTTCACCTGTTAAATAATTCCTCATACCCTGAAGCGAATTCATAAAGGTAGATTCATGTTGTGAGTATGATTTTAGAGTGACATCGCCTTTAAGAGTAAGGTAAGGTAAAATTTTATATTCAAGTCCTACCTGACTTACAATTTCATCTCTATCCAATAACCTTTCACCATTTTCACTCATAGCAATAGCATTCCATTGTCCGCCAACCAAATCGTATGTTCCATCCGGATATCTGCCAACAATATCTCTGTTAATGTGAAGCATTGCCTGAACCAATCGCTGAGCAGTAAAGCCAGGACCTGAGGCTTTTTTATTCATATAATTCATATTGAAGCTAGCAGTCAATTTATCCGTAATGTATAAATCTGAATTTATTCTCGCTGACAAACGTTTATTGTTAAAATTGACAATAGCACCATCTTGATCGAGATAATTTACTGACGCAAAAATTTTACCATAATCCCCACCAGATGTAATGCTTACATTATGACGTTGCTGAACTGCATTTTTATTGAAAAGATATGATTCATAATCTACCCATGGATATTCATATATGTTAGTTCCAGCAAGAATATTATCAATTTGCTCTTGAGAATGTAAGGCTGGCAATCCTGCGTGAACATACGCATCGTTGTCAAGTTCCAGCCAGCTTTTTGTGTCAGCTTTTTCGGGATAACCTAAAATATTTTGCACCCCAACATTGTAACTATAGTTAACGGTTGTTGCACCTGCTGCACCACGTTTTGTAGTAATAAGAATAACACCATTTGCTGCCCTTGAACCATAAATTGCAGCGGAAGCTGCATCTTTCAGTAAAGTTAACGATTCTATATCACCGGGTTCAACTGTTGCCAGAGAACGTTCAATTCCATCAACCAACACTAATGGATTTGAATTGTTAAGTGTACCATTTCCCCTTATTCTCACTCTTACATCTTCACGACCAGGTTCTCCTGCGAAATTTTGAACTGTCAATCCCGGAGACATTCCCTGCAATGCAGTCGCGGTATTCGTTACATCAATTTTTTTCGCCAGATCTTCCCCCTGAACAGCACTAACGGCGCCGGTTAAATCCGCTTTTTTCTGAGTACCGTAACCTATAACCATTACTTCATCGAGTCCGATCGCATCCTCTGTCATTGAAATATCAATCGAGGTTTGATTTCCAACAACAATTTCCTGAGTTAACATCCCAACAAATGAAAATTGCAGTGTTGCATCTTCGGGCACATCAGACAAAGTGTATTGCCCATCTACATCGGTAACTGTTCCGCTGGTTGTACCTTTTACCAAAACGGTAACCCCGGGAAGTGGCTGTCCGTTATTGTCGGTAACCTTTCCGGTAACTTTCTCAGAGCTCTGATCTCCATTAGTCGATACTTCTGTACTCCGTTTTGAAATGACGATAATACGATCCATTATTTGATAAGAATAGAGATCACCAATGAGGATTTTACTCATTACCGTTTCTATTTTGGCCTTTTTTAAATCGAGCGTATATCGCTCATCCAGATTCAGTTGATTTGTTTTAAACAAAAATCCGAATTCCGTTTGTTTTTCAATTTCTTCCAATACTTGCACGATAGAGGCATCTCTGACACTTAAATCAAACCGGATATCTTGTGAGTAACTTCCGGTAGCCATCGCCATTGCAGAAAAAAACAATAATAAAGTCGTTATTTTCATGATTACCAATAGTTTCTTAATCCCAGGCCATACACCGGCTCGGAAAAATCGTTTTTTCTTCATAATTTTGTTTGCTTATTTGTTAATAATGTGGTTTTGGTAATCGGCAAATTACCTTAACCAAAATTTCAAAAAAGTGTGGACCGGGATGTTGACAGCATCTCGGTTTTTTTCATTTTGTAAGATTTACTTCATAGGCTTTTAAATTTTAAAATTCATTTAACTGCTTAATAAAAATTAAATTCTAACTAATAAACTACAACTATATCGGGCTTGTCTACACTCTCAATAATTTTGTAATTAAAATCGGTGGCTGCCCTTAAAACTTTTAGGACATGCAAAACAGTAGTAGATTTTTTTATATTTCCGGTAAACCTGTAATCCCTGAGTTTATCATTTTGAAATTCAAACTCTATGCCGTACCAACGGCTGAGTTCCTTAAAAATATCCTCCAAACTCTGGTCGCGAATAACAAATTTTCCGTCTCTCCACGCCGATAAAACATTATCAGTGATTGTCCGGAGTTCCATCCTTTTTTCAATAACATGATACATTGCGCTCTCGCCCGGGGCAAGTTCAATTATCTTTTTTCCGGAAGTAGCTAAAATATCAGCCTTACCTTCTACCAAAGATGTTTCAATATAATTGTCTTCAGGATATGCTTTGATATTAAACGTTGTCCCTAAGTCGCGAACCAAAAGATTACCAACTTTTACTATCAACGGACAATCTTCGCGATGTGTAACTTCAAAATAGGCTTCTCCTGCAAGTTCTGCATAGCGTTGATTATTTTTGTAATCTTCGCGAAAGGTAAGCTCTGACTCGGAATTCAACCAGACTTTTGTCCCATCAGATAATTCCAGAATACTTACACTTCCCCGGGTAGCGATATATTTTTGGAGTCCCGGTCCGCGATAGTCAAGGTTTTTCTGAGAAACCAGATAACCTGCGATACCTCCGATGCCAAGCAGTAAAATAAAAACTGCTGCATACCGGAACATCTTTGCACCTGTTACCCGTGTTTTTATCTTCTCTTCCTTTCTAATTTTTCGCCATAAATTTTCAAACTCAGAATCAACGTCTGCATCGGCATGATGCATCGAGATTCTTAACCAGAGACTTTTTACTTTATAAAACAGTTCCTCTTCGTTTTTATCATTTTTCAGTTGATTGAAAAATTCCTCCTTTTCTTTATTAGTGGCTTCCCCTTTGATAATATGTAACCACAAGCCTTCATTCATGAGCAGATTGTTTTTTTATAAATAAACAATCAAACAAAAGGACACCCTAACCAAAAAGTATTTTTTTTTAAAAAAAAAGTTATTGAAGAAAAAGGCCAATAAAAAACACTGCAGGCAAATAATCTTTTAGCTCATCTTTTAATATTTTGAGGGCTTTAGTCATCCGGGCCTCCACTGCTTTCTGCGAGATTCCGATTTTTTCAGCAATTTCTCGATTTTTCAGTTCGTTAAACCGGCTCATTTCAAAAACAACACGACAATGTTCAGGAAGATTTTTTATTGCAACATCAATCTTTTCTTTTAACTCTTTAAATTCCAGATAATCTTCGTTAATTCTACTCAAACTTTCAAATTGATAGTGAATTTCCGCTTCTCTTATCTTGTTGTGATGTTTTAAAAGAACTTTCCGGCGTTTTAAAACATTCAGACTGCCATTTTTCACAAGAGTAAATAAAAAATTTTTTATGTTAGAATCCTGCCCCAACTCATTTCTAAGTTCCCACAACTTTATAAAGGCTTCTTGTACTATACCTCTGGCTTCATCTTCATTTTCAATATAATAGCTACTTAAATGACAAAGTGGCTGGTAGTATTCAAGAAAGATGTCCTTAAAAACTTCTTTGTTGTTCTTAAATAAAAAATCTTGTCCAGACATTTAATTCATTAATTCCGAAAAATTTATACAATCTAAATACTATAATTTTTTCTCCCAGAAATAATTTGGCGGATTACATTCTTCAAATCCTGCCTTTCTGTAAAGATTTTGAGCTTTGTAATTGTCGTTCCGGACTTCCAAATTTATCCTGTAATATCCTTTTTCTGTTGCGTAAACTGCTATTTCATTCAACAAAAAAAGACCAACGCCCAGTTTTCTATAATTTGGACAGACGATAAAATCGTGAATATTAATTAAAGGTTTAGCTTTCCAGGTTGAAAAATTAAGGTTACAATTGGCAAGCGCAGCAAAGTTGTCGTCAATACAAACAAAAAAACCGATATATGCCGGATGATTTTTCAGGCCGTTAATGATTTTGGGTCCCAAATCTGTGGGCATTGCTTCTCCAATCCCCATTTCGTCAAGCATATAATCATTTAAAAGCCGGAGCAACGCATCGCAGTGCCTTCTGTCGTTTAAATCAACCTGAACTATTCTTTTTCTCATCACCCCAGTTTGTTGCTTTTTGCTTTTTTAAACTTTAAATCTCCAAGCTTCAATATTATACTTTTTTAGCCGGGTACCCAACATTCTTTCGGTAATTTTTAAATTTTCCGCGGCTTTTACAATGTTGCCTTTGGTCGAAGTCAGTGCTTCCCGTATCAATTGTTTTTCTACCTGCTCGACGGTATAAATCATTCCTCCTTTGGCTGAAGTATTTGTTGAATCAGCTGTTTGAAGCGAAGGTGGCAAATGGTAACTGTGAATTACATTGTCACTGCTTAAAATACAGGCCCGTTCAATACAATTTTCCAACTCGCGGATATTACCTGGCCACGAGTATACCATTAACATATTAAGTGCGGACGTGGTAATTCGTTTAATTTTTGAATTATTTTCCTTGTTGAACTTTTCTATAAAATGATCGACCAACAATGGAATATCATTCCTGCGCTCGCGAAGCGACGGTATAAAAATCGGGAA
This sequence comes from Maribellus comscasis, assembly GCF_009762775.1. Taxonomy (GTDB): domain Bacteria; phylum Bacteroidota; class Bacteroidia; order Bacteroidales; family Prolixibacteraceae; genus Draconibacterium; species Draconibacterium comscasis. The sequence goes on along the minus strand of NZ_CP046401.1, from coordinate 3,952,270 downwards.
AACATTAATACGATAATATAAATCTTCGCGAAATTCTCCGTCTTTTATCATTTCTTCCAAATTACGGTTGGTTGCGGCAATTATTCGCACATCGGTACTTATTGTTTCAGTTCCGCCCAGTCTTTCAAATTGTCGCTGCTGAATTATTCTCAATATTTTCACCTGTGCCGACAGCGGAATATCCCCGATTTCATCCAAAAATATGGTTCCTTTATTTGCCAGTTCAAACCTCCCTTTCCTTTGTGAGTCAGCTCCTGTGAAAGCTCCTTTTTCGTGTCCAAATAATTCACTTTCAATTAGTGATTCGGGCAAGGCAGAACAATTCACTTTTACAAAGGTTTTATCGTTTCGCGCACTTGCCATGTGAATGGCATCGGCAACAAGTTCTTTACCAACACCACTTTCTCCGCGTATAAGTACAGTAGAATTTGTTTTCCCAACCATCTGAACCAAGGAAAAAACATCACGCATCTTTGATGAATTCCCAATCATATTCAAATTCCTGATACCTGAAAGTTTTGTCTCCAGTTCAAGATTTTTTTGTTTCAGTAATTCCAGTTCTTCCATCTTTTCCTGCCGGTACCGCACTACCTGCCCGATTAAAGAACCTATGATTGTTAGCATTCGAATGTCTTCATCAAAAGAAATGTGAGGATTATAAACCCGGACAACGCTCAATGTTCCAACAACTTTCGCACTGTCTACAATGGGCACACAAATTATTGAAAGCTCTTTCCCGTTTTTGTGAATTTCCTGGTTTGTTTTATTCAAAAACAAACTGGACTTTGAAATCTTTTCAATAACAACAGGTCGAACCATTTCAACTACTTTCCCTGTAATTCCTTCACCTAATTCGTACTTTCCCTTTGCCCGTTGGGCAGAACTAAGTCCATACGCTGCCTCAATGTAAATTTTTGAACTTTCCCTGTTAAAAATTGAAAGAAAACTTCGTTCTGCTTCCAGATATTCTACGATCATACGAAGTATGGTGGGTAAATCATCCTTGAGTTGGCGGGTTTGAATTAAACGCTGACTAATGTCAAAGAGCAAGATCATCTCTCTTAGCCCATAACATTCGTCACCTGCTTTTCTGCATTTTATCTCCATTTAACCAATTCTTTTACTACCTAACTTCTACAAAAATGGAGATTATTGAACACTTATGACATAAAAACAAATTAAATAATGACATTTATACATTTTTTTAACCTGAATTTTAAAAACATGTTCTTCTTCCAAAAAGCTGTACACTACTTTTTAAGTTTTTTTAGAGTAAATATTAAACCTGAGACATTTTTATTAAGCAACAAAAGTGTATTTTCGTTTACGAATTCAAAACTTAGAGCAAAGTGTCGAAGAACCTTGTAATTATTCCAACTTATAACGAAAAAGAAAATGTGGAAAAAATGGTGCGAAAAGTTTTTTCGCTAAATGTACCATTTCATCTATTGATTGTTGAAGACAATTCTCCCGATGGAACAGCTCTCATTGTTAAAAGATTACAGAAAGAGTTCCCAAAACAATTACACATTCTTGAAAGAAAAGGAAAGCTGGGTTTAGGAACGGCTTATATTGCAGGTTTTAATTGGGCTTTGGAGAACGGTTATGATTATATATTTGAAATGGATTGTGATTTTTCCCACAATCCCGATGATCTGGAAAGATTACACCAGGCCGCGGTAGATGGTGCTGATCTGGCAATCGGTTCGAGATATATATCGGGAATAAACGTTATCAACTGGCCACTTGGGAGGGTACTTATGTCTTATTTTGCATCAATGTATGTTCGCATTGTAACTGGAATGAACGTAAAAGACACCACCGCGGGTTTTAAATGCTACCGTAGAAAAGTTTTGGAAACCATTGATTTTGAAAAAATTAAACTTATTGGATACGGATTTCAAGTTGAAATGAAATTTACCGCATATAAATTTGGTTTTAATATAGTTGAAGTTCCTATTGTTTTTACTGACCGACAAGAAGGCACCTCTAAAATGAGCGGAGGAATCTTTAACGAAGCTTTATGGGGAGTTTTAAAAATGAAACTGCGTAGTTGGTTCAGGAAATACTCCAAAAGGGTATAAAAAAATTAAAAATTATAATTTATTTTTCAGCCTTTATTCTTCGTAAGAGCTAAAGCCTAATAAGGCTTACGTGAGTTCAAACCTCCGAATATGTTAAAAGACATATGCAATATTATTTTTTTTTTTGAAGTTTATGTTGTACTTTTCCGGTAACGCTAACGGAAACACCTGGTTCCAGGTCACAATGAAAGTAAACGAAAACTAAAAAACAACATTTATATGTTGTATGAAAGGTTTTATAAATTAAACGTAATTAACTTTAACTAAAACTCATTTGCCTATGTGAATATCCTTTATCTTTTGGCAACGATATCACTTTCGTTGGAATGCTTCGCATCTATTTTGCTTATAAGTATTGATATTTTTTACTCACTTAATAATTAAACCTATGAAAAGAAACACAACGCAAAGTTTTTTGCGCAATAGGCGCAGTGGGCTTTTGTCTAAAATTTTTCTTATTGGAGTTTTTCTACTCATCCAGTTTGCAGGTTACGCCCAGCAAACCAAAACAATTACCGGAAATATCAAGGGGACAGATAACGCACCTATACCAGGTGTTACTGTCATTATTAAAGGGACCACCAATGGTACTGTAACAGATATCGATGGTAACTATACTCTATCCAATGTTCCGGGCAATGCCACAATTGCATTTTCATTTGTCGGGTTAAAAACGCAGGAAATTGTTGTTGGCGACCAGACATCTATTAATCTTACAATGGAAACCGATGCCATTGGCCTTGACGAAGTAGTAGCAATCGGTTATGGTACGGCCAAGAAACAAGACCTTACAGGTGCAGTTTCCTCCGTGAATGCAGAGCAAATGCTCAAGTACCAGCCGGCCAACGTGCAGGATATGCTTCGTTCGGCTGTGCCGGGTTTACAGGTAGGTTACAGTACCAATGCAAGAAATACCCCTGATTTCCAGATTCGTGCAAATAATACCATTAAAGCAGATGTTGATGATGATGTTAATGAAGAAGCAGAAGCCAATAAGCCGTTAATCGTATTGGACGGAGTTATTTTTAACGGAGATATTGCCGCAATAAACGTCAACGACATAGCCAGTGTCGACGTATTAAAAGATGCCAGTGCAGCAGCCATTTACGGTTCGCGTGCATCGAACGGTGTAATTGTATTTACCACGAAAACTGGTACTACGAGCGAGCCGACCATTACAGCGAGCGCCAAGCTGGGTATAGTTACCCGCGGAAAACACCTGGACTCACACAAGGCAGGGGATGATGTTATGAACTGGCTGACCGATGTGTTTGAATCCATCAACAGTTTAAACACCGAAGCATGGTCAAAATTTGAAAAATATGAAGATGTTCCTTCCCAATACCAGTCTGAATGGCTGACAGCCAACGGTATCCCCGGTTCGACCGATCCCACGGAAATTACCACAGCGTGGCTGAATACCCTTGGATTTGAAGGCAATGAAAAAGAAAATTACCTTCTTGGAAGGACTTTTGACTGGAATGATTTTTTATACAATAAAGTCGGGATACGCCAGGATTACGACCTGAGTGTAACCGGACGAAACAATTATGTATCATACTACTGGTCTTTGGGTTATACAGACAACCAGTCGGTAACTATGGGAGAAAGTTTCACACAAATTACTTCGCGGTTAAACCTGGATGTAAAAGCCACGAGTTTTCTGAATGTCGGGTTAAAAGGTAATTTTTCATACCAGGATGAAGGGGACGAACCAATTGATGCAAGTGTTCAATCATCGTCACCGTATGATGCCCCGTGGTACAATACTGTTTATAACGATAATATCCCTACCATCGGAAAACTGCCAAACAAGTACCCGAGGGAGTATTTGAAAACTGCGGGTGCCGGTTCGAACCGTGGTAATCCGTACCTGGATCCGGCATACACAACCCGTTTGTACAACCGTTACAGGCTATTTACGACATTGTATGCCAAGTTAACACTCCCGTTAGGGATACAGTTGACTTCGAACTATTCACCACGATTTGATTTCCGTAAAAGGCTTCTTTACGAAGACAGCGCTAACCCGGTCTGGAACAACGGGGGGTATGTACGAAGACGCCATAACCAATCCTTTGAATACCAGTGGGATAATATCCTGAACTGGAGCAAGGAGTTTGGCGAGCACCGTTTTGATGTAACGGGTCTTGTGAATAAAGAAAAGACCCAGTCGTGGGAAACAGATTCAAGAGCTTCAAATTTTTCACCAACCGAAGCGCTGGGATTCCATGCTACTGCGTTTGGCCTGATTCCTGTCGCAAATTCATCAGACGAGGTCGTTACCAGGGATGCATTAATGGGACGTATCAATTATTCTTATAGCAACCGCTACAATTTGTCGGCTTCCTGGCGTCGTGACGGTTATTCACGTTTTGGATTAAACAAGAAACATGCCTCTTTCCCGTCGATATCGGCAGGATGGACCCTTACCAACGAAGGATTTATGGCTAACCGACCGGGATGGCTTACATTTTTGAAACTGCGCGGCAGCTGGGGTGTAAACGGTAACAGTAGCGGGATAGGCTCGTATGCAGCTTATGCAACGTTGAGCCAGAACAAATACCTGAACTACGATGGTGGTTATTTTATTGCTCCTTATCTATACATTAACCGGATGGCCAACCCGAACCTGGCATGGGAGAGAAACCAGGCTTACAACCTGGGTATCGACTATGGTCTTTGGGACGGACGGGTAAGAGGTTCGATAGATGCTTATACGTCTAAGACCAACGATTTGTTGTTGGATAAAAAGCTCCCGATATTAACCGGTTTTACCCAGATAACCACCAACGTGGGAAGTTTACAAAACGGCGGGGTGGATTTAGCGATTAACACGATTAATATCGAGAATAGTGATTTCCGTTGGACCAGTAACTTTAATTTAAGCTACAGCACAAATAAGATAGTATCGCTAACGGGCGAAAAAATAGCCACAGTAGATGAGAATGGCAATACGGTCCTCAAAGAGCCTGACGATACATCCAACGGCTGGTTTATCGGGAAAAACAAGGATATCATATGGGATTATGAACTGGATGGAATTTACCAGATTGGAGAGGAATCAGAAGCTGCCCAGTATGGTTTATATCCGGGTGATTTCAAATATGTGGACCAGGATGGAAATGGAACAATTAATGCAGATGATAAGGTATTCCAGGGACTAACCTCCCCACCATGGTACATGACCCTGACAAATAACTTTGAATACAAAAATTTTGATTTGGGTGTGATATTATTGTCCAAGTTGGGTTATTACGGTGGAACCACACAGCCGTTTAACAACTCCCAGTCGTACATTAAAAACCATAACTGGTGGGATCTTCCGTACTGGACACCCAACAATCCGATCAATACTGCTGCCAGAATTAACTCCATAAACCTTTCAACTGCACGGGTTTGGCAATCGAGGAGTTACCTGCGTATCCAGAATATATCGCTGGGATATACCATTCCGTCGGATGTACTGGAACCGCTTAGGATTAAGAGTGCCCGTATTGCTTTTTCAGCTGACAATCCGGTCGTGTTTACGAAGTGGTTAGAGGGCGATCCGGAATCTAGCACAGATATGCCGAGTACCTATTCCTTTAGCGTAAACATTTCATTGTAAAACGTTTATAAATGAAAGAAATACATAACTGAAAAAAAAGATAGAGATGAAAAAAATAAAAAATATAGTAGGACTGGTTGTAGCCTTATTACTGGTATTTACGATGTCATGTAACGACAGCTATCTTGATCAAAAACCATTGTCAACTTTAAGTCCGGAGAATACATTTGTAAATGAGAGCGGCTTACAAACCGCACTGGATGCAGCGTTAAAAGGGATTTTTAATCAGTGGAATGGTGATGCAGGAGACCTGCAGTTTGACGCTGCCATGGGCGATTACATCACAGCAGGCAAAACGGATAATCCGAGTATGCCAACTGTTGACATGAGGCTTTATTGCACACCGCAGACTGACTACACTGGTGAGATGCGTGGTATACGGCGCATTTACGATCAGGATTATCAACAGATAAAGAACGCGAACACGGTAATCGATAACATTGATATCCCAGACTGGGCCGGTGGGGCAAATGATCCTAACAGGAACGATTTGCTGGGAAGGGCCTATTTCGTCCGTTCTTTTTTCTACATGCAGCTTACCATGGGTTACGGGAACACAGCTTTCCCTTTGAACGTGGTAGCAGAAGCACGCCAGGATTTTAAAGCATTTTACATGCAGGGCATCTGGGACCAGATGATCACCGACCTGGAATGGGCAGAACAATGGGTAAAATCCAAGAGCGAACTCCCGATAGGACAGCCTCCGGTAGATGCCGTTAGGATTTTGCTGGCCAAATACTACATGATGAATTTACGTTTTGCGGATGCAGAAAACATGATGAACAAGGTGATCGACGGTGGACAGTCGCGTTTGTTTACCCAGGCTGATGTTGATGCATCAGGCGTAAAAACGGTGTTAGTAGGAAATAACGAAAATCCTTTCACCGGAGAGTTGATTCCGGGATTTGATTGTGAGCAGACGGCTGACCCGGTAAATTTACTGTTCGATAATGAAAACAGCCAGAAGGTAAATAACGTGGAAGGAATATATACTATTGTCAATACTTCGTTTGTAGATGGAAGCCAGGGTAGGTCAGCCCGTCCCAGGGCATGGGGTCCTAACTTTGTAAGTACTAACAAGGGGGTAAAAGCACCACCGACAGGTACAGTTACAGGGATGAACATCGTACAAGACGACGTTACAAAACAGATGCACAAGTTTGGCCGTGGCCAGGGATTTTCACGCACAACCAATTACGGGCAATATGATCTCTGGAGGGGGATTGATGGAGAAGGAGAAATGGACCGCCAGGATTACCGTCATAAAAGAGGGAACTGGTTTGACATGGATATGATGGTTTATGACAATCCTGACCTGCAAGAGGTCGCCCCGGAATGGTATCTTCAACCGGCACAACTCTGGTATAATGATGTACTATTATGCGAAGATTCCATCCGTTGCTGGTTTGGTTACCCCTTATACAAATTTTGGGCACACAACTATGAAGACCAGGTAAAACGCCAGGATGGAGGTAAACAGAATATGTACATTCTGCGGATAGCCGAGGCTTACCTGATAAGAGCAGAAGCCCGTTTCTGGCAGGATAATAATTCCGGTGCAGCCGAAGATTTGAATATCATCCGTGAACGTGCCAATGCCATCGAGATGTATACTGCCGGAGATGTGCAGACTATGGGAATCGGGGCAATACTGGATGAACGTGCCCGTGAATTGTATGGAGAAGAATACCGCCACTTTGAACTGGTACGGATTTCAGTAATCTTTGCCAAATCAGGGAAAACCTGCTACAATGGCAATACCTATTCGGTATCCGGGGATGATATTGAAAAATCCCTCTCTGCCAGTAATTTCTATTACGACAGGATGATGGAAAAAAATAATTTCTTCAGGGATAATGTATCATGGTCAACCTATCCTACCACAAAATATACCATGGACCCGAAACATATTTTCTGGCCAATATTTGAAGATTATATTGTAGGTAACGTTGGTGCAATATTGAATCAAACAACAGGTTACGACGGTGCTGAGAGTAACATTGAACCACTGACTCATGTAGTTCAGCCTGCCGGCGTGCCTAACGTTGATCCAATGGTAGCTATTGGCGAAGTTGGTGGAGAATAAAAGATTGCTTAAAATATTCCCACTTTCGTGTGGGAATTATTTAAATTTTAGTTTAAGTTAGTTATGAAAAAGGGGATTTTCGATTGAAAATCCCCTTCTCATTTATTTTATAATAAATTAAATCACATCTTTTTTACTCTTTAAACCTCATCCGGCACTACATAAGGCTTTCTGTAATTTCTCGATAACATCATGTCAGCTTCAGGATCGTTGGCAAATTTTTCGTATTTTCCTTTAAAATTCAACTCACGTTTTAAGCGATATGAAATATTAGCCAAAGCAGGCAAGGCCGATGAATAGAAACCGTCATTTACATCGCAGTGCAAATCGTAGTTACTCCCAGAGCGAATTGCATCAATAAAATTAGCGTAATGTTCTGTTCCTCCGGGAGGTGCCAAGAATGTTGGATCAGTAGGAACTTCAGAAGTTTTCATGTCAGAGCCGGCAAAAGGTTCTTTTTCCCTCTGACGGAAAGCTTTCCATGTACTTCCGTTTACTTCCAGGTAACCATCGGTTCCGTAAAACATATTTCCAATTTTCACATTCAAACTCGATTCGCCGTTTGTGTAACGTCCGCGGGTTTCAAATTCAAGAACTTTTCCATCTTCATACGTAAACAACGAAGTTTGTGTATTTGGTGTTTCCTGTGAGCACTCTTTCGGGCTAATTCCATAAATACCTCCGGCGGAAAAAATCGAAACCGGATGTTCCTTTTTATTCAGTCCCCAACGGGCAATATCAAACTGATGTGGTCCCTGGTTTCCGGTATCTCCATTTCCTGTATCCCAGTGCCAGTGCCAGTTATAGTGTCCTTTCTTCTCGTTGTAAGCGCGCCAGTTTGCGGGTCCGAGCCACATGTCGTAATGTAAAGTTTCCGGTGGCAAACTGTCTTCCGAAATACCAAACGAATCACGTGGTTTGTAGCATAATCCTTTTGCCATGTACACGTCGCCAATACCGCCTTCATGTAAAAATTTCATAGCTTCCATCACATTTGCAATCGAACGGTTTTGAAAACCAATCTGCACACGAACATTGTATTTGCGGGCAGCTTCAATCATTTTTCTTCCTTCGAAAACATTATGACTGGCTGGTTTTTCGCAATATGCGTGCTTACCGGCCTGAGCAGCCCAAATGGTTGCCAATGCATGCCAGTGATTTGGAGTAGCAATGGAAACTGCATCAATATCCTTGTCGTCAAACACACGACGCATATCCCATTCTGTCAGCGGTTTTGTACCGATAGCGTTTTCTACTTTCTTTACTCTTTCCGGATACAATTCTTCATCCACATCGCAAATGGTTTTCAAAAACACATTTCTGTTTTCTTTCAAATCACACCAGCGGCTGATGTGCCCGTTTCCCTGTCCTCGGATCCCGATCACAGCCATCGTAATTCTTTCGTTGGCTCCCATAATCGAAGCATAAGATTTTGCACTAAATCCTACACCACCAATAGCAATTCCTGCCGTGCCGGCCAGGGTCTTTTTAATAAAATCTCGTCTTTCAGTCATTTTTGTTTGATTTTAATTGGTTTAGAATTTTGGCTTACAATTTACCAATTTGATTTGAGAATGAGGAATAAATTCAAATCTCATTTTTTTATAAAATATTCTGGTTGCATTTTTTCATATGAAGAACATCAGTTTGAGCAGCAGGCTATATTCTCATCAGCCTGAAACAAAAATACCCTGACTCTTAAAATCAGGGTAAAACATAAAACAACTATTTCCGTTTCTGTTATTTGAATTCTACCGACAGCAAGTATTTTGCCGGGACAGCCTTTCCCCGTTGTTTCCAGGTGTCCGGTCAGGTATTCCTGATGCAACCATTACTGCACCTTTGGCTGCATCGTCATTATCTTTTTCTGCTATTTTGATATCGCTTACTTTTCCTTTTGCATTTACAGTAAAAAATACTTTTGCTCTTCCTTTTATGCCTTTCCCCAGTTCAATTTTTTGTTGCTTTTTCGAAATGTAATCCTGCATTACATAATAACCACCCGGAAAATGGGGCATACCTTCTATAATATAAAATACCTCTTCTTCACCTTATATAACATGTTGTGGATGTTGAGTTTTTTCATTAGCAGGTACAGCTTCTTTTGTTGAGGCGGATTTCAGTGAGCGTTCTTGTCCGATAGTTATCGGTAGAACTCGAAACGATCCCGAAGCCTCGGGCCGCAGTTGGCCTACCCCCAAACCTGCCCTGCAATATGTATTTATTGTGCATAGTTTTTTTAATTTAATCACAACTAATGAAATCTTCTAAAAATTTTTTTTGTGCTCACATCAACTAATTGACGGTGATTGTCTGGTGAAAGCACAAATAATTCAGGTCTGTTTTTATTCTCATTAACAGTCTCGAAAATATAATTCTCGAATTTTATGGAGTCATTGATGATTTTATATTCTCCAACAAAGTCATGAATTATTTTACCTCCTACTGCAGCTTCTTTGTATTTGAAGATTCCGTTAATCAGTCGTAACTCGATATAACCATTTTCTTTGGTCGAATAATATTTTTTTCCGACTGAATTGTCATAGTTTGAAGAAAGTCTTTTAACTCTATTTCTTTCTGGTTTTTTAATCGAATAAATAAGTTTCAAATCATTTCCAATTTCTTGCTTTGCATCTTCTGTTCCAAGTTTTTTAAAGTCAACATAAAAGTTGTCATTTACTGAGTAAACATATTTAATTTTTCGACTGAAATTTTGTACTTCTTTATTTGGAAATACCTCGATTACTTTTCCTGAAATTTCACTGGTTTTTCCCATTAAGAACGTTTGTGTCCCCAACCCAGTCCAACCTGTATATGCCAGTATTGAGCCAAATAAAACACCCAAAATCCAAAGATTAATATTTCCTTTTCGCATCTATTTAAAAATTGTTTGTAAAGGTTGATGTAAGTTTTTATTTCGAAGGTGGCGGTGGCGGTGGTGGCGGTGGTGGTGGCGGCGGTGGTGCTGCTGAAGATGGCGGTGGTAATTTTTTGTCTGTTGATTTCTTTCCATTTTCAAAAAAGGCAATCATTTCTGATGCATTGTTTACCACTTTTAATATTGTTCCATTTTCATCTACAACTAAATGGGTCGGAAAGCCATTCAAGTATAATTTTTTAAAAATAAACTCCTTCTGATTGGGAACTACCTTATAATCAAACTCTTTTTGCTGTAAGAACTTCTCTAATTCCGATTTAGTATCCAACGCTAAACTCAGAAAAATGATGTCATTTCTATTTTTATATTTTTCTACAAATTCATTTAGTTCCGGAAATTCAGCTACACAAGCTCCGCAGTGGATAAACCAGGTTTTTAGAATTATTGTTTTTCCTTTTGTATTTTCGTTGGTGTAGCTATTTCCCTCCAGGTCGGTAAAGTTAAACTGTGGAATGGGCGTTCCTTCCATCTCATATAAACCATAGATTGTAGTTGATTCATTTTTTATTGTTCTTCCGATTCCTTTGTCTGCGATAGAGTCGAGCTGATAAAGTTTATATGTTTCGATTTTATTGTCCGATTTTATTTTTAGAGGAATATAATTGCCTGTAATTAATTTTTCCAAAAATTGTTTTTTGTCAATCATTTCTGACTGTTCGTTTAAACCTGTAAAATCTGATGATAAAGAAATGTTATAGGAATAATACGTCCACCATTTCATAAAATCAGAAGTAAGTTCACTGATATTGACTTTAGGTTCAAGCGTTTCAACATTTACTGTTAACTGAGTTTTTTTTGATTTCTCTTTACAGGAAAAAACAAAAATTGAAAGCAGTAAAATCGCAATTAGCTGAAATTTTTTCATTTCCCTTAAAATTATGTACACCGGGTAAATAAAATAAGTATTTCTAATTTTCTGTTATTTGAATACTACAGGCAGCAAATATTTTACCGGGACAGCCTTTCCACGTTGTTTCCCAGGTGTCCAGTCAGGCATTCCAGATACCAGCATGACTGCCCCCTTGGCTGCGCCATCATTGTCTTTTTCCACTATTTTGATATCTGTAACTTTGCCTTTAGCATTTACGGTAAAAAATACTTTTGCTTTTCCTTTTATGCCTTCTGCTTGTGCAATTTTTTGTTGCATTTTCAAAATGTAATCCTGCCTGGCATAATAACCACCCGGGAAATGGGGCATAACTTCTATAATATAAAACACTTCTTCGTCACCTGGCATTACACGTGACGGAGGTGGTGTTTTTCCATTTGCAGGCACAGCTTCTTTTGTCGGTGGTGGTGGAGGTGGCGGAGGAGGAGGGAGCAGTTCTCCTTCGTAGGAGGTTTTAAAATCTCCGTCGTAAGAGCTGTTAGAAATCATTTCTATGGCATCTTTCATCGTGTATTTCCGGCTAAAAGTATCACCTTTTTGATTTCCGGACGTAATTTCTTCGTAGGAATCAACAACAGTTTTCTTCCCGACAAATGAGAGCACAATGCTGGCATTTTCCGGCACATCCAGTTTGAATGTTCCATCCATATCGCAAACAGTACCCCTGGTACCTCCTTTAATTACAACAGACGTTCCCGGCAGAGGGTCTCCTTTTTCATCTAAAACTATTCCCCTGACCGTTATCTCTTTTTGTCCTGAAAAATCGACCATAGTCTTAGGATTCTCATCATTCTGTGCAGACAATACTTTCTGTGCAGACAATACTTTGTAATCAGGTTCCGCAAAAGCAAATAGCAATAGAGCAACTGCGGGCAAAGCCCATAACAATTTTACCCGCCCCAGAGCGGAAGTTTTCGTTTTTGTCATCATTTTTAATCGATTTGTGTTAAGGGCAAAATTCAAGTTGTTGGTAATTCCAATAATCTGCATGCCCATTAACTGGTTTAACAATAAAGCCTGGTACCGTGCTACACTGTGCCCCATGGAAATTACACCTTTGTCGGCAAGGTACTCATGGTTTTGTTTCATTGATCGTTCAAAAAACCATATAAATGGATTGAACCAAAAGATGACTGTTAACAGTTCTATAAATAGCAGGTCGAACCAGTGATTCTCACGAATGTGCACTTTCTCGTGAGCCAGAATTTCCGGCAGGTTCTCCTGTTTATGAAATTTCGGATTTATAAATACAACATTAAAAAACGAGAATGGCAAACCATATTTTTCGTTTTCTACAATTCGGATTCCATCCAGCGATTTTATCCGGTATTTTATTATTAGATGAATAAGAATAAAAGTCTGAGTCAATAGTCGTAAAAGGAAAATTGAAGCTCCGGTTAAATAGACCAATAAAACTCCCTGTTGCCAGTTAAATCCCTGGCTTTCATACTCTGTACCGGAAACGACAGGAATGTGTTTAAAAGTATCTGAAATGGTTTTTAACACCGCTGCATCATTTTCAGGTTCAATTATAACCTGATATTTTAGTGGGAACAATGGCAATAAAACAGCTGAGATTAAAGCCATAAAAAGAAACCACCGGTTTGCATTATAGAAAGTTTCATTCCGAAGAAAAATCCAGTAAACGATATAAAACAAGCTTATCCCTGCAGACGCATTTACTAAAAATGTAAACAAAGATTCCATGGTTATTTATTGTTTTCGTCCTTATTCAATTCATTTTCCGTCATCTTCAGCATTTCCTCCAATTCCTGGATACTAATGTTGTTTTCTTTGGCAAAAAAAGTTGCCATTTTAGGAAAAGAACCATTAAAATAATCTTTCAAAAGAGAACTGAACTGAAATTTTGTGTATTCCTTTTTACTGACTGCCGGGAAAAAAAGATGTGTATTCCCTATCTTTTTATGAGAAACGAAACCTTTTTTTTCCAATACTTTCATCACTGTTGCAACAGTTGTATAAGCTGGTTGCGGATTATCAAATTTCTCAACAACCTGTTTAACTACAGCCTCTTTTAAATCCCAAAGGATCTGCATAACTTGTTCTTCTGCCTTGGTAAGTGATTTCATAATACTGAAAATTATTACTACAAACATAGTACTAAAAATCTAGAATAAAAACTATTTTTATAATATTTCTACTATTTTTATAGTATATAGCTATATAAAACAAAAAAAGCCACCTAAACAGGCAGCTTTCCCAATATTCGTATTAATTTCTTAGAAATCCCAGTTTATCATTGTATCTGTAACCGTTACTTCTTTAATATTGTATGCTAAGTTACTGTTTGTAGCATCGTCATCATAAACAAAGGTCTGTAATAAAAGCTGATAATCATCACCTTCAACCGGATCTTGTATCCAGTTTCCTGTAGAATAATACTCAGAAATGATAAACTCAGTCTCGTCACTACCTACACCATAACCTTCGAAAACAAGTTCATCCGAAGAATCATACATCTTTAAATAATAGCCATCAGATTCTTCTATCTCATTCCAGGCCACGTACATTAAAAAATTATTGCTGTCAAATCCAATACTATCAATTTTTGCCCCTTCGAGATTAACAAATTCCTGTTCATCTGTGCTATATAAAATTTCGCCTTTTTGATTTGTTGCTTCAAACTGAAAGTTACCTTCTTCCGGTGTATTTACTGAGTAGTCCTCTTGCGCAGGAGAACTGACCATTACATTATAATAGGCAGCTGCAGCCTCAAGTTCGATCGTTTCGGAAGTAACCGGTGTTGTAACTTTCGCCGACGACATGCTTTCATTTCCATATACATAATAAGTTGTTCCATGCATCCATTCTCCGTCCACAAGTTTATTAATGTAATATACATCTGCCTCAATGCTAAATGCTTCTTCTTCATCATCGAAGCAGGAAGTAAATCCTAAAATCATTGTAACCAGTAGCGCGTTTGATAAAAGTCTTTTCCAATTCATATTTAATCAATTTAATATATTATACAAATGTAAAACGTTTTTCCCTCCATTATTTTACTGAACATTAGATGTGATTTTAATAAAAGGGTTGCGTACAGCGTACTTTTTATTTAACGTTTAATTTCATCAATAATTTTCTGAAGGTAAAAAGCTGCGGTTTCAATATTCGGAACGTTTGAAAATGTTAGCTTTAATTTCTGGTCACTTTCTTTCATTTTCCCATCCAGTTTTCTTTTTTGAATAAACTGAACAATTTGAATAAATGCATCGGACCGGTAAAATGCGGATTGCTGGTCGGAAACAAAATGACAGATCATTTTTTTATTTTTTAGGATAATTTTCTCCATTCCTAAATCTATCGCTTTCCATCTCAGATTAACAACTCCCAGCAATTCACGACTTTCCTGTGGTAATTTTCCAAACCTGTCAATCAAATTATTTTCAAACTCTTTTAACTGTTCTTCGATCTCAATATTATCCAGCTCGCGGTACAGCGCCATTCGTTCTGAAGTTCCGGGGATATAATCAGTAGGAAAGAGCAATTCGAGATCAGTATCAATCTGGCAATCGTTAACAAACTTCACATTTAAAAATGCCTGTGTCTGTTTTGAATCCTCTTCTTCAAAAACTCCTTTAAATTCTTCCTGTTTTAATTCCTGGATAGCTTCATTGAGAATACGATGGTAGGTCTCAAAACCAATATCGGCAATAAACCCACTTTGTTCGGCCCCCAGCATATTTCCGGCGCCACGGATATCCAGGTCCTGCATGGCAATGTTAAACCCGCTACCCAAGTCAGAAAATTCTTCCAGCGCACGTAACCGTCGGCGGGATTCGGCATTAATGGTCGAAAGCGGTGGTGCTATCAGGTAACAAAATGCTTTTTTATTTGAACGTCCTACCCTGCCCCGCAACTGGTGTAAGTCACTTAATCCAAAATTCTGTGCCTGATTTATAATAATGGTATTGGCATTCGGGATATCAAGTCCTGATTCAATAATCGTAGTTGCAATTAAAACATCAAACTTACCATTTATAAAGTCAAGCATTACTTTTTCCAGTTTCGGGCCATCCATTTGTCCGTGCCCCACCCCTGTTTTTATTCCCGGCACTATTCGTTTTAACGTTTCTTCAACTTCATAGATATTCTGAACCCGGTTGTGAATAAAAAATACCTGCCCGTTCCGCTCAACTTCGTAGGAAATTGCTTCACGAATTAACTGGTCATTAAATCCATGAACTTCGGTATGAATAGGATATCGATTTGGTGGCGGTGTTTGTATAATCGACAAATCACGGGCGCCCATCAAAGAAAACTGGAGAGTTCGCGGAATAGGAGTTGCCGTTAACGTAAGCGTATCAACATTAACTTTAAATTGTTTCAGTTTTTCTTTTACTGAGACTCCAAATTTCTGTTCTTCATCAATAATGAGCAAACCCAAATCTTTAAACTTCACATCTTTGCTTACAAGCCTGTGTGTTCCTATTATAACATCTATTTTCCCGTCCGCTAAATCTTTTAAGGTGCTTCTTATTTCAAGGGTAGATTTCAAACGGCTTACAAACTCAATTTTCGCCGGAAAGTTCTCCAGCCGCTCAGAGAAAGTTTTGTAATGCTGCAATGCCAAAATTGTAGTCGGAACCAGCACTGCCACCTGTTTACTGTCGGCAACAGCCTTAAATGCCGCACGAATTGCCACTTCGGTTTTACCAAAACCAACATCGCCGCAAACCAGCCGATCCATCGGCATGCTTTTTTGCATGTCTTCTTTTACTGCAATTGTAGCTTTTTCCTGGTCGGGAGTATCTTCATAAATAAATGAGGCTTCCAGTTCGGTTTGCAGGTAAGTGTCGTCTGAAAATGCAAAACCTTTTTCTGCTTTTCGCTGGGCATACAAGGCAATTAATTCCTTGGCAATATCTTTCACCTTTGCTTTGGTGCGGTTTTTCATTTTTTGCCACGCTCCGGTGCCCAGCTTATTTATTTTTGGTTCCGCACCTTCTTTCCCCTTGTATTTTGAAATCCGGTGCAGCGAATGAATACTTACCAACAACGAATCATTGTCTCTGTAAACCAGACGAATTGCCTCCTGTATTTTTCCGTTTACCTCAGTTTTTACCAAACCGGCAAATTTTCCAATCCCGTGGTCGATATGAACGACATAATCACCAGGATGAAGTTTGTTTAATTCTTTTAAAGAAATTGCCTCTCTCTCTGCTTTTCGGGTTTTTAACTTAAACCGGTGATACCGTTCAAAAATCTGATGATCAGTGTAACAGCAAATTTTTAGGTCGTTATCCACAAACCCTTCATGTAAGACAAAGTTTACCGGCGTGAATTTGACATTAATATCGGTATCGTGAAAAATAGCCGTTAAGCGCTCGATTTGTTTTTCATTTCCGGAAAGAATAAATATTTCATAACCGTTTTTCCGATATTCAACCAGGTTTTCTCCCAGCATATCAAAATTTTTGTTAAAAACAGGTTGGCGCGAATTTGAAAACTCCAAAACGGAATCAGGTTCAAAAAACAGATCGCTGCCAAAATCGAAAACAGTTTCCCGCTGCAGTTGCTTTTTTAACTCGTCGCCGGTTATTACTTGTTCCAGAATATTTTCGACATCAGCCTTTGCCAATATCGTTTGCCTGTGAATTTCAGTAACAAAATCAAAAAACTGTTCCAGATTATTTCCGACAAAAATATTTTCGTCATTTAAAAACTCAATCAGAGATATTCTTTGTCCCTCGATACTTGGGTTATGAATATTCGGAACAATTGTAATCCGTTTAAAAGAATCTTTTGAAATTTGGTTGTCGATATTAAAACTGCGAATGGAATCAATTTCATCGCCAAAAAAATCAATACGATACGGGTCATCGTGTGAAAACGAAAAAATATCGACAATACTACCTCGCACTGAAAATTGTCCGGGTTCGTATACAAAATCCACGCGTTCAAAACCATATTCAAATAAAAATTCGTTGATAAATTCAATCGAAATTTTATCACCTTTTGCCACCTGCAACGTATTTATTTCGAGCCCTGCCTGCGAAATTACCGTTTCAATAACAGCCTCGGGATAGGTAACCAGAAAATAAGAATTCTCCTTATCCAATAACTTGTTCAAAACTTCGGTACGCTGAACAATATTTTCCTGTTCGGTTGAATCGTATTGAATGGAACGCTTGTATGAAGCAGGGAAAAAGAGTGTATTCTCTCCCCAACCAAGATTATTTAAATCGTCGTAAAAATAAGCGGCTTCTTCCCTGTCGTTTAGAAAAACTATAAAGTTTTTTTGTACTTGTTGAAAAAGATTAGCGAGCAAAGTCGTTTTAAAAGAGCCAATACAGCCCTGCAGGTAAATTTTTTCACCCGGGGGGGCAATTAGTTTTTTCTGAAGTTCGATAAAATTTTTATGCCCCTTAAAATATGGAAGAAACCGTGCAGTTTCCAAAATTCAAATTTTGCGCAAATATAAATCAACTGATTTTTGATTAAAAGGAATTTGAACACTTTTTTGTTCTGGTCTTGAAGAAAAAAAGCCCCGCTATTTTTTGGCGAGGCTCATAAAGCTATTAATTATAATTTTATTTTGAAGCACTTAACCCGATTAAGGATTCCATTCTCTCAAGCCTGTTTTCCAAATTTTCAACCTGCTTTTTCAATTGATTGTTTTCTTCATTCAACTCTTTTACAGCATTAACCATAGCTACATTTATTGAGTGTATATTAAAATCCAGATATCCATCTTCTCTCTGGCTCACGGCTTCAGGAAATACTTTCTGAACTTCCTGGGCAACAAAACCAACCTGTTCTTTATTTGAAGGCAATTGACGTGGGTTATCCTTCTTATAATTATAGCAAATGGGTTGTAATTCCAATATAGCTGCTAATCCTTTATCGTAGGTTCCATGAATATCTTTAAGTCTCTTGTCTGAAGAAATAATCCATGCCGTTGTTCCGGATGTTTTTGCTGCATCGCCATTTACGTGTAGTGCGTAAGCTGGCGAAGTTGTTCTAATTCCCACATAAGAGTTTGACTGTTTCGCAAAAATGGCGGTAGAAGCATCACTGTTATATATTTGTAATCCACCAGCAGCAGAATTATTAAAAAGGTGCCATTTTGCTTCTGTTCCTTCATATAGTCTTATTCCGGCATCCTGTCCTGTACTGGATTCAATATACATAAAAGAAGCGGGATAACCTGTACCTTTAAGATGAAGTCCGGCATCAGGCGTATCGGTCCCTATTCCAACATAACCACTGTTCAAAATTGTCATTCTTAAACGACCATTTGTTCCCAAATTAAGCGATGTATTCTCATAATTCCACAAAAACGCATTATTACTTGAACTTGTCCCAATCATAAAACCATCCATTGAAGAAGTACCGGCGTTGTAGTTTTGAAAGCTCATATAAACCGGCCCGGAAGGATAACTGAATAAATTTAAAAGATGGTCGGAATGCGTATTTCCGCCAATACTTACGTGGCCATCATTACTGATTGCCATTCTAGTAATATTGTTTGTTCCAAATACAATATCCCCATCTTCATGATTATTTAATGTTGCATTATTATCTGAATATAGGCCAACTTGAAATCCATCCGATGTTCCAGTGCCTGAGGAAGATGAAAAGAATTTCATACAACCAATGTCACCACCTTTGATTTCTAGTGGATAATAGGGATTTGTGACTCCAATACTAATATTTTTTCCTTCAGTTAAAAATATGTTCTCGGAAAAATGAACACTTCCTAAAATATCTACTTCAAGCCCCTGTAATGAATTTGACAAAGTGGATATTCTGAATCGATCACTATTTGGAGCCATTCCAATCCAATATTTATTCTCTCCTTCATTCAGAAACGATATTGTAGAAAAACTGCCAAAATCACCGCGATCAATAAATAAAGCAGCATCTGAACTGGCTTTTAACCTGGCATAACTTAAAGTCCCGTTAATATCTAAAGGATAGTTAGGATTGCTTGTCCCAATTCCAATATTCCCGGAATTGTAATAAATATTAGAGCCGCTCTTAGTCCACAGGCTTTCACTTCCTGCTGGTAAGGTAACTGAATTCCCATCGGAAATAGAGAGTTCATTTCCTGATATGGAAAGTGTTTGATCATCGGTTAAATCACCAACTACCGACAAGGGACGTGTAGAGATACCTGTGCCTGACAGAGTTGCATCAGTTACTACCATTTGTGTTCCCCAGTTATCGCCACCTTCGCCCAGAGGTAGCGTAATTGTATTTCCATCACTTATGGACAGGTCAGAACCACTAATGCTAAGTGTTTGAACTTCATTTGTAGGATCAGCATCAGCATCATCCACGTTATCTTCTTCCACCGTTTTAGCATGAAAAGCATATGGAACAGCAACTAACTGTGAAGTTCCGAATTCGGTGTAGGAGCTTCCTCCTGCTGCATCCATTTCAATTTTTATAAAATGTGAATTTGTGCCCCAGTTCCCAGGATTAAAACTGCCGCTTACACGAGTGCCATCTCCGATTTTCAAATTCACCAATCCAAACTCATTTGTTTGAACCGTGTGTGTTTCAACATAAACTGCAGAGCCTGATTCAGAATCCTTAAGAATACTGATACGGAAAGATACATTCGTGTTACTAATAATCTCACCGGTTGCATTTCGCACTGCAGCCTGATAGTTAAAGTAATTTGGAACCTGTGAAAAAACCACCAATACAACAAGGTTTAGTAGCGCAAAGAGAGCAATGTATTTTTTCATTGTTTGAAAATTTTAAAAGTTTGAATAGGTAGATTATCTTCCTGAATAATCTTTAACAAATAGGAACCATTTGCATAAGGAGTTAAATCTATTTGCGTTTCTGTAGATTTTATCTCTTTAGAAGAGAGTAGTTTTCCATTAATATCAAAAAGGTGATAAATATTTTTTTCAGGTAATTGATCAAATTTTATGATTGCAAATTGAGCAGTAGGATTAGGAAATACATTGACCTGATTAATTGATTCAATTAACTCCTCAACAGCAGTAATAATTAACTTCGATTGATGAAATCCCTGGGTAAGAATCGTATTCCCTTTTGACACCTTATTAATAACAGGTTCTCCGACTGTCCAACTAATCACATAGCCTCCCGTCTGCTGTGTAAGTCCTGAAGGTGAGATCACCTCCTGAGCTTGTAATGCATATGTGACAAGTGTTAGTAATGAGGATATTAGGAGCTTTTTCATATGGTAAAAGTTACAAAATTAAAACAATAAAAGAAACTTCCTTCTTGAATATTTGCATTAGATTTTATATAATACGAATGAGAAACCGCCGTCATGATACGCATCGCTCTTTGTATCCCAAATAGCAACTGTAAACCCTTCTGAAGTTCTACTTGTGACGGTCGCATGTAGATAGGCGACTCCTTCATTTACAGTAACAACAATAATATAGGCATCAGTTTCCAAATCCTTAACTGATATCTTATACTGGCCAGTTCCAATTCTTACCGATGACGTAACATTGGGAGTTCGGCTTAACATATTTTGGCTGGATAAAATACAGGCATAAGCATAAGGAAGCATATTAGCCGTTCCATACGATTTGACATTTAGTTCTCCATCAATTTCAAGCTCTCCGGTAGTTTCAACATTTCCATCTAAATCTATCTCAATTCCACTTAAACTAGTGGAAGAGCTGGAAATTCTATATTTCGTGGAGTTAGTAGGGAGACCTGTAAAAAATTTTCTAATACCATCTGATCCAAACATAAGATATGAACTATAACTCAAACTTCCCCGGCTGATATCTAAGGACGCTGTTCCGTCTGATTTAATTATTGCACGCGACTGTAGTTCATCATAAATTAAAAACTGATGAGGATATGCATTTATGGCTCCAATACCGACTTTCCCCGAGTTAAAATAAATGTCTGCCCCACTTGTTAGCCAGGGGCTTTCGCTTGGTGATGGAAGCGTAACCGTTCCTCCACCATTCGTTAAAGTTAAGTTTGAGCCATTCAGAGATAAAGACTGGATTTCGTTCTCCGGGTCGGCATCAGCATCATCCACCTCATCATTTTCAACTGTTTTAGCATGAAAAGCATATGGAACAGCAACTAATTGTGAAGTTCCAAATTCGGTGTAGGAGCTTCCTCCTGTTGCATCCATTTCAATTTTTATAAAATGCGAATTTGCTCCCCAATTTTCAGGATTAAAACTTCCGCTAACGACCGTACCATCTCCGATTTTTAAATTCACTAATCCAAACTCATTTGTTTGAACCGTGTGTGTTTCAACATAAACTGCAGATCCTGATTCAGAATTCTGCAAAATACTGATACGAAAAGACACATCGGCATTACTTACAATTTCACCAGATGAATTCCGAACAACGGCCTGATAATTAAAATAATTTGGGATCTCAGCAAAACCTGTCAAAACCATTGTCGACAGAATTAAGGCAAGGGCAGCAATTTTTTTCATTGTTTGATAATTTTAAAAGTTTTAAGAGGTAGATTATCTTCCTGAATAATCTTTAACAAATAGGACCCATTTGCATATGGAGTTAAATCTATTTGTGTTTCTGTATATTCTATCTCTTTAGAAGAGAGCAGTTTTCCATTAATATTAAAAAGGTTATAAATATTTTTTTCAGGTAATTGATCAAATTTTATAATTGCAAATTGAGCAGTAGGATTAGGAAATACATTGACCTGATTATTTGATTCAATTAACTCCTCAACAGCAGTAATAATTAACTTCGATTGATGAAATCCCTGGGTTAATATTGTATTTTCTGCTGATAAAGTATTAATTACTGTTTCTCCGACTGTCCAGCTCAATTCATAACCGGAATTCGATTGCGTTTCTCCTGCTGTTGAAATAACTTCTTGTGCAAAAGATAAACTTGCAATTAGCAGTATTAATAATATAAGTCTAATTTTTTTCATCTCTTTAATATTAAGGTTTATACACAATAAATGAGAATCCTGCATCGACATAACCATCACTTTTGGTATCCCAGGTAGCAACGGTAAAATATGCTGAATTACGTCCCATGACAACCGCATTAGAATAAGCAAGTCCATGGTTAATGGTTACTACAACTGTATAGTCACTGCCAAGGTCAGCTATTTCTACTTTATATTGTCCGGTTGACATTTTTGAAACAGTTCCTACATTTGATGTACAGCCGGTTTTTGATGCCGCACTTGAGATGTAACCATAGGCAAAAGGCATCATATTTGAATTTCCTGTAGCAGTAGAATGTAATTCATCACTTAAAACCACATCCCCGTCAATTTCAACTTCAAGGCCATTAAGTGTAGGATTTTGAGTGGAAATTTTATAACTGTATGATCCTAAAAGTCCGGTATAAAATCCATTTGCGCCACCCGTTTTAAAAATTAAACCTGCCATATTAGCTCCACCTGATCTTTCAATAAATAATCCTGCATCGCTCGCTGTTGACTGAATTCTGGAATACGTTTCACCTGAATCATCAGAAACATCCAGTTTAACTATCGGATCTGTTGTTCCGATTCCCACGTTTCCGTTAAAATAAATTTCCGACCCGTTTTGGGTCCATAAACCAGTACCTGGCGTTGCCCAACTTGCCTTACCGCCGCTATCTGAAGTTAAAACTTTCCCTGCCCCTTGAGTACCGTCATCAATCACTAGTTTACCATCGATATAAGCCGCTGTACCCGAATTGTTTTGGGCATAAATATTCGGAAAAGTTACACTATTGTTAACAATTTCGAGACTCATACCATCTTCTCCCCATACTTGAAGCGCTCCAGAATCGTCAGCCGGATCATGATTTATTCCGACTTTCCCGCCAAAATATTTAATTCCTGCAGTACTGTTTGTCCATGGGCTGGTGCTTCCTGCTGGTAACGCAACAGTGTTTCCATCGCTAATGGACAAATTGTTTCCTGAAACAGAAAGCGTCTGAAGCTCATTTGCAGCATCAGCATCGGCATCATCAATCTGATCATTTTCAACCGTTTGAGCATGGAATGCGTAAGGAACAGCCAGAAGTTGTGTGGTACCCATCTCAATAAATGAGGTTCCTCCGTCCGGATCTATTTCAACTTTTAAAAAATGAAGTGCAGTTCCCCAGCCTTCATTGCCGAATGTCCCGTCAACGACCGTCCCTGTCCCGATCTTTAAATTTGCTAATCCAAAATCATTTGTTGTAACCGAATGGGTCTCAACATATACGACAGTGCCTGACTCAGAGTCCTGTAAAATACTAATTCTAAAAGTCACATCTTGGTTACTTAAAACATCACCTGTAAGATTTCGCACTACAGCCTGATAACTGAAAGCACCGGGAACCTGGGGATAGAGAGAATTGATGCATAAAAGGATAAAAAACAGAGTAGTAAAAAAGTTTTTCATATTTTTATTTTTTTACAGATAAGTACTAAATGAATAATCATGTATTTATTAATACATGTCGTCGAACATTAAGAAAATTTGATTCAAATAAAGAATTGGTTTTTTTTATTAAAGGTTTTCTTTACAAGTTAAGAAAATGTTTGAAGGAAATCAATAGTAGAATCGGATAAATGTTGAGATTAAAAAACCAATACACTACTCAAAATGAGGCCAATAAAAACATTCTGAGATAAAAATACATAGCAAGATTACCGGAGAAATCCCACTCTGCTGCCAAACACATTATCTGTAATCCGGCCATTTTTAAACGTTAGTCTGCCATTTACAAAAGTTTTTACTACCTGATGAGAAAATTCAGTCCCTTCAAAAGGCGACCAACCGCACTTATACAGGATATTTTCAGGAGCAACTACCCACGATTTATTTGGATCAACCAAAACCAAATCGGCAAAATAGCCTTCGCGAATATAGCCGCGCCGATCAATTGTGAATAAATCCGCCGGGGCATGGCACATTTTCTGAATGACTTTTTCAACGGGAATAAAACCTTTCTTACTCATTTCAAGCATGGCTACTAAAGAATGTTGAACCAAAGGTCCGCCAGAGGGAGCTTTAAAATATGTATTATTCTTTTCCTCAATGGTGTGAGGAGCATGGTCGGTAGCAATTACATCCAATCTGTCATCAAGCAACGCCTCCCAAAGAGCCTCTTTATCGCTCTCGCACTTAACAGATGGATTCCACTTTATTCTTGTGCCATGAGTAATATAGTCCCTTTCATCAAACCAAAGATGATGCACACAAACTTCCGCAGTAATACTTTTTTCGGTTACTTTTCCTGGTGTGAAAAGCTCCATCTCTTTTGCCGAGGACAGATGTAAAACATGCAAACGCGTATTAAATTTTGAAGCTAAATTTACTGCTTTTGATGAAGAAATATAACAAGCTTCGTCGCTGCGTATATGGCAATGACGTGAAATTGGTACATTTTCACCATATCGCTGGCGTGCAATTTCACTGTTCTTTTGAATGGTCGCCTCATCTTCGCAATGAGTTGCCACCAGGGTTGGCGCATTCCTAAAAATTTCAGCTAAGGTCTTTTCATCATCAACCAGCATGTTTCCGGTAGACGAGCCCATAAAAACCTTAATACCGCAAACTGTTGCAGGATCGGTTTTCAGAACCTCCTCCAGATTATCGTTAGTAGCTCCCATATAAAACGAAAAATTAGCCGGAGAAACCAAGGCCGCCCTGTCGTATTTCTTTTGGAGTTCTTCCTGTGTAACCGATTGCGGATTGGTATTTGGCATTTCCATGTATGTTGTAACACCACCGGCTACAGCAGCCCGGCTCTCCGTTGCTATTTCGCCTTTGTGGGTTAGTCCTGGTTCACGAAAATGCACCTGATCATCGATAACGCCGGGGATAAGGAGCAAACCTTCGGCTTCAATAACTTCAACACCTCTAAAATCAAAATCTACAGGAAATAATTTCGAAAAAATCTTTTCAATCTTATCTTCACCAATTAATACACTTCCCTTAAACTTTAATCCTTCATTAACAATCGTCGCATCTTTAATCAGTGTCTTCATCTTCTTTTTTTTACAAAGTTAAGGGTTTCATTTCTGAATGCAGTTGTTAGAAAAAGAAAAGGCTGTCCCCTGACAGCCTTTTTTGTCCCCTACACGGGAACTAACCTAAACCAACTAAACCTAATAAACCACAAACTTACCAGAACGGTAAGTCCGATGATTTTTCTTAAATATCCTTACTATTCCTTTATTTCAAATAAACATACAGCAATATTCCTTACTGTATAGTTGACAAAGATATCAATTTTTTTCTTACTTGAATAACCAAAACTAAAAGACTTCTTTAAAGCTCTTTTGCTTTAAACTCATCGAGTACTTTTTGAACCGAGCCATGTAAAAGCAACAAGCGTTTCGCCTTTGATTCAGCATATCCAAGCTCATCCATAATCATTTTTGTACCTCTTTCAATCAGTTTCCGGTTTGTTAACAGCATGTTAATCATCTTGTTCCCTTTCACTTTACCCAGTTGAATCATCAACGTTGTGGTTATCATATTCAAAACCAGCTTTTGTGCAGTACCTGATTTCATCCTGGTACTTCCGGTAACAAACTCGGGGCCAACAATAACTTCAATCGGTATATCTACATTTTGGGCTAGAACCGTCTCTTTGTTACTTGTTATACATGCGGTTAAGATCTTATTTTCGCGTGCTTTTTTTACAGCGCCAATTACATACGGAGTTCCGCCCGAAGCTGCTATTCCAACTACCGTATCCAATTCATTGATTTTATACTCTTTTAATATCTTCCAGGAAAGATTCTCATCATCCTCCGCCGATTCAACAGCTTTCCTGATAGCCTGGTCTCCACCCGCAATTAATCCCACTACCAAACCATAACCGACGCCGTATGTTGGAGGAATTTCTGAAGCATCCAAAATTCCCAACCTCCCGCTGGTTCCGGCACCAACATAAAACAAGCGCCCGCCTTTTTTTACCCGGGGAACAACTTCCGCAACCAATCTCTCAATTTGCGGAATAACTTTCCCTACTGCCGGTAAAACTTTTTTGTCTTCAGAATGAATTCCTTCCAGAAGCTCACGGATCGACATTTTTTCCAGATTATCGTAATTCGAGCTCGACTCAGTTATATTTACCATCTGATTTTTACTTTAATTTTTTGTATGAAATTTTATTAATCCTTTCAACGGCTCCTGCAAAACAATTCCGGAATTAAGCTTATTTTCCAGCAAAACAGCCCTCAGAACATCTTCAAAATAAAACGCAACAGAACCAACAAAACAAACGGGATGTATCTGACAGCCTGAATATTGAAAAACATTCCGAATCAAAAACTCTTCGAATGACTTTTCCACTAATTTTTTACAGTAATCATTTTGAATATTCTCGTGGATGAAAGGAACAAACGAAGCCAGAAATTTATTGGGGCGTTCTTCTTTGTATACCTTTTGAAGATAATCTGCGTATTGAAAAGGATGACTCTGACGAAATTTTTCCACCAAAGTTTCGGGCATCAAACCTTTTAAAAAATCGGACAGAATCTTCCTGCCCAAAACAACTCCTCCGCCTTCATCCCCTAATATAAAACCAAGAGGAGGAACGTGCTCAACGATTTTTTCTCCGTCGTATAAACACGAATTTGAACCGGTTCCTAAAATACAGGCAATACCTTTTTTGTTTTGAAGCGTAGCCCGTGCAGCAGCAAACAAATCGCTGTTGGTTTCAATTGTTGCTCCGGGGAACAATACTTTCAACGCGTCTTCAACGACTTTAGCAATCTCCGTGTTTACTATTCCTGCTCCGTAAAAATGAATGCTTCTTACCCGCCCGGAGAGATTCGGAATAAGTTCCAGTTTTAATTCTTCTACAATATCCTCTGTCGTCCTGAAATAAGGATTTATCCCGTTGGTTAACAAAAATTCTGCTTTATTTTTATCAGAAATAAAACACCATTTCGTCTTAGTAGATCCGCTGTCTGCAATTAAAATCATGCTTCAAAATTAGAAAAATTAACGTGTCAGACTTTTCATTTTAAGAAATCAGTAAAATGGTTTTTTGCTATTTGGGTAATGTATACATTTGCTAAATTAAAAAATTGAATTTACCAAAATGCGATATTTGCTGTTTCTTGTCACTTTCTTTCTGGTTTATACTATCGAGGCCCAGGTTTACTCTCCCAAATTTGAATTCCGGGCTGTTTGGGTCGCTACAGTAAATAATATTGACTGGCCGTCAAAATCAGGACTTTCAACAGAACAGCAAAAAAAGGAAATTACCGATATTTTAAATCTGCATCAGGATTTAGGAATGAACGCCATAATACTGCAAGTCCGCCCGGCAGCAGATGCATTTTATCCTTCAAATCTGGAACCCTGGTCGCGTTACCTTTCAGGAATACCCGGGCA
This sequence comes from Maribellus comscasis, assembly GCF_009762775.1. Lineage (GTDB taxonomy): Bacteria > Bacteroidota > Bacteroidia > Bacteroidales > Prolixibacteraceae > Draconibacterium > Draconibacterium comscasis. The sequence continues at coordinate 3,924,354 of NZ_CP046401.1, read as the reverse complement.
AGCACCCGAGCCTTTTTATGATCCTTTAAAATTCTGGATCGACCAATGCCATAAACGAGGAATGGAACTCCACGCCTGGTTAAATCCATACCGGGTTGCACAAAAAGCAGATGAACCGCTGGCAGGAAACCACATCGCATTTGAACATCCGGAGTGGATTTTAAAATACGGCAATAAACTCTATTTTGATCCCGGATTGCCACAAACACGCGAGTTTGTAACTTCGGTTGTAAAAGACATCGTTTTACGCTACGATGTGGATGCCATTCATTTTGACGACTATTTTTATCCTTACCCGCTTGCGGAAGAATTTCCTGATACTACTTCATTTAAAACATACAATCGAGGTTTCTTTCCGGAAAACAAGGCCGACTGGCGACGCGAAAACGTGGACATTATTATCGAAATGCTCAACGACACCATTAAAGCTGTTAAACCGTGGGTGAAATTCGGAATCAGCCCTTTTGGTGTATGGCGTAACAAAGCAGATGATCCGCTTGGTTCAGACACCAAAGCAGGTGCAACCAATTACGACCATTTGTATGCCAACATTATTAAATGGCAGGAAAAAGGTTGGATCGACTATTGCCTGCCACAGTTGTACTGGCAAATTGGTCACCCCCTGGTGGATTTTGAATTGCTTGCCAACTGGTGGAAAAACCATGCATACAAGCGGGCGATGTACATTGGCCATGGTGTTTACAAAAGCGACCCGGCATCAACAATAAAGGAGTGGGCCATGGCCGAGGAACTGCCCAAACAGATACAAACACTTCGGAAAATCAGGGGAATTGGAGGTTCCGCATTTTACAGCAGCAAGCATTTCTTGCGCGATTTAATGGGATTCCAAGACAGCTTAAAAAACCACTTATACAAAACTACGGCGCTTGTACCACCCATGCCGTGGCTCGACAGTATTCCCCCACAACCGGTTGTAAAAATCAAAAAAAGAGGCAAAAAAATAAAATGGGAAGTTTGTGATGCCGAAGACGAAATGAACACTCCTGCAAGAGTTCTGATTTATATCAATGAAAAAGGAACAAACCTGGATATAGATGATCCCAACTCTTTTATTTCAATTTTGAAGGGAGACGAATATCAATTTGAACGCCTTAACCGGAAAAAGAAAAAATACGAAGTTCGTATTTCATTACTCGACCGTTTAAATAACGAAAGCGAACGAAGTAAACCGGTTGTACTAAAATTATAGTGAAAAATGTCTTTCTCAGAAAGAATATTGTAATTTTGCTTCACTAATCGGTCTGTAGCTCAGTTGGCAGAGCAGCTGACTCTTAATCAGCGGGTCCAGGGTTCGAATCCCTGCAGACCGACAAACATTATAAATCATTCAAATTTTCTCTGAAATATTCGTTGATGTTATAAGAACTTTGTGGCACATTAGATAAATTAACTTCAGGTAATTTTTGTTTCATTTTCAATTTAATTTCAGAATATTCATCCTTAGACGCTATATTTTCCCACTCGTTTGAATCATTCTTTAAATTATATAATTCCTCACTTCCGTCTTTATAATGAATATAGTGCCAATCATCCCAATAAACAGAATGGTTTTTAAAACCATAAGTCGTTATAACACATTTTTGTGCTGCCTTTACCGGGTCGTGAAGAATTGAAAACAAATCAACGCCTTCGTTTTTAGGATTGGGTGGCAATTTACATAAACCGGCCAAAGTGGGATAAATATCAATTAGCCCGGCAGGTATTTCTGATTTTTGACTGACTTTGATTCCAGGCCCGGCAAATATAAGCGGAACGTGTGTTGCCCTCCGCCATAATGAATGTTTGGCGAACCGATTTTTTTCTCCTAAATGATATCCATGATCTGACCACAAAACAATAATCGTATTGTTTTTATATTCACTGTTCTCCAATGCATCCAGAACACGTCCTACCTGGTAATCAGTAAAAGCCATACAAGCCAGATAAGCCTGGACAATCTCTTGCCAATAATTATTTTCAATGGCCCATTCTGTTGTTGGCATCGGAGGAACGTCCATCACCTGTTTTGCAAATTCAGATATATCATTCATATCATCCGGATCGAAAGGAGGTGTTTTCATTTGGTCAACAGAAAACAGATCAAACCATTTTTGCGGAACATACCAGGGAACATGCGGACGAATAAAACCAACGGCAAGAAAAAAGGGTTGGTCATGTTTTTGTTTTAACCGTTCGATGGCCCAGTTTGCATACTTATCATCAGGCATTAATGAATCATAAACCGGATACGCCCCCCAATCTGTTGATGTTCCTGATGGTTTACCAAACCATGCCGGATCATATTTAAACCTCTTTTGGGGCTTTGGCCCAAACATTTCATACACCCCACCATATTCCTGGAAACATTTTGCTTTATCTCCTAAATGAAAAAGTTTCCCTATTCCCATCGTTTTATACCCAAATTGCTCAAAGTAATCAGGTAAAAATATTACTTCATTTGTCGTTTCATTACACTCTTTTATTTTGTCGTCATCAATCATGGCATAAATACCGGTTGTACTTGGAAGAAGTCCTGTCATTATTGATGCTCTAGACGGGCCACACAAAGGAGCCTGGCAATGGGCATTATTAAACAAAATTCCACTGGACGCCAAACGATCAATATTTGGGGTTTGAACATTGGGAAAATTTTGCTGGCACCCTGACCAATCGTTTAAATCATCAATGGCGATAAACAATACATTGGGTTTCTCCTGAGCAGATATTTCCATTGAAAAGAGCAGGCCAAAACAGACAAATACATATTTGAGAGCATTACGTATCATCATGGTTTTAATATTTTGGTTTCGAATCTAAAATCAGTACTATAATTCTTCTAAATTTAACAAAGAAAATGCATAAGACGATTTAAGTTATCTTATGCATTTTTCCTAATAAGGATACGCTTAATATCCGGGGTTTTGGATAAAATCTGTTACGTCGATTTCTGTCTGAGGAATCGGGAACAAATAATCTCTGTTCAAATCAACGTTATGCGGTTCCATTGATTCGGTGGATAAAAAAGCTTCATTTATTATTCCCCAACGTTTAATGTCGTACCACCTTTTGAACTCAAAAGCAAACTCCAGTCTTCTTTCTTCTCTTACAAGCTGAATGAAATCATCGGTGCTTATAGCTGTTGTTGGTACATCTGCCGGAAAATCAGTTGTTGTGCTTCCGTTGTAACGTGCTCTTGCTCTAATCTGATTAATGTATCCAATTGCTTCAGGGGTGGCTCCTTCTGACTCTGCAATTGCTTCGGCAGCAAAAAGTAATACATCAGCATAACGATACATGCAGTAATGATGGTCGCTTGAGCGGTCGTCGCCCGCTTCCTGTGGTCCCGGATATCGGAAATATTTCGCAATATGCGGGCGAGGCACCCTAACCGCAGCGTCCACCAAAGCGGTTACTACTCCGTTGTAAACAACAGTATCCTCAAAACATACTTTTTTGCGGTAATCCCTGTCATCCCACGACTGATAAACTTTTAACGATGGAACTGCTACTGATAAACTTCTGGGCGCCAAATCCCTAATTCTTGTCAGATTAATCATCCCATCAGCCTGGTTATAATTACCATCGTTCAATGTATTTTTTAATTCATAGGTAAAAATAGGCTCCTTTAGTGAAGCTATTACTTCTGCATTAAATAAGTCCTGGTAATTCGTCGCAAGGTTATAATCGAATACAGCAGCATTATCAATAACATATCTTGCCTCGGTTGCAGCTTCCGAATATCTTTCTAATGTAAGGTAAACCTCAGCTAATGCGGTAGCAGCACTTCCCTTGGTACCAATATTTCTAACATCAGGTGAATTTTTTACAGGAAGATACTCCTTGGCAAACAAAAGGTCATCTATAATATACTGGTATATCTCATCCGAAGGTGTGCGTTCAACAGCGTCAAAAGCTTCTGCGCTTTCAATGGGAGAATCCAGATAAGGAACATCTCCAAATGCTCTGACGAGATGAAAATAGGTAAAAGCTCTAATGAATCTGGCTTTAGCCTCTAACTCATTTTTTACAGCAGCCTCATCTTCTATGCTTCTGGCCCCTTGTATTGCTGTGTTTGCTGCCGAAATAGATTGATACAAACGCTCCCAGCTGGCTGCTACTAAACTGTTTTTTGCGTCCATGCTAAATTCATTCAGTGCAATTCTGTTACCATCTGTATTTCTGTCTCCGATATCTACCATGTCGCTGCGAAGCATTAACCCCAAGAAGTAGTATTTTTCAACCTGAACAGTTACCCATTCAGCATAAGCACCGTAAACTGCAGCCTCCACATCGGAGGCCGTTTCGAAGAAGCCTTCAGGAGCCATTAAACCCTTTGGATCTTCTTCTAAATCAATGCATCCAACCAATGTAAGAGTTATAAAAAATATAAGTAATATATGGTTTAACTTTTTCATTTCATTTCTTTTATTATTCTCTTTTTAAAATTCAAGGTTTATTCCAATTGTATATGAAGTAGTAGATGGGTAGCTATCGTAATCTAAGCCAAGATTAACGTTACTCGATTTGTATGCTACTTCCGGATCAACTCCCGAGTAGTTGGTAAACGTTAAAAGGTTTTGTCCACTAACATATACACGGGCATTGTTTATTTTTAATTTTTTTAGTAGCGATGAACTAAAGTCATATGCGAGCGAAATATTTTTCAATCTCAGGAAAGAAGCATCCTCTACAAATCTCGAGGAGACTCTTGAAACCCTGCCAGCTGCTGCTTTGGGGACGTCCGTTACGGTATTTTCCGGCGTCCACCTGTTTAAAGCATCTTTTGTTGCATTTGAATTTCCGCTTAAACGATCCAGATCCAATTTTACAAGATTCATCATATCTCCACCTAAATACGACTGGAAAAATATATTCAAAGAAAATCCTTTGTATGAAAAATCATTATTTAGCCCCAGGATTACTTTGGGATTTGGATTTCCTATGATTGTTCTGTCGTTATTGTCAAGAACTTCGTCGTCATTTAAATTAGCGAATCTTTCACCTCCCGAGGTCGTTTCAAATCCTCCTCCCGGAATAAATGTATCTCCTTCCTGATAAACACCTTCATATATAAATCCGTAAAATGACCCAACAGGTTCTCCCTCCCTCAAAATAGACGTCTCCATACTTCCCCCGGTAGCACTGGGAGCACTCGAATATATAATATCCACTCCTCCCGGTAGCTCTACTACTTTATTACGATTTAAAGAGATGTTGAAGCTGGTGGACCATTTAAAATCATCAACCAGGTTTTTTGATTCAAGTTGAATTTCATATCCTTTGTTTTCGATGACGCCCAAGTTTTCCAACCGATTTTGAAAGCCGGAAAATGCCGGGATTGGAACGCTGAAAAGTAAATCCTTGGTTTTTTTATAGTAATAATCTGCCAAAAGATTGACTCTTCGATTAAGAAATCCAATGTCCACACCGATGTCGAATTGCGAGGTTGTTTCCCATGTTAAATCTTTGTTTGCAATCGATGTCGGTCTTACAGAACTAACACTGGTATTATTTAAAACAAAAAACGAATTAGATATTCTGGCTAACGACTGGTAGGCGCTAATTGCCTGATTTCCGGTCAACCCGTAACTTGTTCTTATCTTCAGGGAAGAAAGAATTTCATTTTGGGGCCAAAATTCCTCGTTGTGCATATTCCAGGATAAAGCACCCGATGGGAAAAACGACCATTGATTTCCTTCACTAAATTGAGAGGCTCCGTCATACCGGCTTGACAAAGTGCATAAATAACGATCATCAAAATTATAGTTTATGCGTCCATAGAAGGAAGCTATTTTCGACTCGGAGTAACCTGACTCCGGAATTTGCAGGTTTGTTCCTACTCCTAAATTCCAAAATCCGAGAGCGTCTGTAATAAAACTTGCATTTGCTGCTGAAAATGATTCATTCCTGAACAATTGATAAGAATAGCCACCAGTGAGAATAAATTTGTTTCTTTCATTAATAGCTAAATTATAATTCAGATATTGTTCCGTCAGAAAATTAAAGTTTCTCCTGTGGCTCATTCTGGCCAACCCATTATATTGCTCTCCTAGATTTGAAATTTTGTTTGCATATGAACCATCTCTTGTATTTTGGATAATTGTTCCGAATGTTGAATTGAAAGTCAGGCCTTTGGTAACGTCGATTTCTGCTTTCAAATTGAGCTGGATATGATCCCGAATACTTTCGATGTCCCTTCCGTCTATGGAAGCCATCGGATTTTCGAAGGCTGCGATACCCACTTTGCTTTTTGTGTAAGTACCATCATCATCAATTATCCCCTGGTTGGGATCAAAACGTTGAGATGAAGCAATAACTCCGGAATTTGTAACACCATTACCACTTTGCGAGATTACACCATCGTTTTTTGTGCTTTGCAATAATGAGCTGAAATTGAGCCTGAAATAATCTGACAGGTCGAATTTTAGATTGGTTGTTAACGAGTATCGGTTAAAAGCAGACGTTTTAATTACTCCTTTTTGATCGTTATAAATCCCTGAGATATAATATTGTGACTTTTCACTCCCTCCGGAAACCGATACCTGGTGATTCTGCATATGTCCTTTTTGAAAAATCAGATCTTGCCAATCCGTATCGACAGTTATATTATCCGGATCATAAAATTCATACCCTCTGGCGTCATTTATATAATCAACAAATTCTTGTGCATTTAAAACTTCTACACGCCCTATTTCTTCCTGAAATGAGTAATAGCTATTTACCTTAACGGTTATTTTACCAACATTACCTAATTTTGTTGTTATCATAACTACTCCGTTGGCACCTCTTGAACCGTAAATGGCAGACGCAGATGCATCTTTTAAAATTTCGATTGATGCTATATCTTCCGGAGGCGGCATCGAACCTCCTACCAAACCATCTATTACAAAAAGAGGGTTGCTGCTGGCATTAATAGAAGTTGCACCACGTACCCTGATCTTATAGTCTCCGCCCGGTTCTCCATTGACAGACTGAATTGTCACTCCTGCAACTCTTCCCTGCATTGCTTGTAATGCGCTGTTTGCAGGGAGTGCAACGAGATCTTTTTCTTTTATATTTGCAACAGAACCAGTTAAATCACTTTTTTTAACCGTTCCGTAGCCAATGGCAACAACCTCTTCGATGCCTATTGTTTCCTCTTCCATTACAACATCAATGGTTGTCCTTCCGGCGACTTCTATTTCCTGTGTTTTCATTCCAACAAAAGAAAAAACAATAATTGCACCGGATGACACATTCTGTATTGAATATTCTCCATCAATGTTGGTAATCACACCATTGTTGGTCCCTTTAACAAATATCGTCACTCCCGGAATCGATTCGCCATTTGAATTTGTAACCTTTCCTGTTATTACTGATTCAGTCTGTTGTACCGGTAATAGCTCTAAAGGCGAAATAATTATCTGCCTGTCTATAACTGTGTAACCTATCTCCTGCCCACTAAAAATCTTGTCAATGATATTGGTTATCGATTCATTATTTACATTGACATCAACCTTCTTTTCGACATCAATTAATTTGTTGTTGTACAAAAAATAAAATTCACTGGAATTTTCGATTTCTTTTAATACTTCCTTAATCGAACTGTTTTTTAAATCGAGGGTAAGCTTCGTTTTCTGAGAATATGTTTCTGTTGCAAAAGCACTTAACACAGAGAAACATATAAAAAATACGACCAGTTTCATAGTCATAATGAATTTAATTAAGAGCCTCTTTTTGAAGCCCGTTAGGTTTACTTCTTTTTTCATAAATTTGTCAAGTATTTACATTACACATTAATAATTTCCTGAACTGATACTTCAGGTGAATTTTAACAGGGAAGTGCGTCAACACTTTCCTGTTTTTTCTACTACGTTTTAATCATAAGCTTCATTTTATTGGTATTATTTTTTCAAAATTGTTATAATTCGTTTACTGTAAGAGTTATCAGAAAGTTTTTGTGCGGGGGTGATCTTATAGGATATTGGAGAAGAAACGCTTAAAAGCCGAAGTACCTGTTCCAACGGTTCGTTTACAAATGTTGCTGTAAAACTATAGGTTTCGATTTCACTATCGCCGATTTCAATTTTAACATTATACCATTTTTCAAGTTTGTGTGTAACCGACTGGATCGGATCATTAAAAAATACGATCATCCCGTCTTTCCAAGCAACATATTTCTCCAGTGAAATTTCCTTGTGGTGGATTAGCTCACCTTCTGTCTTTTCGTATTCTGCTACTTCATTGGGATTTAACACCAGCAAATTCTTATCGGTTCCCGATACTGTTTTAAACAGACTTACTTTCCCTCTTTCAAGTGCTACCGTTGTGGAATGGTAATCGTCGTAGGCCGACACATTAAATTCGGTCCCCAGAACCTTAACATTTATATCTGTTGTTTTCACGATAAAAGGTTTCCGGGAGTTTTTGGTAACCTGAAAATAGCCTTCTCCATTTAACTCAACACTTCTTGTATCCATATCGGAAAACGAACCGGGATATTTCAATGTGCTTCCGGAATTAAGCCAGACTAAAGTTCCATCGGGCAAATTGATTTGCGATTGTGTTCCAAAGGCAGTTCTAATTTCCTGATAGATTGCCTCTTCAACAATTCTATTTTCCTTATTGATAAAAAAATAATATGCCAATCCGGAAAAAAAGATCGACAAAATCAAGACTGCGGCAGCTTGTCTGAGGTATACAATATATCGTTTTTTATTACCAAATGCGGGAATTCGCCTTTTCGTTTTCTTTAAAGCTCCTTCAACATTTATGGATCCGGACATCACCAAATTTTCCGACCGTTCCCATAAATTTTTATACGAATCTAATTCTTTTCTATTTTCCGGAGATTGAGACAACCACTGATCTAAAATTGCCTGCTCACTTTTATTAAGTTCCCCTGAAATTTTCTTAATAATCAGTTGCTCAATCTGCATAGATTCATTATCCATTTAATCCATATTTTACCTTTTGACGAAACAAAACAGATAATACCCTATGTCAAAAAGCAATTTTTTTACAAATGGGTTAATTTATAAAGTATTATAACAATTGGGAGATAATCTTTTAATTCAACACGTAACACTTTCAATGCCCTCGACATCAACCCCTCAACAGCCTTTACAGAAATTCCCATTCTTTCGGCTATCTGGGTATATGAAAGGCCTTCAAAGCGGCTGTATTCAAAGGCTTCTCTGCTTCTTTCTGGTAACGATGCCAACGCTATTATCAACTTTTCTTCAAATTCGTGGTATAAAACTGTATCTCCGGTAGTGTTCTGTACATTTTCAACTCCGGTCTTTTGGTGTAGGTTCGCTATTGATTTTGATTTTCTTAAATAGTCGATACATTGATTTCTGACCATTAAAGACAGATACGATGCAATGTTTTCGATTTTTGCTGCATTACTGCGTTTTTCCCACAATTTAATAAAACATTCCTGAACCTGGCTTTGTGCAATATCAAGGTCTGAAACATAAGCAACTGCCTGTGCACAGAGCGCTTTATAGTATTTCCTAAAAATAAAATCGAATGCCCTTTCTTCTCCATTCCGAAGTTCAGCTAACAAAAAATTGTCAGGATAGTTAGTAGTTTTCGACATCAATACTATGTTATGAAATACAATGGTACAAATTTAAAAATAATTAGATGCCTAAAAATAGTACAAAACCCTCTGTTTTAAACCATCTTCTGAAACTTTATCACAAAATGAAAAAGTCTGTTAATTACACTTTTATAGAAAACCAAATCGCTGCAGAAAGGCAATAAATACTATACTCTAACAAAATCCTCAGCAAAAAACTAACAATTTTGCGACAAAAGATAAAATCATAAAAAAAAGAGCTTACTGAAAAATACAATAAGCTCTGATATTAAATTTAGTTGGATTTGAAAGTGTTCGTTTTCAAAAAATTATATTCAATATTCTTGAGGTTACTTATTTATTTTAATTTCATAACCACAATTTATTTGAGTTTGATCGAGGGCCATACCAATAAACATAGGATATAACCAGTTTTTGTATCGCCCCCAAACCTCTCCGGAATAACGGGGCATAATTTCATTTTGAATTTCGGGGATTAAAGGGGCCGCCCTGTCTCCAATCAACCTTGTACTGATGGCTGCCTGTAAAACCATCGGTTCAAAATCGAGCTTTAACATTTTTGCCAGGGTATCCAAAGCTTTTTTATCGTTCTGCCTTTTAATTTTTAATTCGGCTGCTTTTATTGCCACACTTTCAGCATTATCATCAAGTAAAGAAGTAAGGATGTCATCTGCCGCAGAAATATCTCCTTCGAAAGCATCGAGCGCAACTACTGCCCAGTAGCGAACTGCACTGTCTTCATCTTTTAGATAAGGAATTAATTCTTTAACGTCTTCTATTTTACCAACTTTTTGAGCCGCTTCCAGAATCCTTGCAAATTCCTGATCCGAGCAATCCCGTGCCATTTCAAAAACGCTGGTATGAGATTTTTTTGCTCTTTGCATCATTTCACCTTCATTAAACAAACCGGTATCATGATGTTTCAACATCCAGCTGTTCAGCTTTTCACTTAAATTGGCAACCACATCCTGTAAATCATTTTTGTTAATTAAGTTATTTTGTTCAAAAGGATCATTTTTAATATCAAACAATTGTTCCGCGGGTTTCCGCCGGAGCATCTTTTGGGTGCCTTCAGGCAACTGCCCCAATTTCTCAAGCCGGTGTATTTCTTCATAACTCCCCGCTTTATGAAAAATAATTGCATTTTGAAAATAGGGCATCTGTGGCATAAAATTCCTGACATAAATATACCGGCCATCACATACCGAACGAGACATGTCATAACAATCATCCGCCCTGTCGCGGTAGCCATATGTATATTTTTTTGATTGACTTTTCTCCCCCAAAAAGTTTTTACCTTCCATCATCTCCGGCACTTGTGCTCCGGCAAGAGAGATTACCGTTGGTGCAAAATCTACAAAGCCTACTATCTGATCCGTTTTTGGCGTATTAATATTAGAAACCAGGTACTTGTATTTTTCCGGCACATGAAGGACAAAAGGTACCTGCAGGCCCGAATTGTCCAGCCAGCGCTTGTGCCCCGGAAGACCATGTCCGTGATCAGAAAAAACAAAAATTATGGTGTTGTCCAGCAATCCGTCTTCTTTTAACTGTTCCAACAGATGAGCAACATCGTTATCGAAAACAGAAAGTAAATCGTACATGTGTGCCCAGATTTTTCTCATTTTCGGACTGTCAGGAAGATAAGGAGGCAACTTTGCCTTGTCCGGATCGTGATGTTCTTTCAATTGCGCTGTGTCCTCACTACGCAAAGCATTAATCGGCCCTTCATGGGTAATCATAAAATTAAAAACGCTGAAAAACGGTTTTCCTTCCGGTCTGTTTCGCCAATGGGCTGTTTTGCTGCAATCGTCCCACCGCCCTTCAAAACTAAAGTTGTAGTCTGTTTTTACGTTGTTTGAAGTGTAGTAACCGGCGCCCCTAAGAACTTCCGGCAATATTTTCATGTCTTCAGGAACAGGGATATCTGAACGTAAATTCTGAGTTCCCAAAGAAGGTGCATACATTCCCGTAATTAATGTTGTCCGGGCAGGGGCGCAAATCGGCGCATTGGAAAAAGCACGGGAAAAAATAATCCCCGATTTTGCCAGTTTGTCGATATGGGGTGTACTGGCATATTCATCGCCATAACACCCATAAATGGGACTCAAATCTTCATGCGATATCCAAAGAATATTTGGCCTTTCTTCCTGTGCTTCTGAATGAGAACAAAACAGAAAGCTCATAAAAATTATAGTAAAAAAAACATATCTCATAATTGTAATTTTATTGGCTGTTATTCATCAAAGTCGTTTTTATCTTAACTGTCCATTTTTGTTTTTTAGCTAAAGAATTTCTATTGCTATCGTTTCCGATTTTATTGTTTCTGAATGTGCTTTTATTTTAACTAAACCTGTTTTACCTGTTGACTGTAACAACAACATTACTTTTCCTCTGAACGCCCTTCGTTTGTTCGTTTTATAGTTTGAAAGATCGATTGGATCTCCGTTATCGATACCAATAATTTTTGCAGGTCCGTCAATCTCGAATTCAATCTTGTTATTTGCCATTGGGCAAAAAATACCGTTTTTATCTGTTATTTCCGCGCTGATAAAAACAACATCTGTCCGGTTCGCGTGAAGTTTTGTTCTATCTGCCGAAAGTTTAATTCCTGCCGCTTTGCCAGACGTAATTTGTTCTTTTTCTGCAACAATTTTTCCATCCCGTTTGGCAACAGCATTTATTGTTCCCGGCGTGTATGGAACCATCCAAACCAGTTGCTCATCTTTATATTTCTGCGTTCCGAGGGATTTTCCGTTCAGAAAAAGTTCCACTTCATCGCAATTGGTATATACTACCACCGGGATTTTTATTCCCTCTTTCCCGGGATGTGTCCAGTGCGGAAGAATGTGCACCATGGGTTCTTCTGTCCACATACTCTGATACAAAAAGAAGTGGTCTTTTGGAAAACCGCAAATATCGATTACCCCAAAATTCGCAAATCGGCTTGGCCAGTCGTTTGTTTCGCCAAGGTAATCAAAACTTCCCCAACGGAACTGGCCCATTACAAAATCAAGATCGCGTGTACGCTGCCAGGCTTTTCTGGCACTGCTACGAACTGATGCATTATCGTAAGATGATTGATAATATAAATAAGGTTCATACTTTTTTGTAATTTGAAGAGGGAATGCTTCGTCATTTTTATACCATGTTAAACATTTTTCTTCAGGAAAAACTTCATTTTTTGCCAAATCAGGGATGGGATAAATTCGTTTTTCCAGCCCACGCATGGTTCCGTCCCAGCTTTGTTTTTCCCACATCGCAGGGAAATCGCGCCGCCGCCACTGTGTTGTTGTGCGATATACACCACGGGTTTGGTAGGTATGTGGAACTTCTGTACAAACCACCGGAATATCGGGCTCACGGGAATGAAAATCTTCCAGTACATTTTTTTCCTCACCATCCCCATTGAATCCTTTTACATCCAAAAGGGAGGGTAAATTATCTCCTTTCATATTGCGGGTTGGATCGATACCTCCCTGTGTTACCGGTCGTGTTGGATCACACTGATGAAAAAAATCCACCAGTTGTTTTTGAGTTTCCCGGGTAGGCTTTCTTACCTCATTTCCGATGCTCCACATAATTACAGAAGGATGATTCCGGTCGCGCTTAATAAAATCGGCAGCATCTGTTTTCCACCATTCTTCAAAATAAAGTCCGTAATCGGAAGCTGCTTTTTCTGTTTCCCAGCCATCGGTGAATTCATTCATAACCATCAGCCCGAGGCTGTCGCAAATGTCATAAAATGAAGTAGAAAAAGGATTGTGTGAAGTGCGTATGGCGTTACATCCCATCTCTTTCAATAGTTTTAAGCGGTACAGCCAAACATCGTCGGGAACCGCAGCTCCTACAGCTCCTGCCGTATGATGATCACAGACTCCTTTTAATTTTGTGACTTTCCCGTTTAATTTAAAACCTGAATCCGGATCAAACTCCAATTTTCGGAAACCTATTTTTTGAATGTTTTCATCCTTCAACTTTCCTCCCTGGTACAATTCTGTTTTTAATTCATACAAATACGGATTTTCCGGCGACCAAAGATGTGGATTTTTAAGAATTCCACTCAATTCAATAATATTGTCTCCTTTTTCTGCTGGTTTAAATTCGCTTGTTATGCCCGAAACTTCATTTCCTTCTTTATCAAACAATGTTAACTTAAGCTCCATTGTTTTTCTACTATTCCCTTCATTTACGATGTTAACAAAAGCATTATAAACCGATTGCCCGCTGGTGACATCGGGCATCGTAACACGTACACCCCAATTTGCAATATGAACAGGATCCTTAATTTTTAACCAAACATGCCTGTAAATTCCGGAACCGGTGTACCAACGGCCCGACAAGGGTTTGGAATGATCTACTTTTACGGCAATAATATTTTCTCCTTTTTTCAGATAACTGGTCAAATCATATTCAAAACCCACATAACCATTGGGCCGGTGACCAAGATGGTGACCATTAATCCAAACATCGCTGTTCATGTAAATGCCTTCAAAATAAATTTTCACCTGTTTCTTTTCCCATTCGGGCGACCAGATTAATGTTTTCCGGTACCAGCCAATTCCGGCAGGGAGAAAGCCCGACTGCCAATCACTCCCATTTTCCTGACTGTATTCTCCTTCGATACTCCAATCGTGAGGAATATCCAGTACCCGCCAGTTTTCAGTTTTGGTTTCCGGCAATTCGCCATTTTCAATATCCCCCAAATAAAATTGCCAGTCGAAATCGATTTTCTGAGGCGAAGGAATTATCTCCGGCTGTTTTTCACAAGCCCATAAAAACAGGGGAGTCAGGAACAACCAGAATAGTGATTTTTGCAGTCTCATTTTTACATTTAGTTGATTTTATATCTTAAAAATAGAAAAAGCCGGCGTTAACGGTTTCAATTCCAAATTACTTAATAATTGTGGGTGATTGAAAAGTAAACACTTCCGATTCAGTTCGTGCAGATTTTATCAGTTCCAGAAGTTCTTTTACAATCTCAGGATGTTCATCTGCCACATTGTGTTCCTCGCCAATATCTGTTGAAAGGTCGTACAATTCAGTTGTTTTCTTTTTGGGATCCAGTACATTGTTTTGTACCAGTTTCCAATTGCCTTTCCGTAAAGCTTTCCGACCACCTTTTTCATGAAATTCCCAGTATAAATAGTCGTGTTCTTTTTGCCCGCTTTCACTTAACAGTGTAGGAAGAAATGAAATCCCATCAATATTGTCAGGTGCTTTAATTCCGGCCAGTTCAGCTGCCGTTGGCATCACATCCCAGAAAGCTGAAATATGGTCGCTTTTTGTTCCGGGTTTAATTTTCCCGGGCCACCAGGCAATCATGGGTTCACGGATTCCACCTTCATATACATCACGTTTGTAACCTTTTAGCGGCCCGTTACTGTTAAAATAATCCGGATCGGCACCTCCTTCCAGATGCGGGCCGTTATCGGAGCTAAATATTACGATGGTATTGTCGTCCAATCCAAGATCTTTCAGTTTGGCAAGTACTTCCCCAACCTGTTTATCGAGCAGACCAACCATCGCAGCAAAAGCAGCATGTCCCTGTGGTTGTGTTCCGTAAGAACCATTTCTAAATCCGGGATCGCCCGGTTCGGCTCCTTTAAAACTTTTCTCGGGAAGTAGCTTGCCTTTATATTCTTTCATATATTTTTCAGGGAGCAATAACTCGGCATGAGGAATGGTTGAAGGGTAATAAAGAAAAAATGGCTTGTCTTTATTTTTTTCGATAAACTGTAATGCATGTTGATGAATCGAATCTGCAGCATACTCGGATAGGTTTGCCCCGGTATTTTCCTGCATAATTATCTTTTCCTGGTTGTTCCACAAGTGCGAAGGGTAATAATTGTGCGCCATTCGTTGGCAGTTGTAACCGTAAAATTCATCAAAGCCCTGCATGTTGGCGTCACCTTCTGAACCAGGATACCCCAGTCCCCATTTACCAAACCCGCCGGTAACATATCCCGCCTCTTTAAGCATTTCCGCCATTGTAAAGGTTGAATCGGACATGGGCCATTGTCCTTCGGGCTGCCACTCTTTATTTCCACGAATTGGAGTATGTCCGGTAGTTTGACCTGTCATCAGCGACGAACGCGAAGGGGCGCAAACCGTACAACCGGCATAATGCTGGGTAAACAACATTCCTTCACCCGCCATTTTATCGAGATTGGGCGTTTGAAAACGGCTTTGACCGTAACAACCCAAATCGCCGTAGCCCAAATCATCGGCCAGAATGTAGACGATATTTGGCTTTTGCAATTCTTCAGTTTGACTCTGTCTCTGGCAGCTACTCCCTGCAAATAACAATACCACTAAAAAAAACAACACTACTTTCATGATTTCCTTCTTATTTTAAACAGCTAAATATTTTTAATAATCTGTATTTATTTTTCTTTTATGCAGCCCCTGCCACTATTTTGATTTCTCCCGGGAATATTCCCCCGCCAGCGTGCTAAAACCTATTTCCACGCCATTGCGCATTTCCTCATAGAGCACCGGTTTTTCCTTTTTTACCCAATTGAGAACATCAACAGATTCCGGATGAACAGGATGAAATACGCTATTGACAGGCTCCATTTGGTGATCGTACTTTTGTGTTTTTATCCGCATCGAATCCAATATAGATTTATAAGATGGATCTTCTGCCAGATTTATTAATTCAAAGGGATCATTTTCCAAATTATACAGCTCTTCCTGTGGTTTACTTTTCTGAAAGAAAAAAGCCTGTGCCTTATTTAACTTATTTTCTGCATTAAGCGCACGCATTACATGCACCGCCGGACGATAAAACTCCAGGTAGGCCTGATGCGCATCATAAGGAATTTCGGGTTTATCGTTTCTAATGTATTCCCATTTGCCGTTGGTAACACATCTCGATTTCTCCATGATTTCATCCCAGAGATCGCGTGCTGCATACACCTCATCGCGTTTAAAATCATTTTTCAGAAAGGATTTTCCGGTAAGGTATTCTGGCATTTCTGCCCCTGCAACATCAAGAATGGTGGCGGTAATATCAGTGCTGCTTACAACATCAGTTCTCACTTGTCCTTCACTCAGTCCTTTTGGCCATTTCACAATAAGCGGAATGTGTATCCCCGGATCATGGAGATATCCCTTACCTAAGACATTACACCTTCCATTATCGCCAATAAATATTACAATCGTATTCTCAGCCATTCCTTTCTCTTCCAACTCCGCAAAAATCATAGCCACTTCATTGTCGATGTATTCCATCTGATCCAGATATTTAGCCCAGTCAAGCCGGATAACCGGATCATCAGCAAAATACGGAGGTAATTCAACGGAATCAGGATTAACCGGATGCGCAGATTCTTCGCGTACTTTGTCCCACCATTCTCCACGGTGGGTTGCCACCAATTGTATTTGTGCAAAAAATGGTTGGTCAGAAACCTCAAAGGTGTCCAGTTTATCAAAAATCCCAAATCT
Organism: Maribellus comscasis; assembly: GCF_009762775.1. Lineage (GTDB taxonomy): Bacteria > Bacteroidota > Bacteroidia > Bacteroidales > Prolixibacteraceae > Draconibacterium > Draconibacterium comscasis. Next base: position 3,907,319 of record NZ_CP046401.1, on the reverse strand, counting down.
GTTTTTTCCGTCCCACGGGCCTGTTTGTTCAAATTTAAAATTTACATCGATTTTTCTCCCTTTTTTCATCACTCCATGATGCCCAAGAATACACGTGTAACCCGCTTCACGAAGCCAATAAGTAAAAGGTTTGTATGGTTCAGGAAGTACCACATCCCTGTTGCTACGATGGTGCTGGGCATTAATTTTTAACTGGTGAACACCTGTCATCATCGCTGAACGACTGGGAGAGCATATTGAATTGGTGCAAAACGCATTGGTAAACATTACTCCCTCCTGCGCCATTTTGTTCAACGCTGGAGTCTTCACGCCCTTCATTCCGTAGCATTCCAGATCTAGACTAATATCTTCAGCCATTAGCCAGATGATATTTGGTTGTTGTCGTTTCTCCAATTTTTCCTTTTCCCGGCAACTACTACCTATTAATAGGAGTATTATGAAAAAAAGAAACATGCCACTTTTCATATCTAATGAAAATTTAATTCCTTATTATTTTGGGCTGCCTTTTAAAAGATTCCAGAGACAGAAAACCCTTTTTACCCCTGGCAAATATGAAATTTATTTAACGAAAAACCCTGGTTATTAAAAAAGGATTTAAGCTTTTTATAAAAATATGAAGTGGCTGTAAAAACAACCACTTCCTGAAAACTACCTATTTTACCATCCTTCTGCCTGAGTGCAAAGCGGATTGGTTTGAATTTCTTTACTTGGTATAGGAAAATATGAATATTTTGATTGAAAATTAGCGGCTCTCTCTTCAGATGAGTTACTAATTTCAGTTTCTAACAATCCCCATCTGCGCAAATCGTAAAAACGTTCTCCTTCGCAGAAAAATTCAATTGCCCGTTGTTTTATAATATCGGCCATTACCTCATCGGTTGTGGATGAATTTTCAAGCAGACTAAGATTTGCCCTGTCACGGATTTGGTTTAAATATTCAATGGCTTTTGTTTTGTCGTTGGTATTTAATTCAGCTTCTGCCAAAAACAGCAAAACGTTAGCATACCTATAAGCCCGTACATTCAATTCCGATTCCGGCACAATTTCCTTCTCGAAATAATTTGCATAGGTATATTTACGTACATAAATCTTTGATTGATTGCTTGAACTAACCCCTTCAGTAAAAGGTTGCAAGTAGTAAATACACCCCGGATAATTCCAGGCCAGACCAGCTCTTGCCCGAATATCATAATCCCCGTCTTTATCCAATTCTGAAGTAAAAATATCAAGCATTTTTGGCGAGCAGTTGCATATGTCCCAGCCACCCAGGTCGCCACAGGCAAAAATGCGGTTGATTGGATTTGTCATCATCGTATTCGAGTTTTCTTCCCCCCATCTGCCTGTAGCTGCACCAACTTTTTCATAAGTAACCTCAAAAATACTTTCACTGTTGTATTCGGTTTCCAAATCAAAGTTCTTTGCATAATCGTCTACCAGAGAATAATTGTAAGGCGATTTTGTTAGGGGTTCGAGGGTAGAAATTGCCTTGTCCCAATTTTCCATATAAATATAGAGTTTACCTAAATATGCCAGCGCAGCACCTTTGGTAGCTCTTCCCTGATTTAACGCTTCTACAGGAAGCAATTCAGAAGCCTTTGTCAAATCACTTTCAACCTGTGCAAAAACCTCGGCCTGTGAAGATTTAGCCAAAGGAAAATCTTCGTTTGCCTGAGATGCAGTGAGGCGTAAAGGAACATCTTTGAACTCTTTCGCCAGAATGAAATAATTGATTCCTCTCAGAAACAAAGCTTCGCCAGTTACCTCATTTACAAAATCAGCTGATAATTCACTGCTTTCTATCTCTTCCAACAACAGATTTGCACGATAAATTGCAGAATAACACTCTTCAAACAGTCTTGCAACAAAATCATTATTGGGTGAGTTGATAAAAAGATAAGTCTGGTACTGGTCTTCTGTGTCGTTTCTCACAACAACATCATCGCCCCTGTAGTTTCTTATTTCTATTGATCTCACATTATAATATCCTCCGTTTGGATTTCTTAACGGAGTATAGGTTGCCGCCAAAGCCTGTGTAAAATCACTTTCAGTCTGAAAAAAAGTCTCCGTAGTAATTTTGTTTGGATTTACCTGATCGAGATAAGATTCGCATCCCGAAAAAATAAATAAAACTAGAAATGGCAATATTATTTTTATTTTCATGATTTTTAGATTTTAAAATGAAACATTTACCCCTATTGTTATTGTCCGTGGCAACGGATAACTGTATCGGTCAACACCGCGTTCCAAGGCACTTGAACTATTCACATCGGGTGTAAAACCTGAGTAATTTGTAAATGTGTACAAATTGTCAGCATTAACATATATTCTTGCTGTTTCGAAATACGGCACTATCGATTGAGGAATATTGTATCCGAACTGCAGGTTTGTAATACGCAGATAATCGCCACTTTCAAGAAAACGGTCAGAATCGGTTCGTGCATTTTGATTTGGATCCCCCCAAATCAACCTTGGGAAAGAAGTATTTGTATTGTCTTCACTCCAGGCATTCAGTGTCGCACTTGAATAGTTCGTCCCTTTACTTACATCTTCAAGATCGGGACGCATCGAATTGTATATTTTCGCACCAAAACTCGATTGTAATCCCAGAGATAAATCAAAGTTTTTCCAGTTAACCGAACCGTTAAAACCTAAGGTAAATTCAGGGAATGGGGAACCTTTGTAAACACGATCGTCGTCATTAATTTTACCATCGCCGTTGGCATCTTTAAAACGAATATCTCCGGGTTTGGCGTTGGGTTGAATCAATACACCATCTTTACTGTGCGCATCCACTTCTGCCTGCGACTGAAACAAACCATCGGTTTCAATTAACCAGAATCCTCCAATTGGGTATCCTTGCAGTGACTTTGTAGTATTGGCACCCGATTGGTTGGGCGTTCCGCTCCAGATTACCTGGTCACCTGTCCCCATTTTCACAACCTCGTTATTTACAGTACTTGCAACAAAGTTGAGTGAGTAACTCAGATCCTCAGAAACAAAATCGTTCCAGCCTGCCATAATCTCGAGACCTTTGTTTCTGATTTGTCCTGCATTTTTTAATGGATCGTTACCTGCACCTGTTGAAATTGGGATTGGAACATTTAACAAAATATCAGTAGTGTTTTTAACGTAGTATTCAACCGTTCCTGTTAATTGATTATTAAAAAAGGCCACATCTAATCCAATATTTGTCATTTCGGTATTCTCCCATTTGATAGACGGTGAAGCAAAAATCTTTGGAAAAGATCCATTCCACATGGTTGTTCCATCAATCAGGTAATTAATATTGGAGGTTACATCGGAAGAATACAAATAGTTACCAACCTCCTGGTTTCCAAGAACCCCATAACCAGCTCTCAATTTCAGCTGATATAACGGCTTGAAATCTTTCAGGAAATTTTCTTCGCTAATATTCCATCCTAAAGAAAATGAAGGGAAATTCCCGTATCGTTTATTTTTCAAAAATTTTGAAGAACCATCTCTGCGGATTGTTGCACTAAGCAAGTATTTATTTTTATAAGAATAAAAAACACGTCCCAAAATCGATGTTAGTGCTGTAACCGTTTCATTGCTTCCCCCGTTTGTTTCAGTGGCAGCATCAACCACGGTAATTCCGTCAGCCATGTATGAACCTCCCGCACTTACTAACCGGTATTTACTTTGCTGAAAAGTGTAACCGCCTAAAACAGTTAATTTATGGTCTCCAAACGTTTTGTCAAAAGTCAACAGATTTTCAACCAGGGTATTTTTAGTTTGCCCGCGGCTTTCTGTCATTTGATTATAAGCACTTGAAACTAAACCCATTTCATAATGAGGGGTGAAGTTGTAATTGTAATTCCCCCTTAAATCGGCATTCACATTTAATTTATATTGAAAATTAAACGGGAGGTCAACCATCATATACGTATTTACATATGTCTTGGTGTTTTCCCTCTCAGCCCTTTGCAAATTTATAATTCCCAAAGGATTAGCCCAGGTAATTGCATCCCCCCATGGTCCGTTATACCCACCGTCATTATCTTCGTTATAAATACTGTATGTTGGTATTGAGTTTAACATTGCTCCTACAATACCTCCTGCCCTGGTTACCGAACGCGTAACGGGGCTTGTTTGCTCGTACGATACCAAAAGGTTTTCACCGATGGTTACAATCCCTTTTTTAAACTCGGTTTTAACCTGGATATTCATACGTTCATAATCCGTATTAATAATAATCCCGTCCTGATTTGTATAACCTCCGCCAACATAGTACTTAAAGTTTTTACTCCCTCCCTGTGCCGACAGATTATAATTCTGCATCAATCCGGTTCTCATCAGTTCGTCCTGCCAATCGACATCAGCCTGCGGATTTAGAGCCATATCAAGAGCAGAATAGCCAGCTGCCTCTCTTGAAATCGTACTAATATTAATCCACTCATCAGCATTTAGTACATCTATTTTTTTTGTTGCATCCTGAAATCCAAGATTTGCCGATGCTGTAAAAGTAGGTGTCCCGGAAGTATCCGAACCGCTTTTTGTGGTTACAATAATAACTCCGTTGGCTGCTCTTGAACCGTAAATAGCTGCAGATGATGCATCTTTGAGCACATCGATTGATTCGATGTCGTTAGGATTCAAAAAATTAATGTTATCCATGTACATTCCATCGACAATATACAAAGGCGTGTTGTTATTAAAGGTACCAACACCACGAATCATAACACTTGAACTATTCCCGGGGTCGCCACCTGTAGAAACAATTTCCACCCCCGCAATTTTACCTTGAAGAGCCCGAACGATATTTGTGTTACTTTCAATGTTGAGATCTTCAGCTTTCATATTTGCAACGGCCCCCGTTAAATCGGCCTTTTTCTGTGTTCCGTATCCAATGGCAACAACTTCGCCAATTCCGATAGCATCTTCCTGCATTACAACATTAATATTGGTCTGATTCCCAACAGGAATTTCCTGTGTTTTCATACCAACAAAAGAAAACAGAAGAATGGCATTCTCCGGAATACTGCTGAGTGTGTATTGCCCGTCGGGGTTGGTAACAGTTCCATTGGTGGTCCCCTTAAAAATAACGGTTACACCAGGTAGTGGGACTCCTTCTGAATCAGTGACTTTTCCCGACAAAGACGTTTGCTGAAAGGTAGTTTGCGTTTTGGGTTCGCTGGGAAAAAGAGTAATCTGCCTGCCTATAACTTTATAGTCAATCCCGGCTTCGTTCAAGATTTCATCCAGAATAACTGTAATTGATCTGTTTTCAAACTTTGCAGATACCTTTTTGTCTACGTTTATTGTGGCGTTGTAAAAAAACCTGAATTCACTTTCCTCTTCTATTTTATTTAATACCTCTTCTATCGAAGTGTTTTCAAGATCAAGGGAAATTCTGGCAGATTGAGAGTAGGAATCTTTTGCCCAGGTTCCTAATACTGTTAGCAGAATAGTTAGTACTGTTAGTTTCATTTTTAACAATATTCTATATAAACAAGGTTCGAAACCATGCTTACATTCATTTTTTTTCATAATTTTAAATGTTTTGGTTTTTACTTCTATTGGTTAAAATCAAATAATTTTTAAGAGATGGGAACTTGCCCTTTCCATCTCTTTTTTTTATTCATTGTTACATAGGCATTTCTTCTTTTAAAATTTTACTTTCAATAGTTAAAACTCGCGTTTTCGAATTAAATGAATATTCGATAGGTGTAGTATTTTTGATTAATTCCAGCACCTCGCTAAACGATTCCATTTCTATGGTCCCGGTATACCAAAGGTTTTTAATTTGTTCTCCTTTTAGTTCTATCGATACATTAAACCATCTTTCAAGTCTTTTCGCAACAAGTTCAAATGGTTCGCGTCTGAATTCCATTTTCCCGTCTTTCCAGGAAATATAAGAGGCAACATCTACAGTGTCGGCGTTAAAAATCCCATTCTCCAATACAGCCTGAAGACCTGGAGACAGAACAAACTGTTTACCTGATTCTTTTGATTTAAGAGCAACGTTACCCTCGATAAGTGTCGTTTGAAAAGGTTCATCATTGTATGCACAAACATTAAATTTTGTACCTAAAACCTCTACGTTTCCATATTTTGTTTTAACAATAAACGGAGCGTTACTTTTTTTAACCTCCAGATACATTTCTCCGGATAGTTCCACTTCCCGGGTATCTGAAAATTCATGAGGATAAGCAACCTTGCTCCCCGCATTTAACCAAACAACGGAACCATCAGGAAGCGCGAAAGAAGTTCTTGCTCCGTATGGCGTTTGAATTGTTTCTAATGTGGCTACATTAGATTTAGTTGGTTTATCTTTGTCGAAATAAAAATAGCTGGCAGCAATCAATACTGGAATCAGCAACACTGCCGCAGCTTTCTGCCAATAGTAAAAGAAACTCCTTTCGCGTTTTTGTTTCTCAATTATTTTAAGATGTGTTTTTAACTTTGCTGAGTTCAGGTCTCTCCGTTTAAAAAAGGGTAACGATTTCCATAACTTTTGATACAACTCAAATTCGCTTCGGTTACCTTCCGACAACGAAAGCCATTTTTCAAACTTTTTCTGCTCTTGTTCCGTAGCATTCCCGCTTAAAACTTTAGCAAAAAAGTCTTTATTATTGAAATCGTTTTTGTTCATAATTTTCTAAGCTATTTATATGACGACTGAAAAAAATTCTTCCGTGACAAGGAAGATCCTTTTTTTAAAAAAATATTCGCAGAAATATCAGAAGAAGTGCCAGATAGTCTTTAAAATCCTCCCGTAATTTTTTTAACGCCCGGCGAATTTGAGTATCAACAGTATTTTCTGAAACAGAAAGTTTTTCGGCAATTTCGCGGTATTTTAACTGCTCAAACCGACTAAGCTTAAATATTACTTTGCATTGTTCCGGCAACTGCTCAATACTCTCTTCCATTGATTCAAGTAATTCCAAAAACTCTAAACTGTCGTTAAATGAAGGAGGAAATTGTTCTGAAATACCGGTTTGATATCGATTTTCAACTTTTAAATGCTTTAAATAATCGAGACTTGCATTATAAGAGGAACGAAACAGATACGATTTTAAAGACACCTGGACAGACAATCTTTTGCGATTTACCCACATATTTGCAAACAAATCCTGTATAATATCTTCAGCTGCTTCATTGTTTTGAATTATTGAAGTTACGTAATTACAGAGCCTGTCATAGTAATTATCAAACAGTAAATCAAAAGATTTTGAATCCCCTCTTCTGATTCCGGATAATATTTTCGCATCGGTTTTATCCTTCATCTTTAGGTTTGCAGCTCATTCTTTAAAATAAAAATGTCAAAGCTATATAATATTTTATTTAAATTGTAGCCATTTGAAATTGATAATTTCCAAAAAATCAGACATGAATTAATTGACAAAATAAATCCGGTTTTATTCTAAAAAAGAAAGCTTGCTTTATGTATTCAAAACTATTATTTTTTTTAGCTGTAGCAGTAATTCTTATTTCCTGCAACAGCTCTCAAAAACAAATTCTTCCTGCAAAATCCCACCTCGAATGGTCAGATGCAGAAATAGGTGCATTATTTCACCTCGACGTCCAGGTATTTGAGCCGGAATATAAATGGCGTGAAACCAGAGACCATCAACCCAATCCGTCGGTATTTAATCCAAAACAACTCGATACGGATCAATGGATAAAAGCGGCTAAATCGGCAGGGGCAACCTACGCAGTGCTGGTGGCCAAACATTGCAGTGGTTTTAGTCTTTGGCCAACAAAAGCTCACGAATATAGTGTAAAAAGTTCACCCTGGAAGAACGGAGAAGGCGACGTTGTAAAAGATTTTATCGCCTCCTGCAAAAAATATGGAGTGAAGCCGGGGATTTACGCCAGCGCTTCTGCAAATGCTTATTGTCATGTCGACAATCCGGGCCTGGTTTTGTCCGGCGATTCAGATGAGCAAAAAAAGTATAACGAAATTGTAAAAACACAACTCACCGAACTTTGGACGCAATACGGAGATTTATTTGAAATATGGTTTGATGGCGGTGTTTTACCTCCTGACAAAGGAGGGATTGAGATGCTTTCATTGCTGGAAAAATACCAGCCCAATGCCATCGCCTTTCAGGGGCCCTATGGTTTTACCAACAATATACGCTGGGTTGGAAATGAAAATGGTGTGGCTCCCTATCCCTGCTGGGCAAGGGCCGATTCCACCACATCAGCTACCGGATTGATTCAGATAAAAGGATTAAATGGCAACCCCGATGGCGCGTTCTGGTGTCCGGGAGAAGCAGATTTTCCGTTGCGGGAACATGCGTTTCAGGGAGGCTGGTTCTGGCACGAAGGAGAGGACTCTACCTTAAGGAGTGTAAATGATTTAATGGAACGCTATATTCAATCGGTAGGAAGAAATACCAACATGTTACTTGGTATAGTAGTCGACGACAGAGGGCTCGTTCCGGATGCTGACGTTACAAGGCTGGCTGAATTTGGAAACGAATTAAAAAGCCAGTTTGCGGAGTCACTGGGGCGTACCGGGGGAAAAGGAAACATTTTTACTGTAAATTTTCCATCGCCACAAAAAATAAACTATGTGGTAATAGAAGAAGACATATCGAAGGGAGAACGAATCAGAGATTATAAACTTTTTGTGAAACAAGAAGAGAATTGGAAACAAATAAGTGAGGGGAGTTGTATCGGACACAAACGAATTGAAAAAACACCAAACCTGATTACAACCGGGATTAAGATCGAAATTACTCGTGCCTTCGGAACACCGTTAATTAAAGAAATAAACTGTTACTAAAAATCTTTTGCAGAACCAGGCGTTAATTAAATTGAATACAACTCATCACTTGCAAAGAAAACACAAAATGTAGTTTTAATTACCATTTTCTACCTTTGTTAAAATTCAAATTTGAACTTTCGAATGAATCAAAAAACCGACATATTTCTTGCATTTAGCGGAACAGCAGAAACGCAAAAACTGGTTTCAGAATTTCGTGCAATTAAGGAAGTGAAACAAATTTTTATAGTTGCGCCGGAGGCTGTTCAGATTCAGGATGCTGAAACTTTGGTAAGCAGCACGCCTTTGTCAACCTCGTTTATAAAACAAATGGCACAAAAAAGTAAAGCTGAATTTGCTTTTGTTGCTTTGCAAAACACTCCGCTTGAAATCGGGCAATTTTCGCTGGAACGTTTGACTGGTGCTGCCAAAAATACAGGGGCAGCAATGATCTATTCAGATTACATGGAAATAAAAAATGGTGAGCGGATAAACCACCCTGTTATTGATTACCAGGAAGGGAGTTTGCGCGACGATTTCAACTTTGGCCCGGTGCAGTTTTATCGTTCCGATGTATTAAAAAGTTTTGCGGAAGACGAATTTTCCATGGCCGGATATTATGCACTTCGGTTGCACGCATCGCGTTTAGGTGAATTGATTCGAATTCCGGAATTTCTTTTCACCATGGTTGAAACCGACACCCGTAAATCGGGCGAAAAACAGTTTGATTATGTGAGCAACCTTGCCCGTGAAAAACAAGTTGAAATGGAAAAAGCCTGCACCAGCCATTTGAAAAAAATTGGCGCTTTTTTGCATCCACCCTATAAAGAAATCAATCTTTCAGAAGAAGAGTTTCCGGTAGAAGCAACAGTGGTTATTCCTGTGCGAAACCGCATTAAAACGATAAAAGATGCGGTAAATTCAGCGCTGAATCAAAAAACCAATTTTAAATTTAATTTAATTGTAGTTGATAATTATTCTTCCGATGGAACCACCGAAATTTTGGCCGAATATGCTAAAGAAAAAAAACTCATTCATATTGTTCCGAAACGAAAAGATTTAGGGATTGGTGGATGCTGGAATGAAGCCATTTTTGATAAAAACTGCGGAAAATTTGCAGTTCAGCTCGACAGTGACGATTTGTATTCTTCGGAAAATACACTGCAAAAAATCGTTGAACAATTTTACGAAGAAAAGTGCGCAATGGTAATTGGCTCATACCAAATGACCAATTTTGCATTGGAGGAGATTCCACCGGGAATCATTGACCACAAGGAATGGACACCGGATAACGGGCCAAATAACGCGTTACGCATTAACGGACTTGGCGCCCCACGGGCATTTTACACTCCGGTTTTGCGCGAATTAAAGATGCCCAATGTTAGTTATGGTGAAGATTATGCGGTTGGACTGGCCATTTCACGCGAATATAAAATCGGACGGATTTATGAACCATTGTATTTATGCCGCCGCTGGGAAGATAACACTGATGCATCGCTGGATATCAACAAACTAAATGCGCACAATTTATACAAAGACCGAATTCGAACAATTGAATTGAAAGCGAGGTTGAGGCAGTTAGTCAGTCGCAGTAATAGCAAGCAGTAAAAATATATTCACTAAAATAAAATTGTGTTGGAAAATAGAATTATCCCACAAGAAGAACTCTCGAAATTCGGCTCTGTTCAAAGTATTAACGAACAGGCAAAATCACTTATAGAACAGCAAAGATTAACCTGGAAAGTGGCTGCAAAAAACTTTAGTGCTTTGGCAACTATTCAAACCAAAAATTTTGATTTTGGACACTTTAAAATTACGGTTCAGTTTAATGCCGAACGTATTCGCTCTTCGGCTGCAAAAACCGATGCAAAAAGTCTTGCCGGGCGCACGTGTTTTCTTTGTTTGAAAAATATGCAGCAAAAACAAAAGGGAATTCTTTTCCAAAATAAATACCTGATTTTAACAAATCCCTATCCGATTTTCCCCAAACATTTAACAATTTCAAACCGGGAACATATTCCACAACAAATTTTGTCTCATTTTCATGATATGCTGCAATTGAGTAAAAATTTGCCCGACTTCACCGTTTTTTACAACGGCCCGAAATGCGGAGCTTCTGCTCCCGACCATTTTCATTTCCAGGCCGGAAGCACAAACATTATGCGCGTGGAAAAAGAATTTGATGAACTTGAAAAAAATCATTCGCAAATTCTCCTTCAAACCAACGACATCAAAATAGTTGCCACCGAAAATTATCTTCGGCGGTTTATCGCCATCGTCGCCTCAAAAAAAGAGTTGCTTGAAGAAAAATTTAAACAGATTTTCGATTTACTCGACATAAAAAACGGAGAAGAACCAATGCTGAATGTGCTTTGTAATTATACTAAAAATCAGTGGAGAGTTATTATTTTTCCGAGAGAAAAACAACGGCCATCCCACTTTTTCAGAGACGATGAGCAAAAGATTGTTGTAGGACCGGCATCGGTTGAGATGGGAGGAATTCTGGTTTTACCCCGTGAGGAAGATTTTAAAAAAATTACGAAAAAAGAAATAGAAGAAATCTACTCGGAAGTGAGTATCTCGAAAGAAAAATTTAGTCCGGTCTTAAAAAAAATAAGCAGACTGAAATAGCGTGCAAAAATCCTTTACGATGAAAAATCAACCTAAAATTGAAGTTGGAATAATTGCCTGTGAAGAACTACAATTTGCACTTTCAGGGCAATTCTCAAGCAAAAATTCTGAATTCAGCGGAACATTTAAAGCTGTTGTAAAAAACGGCCAAGTTGTACTTTCCAAAAATTCAAAAGAAACAGAAATAACAAACGAATTTATATTTCAGCCTACAAACAACGATTCGTTTTTTGAATTAAATAATGTAATCATTGGCGTAAATTTTCACTGGGAACAAAAAGAAAACCAGCAATTTAAAGGAAGCTTAAAATTAATTCCGGAACACGAAAAAGTGCGGGCGATAAACATCATCGATTTGGAAGAGTACCTGAAAAGTGTGATTTCGTCGGAAATGAGCGCCACCAGTTCACCCGATTTGTTAAAAGCGCACGCTGTAATTTCGCGAAGCTGGCTGCTGGCGCAAATTGAAAAAACGAAGTCGCTGCAGGCTGGCGGCGCCTTGTATCAAACATCGCATGAAACAGAGGATGAAATCGTTCGTTGGTATGATCGCGAAGATCACCACAATTTTGATGTGTGTGCCGACGACCACTGCCAGCGTTACCAGGGAATCACCAAAATTCACTCCGAAAAAGCGTTAAAAGCAGTGGAAGATACCAGCGGAGAAGTACTCGTTTACGACGACAAAATTTGCGATGCGCGCTTTTCAAAATGTTGCGGCGGCATAGCCGAAAGTTTTGAAAATGTTTGGGAACCGGTAACCCACCCGTATTTAACAAAAGTGGTTGACAACAAAAAAAGTCCCCGGAATTTCAATCTTAATCTGGGAGATGAAAGCAATGCAGAAAAGTGGATTCGCAACAATCCGCCGGCATTCTGCAACACCAGCGATAAAAAAGTCTTGTCTCAGGTTTTGCCCGATTTTGACCAGACCACTACCGATTTTTACCGTTGGAAAGTGGGATACACTCAAAAAGAAATTTCAGAATTAATAAAAAAACGTTCGGGAATCGATTTTGGCAAAATAATAAAACTGGAGCCCGTTAAACGTGGTGTTTCAGGCAGATTAATCAAACTAAAAATACGCGGAACAAAAAAGACGCTCACCGTTGGCAAAGAACTGGAAATCAGAAAATGGTTATCGGAATCGCATCTTTACAGCGCTGCATTTGTAGTAGATCATTTGGATGTTGAAGAGGGAATTCCGCAGAAAATTGTGTTAAGCGGAGCAGGTTGGGGACACGGAGTTGGCCTTTGCCAGATTGGAGCTGCTGTAATGGGTGGACAAGGCTACTCGTACAAAAAAATATTAAATCATTACTTTAGAAGTGCCAAAATAAAAAAACTATATCAGGATGGCTAAACAAACAACTCGAAATCCATGGGCGTGGATACCAACACTTTATTTTGCAGAAGGTTTGCCCTATGTGTTAGTAATGACAGTATCGGTAATAATGTATAAACGGTTGGAAATTTCCAATACCGATATTGCACTTTATACAAGCTGGCTGTATTTACCGTGGGTTATCAAACCACTTTGGAGCCCAATTGTTGATATTTTGAAAACCAAACGCTACTGGATTGTGGCGATGCAGCTTATTATTGGCGGTGCACTGGCTGGTGTTGCTTTTACAATTCCAGCCGGGAACTTTTTTCAGTATACACTTGCTTTTTTCTGGTTACTTGCGTTTAGTTCTGCCACTCACGATATTGCTGCCGACGGTTTTTATATGCTCGGTCTTACCAAACACGACCAGGCTTTTTTTATCGGAATAAGAAACACTTTTTACCGGATTGCAATGCTGGCAGGTCAGGGACTGTTTGTAATATTAGCCGGGCAAATGGAAAAAATCACCAGTGATATTCAATGGGCGTGGAGCCTTACATTTTTTATAATTGCAGCTTTGTTTACGCTCTTTTTTGTTTGGCACCTGTTTATTCTTCCCTATCCTGCCAGCGATTCTAAACGTCAGGCAAAATCGCTAAAACAAGTTTTTGCCGGTTTTGGCGAGACTTTTATCTCCTTTTTTAAAAAAGAAGGAATTGTATTATCCATTATTTTTATTTTAATCTTCCGCCTGGGGGAAGCACAATTGGTAAAGCTTGCATCTCCCTTTTTACTTGATAGTCCTGATGTTGGCGGACTTGGTCTAAGCACCAGTAACATTGGTTTTATATACGGAACAGCAGGAATGATCGCATTAACACTTGGCGGAATTCTTGGCGGGATTGTAGTTTCCCGGCAAGGTTTAAAAAAATGGATGCTGCCCATGGTTTTTGCGATGAACCTACCCAACCTTGTTTATGTTTTTCTGGCTTTTATTCAACCTCAGAATTTATGGATAGTAACCGGTTCTGTTATTATTGAACAATTTGGCTATGGTTTTGGATTTACTGCTTTTATGTTATATCTGATATACATTTCAGATGGTCAGCACAAAACAGCACACTACGCCCTTTGTACCGGTTTTATGGCTTTGGGAATGATGCTTCCCGGAATGATTAGTGGCTGGATTGAGGAATTGATCGGCTATAAGTACTTTTTTATTTGGGTGATGGCATGCACACTTCCCGGGTTTATCATTATTAATTACTTGAAATACGATCCAAAATTTGGAATGAAAGAAAAAGAAAAAGAAAAAAGTTAGCATCAGAACCTAACTTCAATTAGGGGCTAAAACTGAAAATGGAATGTTGGGAATATTACGTAAAACCCAGAACAGCACAATAACAATCAAAATAATCCAAGGGGTTTGTTTGAGATAAAAAATGTTGGGTAATTTCCAATTCAAACTTTTATTAAGTATGGGATGGGAATAATGATAAATAAGCAGCAAAACAGCCGGTAAAAAAAGAACATTATTTCGGACAACACTGGCAAAATCCAGATGAAGCAAGCTGTGTATGGCTCTTTGTGACCCGCAGCCCGGACAATAATATCCTGTCAACGAATGAAAAACACATCGGGGGAAAAGCGCATTCTCAATTGGATCCAAAACAAAAAAAAGGACTGCTAATCCTGAAAACAAAATCAGCAGCCCTGTTCGTAAAAATATCCTCATCCTAAAAATCAAAAAGTCCTAAAATCCCTCCAACAACAACTCCAAGTGCGGCTAATATAAACCAGATAACAGCTCCCAAAATTGCTGCACCAAAGGAAACCCAGGCCCAAATCTTCGCATTTCTGCTCGCACTTTGAGCCCCTGCATAATCACCTGCCATCCACTTAGAATTAACCTGGGCAGCATAAATTATAGATACAATACCCAAAGGCAGGCAACATAAAATTGTTGTCAAAATAGCCCAAACCAAATAGTTGGCCGGAGGTGTCTGTAAATCTTCCTGTTGATTATTCATTTTTATAGCATGTTAAAATTTATTTTCAAATTAGGTTATTTTATTATTTGACTGTAACAAATTTAAGCTTTGGAACTTTAAATAAAATCAAATCGTTAAAATATCTTTATTCTGGTTAACTTTTTATTTTATTGTTAAACCATTACAGTATATTGGAGTCAGTAAAATATGGATTAAAGGGCAGATGGTTCTTTCTTCCATAGATTTTAAGTTTTGTTATTAAACCACTCGTAAGGAGTGGTTTTTTACTATCTATTTATAAATCAGAAAATATACAAACACAAAACCATCCAGATTCTTATTCAAAATTGATTAATTATTACTTCCCTTTGATTTGAGAATTTTTATTATTCGCGACCGACTCCGTTTTGTTTTGGACTCAAATTAAGTGTTAACTCTTCCTTTAACATTTTATTAACAATTCTGCGATTAAACTCACAAAAGAGTATTTTGTCTTAATATGTAAGCAAACAATAAGAAAAACAGAAAAATTCAAAAAACTAAAAAATGAGGAAATTATTGGGAGTAGTACTTATATTTTTCACTTTAAATTCCCTGGGAAATACGGGAAACAACAATACAGACGACGATGATGATAAACCTGGCGTAATAAAAGGGGCAATCATCGACGAAACAACAGGACAGCCGATGGAATACGCCAATGTCGCTGTCTATAATACAAAGGATTCAACACTTGTTAACGGTGGAATAACAAATGAAAATGGACAATTTGAAATCAAAGGTATAAACTATGGAGAGTACTACCTTGAAGCCAATTTTATAGGTTTTGAAAAAACAAATATCGATGAAGTAATTCTGAACGAAAACACTCCGCTTTTTAATTCAGGGAATATTGAGTTGGCCCCGTCGGCAGTGGAGTTAAACAGCGTGGAAGTCGTAGCCGATAAAGCTCCGGTTGAGTTTAAACTCGACAAAAAAGTTGTTAACGTTAGCCAAATGATTAATGCTGTAGGCGGTACAGCGGTGGATGTTTTGGAAAACACGCCGTCGGTACAGGTTGATATCGAAGGAAACGTATCATTAAGAGGTTCTTCCAATTTTACAGTGTTGATTGACGGTCGTCCAAGCGTTTTAAGCGGTAGCGATGCATTGAGGCAAATTCCTTCATCCGCCATTGAGAATATTGAAATTATAACCAATCCATCGGCAAAATATGAACCTGACGGAACCGCGGGAATAATCAACCTGGTAATGAAAAAGAATTCAATGAATGGTATTAACGGAATTGTAAACGCTTCAATTGGAAGCGGAGATAAATATCGTGGGGATTTTACTTTAAATTATCGTACAAACAACTTTAACTTCTTTGTTGGCGCCGATTGGAGGGACGAAACCAACGGCGGAGGAATGAACTCTTTTCGCGAATCGTATTCCAACGATACCACTACCTATATTGATATCGGCGGTGATCGGAACTTTGTCAGGCAGGGACATAATTTTAAATCAGGAATCGAACTTTTTCTTTCACAGCAGACCACCCTTTCAGTTTCCGGTGAATTAGGAAAATCAGGAAACACGCGAAACGAAGGCGGAAAATCACGCTTCTACTCTATTCCTGCTGGTGTTGACGATTATTTTGCGGTTACCGAAGAAATATCGGACCGGGAAAACGACTTTTACAGCGGACGTTTAAATTTCCAACATAAATTTAACAACGACGGGCACCGGATTGAAGCGATGGCATATTACTCCAATGAAGAGGGAACGGATTCTGAAGAAGAAAGTGAAATACGGGCAGACGAAAATTATGTAAGAACTGACGAATATCTCGACAGAGTAAAAACGCTGGAAACGGAAGATGAAAAAGAGTTTCGTTTTAAACTCGATTACACTTATCCTTTTAGTGAAGACGGCAGATTTGAAGCCGGGATGCAAAGCAGGATTGACAAGGAAATTGAAGGAATCCAATTTTTAGATTATAGTCAGGCTACTGATACATGGACAGAAAATTCTACTTATTCGAGTACAACCGATTTCAAACGTGGAATTCACGCTGTTTATTCTACTTTCAGCAACAAATTAGGCGCAATTCAATACATGCTTGGGTTACGTGGTGAACTAACTCAGAGAGACATTTTAAATACAAATGCAACAGAATCGGCATCATTAAACCGGTTCGACCTCTTCCCAACACTGCACCTCTCCTATCAACTGTTGGAAACCAATGAATTTATGGCAAGTTACAGCCGAAGAATAGACCGTCCGAGAGGTCGTGATTTGGATCCGGCACCCAATTATTATAACCGGTATACCATTCGATTTGGTAATCCTCAACTCAACCCTGAATATACCGATTCATACGAAGTAGGCTACATGAAGAGATTTGGCCGTTCCTACATCTCACTTGATGCATTTCACAGGGTAACCAATAATAAAATAGAACGTTTTGAAGAATTGCAGGAGAACGGAGTTTACTACCTCTACTCCGATAATTTTGACAAAGATTATTCTACCGGATTGGAACTCACAGGCAATGTAAACTTTACAAAATGGTTGCTGGTTAATGCAAGTGTTTCCATGTTTAATTACCGTATTACCGGTGATATAAACGGAGAATCGATTGACCGGGAAAGTACCAACTGGGACGGTAGGATGAATACGACTTTAAAATTTAGCGAAAATTCAAGAATGCAACTCCAGGGATTTTTCCGTGGTCCTTCAGTTTCTGCGCAAGGTGAAACAAAAGCGATGATTTTTACCAATGTTTCTTACCGACAAGAATTCTGGGATAACAAACTCACGGCAACACTTAGTGTTCGTGATCCGCTGGGGACAGCAAAATTTGAACGTGAATCTTACGGAGAAAATTTTAAAAGCTGGTTTGAATGGAAAAGAGAACCGCGCGTAGTTATGCTCACAATGAGTTACAAGATAAACAATTTTAAAGAGGAACGCCGAAACGGTGGCGGCGGAGACGGAGGAATGGACACGGGGGAAGGAGAATATTAAATCGCTGCCGCCAAATTATATAAAAAGCTATCTGTTTAGGGTAGCTTTTTTTATGCCCTGATTTTCTATGATAATCGTAAAAAAACAATTCGGGGCACAAAAATCAGCAAACAAATAATACCAAGTCAAATTTTCTTTACCCGGGAGTCAATGCTCTCAAAGCCGGTTTCGTCAAAAATCTTTACTTCTAAAACAAATAAAACTGAAAAATCAGTTGCAAAACTGAAAAATCAGTTTTATTTTTGTGATATTATTCTGAATCATTCCAAACTTATTTTGGAATTTTATAAAAAATCCTGAAACAAATTCAGGGTGACATTTTAAAAAGTCTGAAAAATGAAAAAACTTACGCGAAAAGAAGAGGAAGTAATGAAAATCCTCTGGAAACTGGAAAAAGCATTTGTAAAAGACATTATTGAGCAGTACAAAGATCCAAAACCACATTACAATACAATTTCGTCACTTGTGCGTTTACTACAGGAGAAAGGAATTGTTGGTTACAAACAATACGGAAACACCTACCAGTATTTTCCTCTTATTTCAAAAGAAGAATACCGTCGCCCGTTTATGAAACAGGTGGTTAGCGACTATTTTGACAATTCGTACCAAAATGCTGTAGCATTTTTTGTAAAAGAAAAAGGTTTGTCGGCTGAGGAGCTGGAGGAACTGATAAAAATGATAAAAGACAAAAATTGATGGAGCATTTTCTCATCTACATTGGAAAAGCAGCGATCGGAGCGGGTGCATTTTACCTGGCATTTCTGATGTTGTTTCAAAATCAGAAACATTTTGTTTTTAACCGCATCTATTTGCCGGTTACAATGGTGTTGAGTTTTATCATCCCACTTGTTACTTTTACAACGGTAAAATACATTGAACCTGCAAACTTCAACACTGCCAGCATCGCTTATCTGGCTAATACAAATGCTGAAACAGCTACAGAACCCGCTTTTGTTCTGGAGTGGTACCACTATCTTTGGGGAATCTATTTTTTGGGAATTTCGGGCTTTTTAGTTCACCTTTTACTGGGGCACCTCAAAGCCATTCAGATTATTCAAAAAAGCCGAAAAAAAGAACTTTTTGAAACGCCTGTAAACATCACCCAAAAAGATGTTCATCCTTTTTCGTTTTTTAGCAAAATTGTACTCTCTGAAAAAACACTCAGCAGCAAAAACCTCGAGATGATTGTTTGCCACGAAAATATCCATGTAAAAGAAAAACATACCCTTGATATCCTTTTCACCGAGATACTTTTTATGTTGCAGTGGTTTAATCCTTTTGCCTGGTTAATAAAAGATGCCGTAAAAAACAACCTTGAGTACAAAACAGACGATCAGGTCACGCAGCATTTTAATCCGCAAAATTATCAAATGGCCATGGTTGCTCTCGCCGACAAAAAAGGTGTTGCACCTTTTCTCACCGCCTTAAATGGCTCCCAACTAAAAAACAGAATCATTATGATGAAAAAGAAAACCAAAAATAAATTTGGCCTTGCAAAACAATTGATTGTACTCCCTCTTCTGGCTGTTTTGGTTATGGGTCTTTCTTCCCGCGAAGTAAAAACAGAAATACTGAATACTCCTGCGGCAGAAAATACCTCGCTTAAAAATCTTGCCGTTATTGTAGACGGAGAAGAAATTCAAACTGATTCTGAGCCACTGAGTCTTTTGGATTTTTCAAAAGGATTTTCCGGACAAGAGGTTATCGAAGCATTAAAGCTGGATGAAAACAAAGTACAATTATCTTTATTTTATATTGATGAAAATACCGACGATGTTAAATTTGTAATCCGCACCTCCGATTATACTCCGGGCTCTAGTCCCGAATTTGACAAAATGACGGAAACTACACAAGAAGAAAAAGCAAATTTGACAACTGAAAAAAGCTTGTATGCGGTAAATGGAAAATTAATAAGTAAATCTAATAAGCCGGAAAATTTTAATTCATTAACTGTTTTCTCGGGGGAGGAAGCGATTGAAAGGTTTGGCAATGTAGCTCAAAATGCTACAGTTATTGATTTTAGTGTTTCGGAAGCTGATGCAAATTCTTACGTGAAATCCAAATATTCCGTCTCCGGCAAAGTAAGCGATAAAAACGGCAATCCGATTCCCGGTGCTTCTGTTCTTGTAAAAGGCGCGGCGGTAGGAACAATTACCAATCCGGAGGGAATTTATAAACTGGAACTCGAGGAAAAGAATGCCACCCTTGTTTTTTGGATGATAGACTATCAAAAAAAAGAGATTCAGGTTTCAGACAAATCGGAAATAAATGTAGAACTGGTCCACGATGAAGATATAAAATTACAGAATATCCTGATTCCGGAATATAAATCACAACAAAAGGGGGGAAAAGCAGGATCTGAAGAAGTTTTTTACAATATAGACGAGACACCTCAATTTCCCGGCGGCGAAGACGCTTTAAAAAAATATATTTCTCACAGCATCAAATATCCTGAGACTGCCTTACAGAAAGGAATTGAAGGTAATGTTTATATAACGTTTATCGTTACAAAAGACGGAAAAGTTACGGATCCGAAAGTTACAAAAGGTATCGCCCCGACCTTAAACAACGAAGCCCTGCGGGTTGTAAATAATCTCCCGGAATGGAAACCCGGCAAAAAGGATGGTAAAAATGTAGATTCATATTACACTGTCCCTGTTGAATTTAAACCAACACTCGAACAAATTCGAAAATACAGTAAAGTAGGATGGGACGGAAAACCTCTTAATAATTATGATTTTACCATGAGTGGAAGAGTGACTGATGAAAAGGGAAACGCAATAAGAGGTGCGGCCGTTCTTTTAAAGGGCAAAACCGTTGGAACGCTTTCTGATACGGATGGAAATTACCAACTGAAAACAAACAGCAAAAACGAAACGCTGATTTTTTCCATGGTCGGCTACCAGACAAAAGAAGTATCTTTTGAAGGAAATACAGATATGGAAGTACAATTACTTTCAGAGCAAAAAGCTAAAAAAGATGAAATAAAAGTTACCGGTTACAGGAAAAATAGTGCCGGAATAAAAATCAAAGGCGAAGGATTTGACGGTGAACCAGCCTATCTTGTTGACGGAGAGAAAAAGGACAATATCGATTATTTAAACCCGGAGGATATAAAAAGTATATCCGTTTTAAAAGGTAAAACAGCCGCGGCATTATACGGAGATCCAAACAACGTCAAAAACGGGGTAATTTTAATTGAAACCAAATCAAACAAGCCCTTTGATTCAACCGACAAAACAATTGTTGTTGACGGGAAAAAATTTGATGGAGATATCAATGATATTCCTGTTGACGATATTGCGAATATATCTATTTTAAAAGGAGAAACAGCATCACAAGAAATTTATGCTGAAAATGCAAAAAACGGAGTTGTAATTGTAAACACTAAAACAAAATTCAATTCCGATTTAAATAATGACAACAAACCATATATAGTTGTTGACGGAGAAGAATACAGTGAGCCAATGTCAGACATTGCTCCTGAAAGCATCAAAGCTATAAATGTTTTGAAAGGTGAAGCGGCGACAGACTTATACGGTGAAAAAGCCCAAAATGGAGCGATTTCGATTACAACAAAAAAAAATGAAGTAATTATAACTCCTTTGCAGCTACGAAAATTTATTGCCGAGCAGATAAAATATCCAATAGAGGCACATGAAAAAGGACAATACGGAACTGTTGTTGTTAATGTAAAAATAAAGAATAAAACATGGAAAGAGGTCCAAACGACTAAATCATCAAAACAAAGAGTCGATTTAGATGAAATTGTCGTTATTGGTTATGCACCTGAAAAACAGGTCAAACCAGCAAAAGGATTTGAATATCCTGCTTCGTTTGTTGAAGAAGTTCAGCGCGTTATCCAATTAAATCCTTTAATTGACATTCCTGAATTTGAAGGAAAAACATTACGTATCACAGTGAGATTCATGCTACAATAAACTTAAAAATTTAAAAAGGGGCTTTTTAACCAGCCCCTTTTTTTATTCCCACTTACCACAACAGGATCTTCTGCTTGCAGAAGTTCCGATTTAGTTCTCTTTTAGTTCAGTGTTGCTTCACCCGGCACCCAGTCGCACGGCGTAAGTTCACCCAACTGGAATGCATCGAGTAAACGAAGTGTCTCTTTAACATTTCTGCCTACATTCAAACCATTCACCGAAACATGTTGTATGGTTCCTTCCGGATCGATAATATAGGTGGCACGATAAGCAATTTTGTTTTCTTTTTCTAAAATCCCCAATTCTTCGGAAAGCGATTTTGAAGTATCGGCGAGCATCGGAAATCTCAGGTTTTTCAAACCGGGATGGTTATTTCTCCAAGCAAGATGGACAAATTCCGAGTCGATTGACGCCCCGATCAAATTTATATTTCGCTTTTCAAACTCATCAAACTGCTCGTTAAAAGCTGAAATCTCGGTGGGGCAAACAAAAGTAAAATCAAGCGGCCACCAGAAAAATACGGTCCATTTTCCGTTGCTGATGTTTTCTGAACTTATTTGTTTAAACTCTTTTCCCGGCTCCAAGGAAACTACTGCTTGTTTTTCAAATTCGGGGAATTTGTCACCAACTGTTAGCATATTCAAAATTTTTTAGGTTATTACTATTAAGACTTACTAAAAATTGAGGTGGCAAATATAAATTATGCTCAATCCCCGATCAAATTGATTTTTTTTAAGCTGAATAGAAAAAAGCTATTTTCAGAAAAGTAAAACATTGAATTTGAACAAATTTCAAAACAGATTAATGTTAATCCCCGCATTAAATTTAAAAAAATGCTTTTCCTGTTGTATAAATAACAAGAAGCGGATCTTTGAACTAACCTTTAATATCATTATATTTAGCTGATTTTTGAAAAATAACATTGATACAGGTAAATGCCTATCCAATTAAAAACATCAAATTATTATGGAAAATTCTGATAAAAAAGCAGTTTCAAGAAGGGCTTTTCTTGGAACAACTGCGGCCGCTGCTGCAGGTATTACAATTGTGCCAAGACATGCTGTTGCAGGGTTGGGACATAAAGCTCCGAGTGACAAGCTGAACATCGCAGCTGTTGGTATCGGAGGAATGGGTAATTCTAACCTGAGAAACCTCCAGGAAGAAAACATCGTTGCTCTTTGTGATGTTGACTGGAAATATGCCGCTCCGGTTTTTGAACACTACTCTGGTGCAAAAAAATACAAAGACTGGCGGAAAATGTACGATGAAATGGGTAAAAATATTGATGGTGTTGTTGTTGCTACAGCCGACCATACTCACGCTATTATTGCAGCCCATGCCATTACAATGGGAAAACATGTTTATGTTCAAAAACCATTGACGCATACTGTTTACGAATCAAGATTACTAACCAAACTGGCTGATAAATACAAAGTTGCCACTCAGATGGGAAATCAGGGTTCATCGGGTGAAGGCGTAAACCTTACCACTGAATGGTTGGCAAACGGTGAAATTGGTGAAGTAACAAAAGTGGAAGCTTTCACTGATCGCCCAATTTGGCCACAGGGTTTAAATACTCCGGAACAAGGACAATGGGTTCCTGATACTTTAGACTGGGACTTATTCACAGGCCCGGCAAAAATGAAACCTTTTAATGAAATTTATCATCCATGGAATTGGCGTGGCTGGTGGGACTATGGAACAGGTGCTTTGGGAGATATGGCTTGTCATATTCTACACCCGGTATTTGTTGGCCTTGAGTTAGGTTACCCGATACATGCACAGGGTAGTTCTACTTTATTGCTACAGGATTGTGCACCAACAGCTCAATCAGTAAAACTTACTTATCCGGCAAGAAAACCAAAACGCGCCTGGAAAGGAATGAAAAGAAATGCTGACTTACCTGAAGTTGATGTTTACTGGTCGGATGGCGGAATCAAACCTATGCTTCCGGAAGGTTGGCCAGATGGAAAAGATCCAAATAATGCAGGTGGTTATGTTTGCTTCCACGGAACAAAAGACAAATTAATTTGCGGTTGTTACGGAAGAGACCCATGGTTGCTTTCAGGTCGCGTGCCGGAGGCTCCGAAATTCCGACGCAGGGTTGAAACCAGCCACGAAATGGATTGGGTTCGTGCTTGTAAAGAAAGCGCCGAAAACCGCGTTCCTACTGCATCTGATTTCAGTGAAGCAGGACCATTTAACGAAATGGTGGTAATGGGTGTTCTTGCAGTTCGTTTACAATCATTGTACAAAGAACTGGATTGGGATGGCGACAATATGCAATTCACCAACTTAACTGACGATGAAACCATTAAAACAGTTATCAAAGACGGTTTTGAAATTCACGACGGTCACCCAACATTCAAGAAAACATGGACCGACCCGGTTCCTGCAAAAGAATTTGCTGCTGAATTAATTAAGCACACTTACCGCAAACCATGGAGTTTGCCTGATATGCCGGCTTAATCTACCACTAATAAATAGTTCAAAGGGCGTTTGTTTTTTTACAAACGCTCTTTTTATTTGTAGTTGTTGTGAAATTATCTATCCTAAACCTTCCATCTCAATTTTGCGGCGGTACTATTTATTCATTTTCTTATACCACATAAATTCGCCAACATTATAAAATTGATTTTTGAGTTCAGGATTTTCTTTTAATTCATCAATTGAGTAAGGTCTGTGCGGGACGAGTACATCGTCACCGGGATTCCAGTTCGCCGGAGTAAGTACATTTTCCTTCCGGGTTAGCTGCAAGGCGGTAACTGTCCTTATTATCTCGTCAATACTTCTGCCTACATTCATCGGGTAAAAATTTATAGCCTGAACAATGTTATCAGGGTCGATAATAAAAACTCCCCTGACATCCCTTGAATCGCTTACGGAAGAATGTAACATTCCATACTTCATTGAAATTTTACCGGATAAGTCAGCAACAATTGGAAAGTTGATTTTAACACTTCCTGTATTATCCTTCAATATCCTTTCCATAAACTCCTTCCATAACAAATGTCTTTCAACTTCATCAATAGATACCACGGCGATTTTTATTCCCAATGAATCCAACTTCTCCTGTTCGTATGCAAGGGCACACAATTCAGAGGTACAAACAGGAGTAAAATCAAGCGGATGGCTAAACAGTATCTTCCAATTTTTGCCAAAATCTTCGGGGAAGTTTAACATTCCATTGGTCGTATTCTCTTTAAACGAAGGTGCTTTGTCTCCAATTAACGGAAGTTTACTCTCCTTTGGCCAGGATGTTATTGCAAAAAGTACAATTAAACATGAAATAACGAGTCGTTTCATAAAGTATTAATTATTAGGTTTCAACTGGCAGATTGTTTACTGACGAAAAAAGACAACTGCCACTGCAAGCAAAACATCAGATTCACAACTGTAGTTTGTTAATAATCTGTTAATCCAGGTAACTACCGGCAACAAAACTTAATTGTAAAAATTAATTAATTCATTGCTAAAAAAAATTAAAATGAGCCTAAATATTGGAATTAGCAGGTTGCAGAAAGATTAATCAGTAGGTAATACCTGATATTTTTTTTATTTTGCACACATAAATTCTCCGGTAAAACAGGATTGGTTATATGGAAAAAAAGAAAAGTATTTCTCGCAGAAACTTTATTGGAACATCGGCATCAGCAGTAGCAGGGATGACCATTTTACCTTCAAAAGTAATATCCGGTTTTGGATATAAGGCTCCGAGTGATAAATTAAATATTGCAGGAATTGGAGTTGGCGGAATGGGACACAACAACCTGCGAAACATGGAAACAGAAAATATTGTTGCGCTTTGCGATGTTGACTGGAAATATGCGGAAAGAAACTCTTTTATCCGCTGGACACAGGCCAGAAAGTACAAAGATTACCGCGTAATGTTTGAGCAACAAAAAGATATTGACGCGGTAATGATAGCAACTCCGGATCATTCACACGCACTTCCGGCAGTAATGGCTATGCGCGAGGGGAAACATGTATATGTGCAGAAGCCACTTACACATTCAGTATATGAATCCAGAATTCTGCGCGAAACAGCCAACCGTTACGGAGTGGCAACCCAGATGGGAAATCAGGGAAACTCAGGAGAAGGTATTCGACAAATCTGCGAATGGATCTGGTCCGGAACCATTGGAGAAATAACCCGTGTTGATGCCTGGACAAACCGTCCGATCTGGCCCCAGGGGTTGGAACGTCCTGAAAAAGATCAACGTGTGCCCAAAACGCTGGACTGGGATCTTTTTATCGGCCCGGCAAAATGGAGGCCCTACAATGAAATCTATCATCCCTGGAACTGGCGCGGATGGTGGGATTTTGGAACGGGCGCTTTGGGCGACATGGCTTGTCATATCCTCGATCCCGTGTTTAAAGCATTAAAACTTGAATATCCTTCTTCAGTGCAGGGTTCGTCAACACCGGTAAATACCGAATCGGCGCCCAATGCTGAATTTGTAAAATATGAATTTCCAAGGCGTGACAATTTGCCTAAAGTTGGTATGCCCGAAGTTACGGTTCACTGGTATGATGGAGGTTTGATGCCTCCCCGCCCCGATGAACTGGAGGGAGGAGAACAAATGGGTGACAATGACGGTGGATGTGTTTTTTACGGAACCCGCGGCAAAATAATGTGCGGAACTTATGGCAAAAATCCAACACTGCTGCCTACCAAAGAAATGACTCATTTTGAACAACCTGAAAAATCAATCCGCCGAATTTCAAACGCACTTGAAGGAGGACATGAACAGGATTGGATAAGAGCCTGCAAAGAAGATAAAAATGCAAGACTTGAAGCCTCTTCCAATTTTAATTATTCCGGCCCACTGAATGAAATGGTGGTTATGGGAGTTTTGGCGGTTCGTTTGCAAAGTCTGCAAAAAAAACTACTTTGGGACGGACCAAATATGCGTTTTACCAACATCAGTCCGAGCGACCAGATTCGGGTACTTACAAAAGATAATTTTAAAATCGTAAACGGGGATCCCAGATTCCAGAAAGATTATACAACTTTGCCGGCAATTGAAACCACCGAAGAATGGATAAGGCATACCTACCGACAAGGTTGGGAACAGATTTAAAAATATCAGGTTGCAAAATTTCTGCTACTGACCGGATTGTTTTAATTTTATCAGAAACCATAAATCTTTCAACAAATGCCAGGTAAAAAAGTCAGGTTTGGTATAGCATTAAGTGGCGGCGGAGCAAGAGGAATTGCCCATATTGGTGTTTTGGAAACGCTTGAGAAATACGGTATAAAACCTAAAATAATTTCAGGAACCAGCATGGGAGCAATTGTAGGGGCTTTTTATGCTGCCGGGTACCCTCCCAAAGAAATTCTTGAAATCGTATCGTCGCGTAAGTTTCATAAACTGATTAACTGGCACCTTCCGTTTAGCGGCCTGATTGATATGGATAAAGTCCAGGAGGTGATGGTGGAAAAAATCGAAAAGGATGATTTTTCGGCTTTAAAGATTCCTTTTTACTGTGCAGTCACAAATCTGAACAGCGGGCTTTTTGAGATAAAATCTAAAGGAAAACTTTTTCAATGGGTACTTGCCTCAGCATCGATACCCGTAGTTTTTGAACCTCAGATTATTGACGGGCAAACCTATGTTGACGGCGGACTTTTAAATAACCTTCCCGCAGCTTCCATCCGCGATAAGTGCGAAGTACTTATTGGTGTTCATGTCAACCACAACGGTCCTGAAGATGAAGTAAAAGGGTTAATGACGGTTGCTGAAAGGTGTTTCAGGTTAGGGATTGCACAAAATGTTGAGGAAAGTAAAAAACTCTGCGATTTTCTTATTGAACCTCCCGAAGCCCGCGATTTCACTACCTTCAATTTCAACAAGGCCCGGGAAATATACGAAGTTGGCAAACGGGAGAGTGAAAGATACATTGCCCACGCTTTCGATTCTGTTGATCTTGAAAAAATACTGGAACTCCAAAAAAGTCTGGCAAAAAACACAAAAAACTAAACCGCCCTTATTGTTACAATCACAAATAAATTTTTAAAGCCAACTGCTTTTTGGTTTTTTTCGTAATTTAGGGTTTCACTAACAAACGAAATAAACCTGCTATGAAACAAAATCTATTAATACTTTTTATCATGTTAGCTTCTTCCACTGTTTTTGCCCAGCAGAATGTGGGAATTTTTCATTTCAATAAAGATATTGGCGAACCCAAAGAAGAAGGTTTCGCAGCCTACGATAAAAATACGCAGGAGTATACTTTAAAGGGTGCCGGCTATAATATTTGGTTTGGAAAAGATGAATTCCGCTATTTGTTTAATAAAATAAAGGGTGATTTTATTTTAACTGCGAATTTTTCTTTTGAAGGTGAAGGAGTAGATCCCCACCGAAAAATGGGTTGGATGGTGCGTGAATCAGAAGAGGATAATGCAGCGCATTATTCTGCGGTTCTGCATGGCGATGGATTAACCGTTTTGCAGTGGCGCGTTCTGCAGGGAGCTCTGATGCGCGACCCGCAGGATGAAATTTTTGCAACAAAACCCAATTATGAAATACTCCAATTGGAACGGGTTGGCAAACGAATCATTTTCAGGGCGGCGCACCCCTGGGAACCCTTACAGGAAATTGGAAGTACAGAAATGGAATTCCAAGATGAAGTTTTAGCCGGATTGTTTATCTGCTCTCACAACCCTGATGTTGTCGAAACGGCAAAAATATGGAATGTACGAATCGATCAGCCTGTGGCCAAAGATTACAATGCAGGACGCGAAGGATGGATTGGATGCCGGCTGGAAATGATGAATGTTTTTGATGGAAAAAGAAAAGTAATTTTTGAAAAACCAAGTCGTTTTGAAGCACCCAACTGGATGCCCGACGGAGATAAATTGCTCTTTAATATGGATGGCTCTTTGTATAAAATTCCGGTTGAAGGCGGCGATTTGGAAAAACTCAATACCGATTTTGCCGATCAGATTAACAATGACCACGGAATTTCGTTTGACGGAAAATTGCTCGCGATCAGCCACAGCCGCGACGGTGAAGGAGGTCGGGGTTCGTCAGTTTATGTTTTGCCACTGGAAGGTGGTACCCCGCAGGAAATAACAAATGCAGTTCCTTCTTACTGGCACGGATGGGCGCCAAATAACAAAGATGTAGTTTATGTTGCCCGGCGAAATGGAGTCCCGGTGTACAATATTTACAAAAATTCAATAAAGGGAGGAAAAGAAGTCGCATTAACCGATAATAAACCCGGTGAGCATGTTGACGGATGTGAATATTCGCCCGACGGAAAATACATCTATTACAACGGCAGCCAATCGGGCACCATGCAGATTTGGCGCATGAAACCTGATGGTTCGGAAAAAGAACAAATTACTTTTGATGAGTACAACGACTGGTTTCCACATATTTCGCCCGATGGAAAATGGATGGTTATGATTTCATTCCCCCCGACAATCGATGTAAATGCACACCCTTCATACAAACGGGTAATGCTTCGTTTAATGCCTGTTAACGGGGGGGTACCAAAAGTTATTGCCTATATGTATGGCGGTCAGGGCACAATTAATGTTCCCTCGTGGTCTCCCGACAGCAAACACATTGCATTTGTAAGCAATTCAAGCAAATAAAAATCGGATGGCAAAACCAATGCCTGTACCGAAATTGGTTTTGCATTTTTGATTTGAACATTATATCTTTTCGTCAGTTTTACAATTGACCGACGAATAATTCATTCATTCTTCAAAATATTTATTTTATGGAATATAGAAAATTAGCAGATTCAGATTTACAGGTATCCGTTATTACGTTTGGAGCCTGGGCAGCCGGTGGCTGGATGTGGGGAAAAACAGAACGTAACGATGCAATTGAAGCCATTCGGGCATCGTACGATTTAGGTGCAACCTCCATCGACACGGCTCCCATATACGGACAAGGTGAAAGTGAGGAAATAGTAGGAGAAGCGATAAAAGGAATTCCCCGCGATAAACTGCAAATCCTTACCAAATTCGGGATGAGTTGGGATGGAACAGAAGGCGAATTTTATTTTAAAAGTAAAAACAACACAGGAAAAGACATCGACATATATAAATATGCCGGAAAGGAACGGGTAATTAAAGAATGCGAGGACAGCCTTCGAAGACTGGGAACAGATTATATTGATTTATACCAAATTCACTGGCCCGACACAACCACCCCTATTACAGAGACATTTGAGGCCGTTGCAAAATTAATAGAGCAGGGAAAAGTTCGCTACGCCGGCGTTTGCAACTACAGTGCGGAACAAATGGCTGAAGCAGAAAAGGCAGTAAAACTGGTTTCCAACCAAATTCCTTTTAGCATGGTCAACCGCGGCGTGGAAGATAAAACCGTTCCTTATTGTATCGAAAAGGGAAAATCGGTGCTGGCTTACAGTCCGATGGAAAGAGGTTTATTGACCGGAAAAATTACACCCGGATATGAATTCCAGGAAGGAGACCACCGCGCAGGACATGGTGCCTTCACCGACGAAAATATTATAATTACAAACGAACTTTTGAATAAAATAAAACCAATAGCAGAAGAAAAAGGAGCGACTCTGGCACAATTGGTTTTAAAATGGACCATAGAACGGGCCGGAATTACAATTGCTTTGGCCGGAGCAAGAAATGCTGAGCAGTCGGTTCAGAATGCAAAGGCTGCTTTGATCTCATTAACAGAAGAAGAATTTAAATTTATTTCCAACGAAGTTGATAAAACAGTTCTGAAATAATCCCGGCTAATTAAAACCAACAGCTGTAAAACCGACCCAGTGACGATTTGTTGCGATTGCGGTTTTACCCATGCCTAAATCCTTAACCGGAAGTTCAGGGTGATCAATCGTAGTTTGATAGCCCAAAGGGACCCCGTTTAAGGATTTTGTTTTTTGTAATTTTTGCAGGTTGCCGGCAACTTTTAACCCCAACGGAACGGAATATCTTCCGCACCATGTCCTTTTATATTCTTTAAAATTATCCTCGTTAACGGTAGTTTTAAAAAACAGGTTTGCCTTTTCGCTGGTTAACTCCCCGGTAAAACAACTTTCAATAATCCTCTTTTCTTTTTCAAGCGCTTTTTGTGTCCCCGGGCTATCGGTTCCAAACGGGGCTAAATCCAATCCGCTCCAATCCTCATCACCGTAATGAACGGCGTCGGTAGTAATAAGGATTGAAAAATCCCGCCCCCAGTTCAGGCTTTGTGCTTTTGCAAGTGAGTGGATTGCATTTGCCAGTTGCAAAGAAATAGTATCCATTTTTGAAAGTGACATAAAGGGAACAAGAATACTGATGACTTCTACATTCGGATTTTGCTCCTGCAAAAATGGAATCATCGACTCAACGGAGTGTTCCACCATTTGCATACTATCATGAACAACAAAAAGATCCTTGGGTAACTTTTCAATAATTTGATCGCGCAACGGAGAAACGCGAACATCTCCGTAAGGTCCTTTCCATGCGTCAAAACTGTCGAAAACAATTCTGTTGTTCAGATGAAACAAAGCAGCTTTATGCGCAACTCCAAAAATGATAAGTGTTTTCGATTTTACATTTTTTAAAACTGCAGGATACAACCAACTCGCATAGGTATAATCATCATGAGGACAAATCGCAGCTTTCCAAAATAAACTGCTGTCCTGATTTACTTCTTCCAACTCATTTTTAAATTGAGAATTGATACGCGATACAACAGAATCCATCTGCCAGTCGAGATGAGCAAAACCAATGGTATCAATAACTTCCCGGATTCTCAGACCTTTATTATCCGGAGGCTTCATCTGATTACAAAAAGTGAATAAATACAAAAGGAGAAATGCCGGGAGCCAAACTGCAGTTTTCATTCTATTTTTTTCTTAATATACAAAATTTTAATCATGTTTAACAAACAAAAAGCCGACTCTTTACAGAATCGGCTTACAGACCTTAACGAATACATGAAATCGAAATAAGGTAAAAAGTCTGTTTTTCAAGAACGAATTTGCTGTTTAATTATTTTCCTCGCTTTCTTCAACTTCTACTTCCACTTCAACATCTTTTTTGTCGCCTCTTTTTACTTCTTTTATACGAATTACTTTCCCCTCTTCCTGAATGACTTTAACGGTCTCTTCTTCTCCGTCTAAATGAAATACATTTTCATCATCTGAAATCCGGGTTTTCCCGTCCTTCGTTTTTGCAACAACCACTTTATGAACTTTGGGTGTACTCCAGGAAGTGGCATGACCTCCTTTTTCGTTGATTATAATTTCTTCCACTTTCCGAGTTTTAACTTTACCGGGTTCAGTTCTGACAATGGTAATCTTTTCCTTCCCATCTTTCATTTTTTTCTTTTTATAGGAAATAATGCCAGGATCGCTCAAATCGATAATATTTTCAGTGTTTGCATTTTCCAAAAAATGGAGCCGTGGCACAGGTGGTACAGGAGGAACTCCCGGAACTTTTGGCGCAACAAAAATGCGGTTTTCCCCTTTGTCGCCGTGCCAAACCATAACATCGTGATCGCCGTGCAAATCGTCCTTTCTCATATCAAAGCGATATTCCAAAGTTGAATCTCCATCCGATTTCAACACAAATACATTTCCTTTGCCATGGCTGTCAACATCAAAATCGAAATCAAAATCCATGTCTCCCAACAGGGAATCAGGAACAAATTCTCTTTTCGAAAACCATTTCATACCTCCTCCTATCGTATCGCCATTCCACACAAAAAAATCGTCGTTGCTTAAAATGGTATCCAGTTCTGTTTTATTTCCATCTTCATCAACCTTTACCAATTTAATGTGCCGTTCCTTCTTTTTTCCACGCGGAGGATCCTGTGGATTTTCGCGTAATGAAAATGAAGAAAGTAAAAATGCTGCACATACAAGTACCGTTGTAATCCCAAAAATTCGTTTCATATTTTTCAATTTTAATTCAATTCTATTTCGACACAAATATAACTTACAACCAAACTATCAATCAGTTAAAGCCCGGTTAAAATCTGTTAAGGAAAAGTTAAAATCAGATTTACACCCACTTAAATATCTATATTTGAACTGTTTTTAGTTCAGTCCAGAGAATTCAAACAGAAAATTCAGAATGAATAAAAAGATTATTACAGGTTTAATCGTATTAATGGGAATTTCAATTCTCGGAATTATCACCGTGCAGTTGGTTTGGATGAACAATGCAATACGTGTTAAAAATGAATTGTTCAGCAGAAGTGTAAACGATGCATTAAACAGTACGGTAGCCAAACTGGAAGATCTGCATAATTTTAATGTAGTAAACCGGATGGCTTTTGCCGATTCGATTCACTGGAGCAGCACCAATAGGTCAAACATCTCTTTCAGAACACTACCCCACCCTCCTGGTGTTTTATTGCCCGACTCGGTAAAACGCGCGCCGCAGCCTGTGCGTGTTATTCGTGAAGTAAATCCAAAACGAAAAAATGCTCGTTTCGAAATAAAAATCGATTCCGACAATAAAACATCCGTAAATACTTATGAATATAGTTTTGACGTTGACACCGGGGAGGAACAAGAAATTGATAAGATTATTATTGCCGGCGACGATTCGGCAACAAATAATATCTTTATGATTAAAAAAGACTCTTTTATAACGAATATTACCGATATCGATTCGATATATTCCGTGGGACTAGTAAGAATTGATTCTTTAATAACCAACCTTGATACGATTGCTGTTGTTGCACCCGATATTTCAAGACGGGCGGAGGTAAAAGCCGGAAAACTTAAAAGAATAGCCAACCAGGTAGTTACCGAAATTTCAGCCTGGGATGTGCAAAACGTTGATACAACGCTCATCAAAAAAGTACTGACAGAAGAATTGGCAAACAAAGATATTCCTATCGACTTTGAATATGCCATATTAAAAGACAGCAGTTTTTTGGATAATCCAACGGGAACAAGCGATTCCTTAAAACTGTTAAATACAGATTACAAAATTGAACTTTACCCGCACGATATCATTCAAAAAAACCTGAAACTGGCTGTGTTTTTTCCGGGACGCGATAGTTTTATTTATCGCTCGCTAAACTGGTTGCTCATTGCCTCTTTTCTTTTTTCGCTGATAATTCTGGTCACGTTTAGTCTGAGCATTTTTTACATTCTGCGTCAGAAAAAAATATCGGAGATGAAATCCGACTTTATTAATAACATGACGCATGAGTTTAAAACCCCAATCGCCACCATTTCTGTTGCCACCGACTCAATTACCAACAATAAAGTAATTCAGAATCCCGAAAAAATAAAATACTTTACGGGAATGATAAAAAAAGAAAACACCCGAATGAACCGGCAGGTGGAAGATATTTTAACTATTGCACGTTTGGATAAAAAAGAATTTGAATTCTTATGGGAACCCGTGGATGTGCACGATTTGATTCAGGATGCCGTTCAGGGAATTATTTTGCAGATTGAAAAACGAGAGGGAAAAATAGAGACACACTTTAATGCGAAAAATCCGGTGGTTACAACCGACAAAATGCATTGTACAAATATTATTTATAACTTGCTTGACAACGCCAATAAATACTCGGCTGAGCTACCTGATATTAAAATTACAACTGCAAGCAAACCCAAAGGTGTATTAATTTCGGTTGAAGACAAAGGCATTGGAATGAGCAAGTCGGTACAAAGCAAAATTTTTGAACGTTTCTACCGGCAAACCAGCGGAAACATCCACAATGTGAAAGGGTTCGGGCTTGGGTTAAGTTATGTGAAAGCAGTGGTGGAAGCCAACCAGGGAGCGATTACCGTTCATAGTGAAGCCGGAAAGGGCAGTCGTTTTGATTTGTTTGTTCCTTACACAAGAAGCTAAAAAGATTAAAACCTGATTTTTTGATTTTAATATAAAATGGATCAGCAATACAACATATTCCTCGTGGAAGACGATTTAAGTTTTGGGGCGGTTTTAAAATCCTATCTCGAACTAAACGACTACAATGTTGCCTGGGTTGACGACGGAAAACTGGCAATGGAAAAATTCCGTGAAAATGAATATCATATTTGTATTTTGGATGTGATGCTTCCAAATATCGACGGTTTTACGATCGGGACTGAAATTCGAAAAATGAATAAGGATATTCCAATGGTTTTTCTGACAGCCAAAACCTTAAAAGAAGATATTTTAAAAGGGTACAATGTAGGAGCCGACGATTATATCACCAAACCTTTCGACACTGAAGTTTTGTTGTGTAAAATTCAGGCAATTATCAAGCGACAATCAACAACTCCGGTAAACAACGATGTTCTTTTTGAAATTGGGTCCTACCGTTTTGATTCAAAATTGAGACACATTGAACGGAAGGGTATAAAACAAAAACTGTCTCCCAAAGAATCGGATTTGCTAAAGCTACTTTGCCAAAATAAAAATGAATTGCTTCCCCGTGAAAACGCCTTGCAAAAAATATGGGGCGACGATGGTTATTTTACAGCGCGCAGTATGGATGTGTTTATTACTAAACTTCGAAAATATTTGTCTGAAGATCCAAATATCGAAATCAAAAATATCCACGGAAGTGGTTTCTTGCTGGAGGTAAAAACTCCTTCCTGACATTCCCATAACATATCTTTTTCAGGAATCATACTGTTTGCGCTAAAAGAAAAAATAAGAGAACAGCTATTTCATTTTTACACACACTTTGTTCGGGTTGAGGCACCTGTTGTTTGAATATTTCCGTTGCCTTTTTTTATCTTTAGGTCAAATACCACAAAGAAACAATGAAAGAAAAACAAAAAGTTGCACTTATTACAGGAGCCTCCCGTGGAATTGGGAAAGCCATCGCTATTGGATTGGCAAAAACAGGATACCGGGTTGTTTTAACGGGAAGAAGCCTGAATGATTTGGAAAAAGTAGCCCGGGAAATTCAAGATTTCTCTTCTCCTGAACCATTCGTTTATCAATTGGATATCAGTAACAGCCAGCAAATAACTGAAACCATAAAAAAAATAGTGAAAGAAACCGGACAGATTGATGTACTGGTAAACAACGCCGGTATTTTCTTTGATGGTTCGCTGTCGCTGTCTGAAGAAAAATTTAAATCGTTACTCGATGTCAATCTCACTGCGCAATTTGTGATTTTACAGGAAGTTGTTCCGGTAATGAAAATACAAAAAACGGGCTATATCTTTAACATCTCTTCCCGCGCCGGAGTAATCGGATTTGCCGGAAATGCAGGTTATGTAGCTTCAAAATTTGGTTTTGTTGGCTTGAGTCAGTCATTATACCGCGAGCTCACACCACAGGGAATAAAAGTAACCGCCATTTGTCCGAGCTGGGTAAACACACGGATGGCCTATGAAGCAGGGACACCTGCTGAACCGGAAGAAATGATCCAGCCCGAAGATATTTTTGAAACTATAAAATGGCTGTTGAGCCTGTCACCGGGAGCAAGTGTTAAAGAAATTGTTGTAGATGCCCCTAAAAGCATCCATTAAATTTAGGATTATTTCTTATCTTCAATCGTTATAATCTAAACCTGGAAAAATGAAACCATCTCGCAGAAATTTTGTAAAAACAATGATGGCGGTGCCATTTGCAGCCTCCGGATTAAATCTATTCGCGTCAAACTCAAAATCAGTAAACAAAAAATACGGGCACAAATTTAAAATCAGCCTGAATGTATATTCTTTCAACCAACCACTGCGCGATGGAAAGATTGATTTATTTGATGTGCTTCATTTTTGCGCCAAATACAACTTCGATGCTATCGATCCGACAGGATACTATTTTCCTGCATATCCCGAGGTTCCCCCGAATGATTTTATGACAAAATTTAAACGGGATGCTTTTTTACTCGGACTGGACATTAGTGGCACAGGAGTGCGAAACGATTTTGCCCATCCCGACAAAAAAAGTCGCGATGCGGATATCAAAATGATAAAAGAATGGATTCAGGCGGCGGCAAAAATGGGAATTCCAAACATTCGGGTTTTTTCCGGCACAAATCCCCACGAAGGTTTTTCGCGCGACCAGGTATTTGACTGGATGGCTGAAGATTTAAAAACATGTTGCAGTTTTGCCAAAGACTACGGCGTTATTGTTGCACTTCAAAACCACAACGATTTTATAAAAACGGCTGACGATGTCGATCGGATTTTTAACAGCGTAAATTCAGAATGGCTGGGATTAAATCTTGATATTGGAAGTTACAGGCAAAACGATCCCTATAAAGAAATTGAACGAAATACAAAATATGCCGTCACATGGCAGATCAAAGAAAATGTTTGGATAAACGGAGAGGAAACTCCGACCGACTTTGTAAAACTGTTCAGAATAATAAAAGAGTCGGGGTACCGCGGATATCTCCCGTTGGAAACATTGGGTGAAGGCGATCCTTTCAAAAAAGTACCGGTTCTTCTTGAAAAAGTAAAAAATGCACTCGACATTGTTGAATCAGAATAAAAAGTTATGCCGGAATTACCACAAAAAGCGACTTTAAAAAACTTTCAGCAATATGTTTCAGAGCTTGAAGCTGAACGGGGTTTTTCCCAACAAACAGTTCTCGACAAATGTCTTCTTTTGGGTGAGGAAATCGGTGAACTTTTTAAAGCCATTCGAAAATCGGAAGGCCTGGCTGTTGATGAGCATTCTCATTTTTCGGAAATCGGTGACGAACTGGCCGATATTTTTATCTATATCTGCGCCATTGCCAACCGGAAAGGAATAGACATGGAGACGGCATTCCTAAAAAAAGAAGAAAAAAATAAACTTCGAACCTGGAAGTCAATTTAAATATGGAACAAGTAAGGATATCTTTTGATAAAATGAAATCGGTTTTTAAACGGGTTTTGCTGAAGTACAGTTTTGAAGAATCAAAAGCTGAAAAATGTGCAGATATTTTTACCACCAACAGCCTGGAAGGAGTTTATTCGCACGGCGTTTATCGCTTTCCTCGTTTTATCGATTACATCCGACAAGGTTTTATAAGGGTTGATGCAATTGCGGAACTCGCAAATGCCACCGGAGCCCTGGAGCAATGGAATGGAAATTCAGGACCGGGGCCCATTAATGCAGAAATATGCTCCAAACGGGCAATGGAAGTAGCTTCAAAAAACACCATAGGATGTATTGCATTGGGGAATACCAACCATTGGATGCGTGCCGGACTGTATGGCTGGCAGGCAGCAAAAAATGGATTTGCATTTATTGCCTGGACAAACACAATTGCCAACATGCCGGCATGGGGCGCTGCAGACAGCAAACTGGGAAACAATCCACTGGTTTTTGCTGTGCCTTACGGAGAAAGTGCTATTGTTCTCGATTTTTCCATGACACAATTTTCCTACGGGAAAATGGAAGCTTCTCAACTGGAAGGAAAAAACCTGCCCTTTGATGGCGGATTTAATAAAAAGGGAGAACTCACAAAAATACCGGGTGAAATTTTAGAAACCGGAAGGGCGCTTCCCATAGGATATTGGAAAGGAGCTGGTCTGTCATTATTGCTCGATATTTTTGCAGCCATTTTATCCGCCGGAAAAGCTACACACGAAATCAGTAAGCACGAGATTGAACATGCGGTTTCGCAGGTTTTTATTGCCATCGATTTAAAAAATTTACAGAATTATCCCGCCATTGAAAAATCAATCAATGATATCATCAATGATTTTAAAACTTCGATTTCGGAAAATGAGACGAACAAAATCCGATACCCCGGCGAAAGGATAAAAAAAACCAGAGAAGAAAACTTAAAAAAAGGAATACCGGTAAACCTGTCAATATGGCAAACAATTACCAAATTATAACCCTACAATTTGAGAACCTAATCACCAAACAACGACAGCATTTTAACCGGAACTTGTAAAATTAAATCCAAATTTCCGACATAAAAACTAAATGAATTGTTAATGGCGTTTTTTTTTAACATTTGTCATTTAACTTTTTAACCTTGCACTAGTCAAACACTATTTAGTAACCGAATTTTTTAAGAAAAACAACAAATTGTGGCAACAAAAAAGATTTTCAGGATTTCAATAACAGTTTTATTGATTCTTGTAATGGGGGGAATAATTCTGTACCCTAAACTCAAACCATTGTTATCAAAAGAAGAAAACGCTCAAAGCAGTATGCGGATGGCAGGCAGCAGAGCCAATCAACCTTTAATGGCAAGTGGTTATGTGTTGGTTCCTACTGAAATGAGTGAACTACGAAAAGCCGTTGGTTCGCTTTTACCGGATGAAGAAGTTGAGTTATCCTTTGAAACATCAGGTAAAATTGTAGGAATTTATTTTGATGAAGGAACCCGAGTAAAAAAAGGTGATTTACTGGCGAAAATAAACGACAGGCCATTACAGGCGCAATTGTTAAAACTTCAGGCACAGTTGAAACTTACAGAAGAAAAAGAATTCAGGCAGCGCCAGTTGCTTGACCGCGATGCCATCAGCCGCGAAAGCTATGATCAGATTTCTACAGAGTTGCAAGCTCTTCAGGCCGATATCAAATTAATTGAAGCACGGATAGCCGAAACCGAACTCAGGGCACCGTTTGACGGCATTGTTGGTTTGCGGATGATAAGTGAAGGTGCAATAGCAACCACACAAACCAAAATTGTACGACTTGTAAAAGTAAGTCCGTTGAAAATCGAATTTTCTATCCCGGAACGTTATGCAGGCGAAGTAAATCCCGGGTATCCCATTTCTTTTAATGTTGACGGTTTTACCGAAGAATTTCGGGCTAAAGTTTACGCTATAGAACCCAAAGTTGAACTGGAAACGCGAACTATTGTATTAAGAGCACTTTACCCAAATAAAAATGAAGAACTAAAACCCGGACGATATGCAAGTGTTACGGTTAAACTTTCGCAAATTGAAAATACTGTCTCAATTCCAACCGAAGCGGTTATTCCCGAAATGGACGGAGAAAAAGTATTTATTTTAAAAAATGGTAAAGCTGAACAAAGAAATGTTGTAATTGGCCTTCGCACTGAATCTCATATTCAAATTAAAAAGGGGCTGAATTTTGGCGACACCTTGCTTACCACCGCAACTCTTCAATTAAGGGAAAGCCTTCCTGTTCAACTCGATACCTTAATAACCAATCAAAATACAGTTTTGTAACATCATGAGTCTATCGTCATTAAGTATAAAACGACCGGTGTTGGCCACCGTATTTTCGCTGGTTATATTACTCTTTGGGGCTATTGGAATGACCTACCTCGGGGTAAGGGAGTTTCCAAGTGTAGACCCGCCGATTATTTCGGTAAGGACATCGTATCCGGGAGCCAACTCCGATGTTATCGAAACCCAGATTACAGAGCCTTTAGAGCAATCTATTAACGGAATACCGGGAATCAGGACATTAACCAGTTCGAGTAGCCAGGGAAGCAGCAGGGTAACAGTTGAATTCGAACTTTCTGTTGATTTGGAGACAGCTGCCAACGATGTGCGTGATAAAGTTTCACAAGCACAGCGGTATTTACCCCGTGACTGTGATCCTCCAACGGTATCAAAAGCTGATGCAGATGCCAGCCCCATTATGTTTATCGCCGTTAAAAGTGCCAAACGTTCACTCCTCGAACTTTCGGAGATTGCAGAATTAACTTTTAAAGAACAGCTGCAAACTATTTCAGGAGTGAGTTCAATAAGCATTTGGGGCGACAAAAGATATGCGATGCGCATTTGGCTCGATCCGGTAAAACTGGCGGGCTACCAAATGACTCCGCTTGACGTGCGGAATGCTATTTTGCGCGAAAACGTTGAACTTCCTGCAGGAAGTATTGAAGGTAACTCCACGGAATTGACCATCCGCGCACTTGGATTAATGACAACTGCCGAAGAGTTTAACAGCCTTATTTTAAAACAGTCGGGTGAACAGTTGATAAGAGTCCGTGATATTGGCCGTGCCGAAATTGGCCCTGAAGACATCCGGGGAATTATGAAAATGAACGGGATTCCGATGGTAGGTACCGTTATTATCCCACAGCCCGGCGCCAATCATATCGACATTGTTGATGATGTTTACGACAGACTCGAATACATCAAAAAAGATTTACCCGACGATGTTGAGATTGAAATTGGCTTTGACAATACCGATTACATTCGGACTTCCATCAAAGAAGTTCAAACCACCATTTACCTGGCTTTCTTTTTGGTTGTGGTTATTATTTTTGTGTTCCTTCGCGACTGGAGGACAACCGTTCTGCCCATACTGGTAATCCCGGTTTCGTTGGTTGGTTCATTTTTTATCATGTACATCGCTGGTTTTACAATAAATGTTTTAACCTTACTGGCCATTGTACTTTCCATTGGCCTTGTGGTTGATGATGCCATTGTGATGATGGAAAATATATATGTAAAGATTGAACAGGGAATGTCGCCGCGGGAAGCAGGAATTAAAGGTGCCAATGAAATTTTCTTTGCAATTATTGCAACAACAATTACACTTATTGCAGTATTTTTCCCCATCGTTTTTCTGGAAGGAATGACAGGTCGCCTTTTCCGGGAATTTAGCATTGTAATCGCAGGTGCTGTAGGTATTTCGTCGTTTGTAGCTTTGACGCTCACCCCCATGCTTTCAACAAAAATCCTGAAAACCAGACACAAAAGAAGTAAAGCTTACAACGCCTCTGAAAAGTTTTTTGTAAAACTTAACAATACCTATCAAAACTCTTTAAATTCATTTTTAAAGAAAAAATATATCTCATTAATTATCCTTCTCTCTTCCGGTGTATTTATTTATTTTTTATGGAAAATTATTCCGGCTGAGATGGCACCAATGGAAGACCGTTCTCAGTTAAACATTAACATCACAACTCCGGAGGGCTCTACCTACGAATATAATTTTGACTATGTAGAGGAAGTTAACGATGTCGTTAACAGGCTTGTGCCTGAGGCTGAGAAAGTAACCGCGATGGTAAGGGGAAGCTGGGCGTTTGTCCGGATTGTATTGGTCGATCCCTCCGAAAGAGAACGTTCTCAACAGGAAATAGCAGCCCAGTTAACAGCAGAATTGCGAAAGATGACAAAGGCCAGAGCCAGCGTTATCCAGCAATCTACATTTGGAGGGCGAAGGGCCGGCTTGCCTATTCAGTACGTTTTACAAGCGCCCACCATCGAGAAACTTCGGGAAATATTACCCGAATTTATGGCAAAAGTTCAGGACAACCCCATTTTTGAAATGGCAGATGTAAACCTAAAATTTACAAAGCCTGAACTTCAAATAGAGATTGACCGCGACAAAGCCAATTTGTTGGGAGTATCAACTCAAAATATTGGCCAGACACTCCAGTTGGCGCTCAGCGGACAACGATTTGGCTACTTTATAATGAACGGAAAACAATATCAGATTTTGGGAGAACTCGCCCGGCAGGACAGAAATAAACCACTTGATTTAAAGTCGCTGTATGTTCGGAACAACAGTGGTGAAATGGTTCAACTCGATAATTTTGTTTCCCTGAAAGAATCAACCGCCCCTCCACAATTGTACCGCTACAACCGATTTGTGTCGGCAACGGTTTCTTCAGGTTTGGCTGAAGGCCGAACCATTAGTGAAGGACTGGCAGAAATGGATAAAATTGCAGCGGAAGTTCTTGATGACACCTTTAGAACAGCGTTGGCGGGTGACTCCAAAGATTTTATGGAAAGCTCATCGAGTTTGATGTTTGCGTTCCTTTTGGCGATTGTTTTAATTTTCCTTGTACTTTCGGCACAGTTTGAAAGTTTTAAAGACCCGATTATTGTAATGATGACCGTACCATTAGCCCTTACCGGAGCGATGTTTTTTATGTGGTACTTTAATGTTACGATGAATATTTTTAGCCAGATTGGTATCATCATGCTGATTGGTCTGGTG
Organism: Maribellus comscasis; assembly: GCF_009762775.1. Taxonomy (GTDB): domain Bacteria; phylum Bacteroidota; class Bacteroidia; order Bacteroidales; family Prolixibacteraceae; genus Draconibacterium; species Draconibacterium comscasis. The sequence goes on along the minus strand of NZ_CP046401.1, from coordinate 3,864,907 downwards.
TCGAAAAATGGTATTTTGATTGTTGAATTTGCCAACCAGCGCAAAGAAGCCGGCATGAGTAAATTTGATGCCATCAAATTTGCATCTGCTGCCAGATTCCGGCCAATTTTAATGACCAGTTTATCAACTGTTTTAGGAATTCTTCCTTTGGCAATGGGATTGGGAGAGGGAGCACAAAGCCGTGTTGCAATGGGTATTGCCGTTGTTGGCGGATTAACCATTTCAACATTCCTTACATTGTATGTAGTACCAGGAATTTACTTATTTATTTCAAGTGAAACAAAATCTATCAAAGATGAATCAAAAAGTCCTGAAAAAAACAAACCGGCATATCATTAAAAAAACAACAATCATTCTTCTGTTTTTTATATTTGTTTTCCAGCACAACAAAGCGCAGGAAATCTATGATTTGAGTCGTTGTATAACAACCAGCCTTGAACAAAACTATGCGGTAAAAATCGTTCGAAACCAGGAAGAAATTGCCGAAAACAATGTAACCCGGGGAAATGCCGGTTATTTACCAACTATTACAACGACAAACCGGTATGGAGCAAATTTGACTACTACTACTCAAAATATGAATGATGGTTCGGAACGGGTGTCAAGTGGTATTTACAATACAACAGGATCGGCTGGACTAAACTTTAACATGACAATATTCGACGGTTTTAATGTAAAAACAAGCTATCAGAAATTGAACGAGTTAAAAAAAATGGGAGAACTCAATACCCAAATGTCCATCGAAAATCTGGTTGCCCAAATTGCCGCTGAATACTACTATTACATCCAGCAGATAAACTATTTCAAAAATATGGAATATGCTGTTTCATTGTCGAGAGAGCGGGCCAGAATAGATGAAGAACGTTATTTGCTCGGAGCCTCTTCAAAACTTGAACTGCTTCAGTCGATTGTTTATCTTAATGCCGACAGTTCAAATTTAGCCAGACAGAACGAAGCGATTCTTGAATCGGAAATACGCTTAAAAAAGCTGATGGCGGTGGAAAACCTGGAAGAACTTATCGGTGTAAAAGATTCTTCCATCATATTTAATCCTGATCTTGTATACAACGAGTTGCTTGATGCAACGATGAATTTTAACACCGGTCTTCAAATCGCAAGAAAAAATCAGACCATTTCTGAACTCGATTATAAAATTATAGCATCGCGGGCTTATCCCTACCTGTATTTGTCTTCAGGCTATACCTACACTTATCGCGGGTATGGAACAGGTTCAATAAGCGATTACGGAACGCTTGCCATAAGTAACCAGCAATCCCGGGCATTTAACTACGGGCTGAATTTAAGTATGGATATTTTTGACGGGAATAACCGGCGCAGGGAAAAAGCAAATGCACAAATTGACGTCAAAAACAAGGTGATACAACTCCGCGAAGTAGAACAGGATATTAAAGCGGAATTACTTACCGTGTATTATGCCTACGAGAACAATCTTCGTTTGGTACAAATGGAAGAACAAAACCTGGAAGTTGCGCGTGAAAACCTTGAAATTGCTTTGGAAAGATATAAACTGGGAAGCCTTTCCGGAATAGAACTTCGCGAGGTTCAAAAAAGTTTGCTTGATGCCGAACAACGTTTAATCTCGATAAAATATCAAACAAAACTGGCTGAAATTTCACTGCTCCAGATTTCCGGTAAAATTATGGATTACGCATAAATTCAGGATAGCAGTGTTCGGCCCCGGGATATGAGCATTCTATCCCGGGATATGCTCGTTGTAGCCAGAGATATGATCATGCTATCCCTGTTTTTAGCACAAAAAAACGCTGTTTTACCACGTAAAACCGGGATATGATCATGCTATCTCAGGATATCATCACGCTATCCAGGGATATGGTCTTGCCCGCGTTGGATATTGTCATTCTATCCAGGGATATTATCGTTCTATCCATAGATAGAATCATTGTATCCCGCCACAGGATGGTTCTATCCCTCTTTGCAATATTTCCAAAACCGGCTAACGGCGGGAGATTGAACAGTTTTTTACAAAAAGATATCCCTCGTGCCAAATTTACAGACCGGAAAAAAACTCCTTGGTTTTAAAATAAATGATTGTTATCGGCAAGTTTAAATATAGAACAATCACTAAATTAATTAAACCTTTGGACTTTTCAACAAACTAACTTTGGGCTTTACAGCAAACCATTTTGTTTTTTATATGCTAATCTTTGTATCAGAATAGAAACAGTAAAAAACAGAACACTATGTGGACAATAAACAATATTCCGGATCAAACCGGAAAAACAGTAATAGTAACAGGTGCAAATGTTGGTATTGGCTATGAAACAGCCCTTGCTTTATACAAAGCTGGTGCAAATGTGATGCTTGCCTGCAGAGATCCCAAACGTGCAAAAGATGCGCTGGCTGAATTACAAAAAACAAATGGGAAAGGTCAATTGGAAAGTGCTATACTGGACTTATCAGATTTAGATTCTGTTCAGCGATTCTCAGAAGACTTTATTCAAAATCACCATCAGCTGGACATACTGATTAACAATGCCGGTGTGTCAATGCCTCCGGCATCAAAAACGAAGGAAGGATATGAATTGCAATTTGGCGTGAACTTTCTAGGACATTTTGCGCTTACAGGACATTTATATCCCTTACTTCAATCAACCCCGAATTCACGAATAGTAACCGTTAGCAGTAACGGGTATCAAACCGCGGTAATTGATTTTGATAATTTAAAATCTGAAATAAACTATGAACCTTTGCGTGAATACAGGCAGAGCAAATTGGCAGACTTAATATTTTCAATTGAATTGCACCGTAGAATTACGGAAAAAGGAGAAAAAGTGCTTTCCATTGCAGCACAGCCCGGGGCAAACAAAACTGAATTGACACGCCATTTGAGCGAAGAAGCTATCCAGGCGGGGATTGAACGTTTGGGCGAATTTATGGAGCCATGGCAGGGGGCTTTACCATCTTTATATGCTGCAGTTTCAAACGATGCGACTGGTGGTAATTTATATGAGCCCGATGAGGATGGATACAGAGGCTATCCAACTTTGACAAGTATTAAAGAAAACGCTTTGGATAAAACAGTTGCTAAACGGCTTTGGAATTTGGCTGAACAAATTACGGAAATTCACTTTCCAGTATAGCAGAAAACAAATAAGTTTATCAATGAACTCAACAGGAGAAAACTCGACCGGTAAAAGCCCTGATATATGGCAAGAGCAATTTATTTCATCGCACATTTTTCTATATGTAAAAAAAGGGATATTGCGATTTTTTGACGGAGACAAAACATTCACATTCAAGTCAGGTGAATACTTCATAGCAAGAAAAAACAGACTTGCACGATACATCAAAGAAAGGCGTACGAATGAATTTGACTATGTTGCCTTTATCTATGAAGAGGATTTTATAAAATCGTTTCAGGATAAATACAAGATACAGGAAAAGGACTTTTACGCTGCAGATACGTTTGTAAGAATAAAAGAAACCAAAGCAATCCCTTATTTCATTCGTTCACTTGAGTTCTATTATAACTCGTTAGGCAATCCGAACGATGCGTTCAGGAATGTGAAATATGAGGAATTATTAATCATTCTTCTACAAAATCAACCTGAATTTGCCGGACTGTTTTTTGATTTTGGGTTCCCTCAAAAAATAGATCTGGAAAAGTTTATGAACGGTAATTACAGATTTAATGTAAGCATAGAGCGCTTTGCTTTCTTAACCGGAAGAAGCTTATCAGCATTCAAACGTGACTTTGAAAACACATTTAAAACCTCACCCGGTAAATGGTTGGTTCAAAAAAGATTGGAGGAGGCTCATTTCCTTATTGAGGAGAAAAATCAAAAGGCATCTGACATCTATCTTAACCTGGGCTTTGAAAACCTGTCCCACTTTTCGTATGCATATAAAAAACGATTTGGACATTCACCAAGTGAAGTAATAGATAATAAGAAAAAAACCAGCCGATAGATTTTGCATATTGCAGGCCGGGGTTTGGTGGTATGCCAACTGCGAATTCTCGTTTCGGAAATAAAAAATTAGGCCGTTAATCAAGAATGTTTAGATTTGAGCAAACAAAAAAGCGAATAAATGAACAAATTTTTTAGAATATTTAAAAAGGTAATTTTATATACATTTTCCATTCTTTTACTTCTTTCAGTTGCGGGTTACATTTACCTCTATGTTCTTCCAAAAGGATCTGAAATCACAGCAACCAGTAAAATTAATGTAGGAATAGACTCTTTTGTTATCCACGCTTATAAAGATAGTGAGAGAAAATCAATTAAGGTATGGACTTACAAACCTGAAAATTGGAACAACAAAGACAAAATAGTTTTCGTTATGCACGGCGGTGGGCGAAATGCAGATGACTATCTAAACGCATGGGTTGAATTAGCCAATAAAAATAACCTACTAATAATAGCACCTGAATTCGAAAATAAGTTTTCAAGATATACAACGAACGACTATCAAGAGGGAAATTTATTTACCTTTTTTGGAACCAAAAACCCGAAAAGTGAATGGGCATACACAGTCGTTGAAAACATATTTGACCACATTAAATCGGTTAATAATATTACAAACGAGCAGTACGACATTTTTGGTCATTCAGCTGGCGGACAATTTGTACATAGAATGGTAATGTTGATGCCCGAATCGAGAATTGGAACAGCTATCGCGGCAAATTCCGGATTTTACAGTCTTCCAAACGAGAACCTTGAATTTCCGTATGGTATCAAAAACACAGAAACAGATTTGCAAAAATCTTACAAAAAAAGATTGATTATTCTTTTGGGAGAATTGGATAACGACCCAAGTTTAGGGACTTTTAGAACAACGGATTTGGCAATGGAACAAGGAGCACATAGGTTGGAACGTGGAACAAATTTTTATAATGCAAATAAGGAATTAGGAAATAAAAACAACTGGGAATTTAACTGGGCAATAGACACAGTAAAAAATATAGGTCACAACTATAAAAAAATGTCTGAAAGTGCAATTAAGTGGATAAAAACTAACCCTAACAATGCGGCAATCCAATAATTGTGACGCTAAACATTGCAAAACATAGATAATAACAGATTTATTTTTCATAAATTTGCACCATGTTAAATAACAATTTGGATATTGTATTGTAAACAATTTACACTTCTTGTGTAGATTGTCCTTTTCGTTTATTCTCGAATCTTTCTTTCGAGCAATTTTTCTATTAATATAACTAAAGTATAACAAGCATACTCTAAAATGAAAAGTATGTGTTAAAATTAATGTAATGAGTAATAACGAAAAACATACAATTCACGATTTTGATTTAAACATCATTTATGAATATTTTTCAAGCACAGAAAGACAAGGCCCCGGAAATATAGACGAAACCCTTAAAGCGTTGAGTTTTATAGACGGTCTTACCGAAAAGTCCAAAATTGCTGATATTGGCTGTGGAACAGGTGGTCAAACAATGGTATTAGGAGCACACACACCGTGTGAAATTATCGGTATTGATGCCTGGCACGGTTTTATTGATCAATTCAACCAAAATGCCCAAAATAAAAATCTTCAGGATAAAGTGAAAGGCATTGTTGGTAATATGGAGAACCTTCCATTTCAAGAAGAGGAATTTGATTTGATTTGGTCAGAAGGAGCAATTTATCATATGGGATTTGAAAAAGGATTAAAGAAATGGAGAAAATTTTTGAAACAAGGCGGATATATCGCAGTTACAGAAAATACCTGGTTTACTGAAGAACGACCTGCTGAAATTCAAAATTTTTGGCAGGAAATTTATCCTGAAATTGATACTATTCCGAATAAAGTTGCTCAAATGCAAAAGGCAGGTTATCTTCCGATTGCCACTTATATCTTACCAGAGAAAATTTGGACAGATTATTATTCTTCGCAAATATTGAAACGTGAATCTTTTCTGAAAAAATATAACGGCAACAAAACCGTAGAAGAATTTGTAGCCTCTCAGCAATATGAAGCAGAGTTATATTACAAATACAAAGCATATTACGGTTATATGTTTTATATTGGAAAGAAGATTTAAACGATGGTGAACCTGCTGTAAATTTGCAGTTGGATTAAAATGTAAAATTCCTTTCGTGTGTTAGCTTTTACGCACGAAAGGTTTTTTAATAATTTAGTGAAATGACAATTGGAAAAATGCCAGCCGATAACACTTTGTATAAGTAATGGAAGGCGATGTGGTAAAATTAAAGGTTTGTAGCCGGCTCAAACTGCGTTGCGGTTTGACAGAAAAGAAAAGTACAATGCAATCTGCTACTAATCATACAAGTTACAGTTAGCGAACAGAAATTGGCATACGCAAAGTAAGCGGAGCAAAAGTATCGGAAATACTTACAATGCTAAACAAAGACTTTAAAAATGGGTGGCAATAGCTTTTATAATTGCCTGCCCAATTGCATATTATGCTATGAATAAATGGCTCGAAAGCTTTGCTTATAAAACCACTTTAAGTTGGTGGATTCTTGCATTGGCAGGAATGCTGGCTTTGGGAATTGCATTATTAACGGTCAGTTGGCAAAGTTGGCGGGCGGCTACTCGAAATCCTGTTGAAGCTTTAAGATATGAATAATTAGAATTTCACCCCAAACCTTTTTTTCAAATTACCGGCAAATATCTGGCCGGTAGTAATAAATTTCAACCTTTTCCCAAGTTACCGGTTTCTTATTAAAAATGTTGCCCGTCATGAAAAGATATTTCGGTTATCATTTGGTGATTAGTTTTATCGTTCTAACAGGACTGTTTGCAGTACCACTGATTCTATTTTATAATTTTAAAACAGACACCCGCCTAAACGAAATCAAAACCCGTGAAACTCATAATCTGAAATTACAGCAAACAGTGATCGAAGAAACATTGGGAGGGGTTATTGATAATTTACTGCTTTTAAAGGAACATATAAAAACCAGTGGCGAACCCGTTAACGGTTATCAGAATTCCGGAATAGAAAAAGAAAGGTTAGAAAATGATTTCAAAGCATTTTCCATCGGGAAACACCGTCTTTATGATCAACTAAGACTGTTGAGTGCAAATGGCAATGAGGTGATAAGGGTAAATTTTAGCGAAGACAGTGTAAAAATCGTTGATGAAAATCATCTTCAGAATAAAAGCCACCGCTACTACTTTAAAGAACTCTCGAAGTTAAACGATGATGATATTTATATTTCACCTTTTGATTTAAATATAGAATACGGAAAAATTGAACAACCCATAAAACCGATGTTACGAATTGGAACCCCAATAATCGACAGCAGCGGTCAATTCTCGGGAGTTGTTTTAATCAATTATTTAGGTCAGAATATTCTTTCGTCGGTTAATGAATTAAAACCATCAGACTATTATATGATATTGAACCAAAACGGTTATTGGATACAAAATGACCGAGACCCGTCAGTTGAATGGAGTTTTATGTATGATAGCCTGAAAAATCAACGATTTCAGGATAGTTTTAATGCAGAGTGGACAGCAATACAAAACAACGAAAAAGGTCAGTTTCAAAATAAATCGGGACTATTCACCTATCAAACGGTGTATCCTGTTCGCGAAGATAGTCTTCAATATATTTCTGAAAAAGATGAACAAGAGACTGTAAATATTGTGAGAGACCAGGTAGGTTTCTGGAAACTTGTTTCTTATATTGACAATGCTACTTTACAGGCACAAACAACTCCTGTAAAAACCGAGAGAAATATCATTCTGCTTTTCTTTATTTTAATTTCTGCAGGACTTGCATATGGTGCTACGAAAATAAGAGTAAATGAGCTTATTGCTAAAAAAAATCTTAAAGATCTGAACAACAACCTTGAATACGAAGTAAGGCAACGAACCGAGGAAATTCGAAAAGCCCGGCAAAAAGCAGAAGAGAACGACCGGTTGAAGACAGCTTTTTTGAACAATATGAGCCACGAGATTCGCACTCCGTTAAATGCGATTATAGGCTTTGCTGATTTGATGGAAAAAAGTGATTATGATGATAAGGAGACAAAAAAATTCGCACATATTATCAATAAACGGGGAAATGATTTGTTGGTTATTGTAGATGATATTCTTGATATTTCTAAAATCGAATCAGGGCAGGTCTCAATTTATGAAGAACAGTGTGTTTTATACAATGAACTGTTTGAACTAACAGAATTATATAACGTACGCAAGCTGCAAACTGATAAGGCACATATAGAATTGCAGTTCGATTGCGCTTGTGTATCAGAAAAAGAGTGGGTAAAAATAGATATTGGCAAACTCAGACAAGTCCTTTCCAATCTTTTAAACAATGCTTTTAAATTTACTGAGAAAGGAAAAATTGAACTGAAATGCATAGCGCACGAAAATAAAATGCTTTTGTTTTCAGTGAGCGATACAGGTATTGGTATTCCGAAAGACAAACAGGAACGTGTTTTTGAACGATTTGTGCAATCGGAAAACAGATTAACAATTGAAACCGGGGGTACAGGCTTAGGCCTTTCAATTGTTAAAGGAATTGTAGATTTTCTGGGTGGCGAAGTATGGCTTGAGTCGACACCCGATGTGGGTAGTACTTTTTGTTTTACTATGCCATACAAAAAAGCGAATCAGGAAGAGGAAGATGCCGATTTAAATGAAAAGACAGACGATAGGTCATTAGAGATTTTAGTTGTAGAAGATGATCCAATCAATAATGAATACATCAAAACGATGTTCAATCAAACAAATCATAAATTAACAATCGCCGTAAGCGGAAGCCAGGCGTTACAATACGAAAACGACAAATTCTTCGACATCATTCTAATGGACATTAAACTGCCGGACATCAATGGAATGGAAGTGACAAAACAAATCCGCAAAAGAAATAAATCAATAAAAATAATTGCTCAAACCGCCTATGCGTCAATTGAAGACAAATTAGAAGCCCTGCGCTCAGGTTGTAACGAATACATTTCAAAACCATTACAAGTAAACAAGCTAATGGACTTGATTGTGAAATGATTTTTGGGTAGCAACAACTACTTTTCTCCCCCCTTCACTGCCGCAGATTTGCAATCTCAGCTATACAATTAAACTAAAAAAATACGTGAAATAAATCAGCATGACTAAAGAAAACAGTTGTCGTGAAATTGCAATAGAAGAGCGGGTTAATTGAATGCTAAAAAATAAACTCGATCCCCGCAGGTCTTCCTTTTCAAATATTGATGCTAAATGTGCTGTAAAAAAATGCTATTAAACTATATAATAACAAATGGCCTGACGTATCTTTAAGGTACAAAATGCCAGATATGGAGTTTCGTACTGTTGCGTAACTCAATGTTGAATAAGCTGAAGTCGCAGAATTAGACGCAATAAAAATAAATATGATAACCAAGAGAAACAAATTATTAAATATACTATTTGCCGTAGTATTGGCGGTGTTATTTTCGTGCTCAGAAAATCAACAACTGACCTTTTCAGTTGCTCCCGTCATAAAAAACAATCCAAATGAGTCGGTTCCGCTTACAGCGTACCTTGATTTTGAAACGCCCCAAGATTACGACAGTGTGTTTATTTCGCTCGATGAGGATGGACAAATTTCTGAATTGTGCTATCGCAAAGAGGAAAAGAAAGAAACCGGATATTTACTTATGCTGATGACGGCCAATAAAAAACTGAAAATTGATTTCAGGTTAAAAGATAAAAATGGCAAAGAGTATTATTCAAATAAAGAACTCTCCTTTAAAACACCTGCTTTACCTGCTGATGATAAATTATTTCCAAAAATTGAGATTACAAAAAACCTGAAGAAAAGTAACGATGAACTTATTTTGTTTAATCCCCGCAGACGATTGCCAATAGCCCAGGAAGGCTCAAACAGGTTCAATCAGATATTTGGAATGCTTGTTATAATTAATCAAAGCGGAGAAGTGCTTTGGTACTATCAAACCAATTCCCGGATAAGTGATTTTGACAGGTTACCAGACGGGAATATATCATATATCACACAAGATAACCGCATTGCTGTGATTGACCTGGCTGGAAACATAATCAATGAATGGTATGCTGTTAATCGCCCCCAGAAAGGAGAAACAGATGCTATTCCGGTAGAAGCGCAAACGTTTCACCACGATGTGTCTTTTCTTCCAAACGGCAACAGACTGGTTTTAAGCACAGAAGCCCGGGAGATAGACAACTATTATACAAGCGAAGCAGATAAAAATGCTCCCCGAAAGAAGCAAAAAGTGATCGGTGATGTTGTTGTTGAATTTAACCCTGAGGGTAAAGTTGTTTATTCCTGGAGCGCTTTTGATAAAATGCCTGTTTGGAGAATCGGTTATGAGACGTTTAACGATTATTGGGCCCGAAGGGGATATCCCGGTTCTGTGGATTGGAGCCATGCAAACGCTGTAATACCACTTCCCGGTGAAGATGCTTTTTTGGTGAATTTCCGACATCAAAGCGCGATGATAAAAGTAAATAAAAGTACAGGAAACATTGATTGGATATTTGCAGAACCAAGCGGGTGGAACAAAGAACTGGAAGACAAGTTACTGGAAATCCCCAAAGACGGATGGAACTGGCATCAGCACTCTCCCAGATTTACTGAGAACGGTAATCTGTTGTTTTTTAACAACAACAATTTTAAAGCCCGCCCATTTAAAGAAACTAGTCCGATTAAAGATTGCCCAAGTTATATCGTGGAATATAAAATAAACGAAAAGGATAAAACGGTGGAAAAAGTATGGAGCACCGAAAATGACGGAGAAGATTTGGTCTTCAGTATTGCCATGGGAAGAGTAAGCGAATTGCCTGAAACCGGAAATATACTGGCCTGTTACGGTGCTTTACTTGATTCAAATTATTTTGATCAAATGACATGGTGGAACCGGGGAAAATTCCGTCAGTGGACCATGGTCCGGGAATACACCCATACTGAAAAGCCAAAAGTTGTATGGGAAATGCAATTGCATCCTTTAACAAGTGATAGCAAAGTAGGATGGACTCTTTTTGGAGCAGAATGTATTGAAATAACCAACGTTAACAAAAGCAACATGTAATACACGGGGCAAGGGGTATTTCAGCCGCAGTCCGGGCAGTTCCCATAATAACTAGCGGGATTAATTGCCGGGCAGCGCCGCCCAATCCGGCAGAAGCCCTTCGCTATGAATAGAGTGAAGTCGTATATCGCGATTACTCCAATAGAAACACTGCAATAAGAGCAACTCATTTTGCCTCTCCCCGGGATGGAGAGAACCCGGTAAAAAAGAAAGAGGCCGTCTCAAAAGTAAATTGGACAGCCCCTTTTTTTAATCCCCCGCTACTTTTATACAGCCATAGCCTCTACGGATACGGTTTTCACTAATTTTGAGACAACCTGATACGGGCATGCATTGGATGCCGGCCGTCTGTCTTCCAAATAGCCTTTCCATCCGTTTTCGATTGTGGACAAGGGAATCCGGATTGATGCTCCGCGATCACTTACTCCATAAGAAAAACGGTCTATAGCCTGCGTTTCATGGAGACCTGTAAGACGCTCGTTGTTCATAGAACCGTAGTACTTAATGTGGTCTTCATGATTTTCTTTCATATTTTTCAAAATCATTTCAAAATATGCTTTCCCTCCGTTTGTTCTCATCCTTTCATTAGAAAAGTTGGTGTGTAATCCCGAACCATTCCAGTCACCTTTTATTGGTTTTGGATGAAAATCGATTTCTACATCGTATTTTTCGGCCACACGCATTAACAAATAGCGGGCTACCCATAAATCGTCTGCAGCATTTTTTGCTCCTTTCGCCAGCAACTGAAATTCCCACTGACCTATCATAACTTCGGCATTTATTCCTGTAATTTTAAGGCCACATGCCAAACACAATGCTAAATGCTCTTCAACAAAATCTCTTGCTGTAACATTTTGTTTTCCAACAGCACAATAATACTTTCCCTGGGGTTCGGGGTAACCTTCTTTGGGAAAACCAAGCGGAAGGCCGTTCTTTTTGATGACATATTCCTGTTCAAATCCAAACCAGAACTCGGTATCATCCTCGTAGTTTGCCCTGTTGTTGCTTATGTGAGGAGTTTGGTCGGGCTTAAGCACTTCACACATGACAAGATATCCGTTGTCACGTCCGGCGTCGTTATACACCTTAACCGGCTTTAGAATACAGTCAGAGAAGTTTCCTTCAGCCTGCAAAGTTGAACTGCCGTCGAACGACCAAAGAGGCAGGTTGTCAAGCAATGGTGATTCGTTTAAGTCCAGAACTTTTGTTTTACTTCTCAGGTTAGGTTCCGGTTTATAACCATCCAACCAAAGGTATTCGCATTTGTAAGTTTTCATGTTTTGAATGTTTAAAAATTAATAAATCGTTTAAATTCCAATCAGAGCACTATAAACTGACGGTGTCTTCTTCTTGTACTCCAAATGTAGCCCAGGCTCGACCTGGGTCTTTCACTTACTGTGTTTTGAATCAATGTTTTCATACTTAAATATCTTTAATTGTTTATGATGCAAAAATAGATGGTGAAGAGATGGTGCAGTAGAACAAACCCGCCGAACTCATGTCTATTTCATACAATCGAATCTTTAATTATTAATCCAATATAACTTTCCCGACATGCTTATGTAACTAATCCCTTTATTAACTGACTTCAGAAGAGATTTAGAGTTATTGAAATTATCTTTTGCGGAGTCATAAATAGTAGTTGCAGGCTATTCTTATATGAAAAAAAAGGAGCTGAGACCGGGCCTTTGACAATAAATCATACACAAAGTGTCTATTTTTTAGACACCGGTAACTTATGGCATTTTTGTAAAGTATTGATTTAAATAATGGCACAATAAAGGCACCATAGTTGGTTCGGAAGTATACTCGTAAAAGAAACAAAAAACAATCTCTTGCTTAGAAATAATAACATGGTTTGGTTTGTTAAACGAAGAATAAGATCGTTTACAAATCTTTGCTCCCCGGTGAGGCCGGGGAGTTTTTTGTTTCAATGATTATGTAATCGTTTGAATATCCGGACCAGTTATAATTCAATATACAGAAGCCTTTTTCTGAAAGGAGGAAAAAATTTATCAAACAGACCGTGCAAAACAAAAAAAAGTAGCCGGGTAATACCTGGCTACTCAACTTGCTGGTTTAGCTGGTTGAATCGTGGAATTATTGTGGCTGCTCAACTACAAAAAAGGTTTCGTTGGCGCCACCTTGTCCTAAAACGTTGCCTGGTACCTGTTCATCGGGGCTAAAATAGTAGAGCGGACTTCCCTGGGTGGTTAACTGATTTCCCAGATCATCCTCTCTGTAAATCGTATTAAAATCGTTGATGTTTAGCGTTGAGGGAACCACGATATTCCCTGAAGGATCAAAAGGAGGCCAGACTTCTGCACATCCACCGGCACAATTGCTAAAGTTTTCATCATCGTTGATGGAATGATACAAGCTCACACCCTTGTCATCAACCAAATACAACAGAGGCTCTTCACCTTCTGAAACAGCCTGACTTCCTACCAAAACAGTATAGTCTGGTTTTGCAATGTGAAATACTCCACCTCTTCCTTCACCGGAGGTTTCGCCGGGTGCTTCCAAAACCCCGTCCGCTTCAGGAGAAAAATAGTACAGCGGCCATCCTTTAAAAGTAAGTTGCTCCTGCCCGTCTTCACGGGTAATTGTATTAAAATCGGATCTGTCCAGGCTTGAACTCAATTCCAGATTGTATACATCACCAGTAAAAGGAGGCCAGGTGGTAGCACAACCTCCGTTGCAACTGCTTACTCCGCCAACATCGCCTGCAAAAAAATACAGCGACTGGTTTTTCTGATCCGTCAGAATGTTTCCGAGGTTGCCGTTAGCAACGACCTGCACACCCGTTTTGTTTTCGTTTTCTTCAATAACATCATCATCATCCTTGTCACAAGCGAAAAGAACGATTGCTGATAAAATTGCTAAGCCTAAAGAGCTAAAATAATTGCGATAATTGTTCATGATTTTAATATTAAGAGTTAATAAAAGTTTTTAGAAAAAAAGTTCTGTTCACAATTAAAGATTGTCATTTGTTTTCTAAGGACACAAAAGTATATGCAAACAGTATCACAGGATTAGCACAAATCCGCCAAATGTGATAATATTTCCGACATTTTTGTCTTTTATTATTAAACACAAATAAGATCCCTGAGACAATAGGGAAATATCAGTTTTGTTTTTGGACCAGAGTCGAAGAACTTAGTCCAAACTCTTTTTTAAAAGATTTTGAGAAATAAGAGGGATTAGCAAAACCGGTAAGGTAGGCAACTTCAGCAATGTTGTACTTGTTTTCGTGGAGTAGTTCCTTTGCGCGATGCAAACGCACGGAGGAAATTAACTGAATGGGTGATTTATTGGTAATGGCTTTTAATTTTCGCTGCAATTGGCGATCGCTGATGCCGATATCTTTACAGAGCATTTCAACACCAAAAAGCTCATCGCTCAAATGAGCGTCAATACTTTGCAATACATTTTCAATAAATGATTCATTATGCGGATGACTGTTCAATAAGCGTTTTCCGGGAGGTGTTTCCGTTCTTAAATCATCAGAAACGCTAAACAGTAAAATATCGGCTGGTGTTGGTTTAAAAATTGACTGGTGAGAGGTGATATTTAGCCCTGCCCCCGACAGTAAATACTTTACGGTTTGAGTAATTAATATTTGATTTGGTTGAGCCTGTTCAAGAATCGAATTCATCAGCTCTTCGGTCTCAGCACTTACAAAATGAAGCTCACTAACAGCAACTTCCTTAATGTGAATGGCGAGGCTTATTTTTAAGTCCATGTTTTGTAATGCATCCACCATATCAATACTACAATGAACAGCTTTGCTTGGTCCTTCAAAAATTGCAATAAAAGTATTTTGGAGGTATTGGATAATCTTCCCGCGGTATTGCGCCACCAATTGACCAACTCGTTCCTTTGGCTCTGTTTGCATATTTTCAGCTACGGGAATTTTTGCTGAAATCACTGTAAAAAGGCGTTCTTCATCATTTTTTGAGGGTTTTACATTCAAAATAAATGCTTTCATTTCTTTCAGAAGTTCATCTGTATTTCCCACCCAGAACAGATGGTCACTGCCTTCCAGTTCCAGAAATTTTGCGCCTTTAATCCGCTCGGCAATAAACCGCCCTTCTTCAATTTTAACGTCAATATCGTTTGTTCGCTGGATGATTAGGGCAGGTACATTTACCGAGCCTAAAATATCGATGATGTCTACTTCTGTATTCATTTTGGTCAGCACCATCGCTGCACTCGGACTTGCTCCAGAACGAAAATAATTGGCCAGCCAGTCCATAAATGTTTTGTCGTGGGCCTTGGAAGGGGCCAACGATTCAAGATACATGTCGCCGCCACCCCAACTGTTCTCAATCATATCATAGACCTTCTGGCGTTCTTTATCTGTTGGTGCCCATGGATATTCGGGAGCAAAACGCCTTTTTGCAAATATTCCAAAAGTAATAAGTGAAATGGTGCGATTGGGATAAGTTGCCGCAAACAACGCAGAAACAGAACCTCCTTCAGAATGACCAAACAGAATGGCTCTTTCAGACTCCACAGCATCCATTACTGCCCGGATATCATCCATTCGTTCTTCCAACGTGGAAAGCTCCACAACCCGATCGGAAAGCCCTGTTCCACGTTTGTCAAACAAAATAACCCGTGCAATTTTACCCAACTCTTTTAGGAAAAGAACCAACTCCGGACACGCCCACATCCAGTCGATATTGGAAACCCATCCCGGAATATAAACCAGATCTACTGAACCGGATCCAAAAACCTGGTAAGCAATATTAATCCGGCCGCTTTTGGTGTACTGAGTAGTGGGCTTCATTTATAGCGTAAAAAAATTGTAAGTTAAGTAGTAACATTCTTTTTGTCTGTTTAGTTCAAACTTTAAGGAAATGGGGATTTGGTTCATCTGCAAATAGTGTTATCGCTCAAATGCAGTGTGATTTTCAGGTTTTTCAATTATTTCAAACTCCGGGAAACTTGCCTGGTCTTCCTTTTTGCGTCCGTTTTATACAAAAAATAATTTCTTTGATTTGTTATTTTCTTAAACAAAAAAAGACTGCCACGAGCAGTCTTTTAAAAATTCAAACTAAATCTAACTAAACTATTCTAAATGCGTAATGTTGTTATTTGTCCCAAACTTTGTCGTTAATCATCCATGGCTCAACTACCAGACCGGCTTCCTTTTCATTTTCTTCTGAATTAACGATTACATTTTCCCACGCTGTATCATCAACCATCCAGTTTTCGAGCTCAAGATGGCTTTCTGAAACGTAATCCAATAAAAATGCCGCATCAGTTCTGTTCCAGTAAATTTCATTAATCATCCAATTTTCTACTTCCATTTTTGGTTCTGTGATGGCTTCGAGGCTTGCTGAAGATAAATCTTTGCCGTCTGCCTGTGCATTGCCTGCTATTAATAGAAAAGCAAAAAAGGCTGCGGCTGCTATCTGAGTAATTCTTGTTTTCATTGTTTTCTAATTTTCTGTTTTCTTACTTACAAATTGTTTTCGTTTAATTGTCTAATAACGACTGCAAATATGAACCGGTTTTTAGTTACATAGAACAAATATTTTGTTAAAGAGAGCGAGCTATCGGTAAGAATCAGAAAATACCGGTGAATAAAAATACCTGGCAGTATAAATTTGCCGAAAATTACCGGCCAATGGCGAAAAACGCATAATTAGCGATTACCGGCTTTCCTAATGTAAGTTTCATTTAAAAACGGAACGGTTAATTCGTTTCGTTTGACTAAGTTTGAATTCAAAATCTCATCTATCCGAAAAATGTTATGTCATATCACCTAAAAAGTATAAAGCTCGAAACGGAGAAATACCCAACCAGGGATCATTATCCTTTTAGTTTACCTTTATTTTCTGAAACCAAAGAGCTTCATTTTCCAACTGCGGTTACTCTGTTTGCAGGTGAAAATGGCTCAGGGAAATCAACTTTACTGGAAGCCATTGCAACGGCAGCCGGTATTTACATCTGGAGAACCGGAATGAATACCCGTTACAGGTATAATCGTTACGAAGTATCACTACATCGTTACCTGAAAGTACAGTGGACTAACGGTACGGTTCCCGGTTCGTTTTTTGGTGCGCAGATATTTAAGGATTTTGCATCCATACTGGAAGAATGGGCCGCAACTGACCCGGGACAACTGGAATTGTTCGGTGGAAAATCTTTAGTGACACAATCTCACGGACAGTCGTTGATGTCGTTTTTCCGAAACCGGTATAAACTAAAAGGTCTCTATCTGCTGGACGAGCCGGAGACAGCACTTTCTCCTTCCAGTCAGTTGGAATTACTTCAGCTTTTGAGTAAAAATGCAAAAGACGGACATGCCCAGTTTATTGTGGCAACACATTCTCCCATTCTGCTTGCTTGTCGGGAAGCCACCATTTACAGCTTTGATAAGATGCCGGTTTCTGCAGTA
Organism: Maribellus comscasis; assembly: GCF_009762775.1. Taxonomy (GTDB): domain Bacteria; phylum Bacteroidota; class Bacteroidia; order Bacteroidales; family Prolixibacteraceae; genus Draconibacterium; species Draconibacterium comscasis. The sequence continues at coordinate 3,847,489 of NZ_CP046401.1, read as the reverse complement.
AATTATGAGAATACTGAGCATTTTAAGGTGTACCATGATTTTTTAAATAATCGTGATAAATATTTGATGGATTGACAGATTTATTTTTTGTATAAAATGTAAGTCTCAAAATCTGCAGTTTTTGGTTTGTAACGGATATTACTTGCAATTTATTTTTGAATCAAAAAATAGAGAAGGAGCCGAAAAATATCCAGAAAGGTTGTATTTTAACGCACCAGATGTAATTTTTGTGAAAACGGATATAAAAAGTTAGAAATGGCAAAAAAATCAATTATCGACAACATACGAAACAAATCAGGCTTTATCTGCGATATGGATGGAGTAATTTATCACGGGAATAAAATCCTTGATGGCGTAAAAGAGTTCGTATCCTGGTTAAAAGATGAAAATAAAAAATTTGTTTTTCTGACCAATTCCAGTGAGCGGACCATTAAAGAGTTACAGGGAAAATTATCGCGTATGGGCCTGGATGTAGGGCCTGAGCACTTTTATACCAGTGCGTTGGCAACGGCATCTTTTCTTCAGAGTCAAAATCCAAACGGCAGTGCTTATATTATAGGAGAAGCAGGGCTTATCAATGCAGTTTACAACGCCGGTTATACAAGCAATAATATCGATCCGGATTATGTGGTAATGGGAGAAGCGCGATCGTACAGCTATGAAGTGATTGAAAAAGCAGTCAACCTGGTGAATGCCGGGGCAAGGCTGGTAGGGACAAACCCGGATGTGAGCGGACCGATAGAAAATGGGATTGCGCCTGCAACCAAAGCCTTAATTTCACCCATTGAACTGGCGACCGGAAAACAAGCTTATTTTGTTGGTAAACCCAATCCTTTAATGATGCGAATTGCCCTGAAAAAGCTAGGTGTTCAACGTGAAGAGACCATCATTATAGGCGACCGGATGGATACCGATATTGTAGCGGGAATTGAAGCTGAAATTGACACTTGCCTGGTTTTATCGGGAATCTCAACCAAAAATACCGTCAACGAATTTGCTTATCGCCCGCATTACGTTTTACAGGGAGTAAACGAGATTGTAAAAGATTATAAATAGATTTATAAAGATACCTTACTTTCAGGCCTTTTCAACTGCGAATAGAATCCTTGATTTAGCTTTTTATCTGGGCTGGTAAACTAAACCTAAAGTTACTTCCTTTTCCCAAAGCACTTTCCACCCAAATTTTTCCACCCAACCTCTCCACCAGTTCTTTACAAAAGGTTAGTCCCAAACCAAAGCCTTTTTCGCCCTTTGTTCCGGCTGATGAATTCGGATTTTGCCACAGATTGTCGACTTGTTTTTCTGTCATCCCAACTCCATAATCTGCCACCGATATCGTTACATTCTCATTTGTTTGAATAGCATATATCTTAATAATCCCACCATCATGGGAGAATTTAACAGCATTCTCAACTAAATTTCTCAAAATAACTTTGAGCATGGTAATATCTGTTCTTAAAACTATTTTTTCAGACTCAAAATATTTTATTTGAATACTCTTGGAATCTGAATTTACATTTTCTAATACGTCTTCGCACAAATCGTTAAAAGAGATATTTTTATAAACAGAAACTAATTTCCCGGATTGATTTTTTGTCCACAAAAGCAAATCTTCAAGCAAATGGAATGTACTGTAAATATTTTGATTTAATAACTTCAGTTTTTCCTTGGTTTCATCCGGGTTGCTTTCATCAAAGGTCTCGATAATATGGTTTGAAAATCCGAGCAAAGAATGAAATGGACTTCTTAAATCGTGGGCCAGAACTTTTAAAAACAGATCTTTTTGAGTGTTTAACTTTTCCAATTCATTTGCATAATTCTTCAATATCGAGTCCACCCTCTTTCTTTCTTCAATATTCCGGGTAATACCCAGTATTTCTTTGGGCTGACCGTCCTCTTTCAGGATTCGAACCTCCGTTTCTACCCAAATCTGTATTCCGCTTTTATCTGGCATTTGATATTCGAATTGCATATCAGAATACTCACGCCCCGAATAAACAAGCTTTTCTATTTCTAAAAGTATTTTTTGCTGCGTTGCTTTGTAGCTTTCATTATTGTTCGGATTGGCGTCAAAAACGCCTTCCAAAGCTTCATCCAATGTATATCCAAAAAGTTTTGTTACCGAAGGACTGACATAAGTAAACCGACCGGTTTTGATGTCAATAGTCCAAATAACATCATTAAAATTTTCAATAATATGAAGGAATTTGTTTTGTCTAGTCATCCGATAAGCGTTGTTTTATTCTTCGTTGGTTTTTTCTTCAAGAATATAGTGAAAATTTTTGAAATGAGTTACATTGATGTATTTCCATATCACTTTAAATATTAATCAGCAACCGTTATCCTCACAGCAATCAGAATAAACGCTATGAATTCAAGCTCCGCAGCCGTGCACTTTGCAAGGGTTTATTGATATAAGAGACTTTAATTTGAATCATCGTCAAGAAACCATCCTTGTTTGAAAACAATAAACAGATGGTCTCTTCTATTTCACTTTTTTATGCAAGATTGTTTCTGTCCGGCAATATTTTGGCCGTCTAATTGTATGATTTATTGATTTTGTCGTTAAAACGAAGTAAATTTAATAAGAACTAAACATTTACTAAAACAATAAATCACAATGAAAAACAACAACTTATCCAGGAGGAATTTTATTTCAACAACAGCAACTGCCGCGGCGGGATTTTCTATTGTCCCGTCAAACACCATTGCCGGACTTGGACATAAGGCGCCCAGTGACAAACTGAACATTGCAGGAATCGGTATCGGTGGTATGGGAAAAGGAAATCTCAGCAGGATGGCAAATGAAAACATCGTTGCCCTGTGCGACGTAGACTGGACAACCGGAGGAAGAATTAATGTTCCCGAAGTGTTTAAAGCCTACCCAAAAGCTGCCAGGTATTACGATTGGCGTAAAATGTACGATGAAATGGGAAAATCAATCGATGCCATTATGTGTGCAACTGCAGATCATACCCATGCCATTATTACCGCCAATGCTATTGCGATGGGAAAACATGCATATACTCAAAAACCATTAACCCATAGTGTGTATGAATCAAGACTATTAACTAAACTGGCAGCAAAACATAAGGTTGCCACACAAATGGGAAACCAGGGTTCTTCTGCAGAAGGAGTTAAACTTATTTGTGAATGGATTTGGAATGGTGAAATAGGTGAAGTAAAAGAAGTGGAAGCTTACACCAATCGACCGATTTGGCCACAGGGCCTTTCAGCACCGGAAGAAAAAATGTCCGTACCGAGTGAATTGAAATGGGATTTATTTATTGGCCCGGCAGAGTACCGTCCTTATAATTCGGCCTACCATCCGTGGGTTTGGCGTGGCTGGTGGGATTTTGGGACCGGCGCACTCGGCGATATGGCCTGCCATGTAATGCACCCTGTTTTTACAGCGATGAAACTGAGATACCCCACAAAAGTGGTGGGAAGCTCAACACCTTTTACTTCCGACGGAGCTCCCAATGCAGAAATTGTTCATCTTACATTCCCGGCACGCCAAAAAACGGCCAATGTTAAAATTAACCTGCCTGAAGTAAAAGTAACCTGGTACGATGGTGGTCTTACCCCGCGTTTACCGGAAAACTGGCCGGCAGACAGAAGACAAAACTCTGGTGTTATCTTCCATGGAAGCAAAGATACATTGGTATGTGGCGAATACGGAACCGATCCAATTCTGCTTTCGGGGAGAGTTCCAAATGTTCCGCAAACAGAAAGGCGTATCGAAGGGCATGAACTGGATTGGATTCGGGCATGTAAGGAAAGCCCCGAAAACCGTATACCAACCGCATCCGATTTTAAAGATGCTGGTCCGTTTAACGAGATGGTAGTTATGGGAGTGCTGTCAACCCGGCTTCAGTCGCTCAACAAAGTCCTTCATTGGGATGGGCCAAACATGACCTTTACCAACATAAGCGACAGCGACGAGCTTAGAGTCAGCAGACGCGAAACTATTCCTGCTAAAGAATTCGCCAACAATTTAATAAAGCACAAATACCGCGATGGCTGGACTCTGCCGGATATGCCGGCGTAAGGAACAAGAAAAAGTTACAGGAGATAATAAAAAAAGCTGTAAAATATACAAATGGATATTTTACAGCTTTTACCATTAATACTCAATATTTGTTCGGATTTACCACCCGAAAGCCAAAGCATTTTATATTTTATTTACCCGGCCAGTTTCAATGCAGCAGGTTGGTACTCCGGGCGATCCCGATTGACGCGCTTTTATCAAAATCTACTTCACTTTCCGACTCTGAACCTGAACCATAAAAAAAACATGATATACGTGGCTTTTCTTTCGTTTTAAGTTTTATTACAGTTGCGGCAGTAATTCTTCCTTTTGCCCGGTCCCAATCTTCCTGCCCCAAAAGTGATACGATTTCCGCTCTCTTATTCTTCTTTGTGTACGAAACTTGGCTGCATCAAAAAAATAAAAAAGGATGCCCGGTAAGCAATACCATTCTGTTGCACACACGGATGGCATCCTTTTTTATATCTGTTATTGTTCAATACCGAATTTGTATACACAAATTGAGTAATATTCATCCCCCGGCTTCAGGATAGCAGAGGGGAAACCGGGCTTGTTTGGACTGTCAGGAAAATGCTGGGTTTCCAGACAAAGAGCAGAACGGAATTCGTATATTTTTCCTTCTTTTCCCGTAACGGTTCCATCGAGGAAATTACCGCCATAAAACTGAATACCCGGCTCGTTGGTATAAACTTCCATTGTTCTGCCTGAATTGGGTTCCAAGACTTTGGCTGCAAAAGTCAATCCGTTGTCCGCCTGATTTAAAACCCAGTTATGGTCGTAACCATTTCCAAACTTTAACTGTTCAAAATCATCTCCAACCCGTTCACTAATAGCAGTCGGTTTTCCAAAATCCATCGGAGTTCCTTCCACCGGGGCAATCTCACCAGTCGGAATCAAACCTTCATCTACCGGAGTATACGAATCAGCATTGATTTGTACAATATGTTCATTTACATCGCCGCTACCAGCCCCTTTCAAATTAAAAAATGAATGATGTGTCAGGTTCACCGGAGTTGCTTTATCGGTGGTAGCCCAATATTCAATTTTTAACTCATTTTCATTCGTTAATTTGTAAACTACCTTTACATTTAAATTGCCGGGGTAACCTTCTTCCATATCCTTTGAAAGATAATTCAGTTCCAGGGTTTGTTCATCCAACTGATTGGCATCCCAAACTACATTATTAAAACCTTTTATACCTCCATGCAATGCATTCCCGTTATTGTTTTGTTCCAGAGAATAAACAGTGCTGTCAATCGAAAAAGTTCCGCCACCAATCCGGTTTCCGTAACGGCCGATAAGCGAACCAAAATAAATTTCACTCGTTTTGAAATATTCGTCAATAGTTTCAAAACCTAAAACAATGTCACCAAAATTGCCATTTTTATCGGGAGTCCAGAGGTTTACTACTTTCCCGCCATAATTGGTAATCTGGGCCACCAAACCATTGCTGTTTTTTAAGGTGTACAAATCAACCTGTTTCCCGTCATGTTGTGTTTCAAAATTATCTTCATCGATCAGAACAGGCTGTTCCGGCTGAGGCTGTGAGCACGAAAAAAATACCAATACTGCTAAAATAAACCATGTATTTCTCATTTCAGTTCTTTTAATTATTATTGTTATGATTCTTTTATTGATTTTAAAAGTTAAAATTACATTTTATAAATCAAACCGGAAAACAAGATTTTAAAAAAAACAAACTTATGAAAATAGCGTACTTTGCAGTTTATAGAAATACAATTCTGATTGTTACATTGTTTCTGATTATCACCTGCAAGCCGACAGAAAAAACTCCAAAAACTTTTGACGTTATTATTGATACAGATTTAGGGGGCGATCCTGATGATATTCAATCGCTGTTCAGGGCAATTCACTACAGCGATATTCTAAAGATAAAAGGAATTGTAGCCACCCCTTGTAACCAGATAGAACAACATCCGTGGGACACCATTCCAAGGGTAAAACTGATTAAAAGCTGGATTCAGCGAATTGATGTGGACCATCTTCGGGAAAAAGGACATACAAATTTAATGAACGAGGCATCATTGCTTGATATTGTAAAGTTGGGAACCGAAATGCCGGGCACACCCTCTGAAAATAGCTCTTCGGAAGGCTCGGAGTGGATTATTCAGACAGCACAAAAATATTCTAAAGAGAACCCGCTGTGGATTTTGGTTTGGGGAAGTTTATCGACCACTGCCCAGGCGCTATACGACGCTCCTGAAATTGCCGGAAAAGTCAGAATTAACTGCATCGGGTCGACCAACACGCTGCACGACACAGCCAGCCGCAATTTTGTTTTTGATTTTATGGCTAAAACATATAACGATTTATGGTGGATTGAAGATGGCATTTTGCCCAGAGGAACACATGAAACTTTCAGAGGGGTTTACCAGTCGGGAAACCAGGAAGGCGAGTGGGCAGCTACCGGCTTTATCGATGCAAATATCAGGAATCATGGCTCCACACATCAGGGATTATTTGAAGAAAAATGTGGCGACGTATTTCCATCGGCAAACTGGCCCAAAAGCACATTAAAAGAGGGAGATTCTCCAACAATTTTGTATTTAGTTTCACCGGTTTTGGGAAGTATCGGAGATGTTAATGACCCAACAAAGGAGAGCTGGGGTGGTCAGTTTCGTCATTTTGATTCGCTTACTTACCCCAATTATTATATTGATTTGAATAAAACACCCGAAGAGTGCCAGCTTACCATAGGAAAATGGAGGGAAGATTTTTTACGCGACTGGAAAGAACGTTGGGATCGGTATTAAAATATTTCTTTTTTGCACTCATATTTCAAACATATCTATATATTTGCATTTATGGATACAAAACAAAAAATTGAGGTAAAAAAGCTGGAAATTGAATCTGAAGAAAAGGGATTTAAAGGCTGGATAAAATCGAAGCAGGTTCGGAAAACACTCATTGCTACAGTTATTGGTGCAATTGGTGGTTTTTTATACTTCTACTTCACCGACGGAAGAACCATGGATGCTATTCCTCCGGGAGACATTTTTCAAAATGTAATTTTTGGAGCATTCCTTGGATTTTTTGTGACCAATAGTCCGTGTGCGAGAAATAAATGTTAGGCTTGAGAAACAAAAACCGCTCCCTTTTCAGAGAACGGTCCTTTGCAAATTCAAATCAACATTAACCTTTTACCAAATCCTTAATTCCACCGATTGAACTCAGGATTCCGCTGGCTTCGTAAGGCATATAAACGGTTTTATTGTCTTCACCGCTTACCATTTCTTTAAATGTTTCCAGGTATTTCATGGCTACGAGATAATTGATTGGATCGCCATTTTTTGCAATGGCTTCAGTAACTTTCAGGATGGCTTCAGCCTCACCTTCGGCGCGTTTTACTCTTGCCATCGCGTCTCCTTCCGCCTTTAAAATTTCGGCTTGTTTTTCACCTTCAGCTTTGTTAATCTGCGATTCTTTAAAACCTTCAGCTTCCAGAATCATTGACTTTTTGGAACCTTCGGCTTCCAGTATTTTAGCCCTCCTATCGCGTTCAGCACGCATCTGTTTTTCCATCGCATCCCGGATGTCGCGCGGTGGGTTGATGTCCTGCAATTCCACACGGTTTACTTTTACGCCCCATTTGTTTGTTGCCTCATCCAAAATAATTCTCAATTTGGAATTTATGGTATCGCGCGACGATAGTGTTTCATCCAAATCCATCTCCCCAATCACATTACGTAGCGTAGTTTGTGTAAGTTTTTCAATGGCATCGGGCAGGTTCTCTATTTCATACATGGCTTTAATCGGATCCATAATCTGAAAATAGAGCAGTGCATTAATTTCAGTTCCCACGTTGTCTTTTGTAATTACATTTTGCCTTGGAAAATCGTAAACCGTTTCCCGTAAATCGATGCGATCTTTGGTTTTAAAATGTACAATTTTTCTTCCGTCAAAATCTTCGCGAACATAACGCCAGATAATTTTCCGGGGCTGGTCGATGATGGGGATAATGATATTAATCCCTGAGGTCAAAGTGCGGTGGTATTTCCCCAGTCGTTCAATAATTATGGTTTGCGATTGCTGAACAATACGGATACCAACTGCGGCAAATACAATCACAAATACGGCCAACAGAATAAGAATTAAGGTTGTTGCATTCATAATAAAAGGTTTTTAATTGATTTTTTTAACGATTAAAACAATACTGTTTAACTGAACAATTTCAACGGTGGATCCTGCGGGGATTTCATCGCTGTTGAGAGAGCGGGCCTGCCAGTTGTCGCCATCGAGCAACACGCGGCCCCGGTTGTTTTTATTGCTGATTTCTTCGGTAACCTTTGCCAGACGGCCTACCATCGCATCAACATTGGTTTTTCGATCCTCGGAATGTTTGTAAGCCACTTTTTTCATCACGGGCCGAACAAGAAAAAAACTCATTAATGTTCCGGAAGAGAAAAGGACAATCTGCCATTCCATTGACAAATCCAAACCTGCTGCCAGTGATCCGACAAGTGCGCCGATTCCGAAATTAAATAAAATAAAAGAGGGTATAAATATTTCCATAATAAAGGATATTAGAGCTATCAGTAACCAAATGTGCCAAAGTTCAAATTCCATAATTTCTGATTTTTAAAATGGATAAACCAAAGTTACTTTTGATACTCGAATCCGCTTAATTTCTGAGGGTCTTTTCATCTGAAGTGATATAAAAACAAGGACAAAACATTTCGTCAGCAATCATTCTTCTTTCAGCCATTCCCGAAATGCCGCTGCCTTTAAACGGCTTACCGAAATGCGATTTGGGAATCCGTTGCTTACATTTAAACTCACCCTGAGTTTTCCATTGTTTTCCGGTTTGATTTCTGAAATGACATTCCGGGTAACGATAAACTGTCGGTTTGCCCGGTAAAACATTTCATCGGGAAGAAATTCATTAAGGCTCTCAAGCGACTTGTCGTGGATGTATTGTTTCTCCGCTGTTGTAATTACGTATGTAATTTTATTTGCTGAATATAAAAAGGCAATATCGTCAAATCCGATGTAAAAAGTTTTATTTCCCACTTTTAAGGCTAAGCGTTCGCTCTCTTTTTTTACCGGAATTTCTACTTCGGGATCTTTCTGCGGGTGACTTTTCTCCAGAGGCTCAACAGTTATCACAATGCTGTCGATACTTATCACACGAACTTTCTCTCCGACTGAAATAATTTCACCGGAACCCGGGATACTTTTCCACTGGTCGCCGTCGATGGCCACACATCCTGTATTCTTTGCCTCGTCGATTTCTTCGATTACTTTACCTATTCTTCCCACCAAACCTCCGGCATTGGTCTTTATTACCTTTTTGCGATAGGCATAATTCATCATCAGGGGTTTTACTCCAACAAAACCCGCTACAGTTCCAATAATAAAAAGAATTATCTGAAGCGCTACAGGAGCATTAAAAACCGCCCCGAAGAAAGCAAAAATGCATCCTATACCAATGCTGGCCATCAAAAATGAGGGAATAAAAATTTCAAGAATAAAAAAGACAATGGCAGCCAAGACCCAAAGGTGCCAAACATCAAATTCCATAAGCTAAGTTCTAAGTTGATTTATTTTTTGCATAAACTTTTTTACTCGTTCGCGGTCAACATCCTTTTCCCAATATCCATCCTTTTTGAAAAATGAGCCAATAATAAAAGCATCAGCAAAATCCCAGTATTCGTGAATATTATATTGGTCGACTCCTGAACCGATAATTACAGGTAGCTTTGTGTATGTTTTTACCTTTTCCACATCGCTCACGTCTGCTTTCTCGCCCGTGGTCTTTCCTGTAACGATTAATCCGTCGCTTAAGAAAAATTCCGCAGCTTTTGCTGTCTCTTCCAACGAAACATCGCTGGTAAGCGCGTGCGAAGAATGTTTCTTTTTAATATCGGTGAGTATTTTTATCTGCTCTGCACCGATTTGTTTCCGGTAACGAAGTAATTCTCCGGCATCACTGTTTATCCATCCTTCATCAGCCATGTGCCCAAACACAAAACCTTCCGCACGGATAAAATTTAGTCCTGTTACCAGGGCCACGGCAAGTGCAGCTTTATTGGCTCCGGCCAAAATCTGAATTCCGGCAGGAAGTTGAATTTCTTTTTTTATTTCGGCAGCCACAGCTGTTATTCCGGCTACGACTTCAGGTCCCACTTCCCGGTTTAAATAAGGCCGATCATGCATATTCTCAAGCATTATTGCGTCAACTCCTTCCTCTGCCAATAAAGTTGCTTCTGCAACAGCCTTTTTCGTTATTTGGGCTATACAAAGTTTATTTTGAGGAGTTCCGGGTAGTGCTCCCACATGAATCATTCCTATAACACTCTTATTAAATTTCAACGAGTAATTTTTTGTTGGTGTCTAAAGTTAAACTGAAATGATCAAAATTCCGCATTCTGTACCATAAAAAATCATATTCATTATTTTAAAAATGAATTTGTACTTTTATGGTAAAATACGAACCTAAATCACTTTTCATGAAGAATATAACAATACCTCTTTTATTTTTTCTGACATTTTTTATATGCTCCTGCTCAACCGGAGAAAAAAGGGAAATAAACACCTTAACTGATAAAGAAAAATCGGAAGGCTGGGAATTACTTTTTGACGGGAACAGTATGAACAAATGGAAAATGTTTAATGGCGGTGAAGTTACCGGTTGGAAAATTGTTAACAGCGAAATGCACAATTCGGGTGGGGGTTCTGATCACGGAGGTGATATTATCACTAAGAAGCAGTATGAAAATTTTGAATTATTTCTGGAATGGAAAGTAGCTCCCGAAAGTAACTCAGGCGTATTTTACCATGTGCAGGAAGGAATGACTGATGCGATTTATGAATCGGGTCCGGAATACCAGTTGATAGATGATAAAGGATGGCCGGAAGAATTGAAAAATTGGCAAACTTCGGGGGCGAATTATGGTATGAATCCTCCGGAAGATGCAGAAGTAAAACCAATTGATGAATGGAATACGACCCGTATTGTGGTTAAAAACCCGCATGTAAAACATTGGTTAAATGGCAAAAAAGTAGTTGAATACGAACTGTGGAGTGACGATTGGAAGGCCAACAAAGCTGCGGGAAAATGGGCTGAAGCGCCACATTACGGAGAGGCGAAGGCCGGCCACATCGGATTACAGGATCATGGCGGGCTTACCATGTTCAGAAATATTAAAATAAGGGAATTGTAAACATTAAAATCTTTGTTTCTCCCAAAGGACTCCTCATGTTTTTAAACGGATTCATACCTCAGCGGGGAATGACAATCATAATTATTCAAAAAAACTATCTTTGTCGGAAAAATAGATAGAAGCATGGTTTTTTCTGCATTTAGGGGAATGAAACCCTTTCCGCAATTGATGTTTTCAGTTTTTGTAATTGTTGTCAGTTTTCTCGCTTTTTTTGTGTTGGCACTAATCATAGCTGTTCCGGCTTTTGGCATCGACTCAGTGTTAAATATGCCAGGTGTAAATGATTTAGGCAATCCCCAAAGCGTTGCCATTTTAAAATATTTTCAGATTGTTCAGTCGTTGGGTTTGTTTATTGTTCCTCCTATTGTTTTAGGTTGGCTTTATTTGGGGAATATATCAAAATATTTGTTTTTGAATAAATCTGTTACTTTGTCGTCGGCCTTAATTGTTTTGATTTTGATGTTTATTGCCACACCGGCAATAAATTTAACGGGTGAACTCAACACAAAGATGCAACTGCCAGACTGGCTAAGCGGGATTGAACGATGGATGAAGCAAACCGAAGAAAGCGCAGCGCAGTTAACAGAAGCCTTTTTGAATGTAAAAACGACAGCCGGACTAGTGTTTAATATTTTTATGGTTGCTTTGTTACCTGCCATTGGTGAAGAATTTCTTTTCCGGGGTGTTATTCAACGTTCTTTTACCCGAATGACAAAAAGCCACCATTGGGGTATATGGATTTCAGCCATTTTTTTTAGCGCTCTGCATATGCAGTTTTATGGCTTCCTGCCACGCTTACTTCTGGGAGCGCTTTTCGGGTATCTGCTGGTTTGGAGTGGTTCGATGTGGATTCCAATTCTGGCTCATTTTTTTAACAATGCTTTTGCAGTTATTTCTTTGTATATGATTGACAACGGGATGATGAGTCCTGAAGTTGAAACCTTTGGTTCCGGTGAACACAGCATGTACTATGCATTTATTAGTCTCGTATTCATAGGAGTTTTACTATTCTGGTTTAAAAATCAAAACAAGGGGAGCATGTTACCTTATCCGGAAAATATTGATAACTAACCACATGTGCTATTTCCACTCCTGTGAAAAAAGATTTTTCCATTCCCGATTAAACTTTAAAATTCAATCGCCAGTCTAAGCATCGCTTATTATTAAAATATATGAACCTATTTTATAGATTGCGAAGATTCGTGCCGGCAGTAGTATTGGCTTTTGCTGCTGTTGTATTCCTGTTCTTAATCATCAAATTTTGTGATGATTCCGATTTTTACGCCACAGCAGATTTTGATACAGTTGAAACCATTTATCTCGTTTGGAATGACGAAGACTCGTCGGTTATTGCAGATATTGCAGCTAAGATTTCACCTTTTGAAAGTATTACCATCTTTTCAGGCAATACCACTGATGAAGAAATAAAAATAAAATCACAAATTTCTTCGAGGGGAGGCAAGATTGAAAACCTCAATCTTATTCCAATGGCAAATAAACCCGGGAATTCATGGATTCGCGATTATTCACCTGTTTATCTGAAAAATAAAAACAGGTTAAAAATGGTAAAAACTCTTTATTGGGATCCCAGGGTTAACATTTCTGAATTTTTGGCTCAACAGGATAAGTTACCTATTGTCAGAAGCAATTTTTATTCGCTTGGTGGCACAAGAGAATTTAATGGCAAGGGAACGGGGATATTTGTATTTTCACACGAAAAGTCGGTAAACAAAGATTTAAAGGGGAGCAAAAAAGAAATTGAAAAACAATTAAAAAAACAATTTAATCTAAAGAAAATAATTTGGTTAAATAAGGGAATTCCTCAGGATGAGCTTCCTGACTATGGTCCGATTGATGACAATATATTTCCCACCGGAAGCAATCATCATATTGACGAGTTTTGCAGATTTATTTCACCCGGCAAGATTATGATAAGCTATTTGACCGACTCTGAAATCGGGAATAGTAAAATACTCGCGGAGGCACAAAAGCGGCTACAGGAAAACTACTGGATTTTAAAAAATGCCGGCGATCAGGACGGAAAACCTTTTGAAATAATTCCGATGCCCTATGCACCAATTGTTATCCGGCCATTTAATAGTTCGGCCGACACAAATGATTACAGAACAGAAGTAACCAGTTACATGAATTTTTTAATTACAAATCACACTGTAATAATACCTGGTTACCAGGATATTGACACTACACTCACAACACGCAAAAAAGAAGAATTTATAGCGCGGACGTTTCAAAAGCACTTCCCCGAAAAAGAAATTATATTTATTAATACCGGAAGTTTGAATGCCAGAGGCGGTGGAATTCATTGTATAACAGCATCTAAGCCACTGATGAAAAAGAAAACGCCCAAAAGTTTTAAACTTAAATTCAAAAGAAAAAGAAAGGCCTGAACAAATTTTCTTTTTGTCTATTATTTTTTACTACTCTTGTTTAAAAGAGCGTTTAAGCGTATTCGAATAGCAAATCAACCTGCAAATCAACCGCTCTGAGTTTTTTCTTTTCCTTTCTTCTGAAAACATAAACAATTCCATATTCCTGCGCTTGCTGGCGTTTATGTTTTGGTGAATCGGAATTTACATGTTCCTCAATTTCGTTCCACAACTTACTGATAAAATCATTGGTTGAGATTCGAACATCTTTCATCCGTTCAAACGAGCGATTACATATCTTTCTCATGTTTTGCATAAAAATGGCAATGTCTTTAAAGTCTTGTAACTTTATTTTTACCATGGCAATAGAAGGGCTGTAAATTGGGCTTCCCCCGTGTTGAATTCTTTTCTGTTCCCCGTTAATTACTTTTTCGCCCCACTCTATAATTTCTGTTTCAGTATTTAAAGGCGGAAGTTTACCATTTAGCGAATCCAGTTCGTAAAAGCCAAGCGCTTCTGTTTTAATTTCTTCACGTTCAACAGTCATATATAATGCCTGAACAAAGTGAGAAATGTACATTGTTGCTTTTTCCATCAAGGCTTTGTATTCCTTTTGCTTTTTCATTTGTTTCTGAAGGTCGGAATCATATTGCAACAGTGTACTTTCAAACGTTACTTTTACCTGTTTTAACTGCTGGTAGGTATAACTGGAGAAGGCTAATCGTTCCTTACTTGTTTTATCTGCCAGTTTAAGGGCAGACTCCATAGCCCTTATTCGGGCTTTATCTGTAGTTGGTAATCTTCTGTATGGCATAATCTTCAAATACTTTAAGCGAAGTTAACAAACAGGAGAGTATTTTTCAGCCGTTCGCAGCCCGATTTATGCACAGCCGGTTGTGAATTAAAAAAGCCTTCTCATTTCTGAAAAGGCTTTTCCTATTCTTTTTGCAACTAATATTACCTGCTTAAGCGCGATACTAAATATTCCCTGTTCAAACGTGCTATGTTTGTTATGGAAATACTTTTGGGACATTCTACCTCACAGGCGCCGGTGTTTGTACATCCGCCAAAACCAAGTTCATCCATTTTGGCAACCATATTCCGGGCACGCTTTTTAGCTTCAACCTGTCCTTGCGGCAATTTTGCCAGGTGCGAAACTTTAGCTGAAACAAACAGCATTGCAGATGAATTTTTACATGCAGCCACACAGGCACCACAACCAATACAAGCAGCTGCATCCATTGATTCTTCAGCATCTTCATATGCAACAGGAATTGTATTTGCATCAGGTACGCCTCCGGTATTTACCGAAACAAATCCACCGGCCTGTAGTATTTTTTCAAATGCAGTTCTGTCTACAATGAGATCTTTGATGACAGGAAAGGCTGCTGCACGCCATGGTTCAACAGTAATGGTTTCCCCTTCATTAAATTTGCGCATGTGTAACTGGCAAGTCGTAACTTCAGTATCCGGTCCGTGTGGACGACCATTAATGTAGAGACTACAAGTTCCGCAAATACCTTCGCGGCAGTCGTGATCGAAAGCAATTGGATCAATCCCTTTTTCAATCAGTTCATTATTTAAAATGTCCATCATTTCAAGAAAAGAAGATCCGGTAGAAATATTCTCAATTGTGTAGGTTTCGAATTTACCTTTACTGGAAGCATTCTTCTGCCGCCAGACTTTTATATTTAGTTTTTTCAGAATTTTATCAGCCATAATCTTAAAGATTTATGATTTATAAATTTTCGATTGATTATTTGTAAGAACGTTGTGTCAGTTTAACATTCTCAAATACCAAATCTTCTTTATGCAGCGTTGGTTCTTCACTTTCTCCTTTATATTCCCAGCAAGAGACGTAGGTAAATTTTTCATCGTTACGTTTTGCTTCACCTTCTTCGGTTGCTGATTCTTCGCGGAAATGGCCACCACACGATTCATTTCTGTCGAGTGCATCACGAGCCATCAGTTCTCCAATATCGAGAAAATCGGCAACACGGCCTGCTTTCTCCAATTCGGGATTAAGGTTATCCAGATCTCCCGGAACTTTAACATCTTTCCAGAAGTCTTCCCGAATTTCCTTAATCATTTCAATGGCTTTTTTCAGGCCTTCGGCGTTGCGTGCCATTCCAACATAATCCCACATAACCTGGCCTAATTTCTTATGGAAATAATCCACCGATTTAGAACCTTTAATGTTATATAGTTTTTCCAGTCTGCCGGTAACTTCTTTTTCTGCTTCTTCAAATTCAGGTGCGTCGGTATCGATTTTTGGTATCATTATTTCGTCAGCCAAATAATCGCCAATCGTATAAGGCAGAACGAAATAACCGTCCGCCAATCCCTGCATCAAAGCTGAAGCACCCAAACGGTTTGCACCGTGGTCGGAGAAGTTTGCTTCTCCAATGGAATAAAGTCCCGGAACAGAAGTCATCAGGTTATAGTCTACCCAGGTTCCGCCCATTGAATAGTGGATAGCCGGGTAAATCATCATCGGATTTTTATATGGATCTACGTCTGTAATTTTTTCATACATCTGGAAAAGATTTCCGTAGCGGGCTGCAATTACATCTTTCCCCAAACGATCGATGGCGTATTTAAAATCAAGGAACACTGCTTTTCCTTCCGCATTTACTCCAAATCCGGCATCACAACGTTCTTTAGCCGCACGTGAAGCAACATCACGCGGAACAAGATTCCCGTAAGATGGATATCTTCTTTCCAGGTAAAAATCACGATCTTCATCCGGAATATCATTCGGACCAATTTCGCCTTTCTGCAATTTTACGGCATCTTCTTTTTTCTTTGGAACCCAAACACGACCATCGTTACGCAATGATTCAGACATTAATGTCAATTTTGATTGCTGATCGCCGTGAACCGGAATACAAGTCGGGTGAATTTGCACAAAACAGGGATTCGCCATAAAAGCACCTTTTTTGTAACATTGCCATGCCGCAGAACCATTACTCCCCATTGCATTTGTCGACAAGAAGAAAACGTTTCCGTAACCGCCGGTAGCTACAACTACAGCGTGTGCTCCATATCTTTTAATTTCTCCGCTTACCAAATCGCGGGCAATAATACCACGTGCTTTTCCGTCAATTTTTACAACATCCAGCATTTCGTGGCGGCTGTACATTTCAACATTCCCTTTTGAAATTTGGCGGTTTAAAGCCTGATAAGCTCCCAGCAGCAACTGCTGTCCGGTTTGTCCGCGTGCGTAAAACGTACGACTAACCAACACACCACCAAAGGAACGGTTGGCTAACAAACCGCCGTATTCTCGACCGAACGGTACACCTTGTGCCACACACTGGTCGATAATATTAGGAGATACTTCGGCCAAACGATACACATTTGCTTCACGTGCACGATAGTCACCTCCTTTAATTGTATCATAGAATAACCGGAAAACCGAGTCGTTATCGTTCTGATAGTTTTTAGCAGCATTAATACCACCCTGTGCAGCAATCGAGTGTGCACGACGCGGGCTGTCCTGATAACAAAATGCCTTAACATTATAACCCAGTTCAGCAAGAGAGGCAGCAGCGGAAGCGCCACCAAGTCCTGTTCCAACAACAATTACTTCTAACTTGCGTTTATTCGCCGGACTTACCACCTTTATATTTGCTTTGTGCTTACTCCACTTTTCAGCCAAAGGTCCTTCCGGTATTTTTGAATTCAATATACTCATAATCAACTCCTTTCTAACATTTAAAATTTAACGAGAAAATACAACGGGATTGCAGCAAAGCCAATAGCAACAATAATTGCGTACGCATAGCCAATAGCCTGCCATCTTTTCATCCAGTACTTATTGTTTAATCCCAATGTTTGAAAAGCCGACCAGAATCCATGCGAAAGATGGAATCCCAGAAGCAAACCTCCCAAAATATAAAAGAAGCAATAGGCCACACTTCCTTTAAATAAATCGGCAACAAGGGTATAAGTATCTTCCATTTCTTCACCCCCAATAACAATGGTACTCATGGTGTGGGGATCAAACTTAATTACCCAGAAAAAGTTGATAATGTGAATAATAAGGAAAACCATAACCAAAGCACCCAAAACGAGCATATTACGTGACGCCCAACTACTGGCTCCGCTCATGTTCTTTTTGTCATACTTTACAGGTCGTGCTTTCCAGTTTTGAAACTCCAGATAAAATGACCATAAAATGTGGATTAAAAAACCTAATCCTAAAAGGGGCTCCATTATTTTAATGGCCGGGTTTGTTGCCATAAAATTTGCACCCAAATTAAAAAGCTCACCGCTGTCATCAAAGATCAGCAATAGATTCAAGGTCAAGTGAACTGCGATAAAAGCAACCAGGAAAAGCCCGGTGATACTCATCAGGAACTTCCGTCCAATTGACGCCGCTAAAAACTTACTCATAGATTTTCTATTTAATTTTGGTTTAATTCAAAAAAATTCAAACGGCACAAAAGTAGATGAACCGATTTTACCCCCAAAAAGAGAAGCTCTAAATTTAGCTAATTTATATCGTTTCTACGAAGAATTTAATCCATTATTAACTTTTGAATCTTGCTTAATAGAAATCCGGTATTCCGGACTTTACGTAACACCGATTATAAACCAGAACTTATAAAGCAGGAGAAGAGCTTAGCTTGACCTATTTCAGTTTTTTGAATGCTTTGTTCCATTCATGTATGGAAAACTCAGTGGTTAAAGCAATCAGCTCACCAGGCTGCGACAGATTTTCGATATACTTCAACTCCACAGAACCAAAGGTACACTGAACTGCAACTGATTTATCATTACTCAGATTAACAAACCCTTTTATTCTTAAAGCTTTGGGCGACCATTCATTTAAAAAGCTCAACAATGCCTGTTCCGACACCTTTTTGTTGCTTTTTATTACCATGGAAGAAATATCAGGCCGGGCAAGTGCTTTTTGATCTGAAAAATACAATTTGTCCGCAGCTGCCCCGCCTAACTGAAAATCGACATTGCAAAAACTGGCCTCTTTTATTTCAGCAAACGGATTAATACTCCTTATTTCCTTTTTTAATTCATCTGTCCCGTTTTTTATCAAATCGGTTTTGTTAATTACAACCACATCCGCCATTCTCAGCTGGTGGACTACCCGTTGTTTTTGCAATCCAACTTTTGAAAAATTTACGGCGTCGACAATACACCAGTTGGATGCCAAAAAAATTTTCTCCGATAAAGTACCGGAAGATACAACTTCGGCAACTGAGGTAGTATCCGAAAGTCCGGAAGATTCTATTATTACGGCTTCCGGTTGAACTTCATCGACAAATTTCTCCAGTGAACGAACAAAACTCCCCATTAAACAAACACAAAAAACCGAACCATTTTTTATTTCGAGAAGGTGAATGCTTTTTCCATCTTTTCTGAGGCCGGCTCCATCTATATTTGCGGGTGCAAATTCATTCTGGATAATTCCAATTTTAGTCTTATCAGAATATTTTTCGATAATCTGTTTCAGAAGAGTAGTTTTCCCACTCCCCAAAAAACCGGAAATAATGTGAAACGGAATATTTTGCATATTGCCAACAAAAATATTCAAATATATTTTTCGAAAAAACAGAAAAAGCAGTTAACAAAACAAAACCCATTTCAGAATATAATTTATATTAAATATAAACTCGCAGAAGGAAATCTTTTATTACATTTACAACGTATTACAATCAATCTTTAACCTAAAAAATTTCAGAAATGAAAAAATTTATCCTCAAAAGTGCGAGTATAATTTTGGCTATTTCGCTGCTTTCTGCACAAAACTACAGCATCTACGCCAGAGATATAACTACCGCAACTCCGGAACTCGATGAGTCGGTTTTCAATTATGATGAAGCTGAACTTAACGATGCTTTAAGTGAATTAAATGAGTTGGATACTTATCTCGAAAGCAATACAGATGCTACTTTCGAGTCGCTTTCGGAACAAGAGAGCGACCTTGTTGCAAATATCGAAAGTACTGCTTCTCCAATGGGAATGTCGGGTCAGGATTCAGAACCTCCTCTCGGAATCCCATCATTTTTATGGGGATGTGTATTTGGTATTCTCGGATTGCTGGTAGTTTATATTGCCACCGACAATGACAAAGAAGAAGCCAAAAAAGCCATGTGGGGATGTTTGGCAGGAACAGCAGTTTCCGTTGTTATTTACGTCATTGCATTTGCAGCGGTAGAGTCGTCAAATTAAAACGATTTCGTAACAATAAAGTCAAAAGGCTGTTTAATTTTTTAAGCAGCCTTTTTATCTGATTATGATTCGATATATAAACAGACTTTTGTTCCTGGCTTTTTTTATTGCAGGCCTGAACGCATCAGCTCAGGATTATTACAGAATGCATGCCGACTTCACCATCAAAATAAAAAGGGCAGAAGGTCAGGCAAACCTGACAAAAGGAACGATATATTACGATAAATATACCAAGGAACTGATTTATGACATTTCGTTTCCTTCAAAAGAAAAATGGGTAGTACAGGATTCCAGAATTTATAAAATCAAATCAGATAAAATTTATTTTACAGAAGAAATTCCATCTGTAAATGAATTTACAGTATTTCATCTTGCCCTGAATTCAAGCCTTGAATACTTTGGTTTAAAAGAAGCAAATTTTGCAGTTGACAAAGTGGAGAAAAAAGGTGATTTGGTAATTTCGTACTGGAAAATACCCATGCAAATTCAAAAAATGATTAGTAATATTGCCCTGGCTAAAAAAGGGAACCAACTTCACAGTGTAGTAATAATGGGCAAAAATAATCAGATAATTAACCGTCAGTTTTTTAAAGACTATATTAAAATTGATGGTTTTGAATTTCCTGGCACAATAATTCAGATTTTTTATGAAGAAAACCGGCAGGAGAATTACCAGGTTATGGAATTTAAAAACATTGTTTTAAACGACACTGAAAATGACTCGGAGTACCATTATGAACTGGAACATGAGTAAAGTAGGAAATATTCTGATACTGCTGCTGTTTGTCTTTCTGTTACTTGCAGGAAAATTAAACGCGCAAAATAACGACCCCTACGGTTTTAAAAATTTAGAGGGACTTTTTGAAGCGGGCGAACATGTGATACCTAAATATTCTTCAACCGGCGATAAACAAAAAAATGAACTGGAGTTTATTCTGGCAACCGGATTTAATACTTACAAAGCTTTTTTTTCATCGCAGGATAACCCCAGTTGTGTTTTCTACCCTTCATGCTCGGTATATTCTGTTGAAGCATTTCAGCAAAAAGGATTATTACTGGGGACGCTTTATACATTTGACCGGCTTTCCAGGTGCCATCGTTTAGTTAAAGCAAATGAGTATATTTATAACCCCGAGAAACAACGATTTTATGATCCGCTTAACTAAAACGACACTCCTTCTCTGCTTTATTCTTTTTTTTCATGTTGGAAATACGCAAAACCTTTTCAATACCGAAAATCTGAGAAAATTTGCCGCTTATCTGCAGGATACACGCCAATACGATTTGGCGGCCAGCGAATATGAGCGAATTTTGAGTATAACACCTGAGGATGTAACTGTTTATCCTGAACTTTTAACCGCTTACCGCCTCGGGAACAATTGTCAGAATT
Source organism: Maribellus comscasis (assembly GCF_009762775.1). GTDB lineage: Bacteria > Bacteroidota > Bacteroidia > Bacteroidales > Prolixibacteraceae > Draconibacterium > Draconibacterium comscasis. The sequence continues at coordinate 3,826,282 of NZ_CP046401.1, read as the reverse complement.
CGTTTCAAACACTTGAAACATTAAAAGTCAACCGTTTTTTTGGGAATTCTCAGGTTGCCTCAGAATATTTAAAACTGACATTAACATGTAACTGCTGTTACGAACAACCTTTGTTCGCGGAAGCTCTTTCGTCGCTCAATGCAACTGACAGAGCTTTCTATCAATTGGGGCATTATATCTTTTCCGAAAAAAAAGACGCTCTGATTTCTTTTACTGCCAGCAATGCCGATATTTTAAACAACAATTTTCCTGATATTTTTTCGAATGCACTTGATATTCAAATGATGAAGGAGAAAAGCCCGTTTGTGGCAGCTTCAATGTCGGCAATAATTCCCGGAAGCGGGAAAGCCTATTCCGGATACTGGGGAGATGCAGTAATGTCTTTGCTTTTTGTATCCACAAACGCATGGCTTTCCTACCAGGGATTTAAAAAGAAAGGAGTTAAAAGTGCAACAGGATGGATTTTTGGATCAATTTCTTTTGGTTTTTATTCAGGCAATATCTGGGGTTCGGCAAAAGCCGCTAAAAACCATAACAAAGCAGCATACAACAAACTTTACAATGAAGCTAAAAATAATTATTATAAGCGTTTTTAGTTTGTTTGTGTATTCGTTTTCAGTGGCGCAAACCATTGATGAAACGTATGACTTTGCAAACCAACAGTTCAGGCTTGGAAATTACCAAAAGGCGCTGGTTGAATTTCAGCGTGTAGCTTTTTTTGATTCACAAGACAAGTATAACGATGTTTATCAAAAAATTGGAGATTCATTCTTTGCTTTGAATGATTACAATATGGCGGCACAAAACTATAGTGTGGCCATAAGAATAGCGCAAACTGACAGTTTACAAATCGAGCTGATTTTCAAAAAAGCAAATTGTTTTTTTAGACAAAAGAATTTTCTGCTTGCACTAAACGAGCTATTTGTGATTTCAGAACCGGAATCGGCTTACCTCAAAAACAAATATCATCTGTACCTCGCTACCAGCTATTTCGGAATTGGCGATTATAACAGCGCCCTTAATTACTTCGGAGAACTCTTCCCGCGGCAGATGAACGAGGAACTTGCGGAAATTTTTGAGGATTTTGAGAACTACAACCAACGTTTCAGACCGGACAAAATTAAAACGATGAGCATGCTGTTGCCCGGGCTGGGACAATTTTACACCGGGAATATTTTAAAAGGATTAAACTCTTTTGTTCTTATTGGAGGAATTGCTGTTGCTACCGTTTTTATTTGGCAGGCCTATGGTTTTCTCAACGCTTTTTTGTCAACAAGTTCGTGGTATTACCGTTATTATACCGGCGGATATAAACACGCCAAAGATCTTGCGGTGCATAAATTGGAACACAACAGAGAAGCGGTTTATCAGTCTGTTCTTCAACTTGTGGAAGAAAATATCGATAAAATGAAATGAGAATACTCCTTTTAGTAAACCTGTTTTTTTTAACTACCTTTTCAAAACCGGTTTTTTCTTCAGAGAACGACAGTATTGTTACAAATGTATTTATACATATTTACAATGAGCAATATACAGAAGCCCACGCTGCAATTTCAGCAAACAGAGCCAAACTGGAAAATTTTTATGCCGATGTGTTAACCATTGATTTGCTTTGGTGGGAATTTGTACAGACAAAACAAAACAATGAAAAACAAAAAATATTTTTATCATTTCTTGAAAAATTTGACAGCACCTATCTAAACGATGCAGAATTAAAACAGAGGCAGCTTATTAAAAATTCTTATCAGATTCGGTATGAATTTAAGCGGTTTAATATCATCGGTGCAATAAATACAAGGGCAACAATAAAAAAATTGCTCGGCGAAATTACCTCTGAAAATCCGGATTATCCTGAAAACCGAATGAAATTGCTCAGTCTCTACAGCTCCCTTTTCCAGTATTTCGATAATCTGATAAACCCTCTTTTTAGTAAAAACAGAAGAGAAATCCGGGCAGAGGCTCTTGTTGAAGTTGAAGGTTTTACCCGGGAGAATGATATTATTGTAAAAACGCTCTCGTTGTATTTCCTCGGGAGAATATATCTAAATATCGAAAAGGACGATGAAAAAGGTATACGTTATTTTACTGAATTATCAGAGTATTATCCCAAAAATGAATTATTTAAAGAGGTTTTGAAAAAATATAAATAAATATCTCTTCCCAACTTGACATAAAAGTTGGCAAAAAAAGTATCATTTCCCATCGACAATTTCCCTCACCTTTTGAATATGCTCCGGTGTTGTGCCGCAACAACCTCCAATCATATTTGCTCCGGCAGAAATAATTTTGGGAATAAGCATGGCCATTTCCTCCGGGCTTTCAGGAAAAACTGTTTCTCCGTCTTTATATACAGGCATTCCTGCGTTTGCATGGACCAAAACCGGAATATCTTTATTGATTTGACGAATTTCTTCAACAATCCCAATCATATTGGCGATTCCATTTCCACAGTTTGCACCTATCAACTCAGCACCGGCGTCAATAATAGTGGTTACCATATCAGTTGGTGATACGCCCATCATCGAACGAAACGTACCATCCACCGTTTTTTCAAACGTCATTGTACAAAACACTTCCAATTTGGTGTTTTCTTTTGCAGCCCGAATGGCTAATCGCGCTTCATCCAAATCGGTCATAGTTTCAATCATAATTGCATCGGCGCCGCCCGCTTCCAATCCTTTGGCCTGTTCTTTAAAAGCATCGTACAACTCTTCTTCGGTAACGTCTCCCATCATCAGAATTTTACCCGTGGGGCCAACCGAACCCAATACAAACTTATCTCCGGCAGCTTTTCTGCTAATTTCTGCTGCTGCCTTGTTTAGTTCAAAAACTTTATCACCCAGACCATATTTTTCAAGTTTAAAACGAGTTCCACCAAAACTGTTGGTTTCAATCAAATCAGAACCGGCATCAATATAACTCTGCGCAATTTCCAGCACTTTCTCAGGATGTTTACTATTCCACTCTTCAGGACATTCACCAGGCTGCAATCCCTTTTGCTGAAGAAAAGTTCCCCAGGCACCGTCGGAGACTAGTATTTTGCCTCTCTTTATCAGTTCTACTATTTTCCCCATTTTTTTAATTCGGTTAAGCAACAAGTGAATTTAAATATTCCACCAGCCCCTGAGGATCAGGAGAGTAGGCGTCAGCGCCTATTCTTTGCCTGAAATCATCATTTACCGGTGCACCGCCAATTGCAATTTTTGCATCCGGCATAGCTTCTTTTATCGATTTTGTAATTCGTTCCATATTAACCATTGTTGTTGTCAGTAACGCAGAAAGGCCAATAATTGCATTTTCATTTTTCCGAAGGGCTTCAACAAATTTATCAGCAGACACGTCCGTTCCTAAATCCACAACCTTCCAACCGTTTCCTTCTACCATCATCGAAACCAGGTTTTTCCCAATGTCGTGCAAATCTCCTTCAACAGTACCAATAATTAGGGTTCCTTTTTGTTTTACTTCGCCGGAAAGAAAGTAAGGCTTTAAATGTACCAAAGCAGTGCTCATTGCTTTTGCCGACATAAGAACCTGGGGAACAAACACTTTATTCTCTCTGAATTTGACACCAACTTTTTCCATCCCAGGCATCAATCCCTCTGAAAGTATTCTTTGGGCAGAAATACCAGAATCCAATGCTTGTCTGGTTAGTTCATCGGTTCCATCCATATCTTTCATTTGAGGCGGATAAGGTGCAGCTTTATTAATTTTCCCAAATTCTATACAATCTGAAATTTTGGTTAGTAGATCACTCATATTTTGGTCTTTTAGGTTATTTAACAAAAATACCATTAAATATTTGCAGACAAAATAGTTATATTTCAATTTTTACAAACCGTTTTAGAAAAATTCACATCATATAAAAGTTTAGTCCAAAATAGACGTGCCGGTTTGTAATCCACAAGTTAAATTCTAACTTTAAAGCTGAAAATCCTAAACTAAATTAAATGTCAACACCGTTTCTGATTTTTATTGTTATTTCAGCAGTTGCGCTTTTACTTTTAATGGTTTTAAAATTAAAAATCAGCGCATTTATTTCTTTATTAATAACAGCCATTTATGTAGGAATTGTGGCAGGAATGCCGCTTAACGGGATAACACAGGCTATTCAGGATGGAATGGCAGGAACACTTGGTTTTGTTGCAACAGTGGTGGGGCTGGGAGCTATTTTTGGGCAAATGCTGGAAAGTTCAGGGGGAGCCGAATCGCTGGCGCATTACCTGGTGAAAAAATTTGGGACAGACAAAGCCTCATGGGCAATGGTAATCACAGGTTTTATTGTGGCCATCCCAGTGTTTCTCGATGTTGGATTTATTATATTGGTGCCCATTATTTATGCACTTTCCCGCGACACAAAAAAATCGCTGTTGTATTATGGAATTCCGCTGCTTGCAGGGCTGGCCGTAACCCACAGTTTTATTCCTCCCACGCCCGGCCCGGTTGCTGTAGCCGATATTATTAATGTTCAATTGGGGTGGGTCATTTTACTGGGTGTTATTTTGGGATTTCCAACTGCTGTAATTGCAGGCCCCATTTGGGGAAAATTTATTTCAAAAAAAATCTACATCGAACCTCCTTCGGAAATTGATATTCAGCAGAAAAAAGATTACGATGAAAATAACCTGCCTTCATTTCGTTTGATCGCCATAATTATAGCAGTTCCTTTATTTTTAATTTTAGTTAATACATTTACCGGTTTAGCTGTAAGTAAAGAAATTGTTGAAAAATCAATCTGGACAGATATTCTTGAATTTGTGGGACACCCGTTCTCAGCGTTAATTATCGCAACTTTAATAGCCACTTACTTTTTATGTATCCGCCGCGGATTAGAGAAACAAAAAATTCTTGACCTTAGTACAAAGGCACTTGGACCGGCCGGAATTATCATTTTAATTACTGGTGCAGGTGGTGTACTAAAACAAATTTTGGTAGATAGCGGTATTGGGAAAATCATGGCAGAATCGATGGCCGGTTCAGCCCTTCCTCCAATTTTGCTTGCATGGCTGCTGGCTGCTGTGGTAAGGGTAACTCAAGGTTCGGCAACCGTTGCCATGATTACTGCTGCCGGAATAATTGCTCCGGTTTTAGGAGAATTTGGGTTGAGCGACCCTGAAAGAGCGCTTGTGGTTTTGGCTATCGCTTCCGGGGCAACACTTCTTTCACATGTTAACGACAGTGGTTTCTGGCTGGTTGGGAAATATTTTGGGATGAATGAAAAACAAACCCTGCAATCGTGGACAGTTATGGAGTCGATAATTGCAATTTGCGGATTGGTATTTACACTGTTAGCCAGCCTTTTCTTTTAATTTTAACCTATGAATTTTGAGTTTAAATATTTTAGTGAATTATCACTGGAAGAATTATACGAAATACTACAACTCAGAGCCGAAATTTTTGTTGTTGAACAGGATTGTGTTTACAACGATTTGGATGGTTTGGACAAAAATGCTGTCCACCAATTTCTCCGGGAAGATGGAAAAATTGTTGCCTATTCGAGGTTACTAAAACCCGGAACACGTTTTTCTGAGTATTCCATTGGAAGAGTAATCGTCAAAAAATCGGAAAGGGGCAAGGGAATTGGTTGTCGTATGATGAAGGATGCAATGTCATTCATTTTAAATAACTGGAATGCCACTAAAATAAAAATCAGTGCACAAAAGTATCTGCAAAATTTTTATGAAAGCCTGGGATTTATAATTGTTACAGAAGAATACCTTGAAGATGGAATACCTCATTATGGAATGATATACCAAAAGAAAAACCGAAAGAATTCCTAAGCCCACAAGAGCTGAGCGGATTGATTCAACTGAAAAGTCTTTTTGTGACATTTGGGGCAAACGGCCATTTGCAGGCGATGAATATTTGTGCGTCGTAAACGTGCCTTGCAGGAGTTACACCTGAATTCACTCTTATGAAGCAACTCCGTATCTTTTAAAATCTTTACTTCAACTTTATCCGATAATGTTTTACATCTTGGACAAATATATACCTCAAACCCAGCCTTAATAAAAAGATGACTGTACTTTTTTGCAAGCTCTTTAATTAGTCGGTGTGTCTTATAGTGAAAGTACCTGGTCTTTTGTTTTAAATATTCACTTGCAGGCTGAGAATGAATTAAAAACCCGTGACCGCGATTGAACTCTTCTTCATAGCCACAAAAAGTACAACGATATGCATGTGTGTGACCCATTTTAAATTAAATTATGGAATAATATACGGATTTTTAACCTGACTACTAGCACCTTAAAGAAAGAATAAATTCACATCTTATCAACCAAATTGAAGCGTGGTTGTTTATGATGTACAGAATGTGTATAAAAAAAATTCAAACAAATATTAAAATTAATTAGAATGAAAACACTGGTTTTTACGTTTGTCCTGTTTTTAGGATTTACAGCACAAATTTTCTCAAAAGATCTTCATGTGGGAGATAAAGCGCCGGATTTTACAGCAACATCAGTCGACGGCACAAAGTGGAACCTGGGTGATCACCTTGGGAACAAAAATATTGTAGTTTATTTTTACCCGGCTGCCATGACAGGAGGATGTACCAAACAGGCATGTGCTTACCGCGACTTTAGCAGCGACTTAGAATCTGCCGACGCTTTGGTTGTTGGAATTAGCGGAGATAATGTAGAAGGATTAAAAATATTCAGAGATTCTTATGATTTAAATTTCCCGTTACTTTCTGATATGTCAGGTGAAATTGCAGGTAAATTTGGAGTACCAACAAGAGACGGAGGCACCATAGAACGTGAAATCGATGGAAAAACCGTTGAACTCACCCGAGGAGCAACAGCAAGCCGTTGGACATTTATCATTGACAAAGAAGGAAAAGTAATTTATAAAAATGAAGATGTTGATGCAAGCGGAGATCCGAAAGATGTGCTTACTTTTTTAAAAAATAATTCTTAGGTTTGTCGCTGATTGAAAACCAAGAATTAAAAAAATGAAAAAATTAGCCTTATTAATCCCTGTAACGCTGATATTTTGTCTTTTTTTATCTCCTTTTTCAGGTAGTGCAAAAGAAGATAAACCCGGAGCCCAACAGGAAAGGCTGGCTGTTTATATCGAAATAAAACTGGACAATGGCGAAACTGTCGGATTTTTTGGAGAAGGAACAACGGTTCAGACCTCAAGCTCTGTCTTTCTGAAAACATACAAAATTAAGCTCCCCGGGGAAGCTATGGAGCAAATTGATTTTGGATATTTTGCCAACAAAATTATAGGAGCTGTGGTAACACTCAGCAACGAAGAAAAAATAGTTGGTGTCGGTTTTCTGAACAAAGCCGGATATCTCAATTTTACCGTTCATAAAAATGGTTCGGGAGGCTACTTCCCAAAAGGTTGGTTTTAATCATCCAACTCATTTTCAAGTAAATTACCCGGAATTTCTTTTGTAGTTTTTGCACCCAGCTTCTTAATGTTCTCGGCACGGCGAACCAGGTTTCCTGCACCGGTATGAAGTTTATTCATTGCCAGTTCATATGTTTTTCTGGTGGTTTCAAGGTTTTTACCCATATTTTCCATATCGCCTATAAAACCAACAAATTTATCGTACAAAGCACCTCCCTGCCTTGCTATTTCCAGAGCATTCCGGTTTTGATTTTCCTGTTGCCAGATGGAAGCAATTGTGCGCAGGGTTGCAAGCAGAGTTGACGGACTTACAATTACCACCTTCAAATCCCAGGCAAAAGAAAACAGTTCCTGATCTTCCTGAACAGCAACACTAAACGAGGCTTCAATGGGAATAAAGAGCAATACAAAATCAGGTGAGTTCAGATTTTTTGCAGTTTGATAATGCTTTTCGCTTAGTCCCTTTATATGTGTTTTTATACTCAATAGATGTTCCTTAATAAACTTTTGCCTTTCGTCTTCGGCAGTAGCATTTACTGCCCGTTCATAAGCTACCAAAGAAACTTTTGAGTCGACAATAATGTGCTTATTATCAGGAAGATTAATTATAATATCAGGCTGAATACGTTTTCCATCCTCTGACGTATCACTAAATTGTTTCTGATACCCCTGTTCGCCTTCATTTAAGCCCGAACGCTCAAGAATACGTTCCAAAACCACTTCTCCCCAGTTTCCCTGTTTTTTTACATCGCCTTTTAATGCTTTGGTCAGATTACTTGCTTCCTCGCTGATTTTTGTATTTAATTCATGTAATTTTTTTAGCTCTGCCCGCAAATCGGTCTGGTCTTTTAACCCTTTCTGATAAGTGTCTTCCACTTTCTTTTCAAAAAGCAGAATTTTTTCCTTTAGGGGATTTAATACCTCACCGATATTTTTTTGATTGGCTAACGTAAATTTTTCACTGTTCTTTTCCAGAATTTTATTGGCAATATTTTCAAATTCAGTTGTAAATTTTTTCTGAATTTCCTCAAGCTCAGCTTTTTGTTCCTGCAGTTTTTTCTCCTGATTCAAAAACTGAACTTTGGCATTCTCAAGCCTTACGTTTAGCTGTGTATTTTCCTCCCTGGTTTTTACCAAATCTGCTTTCCACTCTTCTGTTTCTGCTTTTAACGATTGATATCGTTCTTCCCAAACCAAACTTTGTTTTTCAGCAGCTACCTTTTGTTCATCCGTTAATTTTTCCCGATTCTGAAATTCAAGTTGAATCTGCGATTGTTTTTTCTGATTCTTCCAGTTTAGATACAAAAAAGCGATAACCAATCCCAGCGCTACTCCTGAAAACAAATAGACAAATTCCATTTAGATTTTAATTTAAGGCATAAAAAAACTGGTACAATTTAACTAAAACGTACCAGTTATAAGATATTTTTGCAGACAGAAAAGTTTACCACTTATAAACAATGGAATTTATATTCATTCCGGCTCCAACAGAACAAATAATACAGTGATCGCCCGGGTTTATTTCCTGTCCTTCCATTTTTCCTTTTAAAACCAAATCAATTACTGTTGGCACTGTAGCCGTTGAAGAGTTCCCCAGTTTACGGATGCTCATCGGCATAATTCCCTCAGGTATATGCTTTTCACGATACAGTTTGAAAACGCCATTCAAAATCGCTTCATCCATTTTTTCATTGGCTTGATGGATAAATACTTTTTTGATATCACTTAAATCCAGTCCGGCATTTTCGATACTTTCCCGAACTACTCCCGGGACATTGTTGATGGCGTAAATGTATAACTTATGCCCGGCCATTTTTATAAACAATTCATTTCCTTCAAAGTCAGGATTGCTTGAGGGACCTAGCGTGAGCAGGTTTGCATAACTCACCGAATCAGAACGACTTGAATGAGATAAAATACCTGTTGGTTCTTCACTTTCTACCGCCTCAACAATGGTTGCACCGGCACCGTCTGCATAAATCATTGAATCGCGGTCGTGAGGATCAGAAATACGAGAAAGCACATCAGCGCCCACAACAACTCCACGCTTCATAAAACCACTTTTAATGTATGCATCTGCAATTATCATTCCCTGCGTCCAGCCCGGGCAACCTGAAACGACGTCGTGCGCCATACACGAAGGATTTTTAATGTGAAGTTTCATCTTCACTTTGTTTGCCAGAGCCGGCAAAACATCAGTTCTGATATTTCCTTCAAGAATATCGCCAAAATTATGTGCTACAATTATAAAATCAAGACTTTCCTCATTTATCTCAGCCGATTTGCAGGCATCCTTTATAGCCAAAGCTGCAACATCTGAAGTCACTTGGTCTTCCGCAACATAACGTCTTTCTTCAATATTGGTAATTTCTTTAAATTTTTGAATGATTTCTTCATTCGGTTTTTCAAGTAATTTCTTTGATGAAAGATCGTAAAATTTGTTATTTAAAAAATGACTGTTTTTTATTATTCTGGGAGGAAGATAACTTCCTGTGCCAATAATTCTGGTATAAATTTCTTTTGTCATAATATCCTTCTTCAACTTTGCTTTAAGCAAGTTCCTTGTATTTCTTTAATTCAAAAGTTTCGCCATCAAAAACCCCGTAGGAATAATTATTAATCCAATCGCCCAATAATATAAACCGGGTGTTGCTGTCCATTTTTACATTCACCAGTTGATGACGATGTCCAAAGATAAAATAATCTGTGGACTCCTTCTGTAAAAATCTTTCCGCGAATTTATACATTTCGTCATTCTTAACCTTAAATTCTTCTTCCAAACCCATTTTTGCAAGCCTGCTCGATTTCGACCATTTATGTGCAAGTAAAAGAGCAAAATTGGGATGTATCCTGGAAAATAACCACTGCAGGGTTTTATTTGTAAATATTTTCTTCAGAATATAATAACCTCTGTCTGTGGCGTCTAGCCCATCTCCATGTGCGAGATAAAATTTCTTTCCGTTGATTTGTGCTATAAATTCGTTTCTGTGTAAAATTACCCCCGTTTCTTCGGGCAGATAATCAAAAACCCAAACATCGTGGTTTCCGGTAAAAAAATGTACCGGGATTCCCCGATCTGTCAAATCAGCTATCCGTCCCAGAACTCTTGTAAAACCGCGAGGAACAACCTTACTGTATTCATACCAGAAGTCAAAAATATCGCCAAGGAGGTAAAGCTCTGAAACATCCTCCTTGATTTCATCAAGCCACCGGACAAAGATCATTTCGCGTTCCCGGTTATTTTTCAGAGCCGGCGCACCCAAATGGACATCGGACACAAAATATATTTTCTTTTTTCCCGGCAATCTTTTTGATTTTATGTTGAAACCCGTTGTTTGAACAGGTTGTCGGTTTGCATTAATTTAAAATTTTTGAAAGTGCCCTGTCCAAGCCCGGACCTTTTAAATTTTGTGCGATTACAACCCCATCTTTATCGAGTAAATAATTGTAAGGAACAGTTTGAATGTTATAGGTTTGCACAGCTTGTGCACATCCTTTCATATCTCCTACGTTTATCCAGCCCAAATTATCCTGATCGATGGCATCCACCCATTCAATCCGGTTGTTATCCAGACTTACCTGGTAAATTTCGAATCCTTTATTTTTATATTTCTGGTATGCCTCAACCAGGGCGGGATTTAAGACACGTGAAGCCCGATCTTCAGCCGCCCAGAAATGCAACAATACAAGTTTCCCCTGAAGCGAAGAAAGTGCAATTTCTTTTCCATTCGGATCCGGCAAAATGATTTCAGGGCTGTTTTGTCCGTTTTCCTGGATAAAACGCTGCATTTTCCGGTTTTCCTCATTTTTAAGAATTTGCAGCGTATTGGCATAAAGCGCTTTTACATGCCCCGAGTTTGGATAAATAGAATTTAAGGCGGAGGCTGCCACACGCATGGTTTGTAAATCGTTGATTACAAAACTCTGCCTGTTGTCAAATGTTTGATATAAAGCCAAAACACTGGCCATTGAAAATGGGTTATCCATTACAAACTTCGTTGAATAATCAACTTGTTCCTGAACAACCTGACTATATTCTTCATCCCACTGTGCCTTAAGGTTTTCATAATCCGGGTTTCCAACATACATATCGTTTAACGAGCGCAATGAATCAAGTTTTTCAATCGTGCGGTTTAAATGCGTAGCTAAATCTTTAACTAACTTTGAACCGGAAGATCCCTCAACATTATATTCGTATGAGAAATTGGCAAAATCTGCTTCAACATTAATCTGTTCAGCGGAATCAATCAAAAGAGTAATGTGTTTTCCCACATCAAATTTTAATAAATAGTAAGTTGGTAAACTGGTTTCTCCTTTGAACTTAAATTCCCCGTTGCTTCCAATTTTCATCGAATCCACCGGTTTTGTACCAGATACCAGCAGTTCTTCCAGGTAAATTGTTCTATCTTCAGCATGTGTAATCTTCCCGCTAACAACAAATTCATTGCTCTTTTTACAAGCGTTAAAAACCAATGCTACTAAAACAATAATTACTAAAAATCTGAAAATCTTCATACTGTACAAATTAAAGCCCGTAAAATTAACATTTTCCGGTATACCTAAAATAACATTTGCAGAAAATAACATATTTTAAACAATTCCATTTTAATTCCTTTTTTTTATTCCATTTTTGCAGTCTTTTCAGGAAAAAAGTTTATGTTCGTCAGTATTCAATCTAAAAGCAGGTGAAAACATACGAGGAGCTATCAAAATTTAATGCTAAAAACCCGGTGGTTACCATCGGAACATTCGATGGTGTACACCTTGGTCACCGTATTGTAATTGATCGATTAAAAGCCTATGCTAAAAAGTATGGTGGCGAAACAGTAATCTTTACATTTTATCCTCATCCGCGACTGGTTACAAAACCCGACGAAACAAACTTAAGATTGCTAACTACCCTCGAAGAAAAAAAACAACTTTTTGCCAGCCTGGGGATTGATCATCTGATTGTATATCCCTTTACAAAGGAATTCTCAGAACTCACCTATACTGAGTTTGTTAAGCATATTCTGGTAGATAAAATCAAAACCCATTGTTTGGTTGTTGGTTACGATCACAAATTTGGAAAAGACAGGCAGGGTGGTTTTGAGTACCTTAAAGAATGCGCCTTAAAATACAATTTTGAGATTGAAAAGCTGGAACCGTTGTTATTGAATGATATTCATATCAGTTCAACCAAAATAAGAGAAGCCTTACAAGAAGGAGATGTAAAAACTGCAAATAAATACCTGGGCTACGAATTTACTTTACATGGCACCGTAGTGGAAGGCAAACGACTGGGGCGGCAAATAGGTTTTCCTACAGCAAACATTGAGTCTTCTGATATTCACAAACTTATCCCCGGTTACGGTGTTTACGCGGTAAAAATATTTTTGGAAGGTATTGAACACTCTGGAATGTTGAATATTGGTACTCGTCCTACCTTTAACCAGAACGCCGACAACAGAAGTATTGAAGTAAATATTTTTGACTTTGAAAAGGATATTTACAAAAAAGAAGCCACTCTTACTTTTGTCGATAAAATCAGGGAAGAAAAAAAATTCCCGGGAGTAGAAGCGCTGGTCGAACAACTCAAAAAAGATAAAATCACCGCCTTAAAAATACTTTCTGCAAAATCCTAATTTTTAATCAGTTCACATGAAACCGGCAAGTGATCTGAAAGTCTGAAATCATAAGTCTTAAAATTAAACGACTGAAATCCAGTGCTGTAAAAAATATTATCAATTCGAAAAGAAGGTAGTTTTCCCACATATGTCCTGCCAATTCCTTTTCCTGAAACAACAAATGCATCTTTTAGTTTTCCCCGTAATTTTTGGTATGAAAACGAAGCCGGTGTATCGTTAAAATCACCGCAAACCAATACATGATAAGGAGATGCATCAATGTGTTTTCGTATTTCGCGAACCTGAGCTGCCCGCAACTGAAATGCTGTTTTAAACTTTAAGCCGATTTCACGCATTTCGCGTATATTTTCTTCTTCTGTAAAATCAGGAGAATCGATTACAGTATATCGGTTTGGATCGATTTGGTACGACTGCAAATGAACATTAAAAATTCTGACCGTATCTTCACCAATCAAAACATCAGTGTAAATACTCATATTCGTTGTATTTTCAAACCGGATTTCACCCATGTTTATTATCGGGAAGCGGGTCATGGTAACCGAACCGTAAGTTGTGCTCGACCGTGCAAACTGGTAATGATTTATCGTTCCCAGTTTTGCTACCGTATTTGGCAAATTAAATATGCTGTTTTTTCGCAAACGGGCTTCCTGCAGGCAAATGATATCGGCGTCTTGTTCTTTCAAAAAATCCACAATTTTATTTGCCGTTTTTTTCTGGCTGCCCCCTTCACCATTGAAGTATTGCACATTGTAAGACAAAACTTTAATATCTCCTTTTTCAATGGTTTTCCCTTTTAGTTGAATATAGCGGGAAACAAAGCCCCAGCCAATGAAAATGGCGACCAATGAAACAAGCATGTTTCTGGGCTTTATCAACAACCAAAGAACAATAAAGAAAATATTTGCTGTAAGAATAAAAGGATAGGCTAAACCAAAAAATGACGGAATCCACCACTTATCGGGTGGAATATAGATAGATAAATACGATACCAACAAACAAACTACAGCTAAAATATTTAGCCCTGTTAATATATACCTGAGTGTCTTCTTCACTTCTCCTAACTGTCTTCGCTTTGAATGCAAGATAGGAAAATCCTGCCATTTTCAGAAAGATTGTTTATTCAGTTATTAACAAATGACAAAAAGAAAAGCATACAAGGACAGCTTTTACCTCTGACAACAAAGCATTCGCTCTTTCCCGCGAATATCTTTTTTTATCTCAACATTTCTGAATCCCTGTGCGGATAACAATTCAGCCATTTCCATCCCCAAATTTTCATTAATCTCAAAAAAAAGAAAACCATCTTTTCTTAAGTTTTCCCAGGAAAACTCTCCTATTCTTCTGTAAAAAACAAGCGGATCAGAATCGGATACAAAAAGTGCCAGTTCAGGTTCGTAATCCAAAACATTGGCTTGCATTGTCTCTTTTTCCATTGTTCTGACATAAGGCGGGTTGCTGACAATAACATCATACTGTTCCCACCTTTGCCCTTCCCAGTTTAAAATATCACCATTCAAAAGTTGGATATCAAGCCGGTTTGTTTTTGCATTCTCCTTTGCGTTTTCCAATGCTGTTTCAGAAATATCAATTGCTGTAAGAACTGCTGCGGGCAGTTCCTTTTTCAAAGCCAGTGCAATACATCCGCTTCCGGTTCCTACATCCAGAATAACCGGCGACTTTAGCTGATTTGTTTGCAAAATCCATTGCACCAACTCTTCTGTTTCCGGGCGGGGAATCAAAACAGCGGTATTTACTTTTAACTGAAGTCCGTAAAATTCCGTTTCGCCCAAAATATATTGAATCGGTTCAAAAGTCTTTAATCGTTTTACAATTTCTTCCATCTTCTCTTTTTTTTCCTGGCTGAGAATTCTATCGCGACTAAGCAGCAATTGAGTGTAATTCAATTCACAAACCTGCTCAAAAATCAGACGGATAAAACTTCTGATTTCCTCCGCCGGGTACAAACCCTTTAATTCTTTTTCGATATATTGAATAAGCGACTGCATTATGTTATTTTTGACACGACAAAGTTAATTTTTCTCTTTGAATGAATGTGAACAAAAAATACATGCTCCGCGCCTTGGAGCTTGCCCAACTGGGAATCGGTGAAGTATCGCCAAATCCAATGGTGGGTTGTGTAATTGTTTGTGAGGGAAAAATCATTGGCGAAGGTTTTCATCAGAAATACGGTGATGCCCATGCAGAGGTAAATGCTATCCAAGCAGTAAAAGATGAGAAACTACTCCCCAAAAGCACACTTTATGTTACCCTTGAACCTTGTGCACATTTTGGATTAACGCCTCCTTGTTCCGATTTAATTGTCAGAAAGCGAATCCCCAGAGTGATTATTGGTACTGTTGATCCGTTTGCTGAAGTGGCCGGAAAGGGGATAGAAAAATTAAAAAAAGCCGGTGTTGAAGTGGAAGTTGGTGTTTTGGAAAAAGAATGCCGTGATATCAATAAACGTTTTTTTACATTTCACGAAAAGAAAAGACCTTTTGTAATTTTAAAATGGGCACAAACACAGGATGGTTTTATCGATATTGAGCGCAATGTTGAAAATTATGGCGAACCAACCTGGATTACCGGCAATCTGGCGCTTCGGCTCGTACATAAAATACGGGCTGAGGAAGGCGCTATTTTGGTTGGGAGAAAAACCGCTGAGAAAGATAATCCTTCCTTAACAGTGCGGCACTGGTATGGAAAAAATCCGTTGCGTGCTGTCGTTGACAACGAACTGAAACTTCCCAAAACACTAAATATTTTTGACCAATCAGAAAAGACAGTTGTATTTAATATTCTACAAGACAAAGAAGACAACAACCTGACTTACACAAAATTGAACGACACCCAGAACCTGATACAGGAAATTCTTTATCAACTGTACAAAAAGAATATTTTGTCGGTTATTGTGGAAGGCGGGCACCGGTTGCTACAAAGTTTTATTATCGAAAACTTATGGGACGAAGCTCATATTTTCACCGGGAACAAGTTTTTTTCAAAAGGTGTAAAAGCACCGCAAATTGATGGAAAACTGATGGCCGCAGAGCAGTTGGACAACGACTGGTTGTATATTTTAAAAAACAGGATTAAAACCTGACAACATTCGGACCATTGGGGATTATTCTGATTCTGAGTACATTTTCAACATATTGAAAATAATAAAACAGTTCGTGGTTGAGCTCAAAACCATAATCTTCATGCGGATCGTATCCTACAATCGATTCAAAGAATGAGCCTTTGCCGGGCGTCATGGCATTTATATTCCAGGCAGAAACATATTGTCTGTTCCACGATTCGTAATATTGTTGCGATCGGTATTGTGAAGGATTATCATGTAACTGGTACCAGGTTTCAAATTTGGTATCAAAGGTTTCCAGCTCGTATTCCAAACTGTCTTCTGCCATCTCTGCTTTTTCAACCTGTGGCACATGTGCAATCTTTTTTTGTGATGAGCAAGCCACAATAAAAGCTAAAATTCCTATTACAAAATATATCTTTTTCATTTTTTCCTCCTTTGTAATTTGCAATATTATTTAATACGAATTCCATACCAAAATTGTTTTTCATATTAATTTTGGTGAAATTTATTCTGTTAATTTTTTGAAAATTACACAATGATTGAGTGGAGTGAATTTTGGCGAATCTTTTCACTGGTTTTTCTTCTCACTGCGATTCCGGTTGCTATAATGATTGTTTGGGAAAAACGCTCGCCGTTTAAAACTGCAGCCTGGATTTTGGTTCTCATTTTGCTTCCCATCTTTGGTGTAGTTTTTTACCTGATTTTTGGGCAGGAGTACCGCAAACGAAAACTGTTTTCGCGGTCGGGAATAAAAAGCCTTGGGAAAATCAGGAGACTTTCAACGAAACAATTGCGCGAATTTGAACAGACCCATCTGCACCTCGATAAAAAAATCCGGGAGAAAGAAAAAATTATTCGCCTGCTTCTGAATAATTCAAGCGCACTGCTGACAACCGGAAACAAATTAAAAATATTAAATGGCGGAGAACAGACCTTTGATGCCATTTTTGAAGCGATACAAAGCGCCAGTCATCATATTCATTTGGAGTACTATATTCTTGCCGATGATAAAATCGGGCGGCGGCTGAAAAATTTACTGATTGCAAAAAGCAGACAGGGGGTAGAGGTTCGTATAATAATCGACGATGTTGGAAGCTGGGGGCTGGGAAATAAAAACATTGAAGAATTTAGAAAAAACGGAGTGGAAATTTATCCGTTTATGGAAGTTCATTTTCCGCGTCTCACCTCGCAGGTCAACTTCAGAAACCACCGGAAAATTGTTATAGTTGACGGGAAAATTGGTTTTACAGGGGGAATAAATGTGGCCGATCGATACATCGAGGGAATTAAAAAAATTGGTCCCTGGCGCGACACACACTTGCAACTGGAAGGTGACGCTGTGGCCTGTTTACAGGTTGTTTTTGCTGCCGACTGGTATTTTGTAATCAATGAAAATATAAACGGGCGAAAATATTTTCCTGCTTTTTCCGAAGCTCCCGGAACTGCTGTACAGATTTCGGCCAGTGGCCCCGACTCTGATTGGGAAAACATCGGCCAGGCATTTTTTGCGGCCATTACCAATGCCCGGAAGCGGGTTTATATTGTTACTCCTTATTTGATGCCACCACCCAATATTGTTTCCGCACTAAAGATGACTTCATTAAGTAATGTCGATGTTCGGATTATCATCCCTAAAAAATCGGATGCGATAATTCCACGCTGGTGTTCATTTTCTTATGTAGAAGAATTAATGGAGGCAGGAATCCGGATATTTTTTTACGAGGCCGGATTTATCCATAGCAAATACATTATTGTTGATGATGTTTTTTCAAGCGTGGGAACCACCAACCTCGATTTCCGAAGCCTGGAAACCAATTTTGAGGTAAATGCTTTTATTTACGATGAGGAGTTTACAGCAGAACTTGAAAAAACCTTTACTGTTGATTTAAAAAACAGCTATGAAATAACATTGGAAGAGTGGCAACAGCGCCCGTGGCATAAAAAATTCCGCGAATCGCTGGCACACATTTTTAGCCCGATGTTATAACACTAAAAAGATAAGAAAAGCACTTATGCCCCACTAGGCAAATTGCTCAACTTTCCGATTGAATTCAATTTTACACCCTGAACCGACGAATAGTTAAAGATACTGACAATCACACATATATATAACGTACTTCTGGTAGTTGTTTTGTATTGAAATCTATTTTTTTAATATGTGATTTTGAAATTTTCAATAGTTTTCTTCGGCAATATTGTCCGGTGTCCAAAACCGGACATTTTTTTGATTCCCTTTTTCTGTAAATCATTTATAGCAATACAAATATAAGTATTATAAGAAAAATCAAGAAGTTAAAGATTCCTATTCTTTAGAACTATATATTAACACAACAAATAAGAAATGATGAATAATTTTTATTTGTTAATCGTGTTTTACCGATTCATCAATTATCATCTTGTCATTTATTATTAACGCAAGAAAGACTTTTACATGTGTAAGAATAAGCTTATTTTTGTGTATAAAATTTAGAAATGTACAAAAGAACAAACATAGAAATTGATTTGGATTTGGTCAGGGAAGTGATGGATGCTTATAATTTAAAAAGCATTAAGGAAGCTGTGAATTTTTCGTTGGGAAAAACTGTGGAATCAAAAAAAAGAGCTCGACTTCTTAGCTTAAAAGGAAAAGTAAAGTGGGAAGGCAGTCTTGATGAAATGCGTCAAACATGAGCAAAGGAAAATTGTTTGATACCAGTATTTGGATTGACTTTCTCAATGGCAAAAACAGTGAAGAAACACGCGTGCTTACTCGTTATCTGGAGAAAGATCTTCGTGTATATATTTGTCCGGTTATTCTACAGGAAGTTTTACAAGGGATAGCAAATGACGACCATTTCGCCAGTGTAAGAGAATCTTTTTTAGCACTTTGCATGCTAACAGAAGATTCAATAGAAGCGGCAATTGGAGCAGCTGAAATATATAGGTTTCTCCGGAAAAAAGGTATAACCATTCGAAAAAGTAACGACTGTTTGATTGCTTGGTATGCCCTTAAAAATTCATTGGATATTGTTCACAACGATCGCGATTTTGATCTCATCCGTAAACATATCAAAACATTAAGATTTTGAGACAACTCCCGAATTTTTATCATGATCTTTCCACTTTCCCGATTTGAAATGTCAAATATTCTAAAATATAAACTCCTGTTTTGCGGAGTTCTCTAACTACTAAAACGGCAACTTTCCCAAATCCAGATTGCCGCCGGAAAGAATTACTCCAACTTTTTTATTCTGAATGTCAATTTTTCCTTCCAGAATGGCTGCCAGCGGAACAGCAGACGAAGGTTCAATAATTATTTTCATCCGCTCCCAGATCATACGCATGGCTTCTACGATTTCTTCTTCTGGAACGGTGAAAATATCATCTACTTTCTCCATAATTATTTTGAAATTTCGCTCTCCAAGCGAAGTCAATAAGCCGTCGGCAATGGTTTTTGGATTAACTGAAGGAATCAGCTTTTTTGCATAAAAAGAACGAAAAGCATCGTCGGCGCCAGCTGGTTCGGCGGCTATTACCCTGCAATTGGGGAGCAAATGTTTTGTAGAGATAGCTGTTCCGCTCAACAATCCCCCTCCACCAACGGGAGCCAAAATAATATCAAACGCCCCCTTCTCTTCAATCAGCTCTTTGGCGGCAGTTCCTTGTCCTGCTATCACGAAAAAGTTATTGTACGGATGAATTTCTGTTGCACCGGTTTCTTCAATTATTTTCTTTAGCGTGCTTTCGCGTGCCTCCAAAGTAGGTTGGCAAAAAGTGATTTTCGCCCCATAACCTGCCACCGCTTTCTTTTTAATTTCAGGCGAATTATCGGGCATTACAATGTGTGCCTCCACTCCGCGCATTTTTGCAGCCAGAGCCAGTGCTGCCGCATGATTTCCTGACGAATGCGTGGCTACGCCCTTTTGTGCATCTTCTTCCGAAAGCGAGAAAACAGCATTACAAGCGCCCCGGAATTTAAAAGCCCCTACTTTTTGCAGATTTTCACATTTAAAAAATAACTGCCCGCCAACAATTTTGTTTATACCCGACGAGGTCAAAACCGGTGTTCGGTGAGCGTGTTTTTGTATTATCTCATGAGCTTTTTCAACATCAGAGAAAACGGGAATATCCATTACTGTCTTTTTGTAAATTTTTCGTTTAGTAAATCATAGTCGGTATTAAAAATCGACTGGTCGGATAAGGTTTTGATCCTTTTTAACGCTGAAAAATAAAGGAAAACGACAAAAGCAATCCAAAAAGCCAGCAGCCAGTTGTAGCCTGTCATCAAAATAAAATCGTAAACTCCATGCAAAAGGATGGGCATTCCGATGGCTTTTCTGAGCAACTCCTTTTTTTGTTTGTCGTAGAAACGGGCCTGTCCGACATAAAACCCCATAGTAACACCAAAAACCGCGTGCGCCGGAACAGCAGTAATCGCCCTTGTTATTCCGGTAGAAACGCCATACTGCAAAACATACATTACATTTTCAACACCGGCAAACCCAAGCGAAATAAAAGTGGCGTAAACAATGCCGTCAAACTTTTCATTAAAAGTGTTGGTTTTCCAGAACAAAAGAAACAAAGCCAGAAACTTAAACGACTCCTCGGTAAATGCAGCCACCACAAAACCATGGTAAGCCGGATTTAAAATTCCCGGGAAAAAAGGTAAAAACAAAGATAAAAACCGTTCCACAAAAATAACCGGAATTACAATGAGTGCTCCGGCCAGCAATGCTTTCCACAAAAGTTGCAACGGTTCTTTGTCGTATTTATCACGGTAATAAATGTAACCACCAATAATAAAAACAGGTGCAAGTGAAAGAAGTAACAAATTCATCTTCCTCTAATTATTTTTCTGTTTTCCAATTCTTCAAATAAAATCTCCAGTTCCGAACGGGAAATAAATTTTTTGCTGTACATCCAGTAAAAAGTTTGTTCCTGGTTCTCGTACGGAATCAGATCATCAATTTTCATATATTTTTTCCGAATATAATTTCTTTGAACCGATTTTAGCTCTTTCAGAAACCAATCAACCTCATCTTTTTCTTTTTTATTGTAGAAAAAAACCAAATTCTGCTGTCCTTTTATTATTTTTTCTTTTTCCTTTTTAAAAAACTGAACCGCCCAAACACTTAAGCCGGCAACAACACCGATAATCATTCCGGAAAAGGCTGCCCCATCAATAAAGGAAGTATTCTGGTAAAGTAAAAAGCCAATGAGCAAAAGGTTTATGGCAACAGAAATAAAAAAAGCAATTTCTTTTGACCCTGATTTTTTTGTTATCAGCGTTTCATTAAACTCGATTTCCTCAAAAGGAATAGAAAAAGACTGAGATTGACCGTTGGAAGAAATTTCAGTATCCAAACCGGTTTCTGAAATTGTATATTTCCGAATCTCCCTGCCCCTCTTCTGGAAAATTTGTTTTAACTCCTGTTTTGCATTTCTCATTCCGGGCAAATTAACGATTAAATATCATCGAAATAGTACGCTTTAACGCCCTTTACTCCTGGATTGGTTTTGAATACACCTCCTGCATGAGGGAATTTCTCCAATTCTTCTTTTGTGGTACTTTGCCTGGCTGTAGTAATATAAAGTGTTTCCAAATCATCACCGCCAAAAGCACAGGAAGTAACATTTTTTGCCGGGACTTCTATTTTTCGGAGCAGCTTACCGGTTTCAGGATTCCAGCATCCAACTGCGGAACCGCCCCAAAGCGCTACCCACAAATTGCCATCGGCATCAATGGTCATTCCATCGGGAGAACCTATTTCTGACGGAACATCAACTGCCACTTCGGGATGGCTGATATTTCCGCTTGCATTATCATAATCGTAGACCATAACTTTCTGGGTAGGAGTATCTATATAATACATTTTTTTATAATCGTTCGACCACACAATTCCATTTGAGATACTAACATTTTTGACCATTGTATGCACCGAACTGTCAGAATCGAGACGATACAGAGCCGCTGCCCCCGATCCTCCGTTTAAACTCAAAGTGCCCGCCCAAAAACGCCCCGAAGGATCGCATTTCCCATCGTTGAATCGATTGCTTGCAATATCTTCCTCCGGATCAACGATCAACGATTTTGTTCCGGTTTCGGGCTCAAGCATATAAATTCCATTTTGTAGCGCAACAAGAACTTTTCCCGCTTCGGTAGGGACAACCGTTCCAATCATCTGCCCGGTAAACATTTCTTTATTATTTCCCGTTTTTGGATTATAGAAGTTTAATATTTTGCCCGTAATGTTTATCCACATTAATTCGCCGGTTCTGTAATCCCAAAGAGCTCCTTCTCCCAAATCCGACCGGGAGTCAATAACCAGTTCCACATCATTTGTTTTTTGTGTTGAACAAGCCACCGCTATAAATGCAGCCAGTATAAAAATCGATATGATATTTTTCATCATGCTTTTTTGAATAACAATTATTGAAAATAAAAAACCTGCAACGGTAAATCCCCGGAGAAATAATATCTAAATACTTTCAATTAATATTTTCAGAATCAGTGTCATTTTGGGTTCTGCTTTCATCGCAACTTCCTGTACCTCCTCGTGAGATATTTCAACAATCTCGCCGGGTACACCGCTATCTGTAATAATGGAAATTCCAAAAACTTTCATCTCCATATGCCTGGCTACAATCACCTCCGGAACAGTTGACATTCCAACCATGTCTCCTCCCAAAATTCGGAACATTTTATATTCAGCAGGAGTTTCAAAAGTTGGTCCTGACACTCCAACATAAACCCCTTCTCCAACCGTTATGCTGTTTTCCAGCGCTATTAATTTGGCTCTGTTTCTTAACTTCTTGTCGTAAGGTTTACTCATATCGGGGAAACGCGGTCCAAGTTCATTTTCATTTTTCCCGCGCAAAGGGTGTTCCGGGAAAAAATTGATATGGTCGTTGATGATAACAATATCTCCCACATTGGAATCGGGGTTAAGCCCGCCACTTGCATTGGAAACAAACAGATGAGTGATTCCAATAAATTTAAAAACACGCACAGGGAAAGTCACTTCTTTCATCGAATAGCCTTCATAAAAATGAAAACGTCCCTGCATAGCAAGCACCTCTTTATCCCCTAGTTTTCCGTAAATTAATCTTCCACTGTGCCCATCGACCGTTGAAACCGGAAAATTTGGAATTTCTTTGTAGGGAATTGATTCCAGAATTTCTATTTCTTTAACCAGGCCACCAAGCCCGGTACCCAGGATTATTCCATATTCAGGACTGGCCTGAATTCTTTCTTTTATGAAGTTCGCGGTTGCTTTTATTTTCTCCAACATAACCTAAAATCTTTTTATTAAATAACCTCCCCTCCTCATCGAGGAATTTTATTTTTACCGGAAGGTAATACAATGCTTCCTTAAATTCAACCGTCAGGTTTGATATATCTTTGAAATGCATTGCATCTTTTTCAGTAGTAACAATTATTTTCCTGGTTGAGTTTATTTTTTCAAACTTACGAAATATAAGCCGTAAATCATTTTCAGAATAATGGTGATGGTCGGGGAAAGTTAAGGTATCCAACGAGCTTGTAAATTTCCCGAGATACTTATATATCAACACCGGCGAGGCGATTCCTGTTACTACCAGAACAGCATATTCTTTCTTCTCAAAAAAGCGCTCGTCCAGATCGGGCCCCGAAAAAACGGAGATAATTTTATCGTAAACCAATGTTGTAAAAAATAATTCCTGGTAGGGTTTCAACCGGACTTCCTTTTGCATTATCCTTCTCACAATGGGTGTAATTTCATTGGGACATTTGGTGAAAATGATAATGTTTGCCCGCCGCATTTGGTAGCTCCCTTCACGTAATCTTCCGGCCGGCAAAAGCATATCTTCTTTAATTTGCCTGTTGTAATCGATAAGCAGGATATTAATACCGGGAGTTATCCGACGGTGCTGAAAAGCGTCGTCCAAAATAACCACATCAGGTGTTTTCTCTTTTTTAGGATCCAGTATTTTTTCTACACCGGTAACCCGGTTCTCACAAACAGAAACGGTTATCTCCGGAAACTTTTTCTTTATTTGCAAAGGTTCGTCACCAACATTAACTACCGGAGAATCGGTCTCCACCTTTACAAACCCTCTGGTTTTTCGTTTATATCCTCGGCTTAAAGTGGCTATCTCGAATTTCTCTTTTAAAAGATTAACAATATACTCTACATGCGGAGTTTTCCCTGTTCCTCCAACGGTAATGTTTCCGATTGAAATTACCGGCACATCAAATTCGGTCGACTTAAAAATGTTTAAGTCGTACATCCGGTTGCGAATGTATACGATAATTCCATAGAGCAGGGAGAACGGATAAAGAAGAATTTTCAACATAAAAGCCCTTTTTTTAAGAGGAGCTAATATACGAAAATGAAGCAAACTAAAACCGGAAGGCGCCTCAGCAAAGTACAAAAATACTATCTGTTAACAAGTCTTCCGGTTGCAAAAAAATAAAACTGTCCCACTTTGAACTAAAAAGAAAAATCGTTAACTGTATTTTATTAAAATTCAGGTTTTTGGCTATTGCTTCGTTAAACTACCACAATATTGTAACTTTGCCTCAATGAATTGTAAGAACATTAAAAATCATGAACGGAGAAATATGAGGGTTTTTACCGCCTTCAATCTGGTCTTTCGAAATCAGTCGGACAGATTTATTCCACCATGCTGTTAAACCGCATTTGTTTTCCCTCTTCATTTTAATTTATTCTAACAGAAAATAATCTTATGGTATCAAAACTTAAGATGGTATTGATATTTATTTCAATACCCGTTATTTCATTATTTGCGCAGGATAAGCCTGAGCTACATGTAGGCGGAGCACTCCGTTTTAATTATAATTTATCATCGTGGAAGGAAGGGCAGAAAACACGCGGTGGTGATTTTGGTTACGATCTTTTTCGTATCAACGCGAAAGCAAAATACAAGGGTGTAAAATTAAATGCCGAGTACCGCTTATATTCTCAAGGATTTGGAGGAGGAATGTTAAAACAAGGTTGGGTGGGCTATGATTTTACGCCCGAAAATAATCTGCAAATTGGCTTAACGCAGGTTCCTTTTGGAATTACTCAATACAATTCGCACAACTGGTTTTTCAGTATCAATTACTATCTGGGCTTGGAAGATGACCACGACATGGGCTTAAAATATACACACAACAGCGAAAACTGGTTGTATGCATTTGCTTTTTTTAAGAACGCAGAAGAACTAAATTTCGGAAATAATTCTGACGTATCCAACAGCCGGTATTCGTATGATGTCAGCTCTTCAGGCGACGGATTGTACCGTAATAAGGAAATCAACCAGCTTAACTTAAAAGTTGTGCGTAAATTTTCAAACGGAGGTGCTAATCATATGCTGGGAGTTTCTGCACAATACGGAGGAATTTACAATCTGGACACAGAAAACACAGGAGATCATTTGGCATTGGCTGGTCATTATGAATTGGACTTCGGAAAGCTTAACGTAAAAGCGCAGGTTTCGAAATACAATTACAACACAAAAAATCCGGCAGGCCAATCGAACGATATGATTGCCATGACAGCATACGGTGCCCCTTACCTTGTGGCATCGGAAGGCACAACTTATACTTTGGGTGTTGCATATTCTGTCCCTGTTGAGTGGGGGCCCATATCAAACCTTCAGTTTTACGACGACTTTGGTTTTATGGACAAAAAGCTTAACGATTTTCACGACTCTTATATGAATGTAACCGGAGTACTGATTACTGCCGGAAACGTTTACACATACGTGGATGCGGCACAGGGGAAAGACCAACCCTGGCTCGGGCCGGTTTGGGGAGGAGCCTTATCGGAAGGAACTGCCAACGCAGACTGGGAGATGCGATTTAACATTAATATCGGTTATTACTTTTAATTCTAAAACGTGGAGTTATGTCAGACAAAAGAAAAATAAAAATTCATGTTGAGAATCTAACGCTGATTTTCGGAAAACGAAAACAGGAAGCGTTAAAGCTACTGCAACAAGGGGTTTCAAAAGAAGAAATCCTGAAAAAAACCAAATGTACTGTAGGTGTTAACAAAGCCAATCTCGAAATTAAAGAAGGAGAGATATTTGTAATCATGGGACTGTCGGGCAGTGGAAAATCAACATTAATCCGTTGTCTAAATCGTTTAAACGAACCAACAGCAGGGAATGTATATTTTGATAGTCATGACATCACCCGCGAAACAAACAAGGAACTGCTCGAAACCAGACGTACCAAAATGAGTATGGTTTTTCAGAAATTTGGATTGCTTCCACATCATACCATTCTGGAGAATGCTTCCTTTGGACTTGAAATCAGAGGGGAAGAAAAAGAACAACGAGAGGCACGGGCAAAAAGGGCTTTGGAAACTGTTGGCTTAAAAGGCTACGAATCGCAATATCCTAAGGAACTATCAGGAGGAATGCAACAGAGAGTCGGCCTCGCCCGTGCATTGGCTAACGATCCGGAAGTGCTGCTGATGGACGAAGCCTTTTCGGCACTCGATCCTTTGATCAAGTCAGATATGCAGGATGAGCTTTTACAAATTCAAAATAAACTACATAAAACCATTGTGTTTATTACACACGACCTGGATGAAGCTATAAAAATTGGCGATCGGATTGCAATTATGAAAGACGGGGTCGTAGAACAAATCGGAACGGCAGAAGATATCCTTACCAACCCGGCCAGTGATTATGTGGAAGCTTTTGTTGAAAAGGTGGATAGAAAAACCATAATAACGGCAGAAACTCTGATGTTTGAGAAATTTACTTTCGCCGAAATCAATAAGGAAGGGCCCAAAAGTATAATACGAAAAATGCGAACTATAGGAATGGATGTTCTGCCGGTTGAAGATGAAGACAAAAAATTTCTCGGATATGTCAGGTTGCAGGATATACTGAAGCTGGAGAAAGAAAAGGAAACCTCAATAAAAAAAGTTTTAAAAACAGATGTGCCCAGCGTGTATAAAACATATACAGTTGAAGATATGCTGCCACTGATTACCGAAACCAGATATCCACTTGCAGTGGTTGATGAAGAGAATGGCAAATTACTTGGTATTGTTTCACAAACATCACTGATTATTGAGGCTACACGCTTTGAAATGGATGAAGTGATTGAGTTAAAAGAAAAAGCTAACGAAATTTGATATGGAAAAGTTAATAGACATAGGAAAATATATCGAAATCGGAATTAATGCACTGGAAGAAAATTTCTCAGATTTGTGGAGAGCTATAGATAATATAATCTCGTGGACAGTGGACAGTATAAACGACGTATTTCTGGTAATTCCGTTTTATGTAATCATTATTCTGGTAACACTTGGCGCCTACTATGCAAAAGCTGGAAAAAAATCATTAAAAAAAGAGGGAATAAAAGATGGTGCAAGTCTGGCTTTCTTTGTTGTTCTGGGACTTATTTTAGTATGGGCGATGGGTTACTGGGAAGAAGCTGTTCAAACCACAACCCTGGTAATTGTATCTACTTTTATCGCGCTTATTTTTGGTATTCCTTTGGGAATTTGGGCTGCCCGCAGTAACACCGCAAATGCAGTAATTCGTCCAATACTTGACTTAATGCAAACGATGCCGGCATTTGTATATCTCATTCCGGCCATATTCTTTTTTAGTGTTGGAAACACTCCGGGAGTAATTGCCACGGTTATTTTTTCGTTGCCACCTGCGGTTCGTTTAACCAGTTTGGGTATCCGAAATGTTCCGTCGGACGTAATTGAAGCCGGTTATGCATTTGGCGCTACCGAAAAACAAATACTTTTTAAAATTCAGTTACCCCTGGCCAAAACAACAATTCTTGCGGGTATAAACCAGGTCATTCTTCTTGCATTATCGATGGTGGTAATTGCATCCATGGTTGGGGCTAAAGGTTTGGGAAGTATTGTTTACCAGGGAATCCAGCAAAACAACATTGCCAAAGGTTTTGAAGCAGGACTTGGGATTGTTGTCCTAGCCATCATTTTGGATAGAATTACACAATCTATTGGAAAAAAATAATAAATAATCTAAATATATATGTTATGTTAAAATTGAAAAAAATTGGAATACTGTTCATGGTTGCTGTTTTAGCGGCAGCGTTCACATCGTGTTCGAACAGCGGAAATAAAAAGGAAACAAAAAGTGCTCAGAAAGAAGTTAGTATCCTGTATCCGAACTGGGCAGAGGGAATTGCATTTACACATTTAGCGAAAGCAGCACTTGAAGGTCACAATTACGAGGTAGAATTAACGAACCTCGAACCCGGATTAATTTACGGAGAATTGTCAAAAACCAATTCAAAAGGAGATGTTTTTCTGGATGCCTGGTTACCCAACACCCACAAAGATTACTGGGCCGACTATGGCAATGACCTGGTAAAGTTGGGAGAAGCATTTAGCGGGGGAACAACAGGTTTGGTTGTTCCTTCGTACGTTACAATTAACTCCATTGAAGAATTAAATGCCAGCAAAGACAAATTCAATGAAGAAATTATTGGTATTGGCAGTGGCGCCGGGATTCATGCTAACACAATTAAGGCAATTGATGAATACAATCTGGATTTGGAACAGGTCACCTCAAGTGGACCAGCTATGGTAGCAAGTCTTGAAAAAGCGATAAAGAATGAAGAATGGATTGTTGTTACCGGTTGGAAACCACATTATATGTGGGCAAACTACGATTTAAAATATTTAACCGACCCTAAAGGAGTATACCCGCAGGATGTGTGTGCCATTATTTCGCGAAAGGGTTTTGATCAGGACTCACCCGAAGCAGCCAAATTTTTTAAGAATTTTAATCTTGAAGAATCTCAACTGTATGATTTAATGGCTGAAATAAAAGCCAGTGATGAAGAAACGGGCGCACAAAAATGGTACGAAGCAAACAAAGAATTGGTAGATTCATGGTTCGAATAGCTATCTTCTTTTCAAAAAAATACCGATGGACTTACTTACGGTTCCATCGGTATTTTTTTGAAATAACTTAAAAGCCAGATTACTAATTCACATAGATATCGTAGGGCATCCGTGCAAAAATTCCGTTAAAGCTTGTAGCTTTTTTCCAGTATTCATAATAACGATATTTTTCGCCCAGTTCATTTTTCAGGAAACGTGCACGGAGATTATCGGTTCCGGTTTTGAAAAATTCTTCAAACGGATCGGGTAAAAACGGCAGCGAAATAGTACGATATTCTTCTACACCGGCAATTTCGGCAGCCAGCTCAACAGCATCATCCAGTCCGCCAAATTCATCAACCAAACCAATTTCTTTTGCATTTTCACCACTCCATACACGCCCCTGCCCAATAGCATCCACATCTTCTTTTGTCATCCCGCGTCCCTCGGCTACGTGCGAAAGAAAGGTATCATAACCCCGCGCGATGTAATTTTCCAGCAACTGTTTCTCATATCCGGTCATAGGCCGGGTTAAAGTCAGCAAATCAGAATTTTTGTTGGTTTTAACTACATCGGTAGTAATTCCCAGCTTGTCGTTCATTAATTCGCCAAAATTGGGGATAGTTCCAAAAATTCCTATGGACCCGGTAATTGTATTGGGTTGGGCAACAATTTTGTCAGCAGGACACGAAATATAATAGCCACCGGAAGCTGCAACATCGCCGAATGAAACAACGAGTGTTTTTTCTTCAGCAGCCAGTTTTGCTTCACGCCAAATCACTTCAGAATCAAAAACTGCACCACCAGGAGAGTTTACACGTAAAACAATGGCTTTGTATGTGCTGTCCTGGCGAACTTTACGAATTTCGCGCCCCAGCTCATCTCCAAAAATTGCTTCGCCTCCCATCGACATTCCAATATCGCCACTGGCATAAATGACTGCAATTTTATTTCTGCTGTATTTTTCTGAGAATCCCTTTACTTCAACATCGGCATAATCGGTTACACTAACTACAGGGATGCCTTTTTTTCCGCTTATTCCAGCAATTTCACGCATATCATCCAGCACTTCGTCTTTATATTTTGCGTAATCAACCAGTCCGATCTCTACAAAACCGGTCCCTTGTTTGAACGTCTGTACTTCATCGGCAAGCGTATTTAATTCGTCAACAGAAATATTACGGGTTTCTGAAATTCCCGTTAACATATGATTCCACAAACTCGACATATATCTGAGTTGCTGTTCTCTGTTTTCATCGCTCATTTGTTCAAGCATAAAAGGCTCAACTGCCGCTTTAAATTTATTGTTTGGCCCGCGAACAACCTGTATCTCAACTCCTATTTTTTCAAGCAGATTTTTGTAAAACATCATTTCACCTCCAAGTCCTCTGAAATCTACTGAGCCCAGTGGATGAATCACAATCTTGTCTGCCACTGTTGCCAGGTAATACGATTTCTGATCGTAACTGTCGCCGTAAGCATAAACCGGCTTATCACATTTTCCTTTAAAATCAATCAGCATATTCCTGATTTCCTCGGCAGAAGCCATTCCCCCGTTAAAAGCCGAAAGTTTTAAATAAATACCTTTTATCCGGTCGTCGTTAACCGCTTTATCCAACGATGTTTTAATATCATCAAGACCAACCGTTTTTATCGTTTCAAACCCGGGAATTTCAATATCTTCAAAAGGATCATCAGGGTTACGATCCACAATTTGCCTGTCGAGCGGAAGGACAAGCATCGAATTGTTTTGAACACTTATCTGCTTTTCGGTTGTTGAAATCAAGACACCAACAATCATAAACATGAGAAAAAATCCGATGATCGAAACCGCAACAATTCCGACCACCGTTGCCAATACATATTTAAAAAACTCTTTCATTTGAACAAATTGTATTTAATGTTATAAACTTCAAAATTTAAAAATCTTTGGTTTGGTATTCGTTTATCTCCCCATAATTTTTGTATAAAAATAAAATTACCTTTCCACAATATGAGTAAAATTTTAGTATTTGCTTTTATGTTTTTGAGACGATTTTGTTTTCGTTTTATTTTATTCTCGTTTTCAACGATAAGGGATTTCATTAAATTGTTTTCGTTACCTTTATATTGAATAGGTAAGAAGAACACACAGAAAGTTACAAATATACAACTCTATGCATAAGGTTTTTTTAGGAATAGGAGGAAATTTGGGAAATAAAAGAGAAAACTTCAAAAAAGTTTTTCCCCTTGTTGAAAAGCACCTTGGAAGAATAATTCATAAGTCGTCTGTTTATGAAACACCACCCTGGGGATTTCATGCCAAAGAAAATTTCTGGAACCAGGTTTTAATTATTGAATCGGAACAGAGCCCGGAAGAGCTACTTAAAAACATTCACACAATTGAAGAATCGTTTGGAAGGGAAAGGGAAAAAGAAGGATACAACTCGCGGGAGATGGACATAGACATCTTGTATTTTGATAACACATTTATAGAAACCGATGAATTGCTTGTTCCTCATCCACATATACAAAAACGTTTATTTGTTTTAGTTCCGCTGGCCGAAATCGCTCCGGATTTTAAACACCCGCTGTTCCGGTTAACCAGCATTCAGATGCTTGAAAACTGCAAAGATAAATCAGTAATAAAAAAAGTGGAATAATTTTGAAAAAACACAGCAAAACTACCATTTTGAAAATGTTGTTATGCAAAACATTTTTTCTTCATTAGGATAAAGCTCACAAATTTAACCAGTAATTTACCTTTAAAACCAAAGCCCTGTTTTTGGGTATTCTTTTATCAACAGAATAATTATCAGTATAAACCAGATAAATGTCTGACATGGGTTGAAAACGCCACTGCAAACGACTGTTTATATTAAAGTTATCGCCTTGTGTATCATATTGTATAAAAGTGGTCCAAAATAATTCCTTTGAAAAATTAACATCGATGCGTGGGGTAATTAACAACAATTCCACTTTTCCATAGGGGGCAGGGAAATCAAGTGTATTTTGCTCAAACATAAATGAAAAATTTCCCCAGGGTTGTGCCCTGTATTTCATTCCCAAAAGATAACGGTAACGTGTCCCGTTGTAAAATCCACCATATGATGCTCCCGCATTAAAACTTAATCTTCTGCGCATATCCGAGAACCAGGTGATTTCTCCAAACTGATATTTGTAGTTTTCGGCGGGCAAAGGTACCTCATCGGTAAAAGAATACGGATATAAAAGATTTACATGATTCATACTATAAGCGGCGGTCAGATTGCTGGTGTTGGTAAATCTTATGGAATAGCTTAGTTCGGTTTCAACGCTTATCGTCGACAGGTCGGACTTTAAATCACGAATGATACGAAATCCGGGAGTATGCGAAATAATCTTTTTGCTGCTTCCCGGATAAAAGGTATAACTTCCTCTTGTATACCAATGAGTCATTCCAATCCTGATGGAAGTATCGCGGACCGCGTCATAATATTCCTGTCCTCTGAAATACCCCATGTCAGCCACATAATTATCGCCCACTCCTGCAAAATTACTGTATACGCTAACAGAACGGTTATCATATCCAATTCCGGAGTTAAAAAAATAATTCTTTGATTTTACCCCCGGATTAAAAGATTTCGAATATCCCAGAAATCCCTGGAATCTTCCGTCCACAGAACGATATAAAAATTCAAGCCCTATGTTTCGGTTATAATTGGAAGTGTCGGAATTTGTTGCCTGCCGGTTGTGGACATACCCTTTAATAACCGAGCGCGATAAAACCTGTTTATGAAATGCTGCAGCGGTATAATTTTGCGCCTGAAAATCATTTTTCTCCCGGGTTTGCATGTTCATCAAACCAATTCGCAAATCCTTATTTACATTGCCGCTCAACCTGGCTCCGAACAAAATTGGAATCGAGTTACCGTCCTCATCCAAACCAATTCTTCGCGAAAAAAAAGGACGCATGGGAGGAATTCCGAAGTCTTCAAAAATATCGCTGTTCTCCAAAAAGAATAAACGTTTTTCAGGAAGCCGGATATCAAACAAAGTAAGGTTTGTAACCTGTTCATCAACTTCAACCTGTGAAAAATCGGGATTTACAGTGAGGTCAAAGTTTAATCCGGAAGTGAGTGCTATTTTACTATCCACGCCTCCCTGAAAATCAAAATCATTGGGTTCACCAGCTTCAAAATCACGATAAACTCCTCCCAAAACATAGGGGATTACAGATATATTTCCTTTCGTTTTTTTAGGCGGATTGTCCCATATTAGTTCCCCGGTGTATCCAAGGTCAAGTTCGTTAAATTCAATAGGTACCTTCGACCATGTATGTATACTGTTGGATTTGGCATCGACTCTGAAAAAATTAACTCCCCAGGCGGGTTTGCTTTCGTCGTAACGGAGCGATTTAAACGGGATTGCAATTTCAACCACCCATTTGTCGGGATAGTTGGAAACTTCTGAAAACCACTTGTTATCCCAGGCAAGATTAACACCTTGTGGAGTTCGTCCGGCCTCAAGTATTTCACGTCGCCCCGTTTGCCCTGTTATTAACATCTCTTTCTGCACACCCAGCGGATTTACAATAAATGTAAACCCGTTTGTCCGTTCATTTACAGGGTCGATAACTACGCCAAATACATCTTCATTTTGCTCCTTATTGTCTCTTTTTAAAGTTTGAATAATGTAATTATCATCGCCGTAACACTCTGCGCCTATAAAAATAAACTGCTCGTTGTAGGTAATTTTCACCTTTGTTTTTAAGGCACTGTCAGCCTTTTTATCATCAACCGGAAAGCTCATCCAGAAATCGGTAAGTATCTCCGCATTTTGCCAGGAGACTTCTGTCAGTTTTCCGTCGAGTACAATGTCTTCTTCTGCGCGACAAGTGAGATAACGCCATTCGTTGTGCTCATTAACAGTATTTTGCTGTCCTTTTACTTGCACCACCAAAAGAATTGCAACGACCGCAACGAGATATTTTACGTCGCTTCCCATAGGCACAAGAGTTGGATGGCAGGATAGTCTGATACAATTAGATTTGGTAACATAAGATAAGTTGGAATTAGTTAATTTAATTTGGAAGTCGAAGTTATAATTTGAACATGACTTTTTAAAATAAAATCGTAAACAAATTTCAAATTAAAAGTTGCGTAAGTGAAAAAATATTTCAAAAATCAACCTCCTTTTGTACCTTTCGGCAGAATTAAACCTAATTAATCATTGCATGATAAAAATTGATCTAAAACTTCAGCCTGAGCATTTAAAAAAGAAACTGGATTTGTTTTGGGAACTTTCCGCGGAAAAAATAAAGTTGATTGACAAAAATTATGACGCTTCAAAAGGTTCGCCTGTTTTTACCGTAAATGGAAAGTATTCAACACGAGGCTGGACAGAGTGGACACAAGGTTTCCAATTTGGATCAGCCATTTTACAGTTTGATGCTACCGGAGAAAACTATTTTCTGGAAACCGGGAGAAAAAATACGCTTGAAAAAATGGCTTCACACATCAGTCATACCGGCGTTCACGATCATGGGTTTAATAATCTCAGCACTTACGGAAATTTGCTTCGTTTAATGAATGAGGGAAAAATTCCTTTAAACGAATGGGAAAAGAATTTTTATGAACTGGCTGTAAAAATCTCAGGAGCGGTGCAAGCCCACCGCTGGACAAAAACAAAAGATGGAGGTTTTATTTATTCATTTAATGGTCCGCATTCGTTGTTTGTTGACACAATACGTTCTGTTCGGATTTTAATGGCAAGCCACTTGCTCGGACATGTTTTTCAGGGAGAGGGAGATGTAAAAATTTCTCTTTTGGAAAGAGCCATTCAACATATTGCAGCAACAGCAAAATATTCTGTTTTTTATGGCGAAGGACGAGACAGCTATGATATTTGGGGGCGAACAGCTCACGAAAGTATTTTTAATACCAACGACGGAAACTTCCGCTGTCCGAATGCACAGCAAGGTTACACCGGTTTTTCAACCTGGACACGCGGGCTGGCATGGGCAATGCTCGGTTTCGCTGAAGAACTGGAACTACTAAATAAATTTCCCGACAACAGTTTAAAAGACTTTGGAGGAAAAGCTGAAATTGAAAAAATGATGCTCAAGGCAACCAAAGCTACCTGCGATTTTTATATAAATAACACGCCGGTTGACGGAATTCCATATTGGGATACAGGGGCTCCAAACCTACATAAAATGGGAGATTACCTGGATAAACCATCCGACCCGTACAACAGCTGGGAGCCGGTTGACAGTTCGGCTGCGGCAATTGGCGCGCAAGGATTACTGCGCCTGGGAAAATACCTTTCTGAAAACAAAAAGAAAGAAGAAGGACAAACCTACTGGCAGGCCGGATTAACCGTAATGAATTCATTGCTTGATTATCCTTATCTGAGTACAAATCCGGAACACCAGGGAATAATCCTGCACAGCATTTACCATCAACCCAACGGCTGGGATAATGTTCCTGAAGGGCAAAAAATCGCCTGTGGGGAATCTTCGATGTGGGGAGATTACCATGCGCGGGAAGTAGCTCTTTATTTAAAAAGAATTATCGCCAACGAAAAATATTATACCTTTTTTAACTTGTGATTTTTAGCAACCGGGTGACTCATAGTCACCCGGTTGCTAAAATCCTTAAAATATAAACATGACATCAAAACTGACTGATTTTTCAAAATTGTGTGTCCATACACTTACAACCAAACCCTGGAATTTAAAAGAATGTGTCGAAAATTTTAATGCAGCCGGGATTCATGGAATAACAGTCTGGAGAAATGTTCTGGAAGGACAAAATCTAAATGAAACCAAATCATTGCTCAATGATTTTGGGATGAATGTAGTTTCAGTAGCCCGGGCTGGTTTTTTCCCTGCAGTGGAAGCAGAAAAACGAAAGGCTGCCATTGACAATAATTTGTGGGCCATTGAGCAGGCAGCCGGCATCGGTGCACCTGTTTTGGTTTTGGTCTGCGGAGCTGATCCGCGCCAACCGCTTGAGAAGTCAAGGGAGCAAATAAAAGAAGGGATTTTCAAAATTCTGCCACAGGCAAAAATGGCAGGAGTAAAACTGGCAATTGAGCCGCTGCACCCGATGTATGCGGGCGACCGTTCTGCTATTGTTACACTTGCACAAGCCAATGATGTTGCAGAAGAAATTAATTCGGATTTTGTTGGTGTTGCCATTGATGTGTATCATTTGTGGTGGGACAATACACTTCGCGAAGAAATTATTCGCTGTGGAAATAACAAAAATCTATTCGCATTTCATGTTTGCGACTGGAATGTCCCAACTGTTGATTTCCTGAACGACAGAGGGTTAATGGGCGATGGATGCATTAATGTACCACAAATAAGAGGCTGGGTAGAAGAAACCGGGTTCAACGGTTTTAACGAAGTTGAAATTTTTTCCGATAAATACTGGGCAATAGACCAAAATGAGTATCTTGAAAAAATAAAATATGCGTACCTAAACTGTACTTAAGATGAAACGGTTTATTTTGTTTACTTACATTTTTCTCCCCCTTCTTTCCATTTCCCAGGTGCAGGAAAACATCGACCGCGGCATAGTTGCTTTGTGTGAAGGTGAAAAAGCAGTTTTTGTGAGTTGGCGTTTGTTAAAAGACGATCCGGAGAACGTAGCATTTAATATTTACCGGCAGGATATTGGATTGAACGACTATGTAAAAGTAAACGATAAACCTGTATCCAATTCTACAAATTACCTTGATGATTCAGCAAAACCCGGGCATGGTTATAACTACAAAGTAAAAAAAATAGTTGGCCCAACGGAATATGATACACCAGGCGAAGCCTATGTTTTTACACGAACGGGAAGTCAACCCTGGATTTCAATTAAATTAAAAGACCAGGTTACATTAAAAAGAATCGGAATTGGAGACCTGGATGGTGACGGTGCCTATGATTTTGTCCTGCAACATCCCGATTTTAACGTAGACCCATATTATCGTCCGGGATATTGGAAACGCA
Organism: Maribellus comscasis; assembly: GCF_009762775.1. Classification (GTDB taxonomy): domain Bacteria; phylum Bacteroidota; class Bacteroidia; order Bacteroidales; family Prolixibacteraceae; genus Draconibacterium; species Draconibacterium comscasis. Next base: position 3,789,394 of record NZ_CP046401.1, on the reverse strand, counting down.
GCCCCGAGTCGTATAAATTGGATGCCTATTCATCAAAAGGAAAATTTTTGTGGCGGCATGACATGGGCTGGCCCATTGAAACCGGAACATGGTATTCACCATACATGGTCTTTGACGTGGATCAGAATGGAAAAGCAGAAGTATATGCCAAAGCAGGCGAGGGAGACCCGCGTGAAATGGATGGCCATGTTTTAAACGGACCGGAATATCTGGTAAAGATTGATCCATTAACAGGCAAAATATTAAAAAAACAAAGCTGGATTTCAAAAGAAGGATTTGAATCCTACAACTACTGGAGCCGTAATTTTCTCACTGTTGCCTATTTGGATGGGATCAATCCGTCGCTCGTAATGCAGCGGGGAACTTACACGGTAATTAAAACAGAAGCGCTGGACAAAGAACTTAAGCCAATATGGAAATGGGAAAGTATGGGCAAAGACGAAAAATACAAAGGACAGGGTGCCCACGCCATCATGACCGGAGATATTGACGAGGACGGTAAAGACGAGCTTGTTTTTGGAACATCAGCACTTGATGACAATGGAGTTCCAATGTGGCACACAGGACTGGGACACAACGATGCCGGATATATTGCAGACATTCTTCCCGAGCGTCCGGGCTACGAAATATTTTACGGGATAGAAAGCCGATCTCCTCAAAACGGTGTTTGTCTGGTGGATGCCAAAACCGGTGAAATTATTTGGGGTTATGAAGGAAGCACGTTTCACGTACACAGCCAGGCAATGATTGGCGACATTACTGATGAATATCCCGGCATAGAATGTTATGCGGGAGAAGCAAAAGGTGGCGACAAATTCTTTCTGTATACTGCTGATGGGAAAAGGCTTTCTGACAAAAATCTTTGGGGCCTCGCACCAAAAGCCATTTGGTGGGATGCCGACGATTTAAAGGAGATTTGTTTCCAAAATGAAGTTTTTGACTACATTGGCGAAACCCATTTGAAAGTTGAAGGAAAAGTATTAATTGTTGCTGATATATTGGGTGACTGGCGTGAAGAAATAGTGACCAGTCTTCCAGGTGAGCTGCGCATTTATTCAACAAATATTTTATCGGATAAAAAGATAGTTTGTCGGATGCAAAATCATTTGTACAGGATGGCCGTTGCTGATGCGACAATGGGATATTACAACGCACCACAGGTCGGATTTAAATGATCGCTTAAATTTTAACACGGAATTTTAAACTCAAGATATGATTCATAAAATAGGAATAATAATGAACGGCGTTACGGGCCGGATGGGTACAAACCAACACTTAATGCGGTCGATAGTGGAAATCATAAAACAGGGAGGAGTGCAGGTAAGCCCTTCTGAATTTATTATGCCTGATCCGGTTTTGGTAGGCCGAAACGAGATCAAGTTAAAAAAACTGGCCGCAATGTCGGGAGTAGAGAAATGGACTACCGACCTGGATTCAGTAATAAACGACCCGAATTACCAAATATATTTTGATGCACAAACAACCGGGCGCCGCGCTGCCGCCGTAAAACAAGCTGCCAAAGCGGGCAAACACGTATATTGCGAAAAACCCATTGCAACCGATACAGCTACGGCGCTTGAATTATACAAAGTTTGCGAAGACGCCGGTGTAAAACACGGTGTTGTCCAGGATAAACTATGGCTTCCGGGACTTTTAAAACTAAAACGCTTGATGGAAAACGGGTTCTTTGGCAAGATTCTTTCTGTTCGGGGAGAATTTGGGTACTGGGTTTTTGAAGGCCACTCTGTTCCTGCTCAGCGCCCAAGCTGGAATTACCGTAAAGAAGACGATGGTGGTATTATTGTTGACATGCTGTGCCACTGGCGTTATGTTCTGGATAATCTTTTTGGTGAAGTAAAAGGTGTTTTTTGTTTGGGAGCGACTCATATTCCTGAACGTGTGGATGAACAGGGAAAACCATACAATTGTACCGCCGACGATGCGGCTTATGCAACATTTGAACTTGATGGCGGAGTAATTGCCCATTTTAATTCATCGTGGGTCACACGTGTACGCCGCGATGATTTGCTCACCCTTCATGTAGACGGAACAAAAGGCTCTGCAGTTGCAGGATTACGCGAGTGTTGGACACAGCATTACGGAAATACGCCCAAACCGGTATGGAATCCGGATATTTCACAACCGATTGATTTTTATGAAGGATGGAGCAAAGTTCCCGAACAGGAAAATTTTGACAATGCTTTTAAAGCAGAATGGGAATTATTTCTGAAACACGTAGTAAAAGATAAGCCCTTTAAATGGAACTTGCTGGAAGGAGCGAAGGGAGTACAACTGGCTGAAAAAGGACTGGAGAGCTGGGATAAAAAAACATGGGTGGAGATACCAAAAATTCAGTGATACTTTTTGAGTGTCATTCCCGGTTTTCGGGAATCTCTGACTTCTAAATAAAAAGATAAATGAGAAAAACAGCACTAATAACCGGAGGTTCGAGGGGAATTGGATTCGGAATCGCCATTGAGCTGGCCAAAGCCGGATTTAATCTCGCATTAAATGGCGTTCGCCCGCAAAAAACCGTTCAACCCATTTTGGACGGGTTAAAAATGTTTGGAGCCAAAGTAGTTTATGCGCAGGGAAACATTTCAAAAAAAGACGACAGGCAAAAAATATTTGACACAGTAATTTCAGCGTTTGGCCAACTTAATGTTCTGGTGAACAATGCCGGAGTTGCACCCAGAGAAAGAAAAGATATTCTGGAAGCCTCAGAGGAAATCTATGATGAAGTAATGGAAATTAACCTGAAAGGACCGTATTTTCTTACACAATTATTTGCCCGGCACATGGTTCAGCAAAAAAAGGAGAATCCTGAATTTTCATGCTGCATCATTAATGTCTCCTCAGTTTCGGCAACCGTGGCTTCGGTGAATCGTGGTGAGTATTGTATTTCAAAAGCGGGTATCGCCATGGCTACGAAACTTTGGTCGGCGCGTTTGGGTGAATTTGATATTCCTGTTTACGAAATTCAGCCCGGTATTATTAAAACAGACATGACTTCAGGAGTCATCGAAAAATACGATAAATTGTTTGAAGAAGGCTTAAGTATCCAAAAACGCTGGGGGCTCCCGGAAGACATTGGAAAAGTAGCTACTGCAATGGCCACCGGAATGATGCCCTATTCCACCGGACAGGTTGTTCTTGTTGACGGCGGAATGACTGTTCAACGTTTGTAACATTTGATTTTATCAAAACAAAAAACCTGATTATGAAACAAAAAATATATTGGAGAATTACAGCAGCGATTGCGGTTTTACTGATACTGTTAACTTTTACACCACTTGTAATTGCTCCCGGGAAAACAGATCCAAAATTGTTTTCGATGCCCTACACATTCTGGACAAGTATCTTAATCACAATTGCACTGGTAGTTTTAACCTATATCGGCGGGCGTGTCCATTTGAATGATGACAACGACGACTAAATACTAATCTCTTTGTGAAACGCTGTGCCTTCTCTGTGCCTTCTGTAGCTAATTTTTATCAAGGGGCCAAATAAGGTTCAATAAGTGACACAAAGTTTAAAACCTAAAAAAATGTTACATTGGCTTATAATTGTTGGTACCATTTACGTTGCAATTCTGTTCTTTCTGTCGTGGCGTTCGCGTAAAAAAATTAAATCCAACGAAGATTTTATGATGGCTGGTTCAAACATCGGGCTGGTTCTGGGATTTATGACTTTTGCTGCCACGCTTTTTAGTACCTTTACTTTAATGGGAATGCCCGATTTTTCGCGAACACACGGAGTTGGCGCCTGGATCTTTCTCGCATTCTCCGATGCAGGGATGGTTTTTCTGATTGTATGGTTTGGCTACCATTTGCGCAAGCAAGTTGCCAAAAGCGGATTTAAAGGGATGTCAGGTTTGTTGCAAAACCGCTACCAAAACAAATGGGCCGGGTATATTTATTTCCTTGCGGTATTTATTTTTCTTGTACCCTACGTAGCCATTCAAATCAGGGGAGTTGCTATTTTCCTGGAACAGGCTTTCCCTTCTGCATTGCCGGCCTGGGCCTGGTCGCTGATGATTGTAGTAATTATGCTTCTTTATTCTGAGTTTGGCGGTTTAAAAGCAATTATATACGCCGATTTTATGCAGGGAACAATGCTGCTGATTGTAGTGTGGGTGATTGCCCTAACCTGTTTAAATCATATTGGAGGATGGACAGAAATGTTTTCTCAGGTTGAAAATACTGATCCCAAATTATTAAGTACACCCGGACCAAACAGTTTGTTAAGTGCCCAGTTTTTAATTGCCTCCTTTCTTGCAATTTTAATGATTCCGGTTACACAACCACAACTTTCTACCCGGCTGGTAATTATGAAAAGTACAAAAAAAATGCATCGGATGGCAGTTGCAGTTGGAACTTTTGCCATGCTGGTTATTTTCCCCACAGTTATTATCGGATTATACGGTGCAATAAAATATGCTGATGCATCAACTGCTGATTTTTTGGGGAATGTGCTTATTCGCGATCAGGTTGAATTTATTGCTGCAGCGGCAATCATCGGATTATTTGCTGCTGCAATGTCAACGTCCGATTCTCAACTGTTTGCCCTGGGAAATGAACTGCGGGGATTATTGGGCCATAAAGGAAGTGATTCTCTTACTCCCATCCGGATTGCAATAATCAGCTTTGCACTTGCAGCGCTGGTCTTTTCGCTGGTTAGTTCTGATCAACTGGTTCTTTTAGCCCGCACAAGCTTTGCAGGAACAGCAATGATGGGGCCGCTGGTTATTCTGGCTATTCTTTCAAAAAAACCACAGGGTTGGTTTATGATTTTGATGTCGGGGTTGGGATTGGCAGCTTTTGTACTCTCCGAGGCCGGTGTTTTGCCCAAGTTTTTAGGAACAGTGCGAATGGATTTATTTTTAATGATTGTTTTAGCAGTTTGCGGAATGGGAAATTATTTGCTGAAAAAATAAAATTCCGTTTAACTCAATTTAAAAATTTTATCCAGCTTCCGGTCAAAAATTTCCGGTGGTTCATTAAAAAACTGTTTTAATCGCGGCAGGAGTTTTACCATATTTAATTCACGTTGATGTTGCACCTGATTGTCCAGGATAAGTAACTCTTCGTTATTAAAATTAAAATCACCGGATTTGAGGTCTTCAAAAAAGACGTACAAATCATGGTCTACACCCAATTGTTCTGTTATTTTATTTAACTGATCCGATTTTAATCTGAAATACCGCGGATGCATAAATTTTACAAAATCAAGCTGATACCAAAGCCGTTTTAGTATCTTTCGAAGTTCATGCATCATCACAGGGGAAAGCTCAGGTTCAATACTCTGGTAAACTTCGTACCCCTCTACAAATGTGGATGAGAGCTGAGTCTTAATCTGAAAAACAGACGGGCAGTTTAACTTCAGGGTAATCAGCTGAACCTGAATATTTTTGACAAACTGAACAATATCGGAAACAACATTTTTCGATGTAAATTCATCTTCAACCAAAACCCTGTTTTTTTCTAAAAGGGAATCTTTCACCTGTTTTATTTTCCGTTCTGAAATTAAATTGCTCCCAGCTGTAATCTTATCAAAATGCTGCACATTTACAAACGATTCGCGAATAGGAGATAAAATCTTTCCAGCTGCTTTGATCTCTCTTCTGAATTGGTCGGTCTGGGTTTCGTTACACTCTGAAAACAACAGGAACAAAGCACGCAGTCTTTTATACGATTTTCTTATTTCGTGAACCGCCAGATTAGGCGAAATATTCTCTGCAGAACAAAAATAAATGATTTTTTCTGTCTGTTTTTCAATTGCTGAAATAAGTCTGTTCCCCTTGTCCTGAATCATAGTTCTGTTGGTTTTTCAGGCATTACAAAATTAACAATAAAACATAATAAAAAAAAGCTGTCCATTTCTGAACAGCTTTGATTTTAAAATATTTAAGTTATTTCTCAGTCGATTATTTCAAAACCTGTGTAAGGAACCAGAACTTTGGGAATTTTTATCCCTTTGGAAGTCTGATTATTTTCAAGCAAAGCGGCCACAATTCGGGGTAAAGCCAATGCACTTCCATTTAATGTGTGAGCCAGCTGTGTTTTTTTCACCCCTTCTTCTCTGAATCGTAATTTTAACCGATTGGCCTGAAACGACTCAAAATTGGATACTGAACTTACCTCCAGCCATTTTTTCTGAGCTGCTGAATATACTTCAAAATCGAAAGTTAAAGCAGATGTAAAACTGATATCGCCACCACACAAGCGCAAAATGCGATAAGGCAGTTCTAACTTTTCAACCAACGAAGCCACGTGTTTCACCATCTCATCAAGTACTTTGTATGATTTTTCAGGGTGAGCTATCTGCACTATTTCCACTTTGTCGAACTGGTGTAAACGGTTCAATCCACGTACATCCTTCCCATACGAGCCAGCTTCGCGACGGAAACAGGCACTGTAAGCAGTATTTTTATACGGAAGGTCTTTTGCATCCAAAATTACATCGCGATAAATATTGGTTACCGGAACCTCGGCAGTAGGAATAAGATAAAGATTATCGGCAGCTACGTGATACATTTGTCCTTCTTTATCAGGCAACTGACCGGTTCCAAAACCTGAAGCTTCGTTTACAAGCAGAGGCGGCTGTACTTCTTCGTAGCCTGCTTTTCTTGCTTCATCTAAAAAGAAATTGATAAGTGCGCGTTGCAATTGTGAACCTTTTCCCCGATAAACAGGAAAACCCGCTCCTGTAAGTTTTACGCCTAACTCAAAATCAATCAAATTATATTTTTGAGCCAATTCCCAGTGAGGAAGAGCATTTTCATCTAAAGCCGGAATCTCGCCTGCCGAAGTAACTACTTCATTGTCCTCCTCTCCTTTTCCCTGAGGAACAGTGTCGTGTGGTAAATTAGGGAGTAAAACCAACAATTCATTCACTTGTTCTTCAATTGCTGAAAACTGCTGGTCAAACTGTTTGATATTTTCTTTTAATTCTGATGTACGCTCTTTGGCTGCGTTGGCCTCTTCCTTTTTCCCTTCCCGAAATAAAAGGCCAATCTCTTTCGAAATTTTATTCATCTCTGCTTTGGCCTGGTCGGCCTGGCCCTGCAGTTTATTCTTCTCGCCATACAAATCAATAATTTCTCCTACAATTCCGGCAGCCTCAAAGTTTTTCCTTTTAAGCTTTTCAATTACCAGATCCGGATTATCTTGAATGAATTTCAGATTGAGCATGTCTATTCCTTTAAATAAGCTGCAAATTTAATAAATGTTGCGGCATAGTATTAAAATGACAAATGGAAATTGCTATTTATAACGTAAGAAGTTTGGAAAAAAGTCAGGTTTGCCTGTGGTATAAAATTTTAACCGTTTTGAGGTAGAGTAAACCAGAATTCGGTTCCATCCTCATCAGAGGAAGTCACTCCGATTTCGCCACCATGCAAATGCACTGCCATTTTACAAAACGATAAACCCAGTCCGGTTGATGCAGTGACCCCCATTTCCCGTGAATCGTGCTGACTAAAACTTTGAAATATAATCGATTGCTGCTCCCGGGGTATTGCGGGACCGTTATTATGCACTCCAAACCGGGAATCCTTTTTGTCTGTTCTCTTCCAGTTTAGTGTTATGTTGCTTCCCTGGGGTGCATATTTTACCGCATTGCTTAATAAATTCGAAAAAATACGCTTTAAAAGCCTTTTATCTGCAACTATTAAGGAAACTTCCGAGTCTGGATAAGATATCTTCAGATCATTTTCTGAAATATATAATGCAAATTCCATAACACATTCTTTCAACAACTGCGCAACATCAACCTGAGTCCGGCTTAGTTTTAATTTTGCTTCCTCCATTTGATAAACATCCAAAATGTTCTGTGTGAGATGCAACATATCGTAGCCTGATTGTTTTATTAGCTCTTTCCTGAAATTTTCATCATCGATATCGTAGCTGTTCAGAATATTATTTAAAGGATTTTTCAGGTCGTGAACAATCATGCCGGTCATTTTTTCCTTAAATTGAATAAGTTCAGTCAACTCCCGATTGGTTAGCTGTAATTCTTCTTTTTGAACCGATATCTCTTCGTTTTGCTTTTCAATTAATTTATTCTTCTCATCAAGAATTTTATTGGCTTTATTCTTTTGTTTGTAATAGTAATAAATCAGCACAACAACAACAACCATTAAACCGGCCACTGCAATTAAAAAATTTCTAAAAATCCGTGCGTTATTTAGCCTTTCGGTTTGATGTTCCAGTTGATGCTTTTGTTGTTCTATTTGCTGTTCTTTCTCGGTTGCCTCATATTTGCTTTCGGCGTCGGCAACTATTTTTGTCTTTTCATTGTTATAAATCGAATCTTTTCGCTCCAAAAGCAGATCCGCTGATTCATATGCCTTTTTGTAGTTTCTTTTGTAAAAATATGCTTTTTTAAGAACCAACAATGCAGCAGCCTGCTCCTGAATAAGTTGAAGAGAATCGGACAATGAAAGCGCTTTTTCAGCATAAACTACTATAGTATCAAGCACATTGGCAGACGAAGGGACAGCTTCCTGATTGTTCTCCAACTTTGAAAGGTTCGTCCCTGAAAGATTCAGATAAGACCCGATAAGATTCCTCTTGTAATTATTTTTTTCATTTATGGTCAGCGACTTTTCAATATATTCTATCGATTTATCAAACTCTCCCTTTATTTCATACAAGGCTGCTATATTGGTGTACAGGAGAGCCACATTCCTTTCATTATTATTTTTTAAATGAAGATCTACTGCTTTAGTATAGTAAAATAGTGCCTGTTCATAATTTTCCTTGTTGGTATAGCAAATTCCCAGGTTATTATAACAAAAAGATACGCCTCTTTCATCTTTCATCTCCTGAAATATTTGCAAAGCTTTTTTATAACTTTCAACAGCCTTATCGGTAGTACTTTGTTTTCGAAGTATGTTACCTATACTTAAATGACAAATGGCGATACCTCTTTTGTCTTTAGCCCTTTCAAAAATTTTTATGGCAGTGTAATAATTATCAATCGCCTCGTCGTATCTTCCCTGGTTATTGTAAATCATCCCAAGATTAAGTAAAGCTTTCGATTGCATCAAACTATCTCCGAGTATCTTTGCCGTTTCCAGCGTGTTACTGTAATTGCCCGATGCTAATGCATATTCTCCTTCTTCAAAATATAAAGCCCCAATCGTAAGCGTCACATTTCCATGTAAATCCAAATATTTATTTTTCCTGTCTTTTTCCTTTTCAGAATCGATAAGTTCTTTATAAATATTCGATGCCTGTAAATAATAATTCAGCGCACTATCTAAATCTGAAGAATTACTGTAATAAAGCCCCAAACCCTCCAATGCACTCGCTTTTTCTAACTCAACTTCAATTAAATCATTTTTGGGAAGCTGTTTTTGCTGAATGATTTTGTCAGCCGTTGTTAACGCACTGTCAAAATAAAAGAATGAAGAATCAGGATTATCTTTTTTAAACTCATTTGCCTTTAAGAGTGCATTACGCAAACTCACTGTATCTTCTTTCTCAGAGAGCAATCTATCTTCATCAAAAGAATAAATATCCCCATTAACAATGAACGGGAACGCCAACAAAAACAGACAAAGAGCAACAAGAGGTTTTAACATATCTCTATCAATTCGCAAGATTATAAAAGTAGTCAATCAAAGCAAAAAAACAAGAGACTATAACGCTAATTTGAAAATATATATATTTTATTAATCTCTGTTTATCAAACGTTTTCACCCGCTTATACAGAAAAGTAAAGTATTATTACCCAATGTTCAAATATCATAATCTTTCTTATAGTCCGACAGTTGTAACTTCGCAAAAAAAAGACGCTTACCGGAAAACGGTAAGCGTCTCAATGTCTTTATAAAAATACCTGGTTTCTTATTTAACCAGTTCTTTTGCCTGTTCAATCCATGGAGCAGGATCTTTTGAAGCGTAACGGCTTCCTGCAGCTTCCAAAACTTTCCGGATATCTTCAACTGACGCACTTGCAACAGAAGCATAATTTGTAAAACCACCTTCAGCTAAAATTTCAGCTAATTTGGGTCCAACACCTTCCAGCTTTTTCAAGTCATCAGCTTCTGCTTCTGAAACCTCCGCTTTTGGAGCTTCTTCTTTAGCTTCAGTTTTTGGAGTTTCCTCTTTAACTTCAACTTCTTTTACCGGTTTTTCTTCTGCAACCGGAACTTCAGCAACTGCTACATCAACGTCAACAATAGGGTCAACCGATACAAATGAACGGTTTTTTTGTCTTTTTCTGAAAACAACTGTTCCGTCGATCAATGCAAAAAGGGTATGATCTTTTCCCATTCCTACATTTTCACCCGGGTAATGTTGTGTTCCACGCTGGCGTACTAAAATATTACCAGCTTTTGCAAACTGACCTCCGTAAATTTTTACTCCCAGTCGTTTACTTTCCGATTCGCGTCCGTTTTTCGAACTACCTACACCTTTCTTATGAGCCATGGTAAATTGTTTTTAGTTATCCAACAATGGTTTCTACCTGAATTTGTGTATACTGTTGACGGTGACCGTTCATTTTCTGGTAACCTTTTCTTCTTTTCTTTTTGAAAACGATTACTTTATCACCTTTTACATGTTCCAGCACTTTGGCTGTTACTTTTGCACCTTTTACGGTTGGAGTTCCAACGGCAACTTTACCGTCGTTGTCTACCAGTAAAACTTTTTCAAAATCAACTGAGTCGCCTGCTTCGGCTTCAAGTTGATGTACAAAAAGTTTTTTGTCTTTTTCAACTCTGAATTGCTGTCCAGCAATTTCAACAATCGCGTACATAATTTCACTTTTATTGTTACCACCGTCAGGCGGAATTCCCGCTGGATTTCTCTTTTTTGAGCCTGAACGATTCAAAATTTGGACTGCAAAAGTAGTTATTTTAAACTATTTAGCAAATAAAAATAAATTTTCTTTCAATTTAAAAACAGAGCGGTAAACAAAGATAGTTAAACTACTTTTATTTGTTACCGTAATATGCCTAATTGCTATTTTTTAACTTATCATTCGAATAGCCCCAAACATAAATTCTCCCTTTAAAACACAGGCTAACCCAACACATTCTTAAAAACCGCGACCATCAATAAAAATCCAATCAAAAGTACTATTCCCAGCAAAAACTGATTTACTCTGTCCTGTTTTTTCTGTGTTTCAATATTTTGAGATACTATTGCCATTGCATCGTCGTTCATGTCAGTCAAACAAAGTTCCAAATGTTTTATCTGGTATTTAATCAGAACCTTATTGGCAATAAAATTAAAAACAATACCCAAAATAATAAACCCGGTAAAAACAATAATATCAACTCTGTCTAACGGCCGTACTTTCCCATAAACCAGGTAGAAATAGACCAAAGTACCGGAAATAAATACAAAAAAATAGGTTATTGAAACAGCCAGAAGTGTAAGGTTAAATTTGGTTTTCAGATAGGTAAGCATTGAAATAAGCTTGTCGCGGGTTGTTTGTCCATGATCCGCAATTTTGTTAAAATGTACAAGCATTCTTCTTTGAAAAAACAATAAGCCAGCAAGTAATAAAATACCGGCGATGCATACAAATGTTACATTTTTTGTGCCGTAATAAAGAATAAAATCGACCCCAAGCGTTACAACAACAAGTGTTTTTACAACCATATCCATTATAATTATATTTCGTACTCCCCGGGCAGTGCTTCTTGATCTTCCGGAAAGAAACTGTTCAATACTTGAACTCCCGTAACCGGAAATTTCAAATACATTCTCTGTTTTGTTCCACATTTCTTTTAATTTATTTTCGTTCATGACTCTTGCTTTACCGTTTGATTTACTATTTCTTCCAGTTTTTTCTTAATTCGCATCAGTTTCACACTTACATTCGATTTTGTAAGCCCGGTAATCGATGCAATTTCATCGTAGCTTTTTTCTTCCAGCCAGAGTAAAATGATGGCTTTGTCAATCCGGTTCAATTGCCCGATTGCCCGATACAATTGAAGAACATCTTCATTGTCTTCTGCAAAATCAGCCGGAATTTGTTTATATTCTTTAATAGATTCAAAAGCAATGCTGCTTTTCATTTTCCGGATATTACTAATCGCTGTGTTTAAAGCTACACGGTACATCCAGGTACTAAACTTCGATTTCCCCCTAAAGTTTGGGTATGACTTCCAGAGTTGCAAACAAATTTCCTGAAACAAATCCTCCCGGTCGGCTGGGTTATCGACATATACCAATGTAATTTTATGAATAAGTCCCTGATTCTTTTCAATCAGCTCACTAAAAGTCTTTTTATTTGGTTTTTGTTCTTTCATTTTCCCATGAACTCCGGATAATTAGTCGAAACAAAGTTTTAAAAACTACATCCGGAGTAAAACTTTAATACAAAAGCCGGCAATTCTATTGGAAAATACCTGATTTAGTTTTTATATCACATGTTATCCAACAGGGAAAAAACAAGTTGAACAAAACAAATAGAAAATCAATAACTTAGTTTTATGCAGACCACATTTCCAATTGTGTAATTTGACAATAAACAAAAATGATTGTTATATTTGCTTTCACGGTAAAAAAAGCCTATTATACTAATATGCAAAAAATTCGTTTGAACATTCTGGGGCTTTCAGTAAGTCAAACACAATCAGGAGCTTACGCATTGGTTCTGGCGGAAGAAAATGGAGAAAGAAGAATTCCAATCATTATCGGCCCGGTTGAAGCCCAGGCAATTGCAATTCAATTGGAAGGATTAAAACCTCCACGTCCGCTAACACACGATCTGATAAAAAATATGGCACTGGCTTTTAACATTGCATTGCTGGAAGTAACCATTTATAAACTGGAAGAAGGCATTTTTTATTCAGAGTTGTTATGCGAAATGGATGGGAAAGAGATAAAAATTGACTCCAGAACGTCTGATGCGGTAGCGCTTGCCCTTCGTTTCAGATGCCCAATCTACTCATCGGAAGATATTTTGAAAAAAGCGGGAATTGTTCTTGAAATCGATGATGAAAATTCGCCCGTAAGAAGCTATGCCGATGAAGATGAGCAGGAAGAATCAGAGTCGTCAACCTATGCCCAATATTCGTTAAACGAATTGAATGAGATGCTCAACGAAGCGGTAAAAAATGAAGATTATGAAAAAGCCTCTGTTATTCGGGATGAGTTAAAGAAAAGAAAAAAATAATGTTACAATAAATGAAACACCTTATAGCATTGCTGGTAATTCTTGCCGGCTTTTTATTTGTTCAGCCCACTTTTGCACAAAACGCCAATTCAGAAGACAATCAAACAGAACAGGTTTCTCCCCAGCAAGATAAAACCGACACTTCGGTTCTTTTACTTTCAAAAGAACGAGAAAAACCTTTTTCAATAACTACTATTTTCAGAGGACTGCTCGGAATGACAGTACTTATATTTTTAGGTTGGTTGTTCAGCACCAGTCGTCGGAATATTCCATGGCGTACCGTCTTTATCGGTTTACTGATTCAGGTCTTGCTGGCAATCGGAGTTTTATACGTTCCTTTTATTCGGATAATTTTTGAATTTCTGGGAAAAATATTTGTCAAAATTCTTGATTTCACAAAAGAAGGAAGTACTTTTTTATTGGGCGATTTAATGGATGCCGACACGTATGGATATATATTTTTATTTCAGGTATTGCCTACCATTATTTTCTTTTCTGCGCTGACCAGCCTTCTGTTTTATTGGGGAATTATTCAGAAAGTAGTTTACGGGTTGGCATGGGTGTTTACAAAAGCCCTCAAAATTTCAGGCGCTGAGGCGCTTTCAGTTGCCGGCAATATTTTTCTCGGCCAAACAGAGTCGCCACTGATGATCAAAGCCTATCTTGAAAAAATGAACAAATCAGAAATTTTGCTCGTGATGACCGGTGGAATGGCTACTTTAGCGGGTGGGGTTTTGGCTGCATACATCGCGCTGCTTGGCGGAGACGACCCGATGTTACGACTTGAGTTTGCCAAACACCTCTTAACGGCCTCAGTTATGGCGGCGCCGGCAGCTATTATCTTTTCAAAAATGCTTGTTCCTCCTACCGATGCAATAAACAAAGAAATTGAGGTAAGCCGGGATAAAATTGGCAGTAATGTGTTGGATGCGATTACAAACGGGACCAGTGAAGGTGTAAAACTGGCTGTTAATGTTGCTGCAATGTTGCTGGCTTTTATTGCCTTTATTGCGATGTTTAATTTTATTGTAGGCAAAGTTGGTGAATGGACATCTTTAAACGAGGTTATCGCGCGTGGAACAAATGGCCGTTATGATGGTCTTTCGCTACAATTTATTCTTGGGTATACTTTTGCCCCGCTTATGTGGCTGATTGGTGTTTGCCCCGAAGACATAATCACTGTTGGCCGTCTTCTCGGTGAAAAACTGATTCTTACCGAGTTTATTGGCTACATCAGTTTAGCCGATTTAAAAGCTACCGGCGTATTTACCGAAACCAAGTCGGTAATAATGGCCACGTACATCTTGTGTGGTTTTGCAAATTTTTCTTCCATTGGAATTCAAATCGGCGGAATTGGTGCCTTGGCTCCTGGCCGGCGCGTACTGCTTTCAAAATATGGGATTCCTGCACTGCTGGCCGGAACACTGGCTTCTTTAATGAGTGCAACAATTATTGGGATGATACTGGGTTAAAGCAAAAAAATACCAAATATTAACCGATAACCAGGTGAAGTAGCTATAAGACAAGATGGTGTATCGGTAAAATTTAGCCACCCTTTTTTCAAATTACAACTTTAATTTGTTGCTTTATAAAGTAACGATAGTCGGTAAAATCATAGAACAAGAAAAAAATATGGATACCTGATTAAACCAATATCAATAAAAGAAATCTATTATGATAGTTATTTTATTAATAACTAACTTAAACTTTATGAAGCCGTCATGAAACATGTTTTAGGACGGCTTCTCTATTCAACAAGGTGTACAAAAGATTTAAAATACAACTTAAATAAGTATTTGCCGACGAAATAATTTAAAAAAAATAAAGAACATATGATTAAACCTATCTTGACAAGTGAAGTCAGAATTAAGGTTTAGTTAGTTAAGTAAAAAAATATTTTTACTAACCAACTTGTAACTCCCCATGTTGATGGGGAGTTATTTTTTTATGTAACTCTCCCAAAATCGGGAACTTACCGGGCAAAAAAATATTGTATGGAAACAATATGCAGAACAAAATTCTACTTCAACTAAAAACGATTATTTTTTTTACTTTTTATTCCCCATATAATAAAGCCTATAAGTAGAATTATTACCAGCAGAATTATTATTCTTAAAAAATACATGGGCTCCGGATTTTAAATTTGGTTTGACTTTTTGTTTTTCAAAAGTATAAATAATTTAATTCTTTCAAACTGCCGGATTTCTCCAGTTCGATTATTCTCTTTCCCTTAATGCGACAATATTTAACAAAGTTAAGGACTAATATTTTCAGAAAAATAAAATTAGCGTGTTATCTTTGAAAAACACAACAAGGGAACTATTTCATTTTCCCTGTTATTTGGTCTGTTATGATGCCTTTAGTTATCGTTTTCACCGGAGTAGTATTTCTTCTTATTCTTATTACCGTTGCCCGAATCAATGCGTTTATTTCATTCACACTGGTTTGCATTTATGTTGGTTTGATGATGGGTCTTCCGCTTGAAACGACAGTTGAAGCAATCAAAAAAGGGATGGGTGACACTTTGGGTTTGCTTGTTTTGATCCTTGGCTTTGGTTCTATGCTGGGGAAACTGGTTGCCGACAGCGGAGCTGCACAAAAAATAACCCAAACGCTGGTTGCCACCTTTGGCCTGAAAAAAATTCACTGGGCATTGATGTTAACAGGATTTATAGTTGGAATTCCCATGTTTTACTCCGTTGGCTTTGTTATTCTTGTACCCATTGTTTTTACGGTGGCTGCTTCAACCGGATTGCCTTTGATTTTTGTTGGCTTACCCATGCTGGCCTCTTTATCGGTTACCCATGGTTATTTGCCGCCACACCCTGCTCCTACCGCTATCGCCGGGATGTTTGAAGCCGATATGGGAAAGACCATGTTGTATGGTTTATTAGTTGCAATACCCGCGATTATTGTTGCCGGGCCCGTTCTTTCACCTCGCTTTAAAAATATAAAAGCAACTCCGCTTAAAGAATTTACCGGGCAGACTATTTTGGAAGAAAGCAAATTACCGTCAACGTTTACAAGTATAATAACAGCATTGATGCCGGTTATCTTAATCGGACTTTCATCCCTTGCTGCACCTTTCATAAATCCGGATACAGCAATTTATCCGTTTGTAATGGGCATTGGCGATCCTGTAATTGCTATGTTGCTCTCGGTTTTGTTTGCGATTTATGCACTGGCAATACGAAGAGGCAAAAAAATGAAAACGGTGATGGATGATATGGTTCAGGCCATTTCGAGCATTGCCATGATTTTGCTGATTCTGGCAGGTGCAGGCGGATTAAAAGAAGTACTGGTAGCAAGCGGAATCAGTGATTACCTGGGCGAACTGTTAAGCCAATCGGGAATGTCGCCCTTAATTTTAGCCTGGTTGATAGCCGCAGTCATCCGGGTTTCGGTGGGATCTGCAACAGTTGCAGGAATGACAGCAGCCGGAATTGTTTTGCCACTGGTTTCCAATCCCGGCGTTTCTCCTGAACTGATGGTACTGGCAATCGGCTCGGGAAGCCTGATGCTTTCGCATGTAAACGATGGTGGATTTTGGTTGTTTAAAGAATATTTCAACATTTCTGTAAAAGAAACCTTTTTAACCTGGACCGTCATGGAAACCACCATTTCAATTGTTGGATTGCTTGTAATTTTGGTAATAAATAATTTTGTATAATGAACACAATCGAAGAAAAAATCAAAACATTGGGACTCGAATTGCCACCGGCTCCGCCACTCGGTGGAATTTATCATCCGGTAGTAATTGCCGGCAATCAGTTGTACATTTCTGGCCAGGGGCCTTTACAAAGCGACGGAACATTAATCAAAGGGAAAGTAGGAAAAGACCTTACTTTGGAAGAAGGACAGTTGGCTGCACGGCAGGTGGGGCTTACCATGCTGGCCACCATCAAAGCACAAATCGGTGATCTGGGAAAAATAAAACGCCTGATAAAAACTTTGGGAATGGTAAACTGCTACCCAGAATTTGAACAACATCCGCAGACAATTAATGGGTTTAGCCAGTTGATGGTTGATGTTTTTGGCGAGGAAAACGGGAAAGGTGCACGCAGTGCTGTTGGAATGTCATTGCCCGGAAATATTGCTGTAGAAGTGGAGTGTATTTTTGAATTGAAAGAAGATTAAGAACAACTTGAGAGCATTTTGATGGTAACTCAACCTGATTACGACTTCGAAGAGAGTGAGGAAGAGTTCAAATAGAATATGAGTAATCATTACACACCTAAAGAAAGAGCAAGAAAGCTTCGCAGAGAAATGACTGAAGAAGAAAAGATTCTTTGGCAAAAATTAAGGAGAAGAAAATTTTTTGGATTAAAGTTTTTAAGACAACATCCGATCATTTATGACAGGAAAAACAATGTCCCTAAATATTTTATCCCGGATTTCTATTGTGCAGAAAAAAAGTTAATTATTGAAGTAGATGGAAGAATTTATGATTTTCAGAAAAAGAGAGATACAATTCGAGAAGAAATACTAAACGGAGCAGGATTGCAGCATATTTTGCGATTCAAGAATGAAGAGATCAATAGCGACTTGTACGGTGTGCTGAGGAAAATTAAAAAATTTATATGGGAAAACTCACCCTGATCCCGAGCACTCGGGATCGTCCCTCTCTTTGAAAAGAGAGGGAGTGAGGGAGAGTTCAAAATAAAATATGAGTATTAATAACACACCAAAAAGCAGAGCCAGAAAATTGCGCAGAGAAATGACTGAAGAAGAAAAGATTCTTTGGCAAAAATTGAGAGGGAGAAAATTTCTTGGATTAAAATTTTTGAGACAACACCCGATCATTTATGACAGGATAAACAATGTCCCTAAATATTTTATCCCGGATTTTTATTGTGCGGAAAAGAAGCTAATTATTGAAGTAGATGGGAAAATTCATGATTTTCAGAAAGAGAGAAATACAATTCGGGAAGAAATACTAAACGGAGCGGGAATGAGTATTTTGCGATTCAAGAATGAAGAGATCAATAACGATCTGTATGGTGTGCTGAGGAGAATTAAAGATTTTACATGGGATAACTCACCCTGATTACGACTTTGTCATAATCGTCCCTCTCTTTGAAAAGAGAGGGAATGAGGGAGAGTTCAATTTGCAACAAAAAAATAGTAATTTAAAACAATGTGGTACAAAATAAAAAACGAAGCTGACGTATTTACCCCGTCAGTTTTGATTTACCCGGATCGGATAGATGAAAACATTCGCCGGATGATAAAAATTGCCGGCGATGTTTCGCGCCTACGGCCTCATGTAAAAACACATAAGATGGCCGAGGTCGTCCAGCTTCAGGTGCAGCAGAAGATCACCAAATTTAAATGTGCCACACTCACCGAAATGGAAATGACTGCCGCCAACGGCGGAACAGATATTTTACTGGCTTACCCTCTTCTTGGGCCCGATATCAAAAAGTATTTCAGTATTGTAACTAAATTTCCCCAGGTAAAATTTTCTGTACTTGTTGATCATAAACAAACAGCTGCCGATTTAACGGAAGAAGCAAAAAAACAACAACAGAAGGTAAATGTTTTTATCGATATCGATAATGGCATGCATCGCACCGGAATTGAACCGGAGCCCGCCTTTCAGCTTGCACAAACAATCTCAAAAAAGCCTTGGTTAGAATTAACCGGATTACATATTTACGACGGGCACATTCATGTTTCGGATTTAAAAACGCGAGAGACAAAATGTGAAAATGATTTTAAGTCAGTAGACGAACTGATTCAAAAACTAAAAAATACAGGAATTGAAATGGGTGAACTCGCCTGTGGTGGAACATTTACTTTTCCCATTCATGCGAAATATAAAAACCGGACACTTTGCCCGGGAACACCAATTTTGTGGGACGCTGGCTATAAAAAGAACATACCCGATCTTGATTTTTTAAACGCAGCTGTTCTTGCCGGCCGCGTAATCAGTAAACCTTACGGAAAGGTTTGTTTTGACCTGGGGCACAAAGCCATGGCATCGGAAATGCCGCATCCGCGATTGGAATTTATGGATCTTCTGGTGAACGGTGTCGAAAACCAAAGTGAAGAACATCTGGTTCTTTCAACTCCAAATACTGAAAAGCTAAATCCCGGTGATTTTATTTATGCCATCCCCATCCATATTTGCCCCACCATTGCATTGCACGAACAGGTTTATGTAGTTGAAAACCGGAAGGCAGTGAAAACATGGGACGTTATTGCCCGAAAAAGAACTTTTAATTTTTAAAATCATGAGCAATTCAAGCGAAAATAAAATACTATGTTTTGATGCACACCTGGATATTTCGATGAACGCGATGGAATGGAACCGCGATCAGCGCTGGACGGTGCAGCAAATCCGTGAAAGCGAAAAAGGAATGACAGACAAACCCGATCGCGGAAGAAATACAGTTTCGTTTCCAGCTTTGCGGAAAGGGAAAATTGGTCTGGTAGTTGCCACACAAATCAGCCGGGTGGTAAAACCCGGAAGTCCGATACCCGGATGGTATTCACAGGAACAGGCCTGGGCGCAGACACAAGGACAGTTAGAGTGGTACCGCACCATGGAAGAAGCCGGGGAAATGAAACAAATCACCGATGCAAAATCGCTGGAAGAGAGTTTGAAACTCTGGGAAAACCCAAATGAGAAAACACCCGTTTGTTACGTTCTGAGTCTGGAAGGAGCGGATTCAATTATTTCAATGGAGCACCTGGTTCGGGCATACAATTATGGATTGCGCGCCATTGGCCCGGCGCATTACGGCCCGGGCATTTATGCCAACGGAACAGATTCTTCCGGGCGCTTAAATAAAAAAGGAATGGAACTACTCCAAACCATGGAAAAATTAAATATGATCCTGGATGCCACTCACCTGAATGATGACGCATTTTGGCATGCTTTGGAAATATACAACGGGCCGGTTTGGGCGAGCCACAATAATTGCCGGAAATTTGTTGAGCATAACCGCCAGTTTTCTGATGAAATGATTCTGGAATTGATCCGGCACAAAGCAGTAATCGGCATTGCGCTGGATGCCTGGATGATGGTTCCCAACTGGATTCGCGGGGAATCGACACCCAAAGCACGAAATGTAACCCTGGAAATTATGGCCGACAACATTGACCACATTTGCCAGCTGGCAGGCGACTCGTTGCATGCGGGCGTAGGCAGCGATTTGGACGGCGCTTATGGAACTGAGCAGTGCCCCTGGGATTTGGATACTATTGCCGACATTCAAAAACTGCCTGGCCTTTTAAAAAACAGGGGATACAAATCTGTCGACATCGAAAATATAATGCACGGGAATTTTATACGATTTCTGAAAGAATATTTTGGAGGAAAGCAGCTACTTGTATAACAAAAACAAAACTTTATGGCATCATCATCAAACGCAAAAAAACTAAAAACACTCTATGTTTCAACCCGAAAAGACTGGAGGAGGTGGCTGGAAAATAATTTCGACAAAGAGAAATCCATATGGTTGATATATCCGCATAAAGATTCCGGAAAGCCAAGAATCGTATATAACGACGCCGTTGAGGAAGCACTTTGTTTCGGCTGGATTGACAGCACCATAAAAACGTATGACAAAAACAGCAGCATGCAGCGGTTCACTCCCCGAAATCCCAAAAGCAGTTTTTCGCAACAAAATAAGGAGAGAATAAAGTGGCTGCTGGAAAACAATATGTTACATCCTTTGGTAACGGAAACCGCCAGAAAAATTCAGCAGGAAGAATTTATTTTTCCCGATGATATTTTAGAGCGCTTAAAATCCGACAAGACCGTATGGGAAAACTACAGCAGGTATTCTGATGCATACAAAAGAATTCGGATTGCCTATATTGATATCGCGCGAATACGCCCGGAAGAATTTGAAAAAAGGCTCAATAATTTTATCAAAAAAACAAAGGAGAACAAACAAATCGGGTTTGGTGGAATTGAAAAATATTTCTGATCACACCTGGTAATTGTTACAAACCCTCAAAATACCCATCCAGATAATCCAGGCGGTTTTTTGTCCAGTTTTGAATGTATTCCTGTTCTTCCTGCATGTTCAGATTCTGATTCCATATTTTATTTTCCATCTGAATAATATCTGAGGAAATCAGCTTATAAAAGGATGAATCAAAAGCAGCGTTCAAATTTACTTCGTTGAAGCTGTTCTGCCGCAGATAAAACCACCTGTTTTTCAATTTTGAAATAAAATTGCCGGGATTTGTCTCAAATAATCTTTGGAACAAACGATTCGACAACACTGAATTGTATCCCATTCGTGTCCCGTCGTAAACCAGCCCCCAACTGCCATCCAAATCCCACGGGATAATTGTAAAAGGGGCTTGTTTATTTTCTTTGTAGAGGAAAACGTTTTTCCCGGTGTTATCGATTGCAGATGTTAAATTCAAAAACAAGTAATAATCGATAAAATTATCAATGTCAATAAGTTCTAAAATATCATCTTTAAAACTTTCGTCGCTGGAATTGACCGCTACCTCGTATAGTTTATTCAAAGGTTCCCAGTTAATTTTTTCCTTATAATAGGGTATCTTTTGCTCCCACCCATTCCAGAATCGATTACTCGAAACTTTTGAATCGTATGTTTCGAACCGCGTAGCACCGTCTGCCCAATCATACGCTTTGTATAAAACAGCCTCGTTTCCGGCAGATAAAAATGCCTGATTTAAATTATCGGAGAAAATATACAATCCCCAAAACCTGTTATTCATAAACAACTCTACCGGCCGGGGCTGAATTCCGATATGTTTCGAATCATCATTTTCCTTCCCGTTTTTTAAGTCCTTCCATATTTCAAAAGAAACCATATTCCTGATGCGGGAAGGATCGACAATAGCACCATTCAGAATCCAGTCATTGTTTCGGCTAAAATTTAACAACGAAGTTAAATATTCACTCGTACTGTTCATGTTTTCCCACAAGGTAAATCCCATTGATTTTTTATCAAATCCACGCGAAAAAGTTCCGCGGTGTTCAATCCCTGCAAATGAAAAAAAATCAGTTGTTTCTTCCGGATCTGAAGTATGTATGCGGACCAGTGTTTTGGGTTCATCATAAATTTCAGAATCATAAATTACCTGAACAATCGGCGATGTTGTAAATACAAATTCAAACTCACGTGACTTATTCCCGTTTTTAATAACAACAATGTTGGTTGCGCCTGTTTCGATATCTCCCATCTGATTTACTTTGTTGTTCTGCAGCTTCAGGCCGTTAAAATACAATTCCGATTTTTCCTGAAATTCAACGAAAGGAGAAAAACCGGAAACCGAATCATTTGAAATGGAATATCGAATCAGATTTAATTCGGTATCAGCATAACAACTTTTACCATCGAGTTTGAGAAGCGGGGCAATTTGCAAATCAGATGTCGGCATCGTGTCAAAAACAATTTCGCTCCTATAACACCCCGTTACAAAAATCATTAAAAAATATATGATCCATTTCTTTCTCACTGGCTACAAACTGATTTTATATACAACTTTCAAAATAAAACAGGTACATGGATTTTTAGTGTTCAACTCATGATCAAGGCCGGCAGCCAAATCAAATTCACCAAAGCCGGTCAAAATATCATCACCGATAAAGATTCTGTATTTGTCAAAAAAAGGCTCTCTCGACTTTTTGCTTAACCTGAATATTTCTGCCGATGAATAAAAGCGGTGATTATCGTTTAACTCCCATCCGATTTTTATACGATTTCTGAAAGTTGTTTCGTAATAATGCAGATGAGGATCAAAAACTCCCGAGCCGTAAAATTCCTTTTGGTATTTAAACCGGTAATACAACTTGGTTTTGGGGCTGAGTTTTCCGTCGTAGCCCAAATAAAAATCGTACCGGTAGTCATTTTCAACAATGTCGTCGTAATGTCTGTTCTTTGTATAACGACCGGCTGCCCCCAGTGTAAAATTTTTGTTGATTTTGTACTCAAGTTCAAGTTCTGTAATGTAATCGTCAACTTGTGTAAAATCTTTAAACAACCGCAGATGCTGGCCTGCCGACAAATAAAGACCTTTAACTATCTTCTTTTCGAGTTTTACTTCTGTCCACAAATTTAAATCACGTACAGTCTTTTCTTCCTGTGCCGAAGAAAAAACATACAATAAAAGCAGGCAAAAAAGTAAGTTTAATTTTATGTTAAAGTGCCGGAAGCCAGGTTTCATATAAAACTAAAAAATAAATATGCTTACAAATATACCGAAAGAAAAAATCGTTACAAAAAACACTTTGTTGTTGTGTGTGTTTCTATTCTTTTAAGGTTAGCCGGTATACATTTGTCTCTCTTTTCTCAAAGCCTAGTTTCTGATACAGTTGATTTGCCGCCACCCGTTCGGGAGTAGATGTTAAGTTAATCTGGCTTATACCTTTGCCGGAAACAAATGCAATCGCGAATGCTGTCAGCTTTTTCCCAACTCCTTTTCCTCTTGCTGACTCATCTACAACCACATCCTCAATCCAGGCTTTATTACCGGTTGGAATTCTATTCAGAACCACCGTTAAAGTGCCAATAATATCTTCTTCTTCGGCTAAAAAAATCATGGTGTTATCTGAATTGATCAGTGCTTCAAGCTCAGATTTTGAAGGAATTGGGCTATCGGGCGAAAGTTGCGGAATTAACTTGCTAAAAGCGTTTACAATATCGTCGGTAATATGTGTTGCCTTATATATTTTCATGTGTTTTATTTACTTTTTCATTTTTTAGTTCCAACGCTGAATTTTAATTGACACATTCTCTTATAATTGTTTGTAAGCGCCTGATGCATTTTGTGTCAGCGAAGTTGGGCTTTTTTTAAACGCCCTGAAATTTTTAGAGCCGGTTTTTAATGCTTAATCCCAAAACAAAAATATCAAATCCATATGCATGATACAAGCATGGTTCTTCATAAACCGAACATCTAATACCCCAAATACCAAACTTTAGTTTATATTCTTTTGCCGGCAATGAATAAAACAAGTTGAATTTTATATTTTTACAAAAAAAGACAAGGCACCTGCAAGCTAAATCCTGTAAGCGTTGTAACGGAAAATGTTAACAAAAAAAGGAGTAATCATTTTGACTTTTGTTCTTATCCCGGATAATGTCAGAGTTAGTTTTACATTAAGACATAAAGCAGGTCAATATTAAATACTGCGATAAAACAAGCAAATATTGATATTTGAATATAAAATGATATTAAAACTACATTTGGATTCCATGAGTGACAGTAACAAATAAACAATGTAAACGAATGAAAAACAAAATTACAACTTTGGCAGTCATCCTGTTTGTGCTGGCAGGCTGCAGGCAATCCGGAACACAGGATGATCTTGTCTCAATTGATCCAACAGCAACTTATCCTGAGAAGGAGCTGATTCTTCAGGATTTTATGGATGTAGAATACATCCCGTTGGAAACGAATGATGAATTTGTTACTCAGGGGGTTGTAATGGCAATAGGCAAGCAATTTATATTAACAAAAAACTGGAGCAACGATGGGAATATCTTTGTTTTTGACAGAAAAACCGGTAAAGCATTAAGAAAGATAAACAGAATGGGCAAAGGTCCTGAAGAATATGGTCATTTAACTGATATTGTTCTGGATGAAGAGAACAATCAACTATTTATCAATTGTTTTTCAACGAAAAAGATATTGGTGTATGACTTGTTTGGCAACTTCAAACGAAGTTTTAACCATGCGGAAAACATCAGGTATGTAAATGTATTCAATTATGATACGGACAATCTGATTTGTTACAACGAGCTGACGTTATACAAAGATGGCGAGAACAAAGGGAATGATTCTTTCCATATGATTATATCAAAACAAGATGGGAGTGTTACCCGGAATATTTCAATTCCTTTTGATGTGATTAAAACACCGGCGGTACAGGAAGGAGATGGGTTTGCAGCAACTTTTGTGCCCCCGTTAATTCCATATCAGAACAATTGGCTGCTTGTTGAAACATCCTCTGATACCGTTTATAACTATATTTCCAAAGAAGATAAACTAATTCCCTTTCTTGTTAAAAAAACCACTACAAATCCGGAAATATTTCTTACGATGGGGACCCTTACTGACCGTTTTTATTTTATGAAAACCGTAAAAAGAATATTTGACTTCACTACCGGGAGAGGATTTCCGGTTAACAATTTAATGTACGACAGGCAGGAAAATGCTGTATTCAAACCGGCTGTACTCAATGGAGATTTTATTAAAAGAAAAACAGCGGATATGACATCACACCCGTTGAATAGTGAAATTGCGGCCTTCCAAAATCTGGAAGCCTTCCAACTTGCTGAAGCTTATAAAAATGATAAACTAAAGGGCAAATTAAAGGAAATTGCAGCTGGCCTGAACGAGGAATCAAATCCTGTAATCATGCTGATGAAATATAAGAAATAAAGCAGGGACGAAGTAAAAAGAAGCGTTTCGTTCAAACCAGTAATTTGTTTTATTCGGTTTTGTCTTTTTACTGGCTTGTATTACAAACCTTTTTTAAACATGCTATACATTAAAATCCTTGTCGTTTAGGTCAATCTGCTCTTTAACAAATTGAATATAACGCATTTTTTTAAAATCAAACCATTGTCGCCGGAATACGCCTGAGTGATCAATTTGCCACTTAAAGTTTCGAAAAGGTTTGGGTCTGTTTAATGCATTTATTAGTCTGTCCTGCAATTTCAAGTCATCAATACGCTCCGCAAAGTCTGCCATTATTTTAAATGAATCGTGGGTATCAAAACGATCAAATTCAAAATAATCCCCCCAATTCTCATCAATCTCATTTAAATCCTCCTGCCATGGTTCTTTATCGGCATCAAGCCAGCTGTCAAAATTAAGAATTGTCTTTATCTCTCCTGATTTGAGATGATAAAAACATCTCATTCCTGAATCCAAATTGTCAGCAATTTCTTCTATCTGTTTATCAGTCGGTTTCATTTATACACGGTACTTTTGTTCAACTTGCATGTGACGGCAATATCTCTAAAAATTAAGTTCCTTAGATTTCTATATTTGATCTTTCTAAAGTCAGCTATCCAAATCATTCTTTCATGGAAAGAGGTTTTTAGACAGTCTGACGGTTGGTACATGTTATCGGGGTGGATTTCGGAATGTGTTCCTGTCCGTCAGAACTGAACGGCGATGCGAGAATCCGCAATTGGCGTACTACCGAACCCGTTATTTCTTATACCACGTGCTACCACCAGTTTTTATTTTTCATTTTCAATTATTACCAATCTTGGGTATTTTTCCCTAATATTTTTATGCCCAATTTCACTATCTATTTCATTAAATAAACAACCAACAGTTTCAAGAGAATATTTATCTCTTAATGAGTCAATTGTTGAATAAACTACATTTTTTACTTCGATGTATTCTTGAACACTCATTCCATTTTTTAACAGTAGTTTTATAAAAGTGTACTCAGCACTCTCCATTTTTGCACTAATACTATTTGAATTTATATTGTCTTTGGTATTAATTTGAAAATTATGTTTGTCGATGAATTTAAGATGTATTGAATCGTTTGCAAAAAATACATAGTCAAAGAATGAAAAATATTGAGAACCGTATCTTTTATGTTGTTTAAATGATGGCTTAACTACAAAAGCAATCTCCCGAAACAAACCTGTTGTTTTCCTAAGAATTGGTTCCAACCTTTTAACTTCAAAATCTTTATCAACAAATAATCTCAAGGTTACAAGAGGTTTTTCGACCTCGTCAAACTTGTCAAGAGCAGATTGAAAATCGTTTTTAATACTCCCAATATCAGTTTGATTTTCATCTAGTTCCAGCTCTAAGGAATCGTTCTTTGTTTCAACAAGAAGAGTAACAACAAGATTTTGCTTTGCAATAAATTGAGGATTTTCGAAATAAGGTACGTTTATTTGAAAACCTTTGGAATTAATATAAAAGTCAGTCGCATTGTTAAAGGAAGTTTGTTTAAATCTCATCAACGTGTCTCCCACAAATAATTCTAAACCGTCGGAGTGGAAGTTATATTCAAAGATAATTATTGAATCTTTAATGTTTATTGGAGACAAAATGATTTGATTTTTTCCCTGAAACAAATAGGTGAAAGTATCGATGCCTAAGATATTCTCAAAAATTAAAGTGTCACTTTTAATATAAATTAAATGATCCAGTTCTTCAGTTGAGAAATAGTATCCATCATTTAGATTGTTTTTCTCAGAACAGGATATTAGTCCGAAACAACTGATTAAAAATAATATTGATAGTATTTGCTTCATCTTCAAAATAGTTGGTAACAGTTAATACATGTTGTCGGAGGGATTTTGAAAAAGAAATTCAGCCAGCCCCTAAAAAAATGAGCGAAAGGTCTGACTTATCAGTCACGTCCTGTCAAGCGCTACGCTGCCTAATCGGGATATAAATCCTAATAATCAAACCATTACCTGCAAACTACTCAAAAAAATGTTGTGATCTGCGCTCAATTTTTGATGAATCTTGATGTGCCCATAATAATCCCGTCATTATCCTTCAATTTTGCAATATAAGTACCAACAGGAAAATCAGAAATATCAATTGTTATTTTTGTGAGCAAAACATCGTTGTAATATAGTTTTTTACCTTGAACATCGAAAACCTCAAGCACAGTTGCTTTTCTCCCGAAATCTTCAAAATCAATATTTATTAAATTTTGGGATGGATTTGGATAAATTACAAATGAATTAATTGATTCTGTTGTCATTGTAGATGAAGTATTATCCGATACTTCGTTTTTAAAGATAAATGCAACAAATTCACCATCATTGTCACTAAAAATATACTCATTTACGATAAGGAACAACTCACCAGACACATTTGCATCAAAAGTAATTTCTTCTCCAACTAAAAACGGAGTACCACTTTCTCCAATTTTTCCTAATAGAGCAACTTGAGGAAAATCTTCACTTACATAACTTGATTTTCCAAGAACTCCCAAACCCGTAGGATTACAATAATTAATGTTTGAGTTATATTTTACGAAACCATTTGCAACAATAGAAATTTTATCTCCTGAGGCAATATGATATCCAGACGCAGTCCAAGAACTATTTGTACCCTCAACTTCAACTTTGTCTGTATAATGCAAATAAGACTTTTTGAAAATATCCTGGGAATAAGAAATAATTGTCATTAAGGAAAGTCCAATAATAAATGTAATTTTTTTCATGATAATTTAAATTTAAAAGTTAGTATTTAATGTAAGTATAATGATCTTATTGGATCGGATCGGTTCCACCAACTTAACTACAGTACGCAAAGGACTAAAAAAATGCCGATTCTTTACTTCCCGGCACACTATGTTGCGGAGCGGAATCGGAGAGCGTTCACGTCCGGACCGAGCTGCGATGGGAGAATCCAGCAAGGACATAGCACGAATCCCGCAAGGCAATTTGCAATTTCGGGTGGATAGACCAACTTTTTTGAGATATATGTTTTCAGAAAGGCCATGGATAATCATCTTAAGAAGTGTTTTGGAACGATTCATTTTGAGGTGGGTTTATGGGTGGCACAACAGGTTTAGTTCATGAGTTACTGATTTTTTGTGCATTAAAAATAACAATCATTTATTTCAAAACCAAGGAGTTTCTTCCTGTTCCGCAAAATTTGGCACGGGGGATGCTTATTTTGTAGAAAACTGTTCAATGTGCCGTCATTAGCGGATTTTGAAAGCTTCGGAAAGAGGGATAGGACGATGCTATCCTGCATAAAAAGAAGTGTGTAAAATGGAATTGGGACGGAGCAAAGGAGATATCACCGATGCTGCAAAAACAAATTACAAACAAGTGAGACCATTACCTACTTTTCACTCATCGAAGGCGGTTTTTCTGCCAGACTACTCCCCCATTTTTTATTCGGCTGCGGTCCCATTTCAAAAACCAGGGTACCTCCCTGCACAATGTCTTCGTGCGAAATCCAGGCATTGTTATAACTTTCGCCATTTAGCGTAGCCGACTGGATGTAAAAATTCTCGTCTGAAACATTACGGGCTTTAACTGTAAATTTATTCCCGTTATAAAATTCACCTAAATCCAAGGTCAATTCTTCAAACAAAGGAGTTCCCATGGCAAAAACATTTTGCCCCGGTGCCACAGGGTAAAATCCCATGGCACTAAAAATATACCACGCCGACATTTGTCCCATGTCGTCGTTGCCGCACAATCCGTCGGGCGCTGCCAGGTATTTTTGTTTCATAATCTGATGAACCCATTTTTGCGTTTTCCAGGGTTCGCCGGCATAATTATACAAATAAGCCACATGATGCCCGGGCTCGTTTCCATGCACATACTGCCCGATTTTACTGTAAAGCGGCGCGTATTCCGGACCGGTTTCATCGGGTGTCATTGTAAAAAGTGTATCCAGTTTATTTACAAAATTCTCTTCTCCGCCCATTAAATTTATCAAACCCTGCACATCGTGAGGCACATGCCACAAATACTGCCAGGCATTTGATTCCGTATAATAGCGACTTGGACTTACACCTACCCAAAGCGGATCAAAACAACTGTAGTATTGGTTTTCTCTGGTGCGAATAATTTCAGGGGCTTCTGTGCACATCACAAGCCACGAGCCATCGACTTTTTTCGGGCGCATAAAACCAGTTGATTTGTCATATAAATTCTCGTAACTGCGTGCTCTTTCTGAAAACAACTGAACATCACCGGTTTTACCCAAAGCTTTGGCCATTTCCGCGAGGCACCAGTCATCGTAAGCATATTCCATCGTAACCGAAACCGACTCGCGAACTCTGTCCACCGGAGTATAACCAAGGTTCACATAGTATTCCAGGCCCGTTCGGCTGCTCTCTTTCTCTCCCGGCTCCGTTGCATTTTTCCGCATCGCTTCATAAGCTTTTTCAACATCATAATCGCGAATCCCCTTCATATAAGAGTCCGTAATTACTGAAGTTGCATGATCGCCAATCATCACCTTCATGTAATAATTTTTGTAACTCACATACAAAGGAAGCCGTCCGCCCTGATCGTACATTTCCAAAAGCGTACGAATCATTTCATTTTGTTTTTCCGGTTCAAGATAAGCCAACAGGGGATGCTCTGCACGATAGGTATCCCAAAGCGAAAAATCGACATAATAATCGCCACCCTCCATTTTATGCACCGAATTATCAAAGTGACTGTAATATTTGCCATCCGCATCCGAAAAGGTTCGCGGAAACATCAGCGCATGATAAACAGAGGTATAAAGACTGGTTTTCTGATCTTCCGTGCCTCCCTGAACTTCTATTTTATGAAGCTTTTTATTCCAAGTGTCATTTGCTTCTTCCCTGACCTGGTCAAAACTCCAGTGTGGTATTTCGGCTTCCAGATTCTTTTTGGCTCCTTCTATACTAACAAAAGAAATCCCCACTTTTAGTAAAACCTGCTCGTTTTGGGTTGTTGAATAATTGACAAAAGCGCCAACACCCTTGTCGCCTGAAATTTCATTTAGGTTGTGGTAAATATTTTCTTCGCTCCATGTTCCGAATGAAGTGAATGGTTTGTTAAACTCCGCAAAAAAGTAACAGGTGAGCGGGCGAGTATAATTACCTTCCATGTCTCCGGTTACGTAACCTTCCATTTGGGTTTCGTTCAGGATTTCAACAGAAGCATCACGACCGGGGGTAATCGAATGGGTTACATCAATGATGATATGACCTTGGCCGGTTTCAGGAAAAGTATACCGGTGAAAGCCGGCACGTTTGGTTGCAGTCAGTTCCGCTTTGATGTTGTAGTCCTTCAGATTAACGGCATAATACCCCGGACTGGCTTCTTCTTCATCGTGACGGTAATCAGATTCATATCCTTTGATCTTTTTAAAAATATCGTAGCCCTGCTTTTCCAATTCGTCCAACACTTTTTGTTTTTCGTTCTGAAAAAGCGCATTATATTTTTGTTCTCTTTCCTGAGACGACATTTGCTCTATTTCCTGCTGTTCCGCAACGGAAAGATTATCCAATATCTCTTCAGCATTTTGCCGCGCTAATCTGTCGGGGTCTTTTTTTACTCCCGGAAAAACTTTTAACTCACCCACAGTGGGCATAACCAAAAAATTGTTGTAGTTGGTCAGCGTATACGGGCCTGTTCCGCTCAGGTGGGTATGGCTAAACCCCAAAATTGATTCCTCTGCATAATTGTATGCCTTTACTCCTTTGTAACCGTTGTCGGGGCTCAGTTGCACCATCCCAAATGGCAGACATGCCCCGGGAAAGGTATGTCCCTCTTTGTGTGTCCCGATAAAAGGATTGACATAAACAGTTAAATCTTCAATACCGTTTTGGTTTTTATCAGAGATACTCTGGCATCCAAATGCAATTAGCAGTGTTATAGCTGCAACCGTTGTTTTAGTTTTAGTTGAAATACTCATTATGATTTACATCTCGTTAGTTTACATTTAATTCGTAATGGTTTCTGAATGAACTTCAAGATAAATATAAGTTTCAAGCTGTAAAAGTTTTGTTAACAGATTTCTTCCCGACAGCGGGACAAAATCTCTTTATTTTCCTCCATCGTTAAGCAGGCTTTTTTTTGTACATTTGCACCTCAAAAATTTTTAGTCAGAACTCTGAAAAAGAAAACATGGAAATTCCGAGTAAATACAACCCGGCCAAAGTAGAAGACAAGTGGTATAAATACTGGATGGACAACAACTATTTCCATTCAACACCCGACGAACGTGAACCCTACACCATTGTCATACCACCACCTAATGTTACAGGTGTATTGCATATGGGGCACATGCTCAACAATACCATTCAGGATATTTTGGTTCGACGGGCTCGTATGACCGGTAAAAATGCCTGTTGGGTACCCGGAACCGACCATGCTTCAATTGCAACGGAAGCCAAAGTGGTAAATAAACTGCGTGCTGAAGGAATTGACAAATATGATCTTTCCCGTGAAGAGTTTTTAAAACATGCCTGGGACTGGACAGACAAACATGGCGGAATTATCCTTGAACAGTTAAAAAAACTGGGTGCTTCCTGCGACTGGGAACGCACTGCTTTTACCATGGACGAGGCCCGAAGTGAATCGGTAATTAAAGTTTTTGTTGACCTGTTTAACAAAGGACTGATTTATCGCGGCGTTCGGATGGTAAATTGGGATCCGGCTGCCAAAACAGCACTTTCCGACGAAGAAGTGATTTACAAGGAAATGCAGGGAAAACTGTATTACCTCAACTATAAAATTGAAGGAGAAGATGGTTTTGTAACAATCGCAACCACCCGCCCGGAGACTATTCTGGGCGATACCGCGGTTTGTGTAAATCCGGCTGACGAGCGTTTTTCTCACCTCAAAGGGAAACGCGTTTTGGTGCCGCTTGTTAACCGTTCTGTTCCAATTATCGAGGATGAATATGTGGACATGGAATTTGGAACCGGCTGTCTGAAAATCACACCTGCTCACGACATTAATGACTATGAAATTGGGCTAAAACACAATTTGCCTACCATCGATATTTTTAACGACAACGGAACATTAAGCGAAAAAGCCGAATTGTTTATTGGGGAAGATCGTTTTGATGTCAGAGATAAAATTGTTCCTGAACTGGAAAACGCCGGTAACCTGGTTAAAATTGAAGATTACACGAATAAAGTGGGGTTCTCGGAACGTACGGATGTGATTATCGAGCCAAAACTTTCGGCGCAGTGGTTCCTGAAAATGGATGAACTGGTAAAACCGGCACTGGAAAATGTGATGAACGACACCATCAAATTTCATCCGGCAAAATTTAAAAATATATACAACCATTGGATGAGTAACATCAAGGATTGGTGTATCAGCCGCCAGTTGTGGTGGGGGCATCAAATACCGGTATATTATTTACCCGATGGAACTTTTGTTTGTGCCGAGACTGTTGAACAAGCACTGGTGCTTGCAAAAGAAAAATCGGGTAATTCCGGTTTAACAGCAGCCGACCTGAAACAAGACGAGGACGCACTGGATACCTGGTTCTCAAGCTGGCTCTGGCCTATTTCCGTTTTTGACGGAATTCGTGATCCGGAAAACAAAGAAGTGAATTATTATTATCCGACTTCGGATTTAGTAACAGCGCCGGATATTATTTTCTTCTGGGTAGCACGAATGATTATTGCCGGCTATGAATACCGTGATGAACTTCCCTATAAAAATGTGTATTTCACAGGAATGGTTCGCGATGCGCAACGGAGGAAAATGTCAAAATCATTGGGAAATTCTCCTGACCCGCTGGACCTTATTGCCAAGTATGGTGCCGATGGAGTACGGGTTGGAATGTTACTTTGTTCTCCGGCAGGTGGCGATTTGCTTTTTGATGAAGGCTTACCTCAACAGGGAGCAGGATTTGCCACAAAAATATGGAATGCTTTCCGCCTGGTAAAAAACTGGGAAGTTTCTGCTGAAATAGAACAGCCGGAACACTCAAAACTGGCCATCGAATGGTTTAAAAATAAACTAAATGAAGTAGTCGTCCTGTTAAACAAACAGTTCGACCAATTTCGTGTTTCCGAGGCACTTATGACGGTTTACACATCAGTTCGCGACGAGTTTTCGGGCTGGCTGCTTGAAGTTGTAAAACCGGCTTACCAGCAACCTGTCGATGCAAAAACATACAACGAAGTAGTAGAATTGTTTGACCAGATGTTACGGTTGATGCATCCTTTTACTCCATTTATAACCGAAGAGATCTGGCAA
The DNA here is from genome assembly GCF_009762775.1 of Maribellus comscasis. Lineage (GTDB taxonomy): Bacteria > Bacteroidota > Bacteroidia > Bacteroidales > Prolixibacteraceae > Draconibacterium > Draconibacterium comscasis. Next base: position 3,755,597 of record NZ_CP046401.1, on the reverse strand, counting down.
CTGTTAAGTGAGAGAAAAGAGGGTGAAAGCATTATGATAACCCAGCTTCCAAAGGCTGAAAAATTTGATGCTGATTTGCTTTTAGCTTTTGAAAATGTAAAAGAAGCCATTTCCGGTATTCGTAAAATCAGAAAGGATAAAAATATTCCGAATAAAGATTTGCTGGAATTAAAAATACAAAAAGGAGATAAAGGGTACGAAGCCGTTTTTGACAGTGTTCTGACAAAAATGGGCAACCTTTCGTCTCTCGAAGCAGTTAGTGAAGAGGTAAAAGGCGCTGCTTCTTTTCGCGTAAAATCAACAAACTTCTATATTCCTCTGGAAGGATTTATCGATGTGGAAGAAGAGCTGAAAAAGCTGGAAGAAGAACTGAAATATACAAAAGGCTTTCTTAATTCGGTGATGAAAAAACTGGGCAACGAACGTTTTGTCAACAATGCACCGGAAGCGGTGGTTGCAAAAGAAAAAGCAAAACAAGCCGATGCCGAAGCAAAAATAAAAGTACTGGAAGAACGGATTGCGGGGATGAAATAAAAATAAATTGTTGATTTTAACTTCAAAAGAGACAACAAGGAGTAGCTAACAATAAGAACTTCCTTCTCCTTAAATCATGTTAAAAAAGCCGTTAAAATATGTTATCTTTCAGTCCTTCTAAAACCAATTGAATACTTTTAGAACCGGTTTTTGAATGGCAATGAAAATAATAAACAAAACTATATTCTTTTTTCTGCTGGCTGTTACACTCAATGGTTATACCCAGGATGATGTAGTAGTGGATCCGATGTTAATCCGGTTGCAGGCAAAAATTATCAGTACAGCTGACAGTTCTGCAGTGCCCTATGCAAACATTGTAAATAACCGTACCCACAGCGGAACCATCACAAATGCCGATGGCTTCTTCTCGCTCGAAATGTTAAACATTGATAGTTTGGTGGTATCCTCAGTTGGGTATCAAAAGGCGGTTTTAAAAGTGCCCTATAATTATAACGGGAACAGCGTTTTGGTTTTTCTGTTAAAACCAATGAATTACAATTTGGGAGAGGTTCAGGTAAAAGGGGAACGACAAAACGTGGATCTTGGACTGGAAACAGGCAAACCAACAGATATTCCTGTTGAATTGCGTGGCGATGCATTTAATGAAAAACCACCTGTGGTTGCGGCACTTTTTAGCCCGATCTCGTTCTGGCAATACCATTTAAGCAAACGCGAAAAACAAAAAAGGGAAGTAAGAAAAGCCATAGCCCTGGAAAAAAACTGGGAAATGCATTCACAAAATTACAACAAAGAAATGGTCATCTTCCTGACAGGGATGACTGAACCACAAGCTGACTCTTTTATGGTTTGGTTTAACGGGAAAGATGTATTGCCCTACACATCCAATGAATATCAGGTTCGTGCTTCTATTCTGGAATATTTCGAAATTTATAAGAGAGAAGGCAGGCTAAAATAAAAAACCACGCATGAGAGTGGTTCATGTCATTATAATTCAGTGATTTTAATATCTCTCCATTTTACCTTTATCCCACCGCCGGAATGAATTTGCAATGCAATCGCACCTTTGCCTTTTGCAATTTTTTCATCTTCTATATCAACCATCTCGGTGCCGTTTAACCAGGTTGTAACATGACCGCCTTCAACACGGATTCTCATTTTGTTCCACTCTCCCATTTTCAGGATATTTTCTTTTTCATCGGGAATCTGCACAAGCCATCCCCTGCCGTACGATTCATAAATTCCACCTGTATCGTGATTTGGCGGAGCAACTTCCACCTGCCAGCCACTTACTTTGGTTCCTTCAAAAGTTGAACGAAAAAATACACCTGAATTGCCGTCAGCTTCCTGAAGAAATTCAAGTGTTAAATCAAAATCGTCGTAAAATTTTTTGGTTGACAGGTAGCCATATTCCTCATCGGGTCCGCTTTCGCAAATCAAAAGACCTTCTTCAACATACCATTTTTCAGTGCCGTGAACAACCCATCCCTTGAGATTTTTCCCGTTAAACAAAACATTTCCGTCTTTGGCAGAGACCATAAAAGTACCTGCAAAAGCAAATAAAATCAGAAGTAATAATGTTTTTTTCATTGTTGGTAGTTCGTTATATATGTTTCTGTTTTATTCGTTTTACCGGCCCAATTCCTTTTTCAGCAATTTTACATTATTTTCCAGCCGAGTGATGGTTTCATCTTTTTCTTTAATCTGGGCCTTCAGATTTTCCGTTTCCGATTTCACTTTCCCAAGCTGATTTTGCAGATCCGTAACTTTATTTTCACCCGAATTTACCTGGCCTTCCAGTACACTTATTCTTTCTGCCAGTTGACGCTTGTCAAAACTATACTGATCGACAAGCTGTGTTTTTGCATCCAGCTGGCTTTCCATCTGGGCAACCCTGGATTCGAGTGTACGAATAGATTTATCCTTATTTTCTATAGCCGCTGTTAAGCGCTGTTTTTCAAAATCAAGATTAAAACTGGTTTGCTCCAGTGATTCATTTTGCTGGCTCAACTTTTCATTTAAAACAAAAACCTCACTATTCAGCGAGTCAATGTACTGATCTTTCATTGCGTTACTCTGCATCAGTTCGTTTTTCATGGCTTCAAAATCGGCTATCAAAGCCTCAATCCGTTTCGCCCGTGCATTGTTTTCGTCGGTTAACTGCCGAACCTGATCTTCTGCTTTTAACCTGCCATCCTGCATCTCAAGAAATTTCTTTTTTGATACACATGAACTTATTAAAACTGCAACCGCAAAAAAGGAAAGAACAAAATATTTTTTTGACATATTTTTCGTTTTTGTTTTAACAAAGATATAAATAATAATCCCCTATTATAACGTTATATAAGTGTGAATGGTATTTATTTATTACTTTTAATTCAAAAAGAAAAATGAAGAAAATAATTATAATAGTAACACTCTTTTTTTCCACATGGATTGCTTCGGCGCAGAACGGTTCAAAAGTTGTTGAAACCATTAAAGGGAAAGTGATCAATGTAGCCACCAACGAACCGGTAGCTTATACGAACATTGGTCTGGAGGGAACATTGTATGGGACTGCCAGCAATGCAGATGGTGATTTTGAGTTAAAAATCCCCGAAGAACTCGCATCAAAAAACATTTATTTTTCGGCTGTGGGATTTAAAAACAAAACATTTCCGGTTACCGATCTGTACGGAAAAGAATACAGTGTTATTAAACTTGAATCGCAATCCTACGATATTGGGAATATTGATATTGCTGCCCAATCCAAAGTTTTAATACGAATTCTTCGAATGGCTGCAGAAAATACTCCCTATAATTTTATTGGCGGACCTTACAACCTGATTTGCAGTTACGAGAACAATAAAACCATTAACGACACTACACAAACAAATCAGAAAGCAAACGTTACAATTTATGATAAAAGTGGTTATACCAATCCGTCAAAGCTTGATGCTTTTCAGTCGGTAAAATATGCCGTTGAAAAAGACACAGAATATGAAACAGACTACCGTTTTTCAACCGGAACAAATAATATTGGCGAATTGCTCGATTTTGATTGGGTTCGTTCGGGATCTTCCGTATTAAATCCTGATCTCCTCGCCGATTTCAGACTGACTTTGGAAGATGAACCGGTTGTAAATGGTGACGAGTGCTGGACCATCGCTTTTAAACAAACCGTTCCGACACTGGCTGGTTCAGGTGATTTTTATGCTACTTTTTTTGAAGGAAAAATTACGATTAAAAAAGAAGATTATTCAGTTAAAAAAATTGAAGGAACTATCCACTCAAAACAAAACAGTTTACAGGGCCGATCTTTGGCAGTAACGAATTCCAGCCTAAAAGTTAAAAAGGATGTTTCGTATCAGTACACAATAAACTATGCCAATTTAAAACCAGAACTTATACAGGTTGAAAAGAAATACAAAATGGATGGCAGCCAAATTCAGGAGCAAATCAGTTTACAAGTTAACCAGGTTCAAACCACTAACGTAACCGCCTTGCAAAGCAGAGACTATTTTTCAGGAGAATAAAGAAAATATTTAGTTAACCATCTCCATGTCAGACCACAAGGAATTATTTGATAAAAAAATAAAAGCGCCTTAAAAATACAAAGCGCTTTTATCTATGAGTCTGTACTAAATTAATCTTCTTTAAAAAGTTCTTCTTCAGTTACTTTTTTTACCAGCATACTGTCTTTCAGCGATTTTGTTATTGCATTATAGGGTGCAATAACTACCTCATCTCCTGCTGAAATTCCTTCCAGGATTTCAATACTGTTGTTATCCTGAATACCGGTTTTTACCTCTACTTTTCGAACAACGTCGTTCTTTAAAACAAAAACAACTTCTTGTTTTTCTTCACGTTCAGTAACTTCCTCCTCTCCATTTTCATCCGGAGAATCGCTTTCATCTTTCACTTCCTCTGTTCCGCCACCTTCTTTTTTCACACGTGTTGCAACAGCCGAAATAGGAACTGAAATAACATTTTCACGCGTTTCTGTTTGAATATCAACGGTGGCCGACATCCCCGGGCGAAACGGGTATAAATTGCCGGAAACAGAATCAACAAGATCATTATAAGACTCAGCCAGTAAAAATACTTTTACCTCAAAATTCGTCACCTGGTCTGTTGCGGTCCCGGTGGTGCTTGCCGAGTTGGCAATTTCAGTCACGATTCCTTTAAACTTCCGTTGCAAATAAGCATCTACTTCGACTAAAGCCGTATCGTATTTTGAAACTTTTACAATGTCATTTTCATTCACTTCAACTTCCACCTCCATCCTGTCTAAGTCGGCAACAACCATCATTTCGGTACCAACCATCATACTGGTTCCTACTACACGTTCGCCTTTTTCAACATTTAAAGCCGAAATGGTTCCCGCGATAGGTGCGTAGATTTTGGTTTTTCTCAACTGTTCGTCAGCTTCTGATACCGAGGCTTCAGCGCTTTTTACTGAAAATTCAGCAGCCCGAACCTCAGCCTGGGCAACTTTATATGAAGCTTCAGCAGATTCGTATTCCGACACGGGAATAGCACCACCATCATAAAGCTGCTTTGCCCTTTTAAAGGCCATTTGCCGCTCAATTTGCTGTGCTTCGGCTTGTGCCAATCGGGCTTTTGACGAATTCAAAGTTGCCTGTGCCCTGTTTAGTGCCGAAACATACATGTCTGGTTTAATCACACAAAGTAAATCACCGGCTTTTACTTCATCACCTTCTTCAACATATAACTCAACAATTTCGCCGGCAACATCAGGGCTAATTTTCACCTCCGTTTCAGGTTGTATCTTACCGTTGGCTGTAATCAGTTCAGTTATAGTTTTACTTTCAACCGTTTCAGTAGCGACGCTAACAGCATATTCCTGCCCAAACCAACCGGCCTTTTTCCCAACAACCAAAACAATAATTGCAACAACAAGCAAAACAATTGCGTATGGTAGTATCTTTTTCTGATTCATAATTGTCGAAGTTTTGTTTTATATGTCAGTCGAGTCCGCTTAAAATTACAACTTATTGTTTGTGATACAGAAATAATTTCCAAATATACTTTATTGTTTTACAAGCATTCTTGCAGTCAGTCTGCTGTGTTGTTCCAGATAAATATCTTTTTCTTTAACCATCCAGTCTAAAACTTCTTCGGTGTAATGCCTGATTGTGATTAAAGTAAGATCGGTGTTGTACCTGACGGAGTAGAATGGCTTCAGTTCCAGAAAAATTTCCTGCAAATCGGCTTCCGGCGCATCAATTACAAGGTTTAAATCGATTGCCGACTGTTGCATGAGGGTAACTTTCACCCGGTTTTCCAAAAGAAAATTGACTACACGGTCGATGTCATTAATGCTGATAAATGAAAAATCTTTAGGAGACAATGTAATCAATACCAGATTTTCTTTTAGAATAAAAATTGGAGGCAATTCTATTTTATGATCGATCTTATGAATTACAGTTCCTGAATTTTCAGGCTCGAGGAACGACTTCACATACAGAGAAATACCCTTATTGTGAAGAGGTTTCATTGTTTTAGGATGGATAATCTGAGCTCCTGAATGTGTCATCTCAACTGCTTCCCGGTATGACAACTCAGTAATTTTTACAGCGCCATCCATTTTCTTGGGATCTGCACTCAGTACACCCGGTACATCTTTCCAAAAAGAAACGCTTTCAGCATTTAAGATATTCCCCAGAATGGCTGCTGTAAAGTCAGAACCTTCGCGCCCCAGTGATGTAGTTAAATTTGTGGTAGTTGAACCAATAAAACCCTGGGTAATATATAAATTCTGCCCATTGAACCGGAATGTGTCCTGAACCAACTCCTCTGTCCATTCCCAGTCAACTGATGCGTCACGAAAATTATCGTCAGTGCGAAGACAGGCACGGATATCAATCCATTGATTTTTTACTCCGGCGTAGTTCAGATAGTCGCTTATGATTTGTGTAGAAACCAGCTCCCCAAAACAAATAATCTGATCGTATTCAAAATTATAATCAAGTGAAGGAACTTTCTTTAATTTCGCTTCGAGTTCAACAAATAAAAAGGTAAGCGACTCAGGAATTCCGTTTCCATCAAAAAGATCATCCATTATCTCTTTATGATAAGCTTTAAATTCCTGAAATATCTCGTATTTTTTTTCATCTTTGTTAAAATAGGCTCTCACCAGTGTTTCCAGTAAATTTGTCGTTTTACCCATTGCCGAAACAACAACTACAAGATTTTCATTGTATTTTCCCAGAATACGGGTTACATTTTTAACGGCCTCCGCGCTTTTAACAGAAGCACCACCAAACTTAAATATTTTCATTGTCCGATATTTTCTCTGTGCAGGGAATATTCCCATCATTAAAAAAACTAAAGGTGTAAAATAATATTTTCCGGCAAAACTAAAGAAATATTATCATCATATAATACAACACAAAACAAACAAGGCATCCTTTAAAAAATTGATTAATTTAGTTGCGCTCTGAAAATAACGTATGAATATTTCGTCGAAAGTAAAACTAAATAACGGAGTAGAGATGCCCTGGCTGGGACTGGGAGTATTCGAATCCCGGGAAGGAGGGGAAGTTGAAAAAGCAGTTCTTCACGCCTTTAATTATGGTTACCGAAGTATCGACACGGCTGCTATGTATCACAACGAAAGAGGTGTTGGAAACGCAGTAAAACAAAGTGGTATTCCCAGAAAGGAAATTTTTCTCACAACAAAAGTATGGAACAGCGATCAGGGGTACCAAACTACCCTGCGCGCCTTTGAAGAAAGTATCGGGAAACTGCAAACCGAATATATCGATCTTTATCTTATCCATTGGCCCAAGGGGAAACGCTCTGCGGAAACATGGAAAGCAATGGAAGAGTTGTACCAAAAAGGTAGAATCAGAGCCATTGGTGTCAGTAATTTTATGATTCAACACCTGGAAGAGCTTTTACCCGGATGCTATGTATTGCCCGCCGTTAACCAGGTGGAGTTCCACCCGGAACTGGTTCAACCCGAATTGTTAAAATATTGCCAGGAGAAAAAAATCCAACTGGAAGCCTGGAGTCCGATTATCAAAGGAAAAGTAAATAACTTACCGGTAATTCAGGCACTGGCAGTAAAATATGGAAAGACACCGGTTCAGATTGTTTTACGCTGGGATATTCAAAAAGGGGTGGTAACCATTCCAAAATCATCAAATCCGGAACGAATTTCTTCTAATGCGGATATCTTCGATTTTAATATTAGTGAGGAAGACATTTTAAAAATCGACCGGTTAGATAAATCGCTCAGAATTGGGCCGGATCCAAATAATTTTAGCTTTTAATTCAAATAAAAATACGATGAAAAAACTGCTGCTGTTTGTTATTATTGTCAGTGCTTTAGGTGTACAGGCACAAATTCAAAAAAATAATAAAAGTGTACTTACGATTGAAAAAATCATGCAGGATCCTGATCAATGGATTGGGACACTTCCTGAAAGAATCTCATGGGATGACAACAGTTCCAATATATACTTTAACTGGAATCCCGGGATGGACACGCTTTCATCGCTTTATTCCTATAATCTGAAAAGCAGAAAAACAGAGAAAGTGTCGTTGAAAGAACAACAGAATTTACCTGGCCGGTTTTCCGATTATAATTCAGACAACACAAAAAAAGTGGCGATCAAAAATGGGAATCTGTATCTTTTCAATTTGAAAAAAGGAACTGAAAAACAGCTTACCGACTGGTTAAAACGAATCTCAGCCCCACAGTTTGTGCTTGATGATTCGCACATTTCTTTCCTACTCGACCAGAATTTTTTTTTACTGAATTTGGAAAGCGGAGTAATAAAGCAAGTAACTAATTTTTCTTCGGGAGATGAACGACCGGAAAGAAAGAGTCAGGGACAGGACAAGTGGCTGGAAGAGCAGCAAATGGAACTGTTTGATGTACTAAAAGAAAGAGAAGCCATGAACAATGCCCGTGAAAGACAACGGGAAAAAGAGGAAATACCGGAACCACTAAAAATATATTTGGGTAAAAACAGGTTAAGAGACGCGTCACTGAGCCCCACAGGGAAATTTGTTATTTATTCCACTTTTGAAATGCCACAAGGACAAAAATCGACATCGGTTACCCACTTTGTTACAGAATCGGGTTACACCGAAGAACGTGATGCACGAGCAAAAGTTGGTAGCCTGCAAGCAAGCTCTGAAATGGGAATTTTTGATATCGAAAATAATAAAACTGTTAAAATTATCACTGATGAAATCCCCGGATTAAAAGACCTGCCTGAATACCTAAACGATTATCCGGATAAAAAGCCCAAAGATGATGCTGAATTAAAAAATCGGGAACTTAGCCTATTTGGTCCGGTATGGAATCCCGAAAGCGATAAAGCCATTTTAGTGGCTCTTTCAACGGATCACAAAGACAGGTGGATTTTGCTTCTCGATCCGTCAACAGGAAAACTGGATTTACTGGACCGCCAACATGACGAAGCATGGATAGGTGGCCCGGGAATCGGAAGTTGGGGATATTCAACAGGCAGTATTGGCTGGATGCCAGACGGAACATCCGTTTGGTTTCAGTCGGAAGAAAGTGGTTACTCCCATTTATACACTGTAAATACGGAAACAAAGGCAAAAAAAGCTTTAACCTCAGGAAAATATGAAGTTTCCGAAGCTTCCATTTCAAATGATAAAAAATATTTCTATTTCGCCGCCAACAAAGTACACCCCGGTGTAATGCATTTTTACCGGATGCCGGTTTGGGGAGGTGAGCTTACACAAATTACATCGATGGAAGGCAACAACGAAGTAACGCTTTCACCCGATGAAAAATATCTTGCCATCCGTTATTCGTATGCCAACAAACCCTGGGAACTGTATTTACAGGAAAACAAACCCGGAGCCGAAGCAACTCAGATAACCCAGTCAACAACTGATAAATTTAATGCCTACCCGTGGCGCGTTCCGGAGTTTATAACATTTGCCGCCGAAGATGGAGCAGAAGTGAATGCACGTTTATACCGCCCTGAAAATGCAGAGAAAGATGGTCCGGCTGTTGTTTTTGTACATGGTGCCGGCTATTTACAAAATGCACACAAATGGTGGAGCAGCTATTTCCACGAATTTATGTTCCACAACTTTTTAGTCGACAATGGCTACACTGTTTTAGATATTGATTACCGTGGCAGTGCCGGTTATGGGCGCGACTGGCGAACAGGAATATACCGCCATATGGGAGGTAAAGATCTTTCAGACCATGTAGATGGTGCCAAAATGTTAGTCGAAAAGTACAATGTTTCGCCTGAGCGAATCGGAATTTACGGAGGGTCGTATGGCGGATTTATTACTTTGATGGCCATGTTCACAGAACCCGGTGTCTTTGCCGCCGGAGCCGGACTTCGTTCTGTTACCGACTGGGCACATTACAACCACGGTTACACTGCGAATATTTTAAATACTCCGGTGGAAGACAGTATTGCCTACCGGCAAAGTTCTCCGATTTATTTTGCAGAAGGCCTGGAAGGCGCACTTCTGATGTGCCATGGAATGGTGGATGACAATGTTCAGTTTCAGGATATAGTGCGACTGTCGCAACGCCTGATTGAACTGGGGAAAGAAAACTGGGAACTGGCTGTTTATCCCGTTGAAGCACACGGTTTTGTGGAACCATCGAGCTGGGCTGATGAATACAAACGAATTTTTAAACTTTTCGAAGAAAATCTGAAATAAAAATATTAATCCACCGGAAAGTAAAAACGTCAAGATTGAATTATTGACGTTTTTACTTTCTTAAGTTATTATAAAATATTGGATTATTTAACTTACTGAAATTCAAAACTGTCCTGCATTGTTTACCTTTGTATTCTAAAACAGACAGAATTGAAAAATTATTTGAAAATATTCAAATTGGTCTCCCCCATTATTTTTTGCCTGTTTTTCTTTTTGTCCGGACAGATTAACCAATCTACACAAAAAATCAGTTCAACAGACCGTATTGTTTGTTCAGAAGATTTGAATTTTATTTGTGACACCTCTGCAGAAATTCCTTCTTTCATTGAAGAGGAGGTAGAGGATACAGATAAAGGTTTCTGTGAGCTGGCAAGAGAAATATTCTCTAATAGAAAGATTACTCCAAATTATTTACTTGCGGAATATACAAACAACGATATTTTACCGGTTGTTGTTTTGATTCAACAGACCAACCTTCCCCCTCCAATTTTAAGCATATCCTAAAATATTGACAAAATAAAACAAAAAACTTTTTAAATCGAACCTAAGACTGTGTTTGATTATTTACCATTTGAGGATTGTTTTAACCCGTTGAATTTAAAAAGGAATGTTTAAAGCAAAAATAAATCCTTCTTTAATTATCCATTTTCTTTCAATTGTAATTTCTTTTGAAAGTTTGTTTATGTTTCTGGCTGTTTTTATTTCGGCTTTAAATCACGAATCAATTACACAAAAGCTTCTTTTGTCCTCTGTATTTGCTTTTGTTTTGGGACTTTTGTTAAATATTCTCACCAAAAACCAACGACACAGTGAACCATCGCGAAAAGAAAGCTTTTTTATCGTGAGCATTAGCTGGTTTATGCTTGGACTGATCGGTACGATTCCATACCTGGTAACCGGAACTATTCCGAATTTTGTAAATGCTTTTTTTGAATCAATATCGGGATTTACCACAACCGGTTCATCCATTCTTGCCGATATTGAATCGCTTCCAAAAAGTATTTTATTCTGGCGGGCTGAAACTCACTGGATTGGCGGAATGGGAATTATTGTTTTGGTGGTAGCGGTTATGCCCTTTCTGAACATCAACGGGATTTATCTTTTTTATTCTGAAATTTCGAGTGTTACAGATGAAAAAATATCAACAAAAATCAGATATGCTGCCCGGAACATGTGGCTCGTTTACATCGGATTAACATTTATAGAAATAGTTTTTCTGCTGATCGGGAAAATGTCGCTTTTTGACAGTGTCTGTCACGCTTTTGCCACGGTTGCAACCGGTGGTTTTTCCACCAAAAACGACAGCATCGCAGGCTTTTCACCTTACATTCAATACATTATAACTCTATTTATGTTACTGTCCGGAATCAATTTTTCTTTGCATGTTATTTTGTTAAAAGGGAAATTCCGCACTGTTATAAAAAATGAAGAACTAAGGTTGTACCTCTTTATTATTTTGGTAATTGGCGCTACCATCACCGGACTTTTATATTTTGAGCAACATCTCAAACTTGAACAGGCTTTCCGAGACTCGGTTTTTCAAGTCGTTTCTGTTTTAACGGCAACCGGTTTTGCCACTGCCGATTATCTGAAATGGCCTGAACAGGCGACTTTACTCATTGCCCTTTTGATGTTAATCGGAGCATCTTCCGGATCAACCGGCGGCGGTGTGAAAGTTATCAGGCATCTTATTTCCTTAAAAAAAATAAGACATTCATTTAAAACTTTAATAAAGCCCAACGTTGTAAATGTAATACGATATAACGGAAGCGCTGTACAATCCGAGTATATCTCAGGAGTACTCGCATTTGTGATTTTGTATTATCTTATATTAATGGTCAGCACACTGATTATGATGTCTTTCGGACAAGACGCCGCCACATCATTTGGGGCATCGGCAACTTGTATGGGCGGTATCGGACCCGGATTTGGAACCGTTGGCCCCGTAAGCAATTTTCTTCATTTACCCGACGGAGCCAAATACTTTCTTACCATTTTGATGGTAATAGGACGACTTGAAATTTATTCTGTCCTTATTATTTTCACCCGGACTTTCTGGCGTTTATAAACGAATCAATGTTTTTGGGAGACAAACCTGTTAGCTCCCTGTATTCTGCATTACAAATTTATTCCTCTTTTCAATTCGTTTCGCCCAGTAAACAAATGGAGTATCGGCCGCAGCTACAATCCATTTTAGAAAATAGGTTGTAATAAATATCTCAAATAAAATTCCTGTTTCATAAACACCATAAAAGGCTATCAGCACAAAAACAAGACTGTCGATCAGTTGAGAAACCATGGTACTCAGGTTATTTCTCAACCAAATCTGGCTATCCTTTGAAAATCTTTTTCTCCAAAAATGATACGCCCACACATCATGCCGCTGCGATAAAAGATAAGCCGCCAAACTTGCCACCGCAATTCGTGGCATCAACTTAAATATTGTACTGGTTGCTTCATGTGTTACCGCTGCAAATTCATCTCCTTCCAAAGGGACAAAAACCAATGCCAGGTTCATTAGCAAAGTCATTGAAATAAGGCTAAAAAAACCTATCCAAACGGCCTTCTTCGCTTCTTCCTTTCCATAGTTTTCGGAAAGTATATCGGTAACCAGAAACGATGTGGCATAAACAATATTGCCAAGTGTCGCCACCAGCCCAAACAATTGTATGGTTTGAATAACCTGTATATTGGCTACAATTACGGAAATAGGAATCCACATAACTAATCCCCACTTACCAAAAAGTTTATAGGCTAAAATAATCAGGAAAAAATTTGCCAGCAGCATAGCCAGCCATAACAATTCGTTTTGCATTTTTTTAATTTTTTAGTCGCAGGGTGATGCCACCTGCAATAGTTTATATTCGAATTCCGGCTGCAAAATTAGCAAAATTCCTGATTCTTAAACTTATTCTTCTTATTAGGCTAACTATTGTTTTGAGCCATTGGTAAGATATTCCTCGCAAAAGACGCAAAACAGTTATACGCAAAAAGCGCTAAGGTTATAAATTGTTAACAACCCTGTGAATATTATCTTTTAAAGTTTTGGAATTAAAATTTATCAGCAATCCCAATTTTAAACCTGATAGTTTCAGATAGGTAAGCAGTTGAGCAAAATGAACAGGTGCAACGGCTTCTACAGCCTTAACTTCTATTATTACCTTACTATTAACAAGAAGATCAATCCTGTAACCAATCTCCTGTCTTACTTCTTTATAAATAAACGGTAATGGAACCTGTTGCCTTACATCAAATCCCGTTTCCTTCAAATCATAGGCAAGAGCGTTTTCATACACAGACTCCAGTAACCCAGGCCCAATACTTTTATGTAATTCTATTGCTGCACCAATAATTTTATATGATAGTTCATTCTCGTGCATGGGTTCTTTTTTTTGCGATTTTGGCGTTCTTGTAGTTTTGTGAACTCTGCGTGAAATAAAAGTAGTCAAAACCAGTTAAACCTAAAAATAATAATTAGCTCATTTTTATTCTTATATTTCTACCAGTCATTAATCTTAAGTTACATCAACCTCCCTGGTTATATAACCTGCATAATCCTTTACAATGGGTTGGTAACTTTCATGAAACAAACTTGACGACACAATGAAGTCAGCGGTTGAACGGTTCGATGCCGTTGGAATGTTGTACAAAACGGTTATCCGAAGCAAGGCTTTTACATCCACATCGTGTGGTTGTGGTTGCATCGGGTCCCAGAAAAATATCAAAATATCCACTTCCCCGTTGACAATCAATGCGCCTAATTGCTGGTCTCCGCCAAGTGGTCCCGATTTTAATCGTGTTACGGTTGGCGGAACAACACTATTCTCCAAACATTTAAAGGCAAGAGTTTCTTCCACTAGTTTCCCGGTTGTTCCGGTACAAATTAAGTTATGTTGAACCAGCTCCATCCAGTTGAACGACACCCATTCTATTATATCTTTTTTACGATTGTCGTGTGCAACAATCGCAATGTTTTTTTTCTTTTTCATGGCTTTTAATTGTTTAATTTCAATAAACTCACAATGAATTTTATGTTCAGAAGTTTCGTTTGACGGTGTTTTTTTTGGCTTTTTTACACCTGGTCCCATCTTTTTCAGGGACAATAATTAATTGTTTTCGCTACAAAGGTATACGTATTTCAGCCACAACTCTGCAACAAAATTCAGGAGAATTGAATTTATTTAGATTTATTTAATCTTTACAAACCAAATGAATAAAAAGCAACAAACAAATACTACACAAAAAACCACATTTACAACATGTTACACACAATCCACTTCAATATCTCTTTTTTGAAACAGATTCTTGAATATCCCGACAACTATTGGGTCGAATAACAAGAAGAAAAATTAATACTGAATGACACCGGTTTATATGATGGCCTTAATATCACCAATTATACTCAACGCCAAATCATTAGCTGCTTCTTTTGTTTTTGCTTCGGAATAAATTCTGATGATTGGTTCTGTATTTGATTTTCGAAGATGTACCCAGGAATCAGCAAAATCAATCTTAACACCATCAATGTCATTTACATTCTCATGTGCATATTTCACTTTCATTTTTGCGAGAACTTCATCTACATCAATTTCGGGCGTGAGTTCGATTTTATTTTTTGAAATAAAATAATCGGGATAAGTTTTACGAAGTTCAGAACACTTCAGCCCGCTTTTGGCGAGATGGCTTAAAAACAAAGCGACTCCAACCAACGCATCACGTCCGCAGTGACTGGCGGGATAAATAACGCCTCCATTCCCTTCACCGCCAATTACAGCATTGGTCTCTTTAATCTTAGCTACCACATTTACTTCGCCAACAGCCGCAGCGGCATATTTCTGTCCGTATTTTTCGGTAACATCCCGCAAAGCACGGCTCGATGAAAGATTGGAAACCGTATTTCCGGGAGTTTTACTCAATATATAATCGGCTACCGCTACAAGTGTATATTCTTCGTTGAACATGGTTCCGTCTTCGTTGATAACAGACAAACGGTCAACATCCGGATCAACCACAAACCCCACATCAACGCTGCTGTTTTTTATTATTTCCGAAGTTTCAACCAAATTCTCGGGAAGTGGTTCCGGTGTATGTGCAAAATGTCCGCTAGGCTCGCAGTTTATTTCAACAATATTTTTAACATCCAGAGCCTTTAGAAGTGCAGGAATTGCAACTCCGCCCACCGAATTAACGGCATCAACTGCAACAGAAAAACCGGCTTCCTGAATTGCTTTAACATCTACCAATTCCAAATCCAAAACCTTTTGGACATGGATAGCTGTGTAGTCTCTTTCCAGAGTAACACCCAGATCATCAACCTCTGAAAAAACAAAATCTTCCGAATCAGCAATCTCCAGGATGGTCGCCCCTTCTTCTGCGTTTAAAAATTCACCTTTCGAATTGAGCAACTTAAGCGCATTCCACTGTTTTGGATTATGGCTTGCTGTTAAAATAATTCCTCCGTCAGCCTTTTCTTCGGTAACGGCAATCTCTGTTGCAGGTGTAGTTGCCAAACCGATATTTACTACATCGCAGCCCATTCCGTTTAGTGTTGCAATAACCAGCGAACTCACCATTTGCCCGGAAATTCTTGCATCGCGGCCAACAACAATTTTCACCTTTTGTTTACTGGCTGCAAACTTCGCCCAAACGGCATAGGCAGCAGTGAATTTAACTACGTCAAGCGGACTTAATCCGTTACCAGGTTTTCCACCAATGGTTCCACGTATTCCTGAAATTGATTTTATTAATGTCATCTAGTGTGAATTTGAGCTGACAAAAATACAAAGGCGATTTAAAAAATGGAATAAAAACCGATAAACTATTCGTTAATTTCTTCCAATTCCTTTAGTGTAAGTTTTAGTTTGGATATGTAATTGCCATACAATTTATAAAACCCCCAGCGAAAGAAAACATAAACTCCAACCGTAATTAAAAGCAAAAGAAACAAAGTAATAAAAACAGTTGTTGCAAGGTCTCCGAATTCAATTTCGTTTATTTGAATTCCCTCACTGTGAGCCTTAAAGAGAACGCCTTCATAAACACCGGCAATAAAATTTATAGAGAATGAAATAAGGATAATAAAAATAGAAATGTAATATAATGTCCGGTAAAAATTTAATGTCGAAATAATCTTTATAAGCGTATTTTTGAGGTCACAGGTTTGATCGCATATTTTTTTCACTTTGTAATACCTCGCCACAAAGACTAAAAAAGTAACGATAATTATCACATCTCCAAAAACAGATAAAATCTGAAGCCAGGTAGGAAGTTCAAGTTCTTTTTCAAAGTTTTTAACCAATTCAGGGGAAAGAACAAAGTCGTTCAGTATAAAAACAAGAATCAACGCGAAAAGGACAAAAAAACCAATACGAATATTCCGATCGATTCTTTCGATCAGATTTTTTGTCCGTTTTCCCAACATCTCCCTTATTTGAGCTTCGTCCAACTCCTTGTTCGATGCGAGTTTATCCCATGTTTTTTTCAGATCTTTTAAATCCATATATGTCTACTCTTCTGTTACCATAAATTTTTTTAATTTTTTCTTAATCCGGTTCATTTTCACCCGCACATAATTCTGGGTAATGCCGGTAATCTCAGCAATTTCTTCATATTTTTTATTTTCAAGATAGAGCAACACAATCGACTTTTCAACGCCAGTGAGCTGCCCCACTGCTTTATGCAACTGCTTGATATTTTCTTCGGTTTCTGTATCGTATTTCTCATCAGCAAGCTGAAAATTGTCGTACGACAGACTACTCTGGTCTGGTCGTCTTTTATTCTTTTTGAATGAGGTAATTGCTGTATTTAAAGCGACTCTGTACATCCATGTTGAAAATTTCGAATCGTTCCGAAAAGAAGGATAAGACTTCCAAAGCTGGGCAACAATCTCCTGGAAAAGGTCGTTTCTATCCTCTTCAACGTCGCAATAAATATTGCACACCTTGTGAATGATGCCCTGATTTTTCTGGATTATCTGTAAAAATTCCTTTTCCAAAACTGCACTATTAGTAACGAATGATTGAAAATATTACAATTTTCTTTTTTCAAACCCGGTTTTACCAGTTTTTTTTCAAACTGAAAAACTGTTGCGTTTTGGAACCTGCTTTTTTGAGTTTTAAAAATCAGTTTATTTTCAGAAAATGAATTTCTTTTTCTGAAAGAAAACGCCACTTTCCCCGGGGAAGATTCTTTTTTGTAAGGCCGGCAAACAGCACACGGTCGAGTTTCTTAACGCGGTATCCCAAATGTTCAAATATTCTTCTTACAATCCGGTTTCTGCCTGAATGAATTTCGATACCAATTTCAGTACGATTTTCAGGAGTAATAAAACTTATGGCGTCTGCGGCAATTCTCCCGTCTTCCAAATCCAAACCGTCAGCAATCTGAAGGAGATGTTCTTTTGTGAGCGCTTTATTTAACGTTACCTGATATACCTTTTTCATATTATGGCTCGGATGTGTTAACTTTTTCGACAAATCACCATCGTTTGTAAACAATAGCAAACCGGTGGTATTTCTGTCAAGTCGGCCAACAGGATATACACGCTCTTCACAGGCATTGCGAACCAAATCCATTACTGTTTTGTCGGCATGCGGATCATCTGTTGTCGTTACAAAATCTTTGGGTTTGTTTAACAACAGATACACCTTTTTCTCCGCACTTAATCTGCGTCCATCGAAACGAACTTCATCGCCTGGTTTCACTTTTGTTCCAAGCTCGGTTACTGTTTTTCCGTTGATTGAAACCAGCCCGGCCGAAATGTAGGTATCAGCTTCACGCCTTGAACAAACTCCGGCATTGGCAATAAATCTGTTTAGTCTGATATCTTCAGAATATGTTTGTTTTTTGGGAGTTTTTTTAATCACCCGGGCTTTTGTTTTGGAATAGGTTTTCTTCTCTTCCACCGAAGAATATCTTTTTGATTTTTCGGTTTCACTTTTTGAAAACCGTCCTTTTGAAGCTACTCCCTTTTTAAGCGATTTTGTTTCTTTATTTTCCAGGCTTTTCCCAATCCGTTTTCCACCCCCCACTCTTTTGCTGTCTCCTTTTTTGTAATTATTTCTCATTATTAACGTCTGATTTCTGCAAAGGTCGGAAAAATTCCGCATTAAATATAGCTATTCAACAAGTTCAAAATGATTATCTTTAATCGATTAAAAAAATTAAAAGAAAACAGTTATGCAATCACACGAAATTGATTACAAAATTAAGGGACATGATGTACAATTGGTTGAAGTTGAACTCGATCCGGGAGAAACTGTAATTGCCGAAGCAGGTGCCATGCTTTACATGGAAGACGGCATTCAGTTTAATGCCCGAATGGGTGATGGTTCAAATCCCAATGCCGGTTTTTTTGATAAACTCTTGTCGGCGGGTTCGCGTCTGATTACGGGAGAGTCGCTGTTCCTGACTCACTTCACCAACCAGGGATGGGGCAAAAAACATGTGGCGTTCTCTGCACCGTATCCCGGAACCATTATTCCAATGAACCTGGCACAGATGGGTGGACGCGTAATTGTTCAGCGCGATGCTTTTTTATGTGCAGCAATGGGTACAAAAATATCGATCACATTTAACCGCCGACTGGGCTCAGGATTTTTTGGTGGCGAAGGATTTATTTTGCAAACATTACAAGGCGACGGAAATGCGTTTGTTCATGCGGGAGGAACCGTAATTGAACGCCAGTTAAACAATGAAGTGTTAAAAGTAGATACAGGTTGTATTGTAGGATTTGAACCTTCAATTGACTATAGCATTGAACAGGCAGGAGGACTTCGCTCAATGATTTTTGGCGGCGAAGGAATTTTTCTTGCAACCCTGCGCGGAACCGGAAAAGTGTGGCTGCAAAGTATGCCAATAAGAAAACTGATTGCACAACTTTCAACCCATGGACCAAATACAAGAAAAGAAGCCCGCGGCGGATTACTCAACAATCTGTTGGAAGGATAATTTTAAGTTCTCAGTATTCAGTCGCAGTTTGCAGATTTACCAAGAGCAAACTGTGACTGAACGCTGTGACTTCTCTATACCACTTCGGGCAAACTGATTCCTTTTATCTTCCGGTATAAATCGAGGGCAAAAATATCGGTCATCCCGGATATAAAATCTACAACCGACTGAATTTTGGGATACAATAAATCGCTTTCAATTTTATATTGCCCGGGCAGCAAGGAAAGAATTTTTTTACTGTATAAATTCCCTGGCTGAATTACTGCGCTGATAAACTCTTCAAGCAAAGTTCCTATAATTTTGTATCCGGCAATTTCAATCTCAACTACCGACCGATGATTGTAGACCTCTGAAAATGAAATTTCCTTTACTACTTTCATTGCTTCTGACTGTTTTTCACGAATCGCACCGATTAAACTTCCTTCAAAAACACCGTTCATAATTGTATCCTGGTTTTGTACAAAAACATCCATACATTCATGAATCAGTTTCCCAATAACTCCGGCCCTCAAATAGCTGATTTGCTCATTTCTATCTGTTACACGCCGAAGTGTATTTTCAATACTTCCGAGCGATTTTTTGTCTTGCACAGGGTGATAAAAATCGAGGTAAAGTTCCTTTGTTGTATCGTAACTCAAAATCCCCAGTTTAAATGCATCTTCCAAATCCATAATCTGGTAACAAATATCGTCAGCCGCCTCCACGAGGTAAACCAGCGGATGTCGTTGGAATTGATTTCTTTTCTCCGGGAGCATTTCAATTCCCAGTTCACCTGCTATTTTTAAATAATCCTCTTTTTCCGACTGAAAAAAGCCAAACTTTTGTTTTGTTGCCCAAACCGATTCAAAAGGATATTTTACAATGCCAGCCAGAGTTGCATAAGTAAGCGCAAAACCACCCGGTCGTTTCCCGTTAAACTGGTGAGTTAACAAGCGAAAGGCATTGGCATTTCCATCAAAATGGGTTAAGTCTTTCCACTCGCCTACATCTAATTTTTTCTCGAATTCAATACCTGCATCGTTGGTAAAAAAATTGGAAATAGCAACTTCTCCAGAATGACCAAATGGCGGATTCCCCAAATCGTGCGCCAGGCAAGCTGTTGAAACAATTGTTCCGATTTCGGAAACCAGGTTACTTTCCGAATCAACTTTTTCAGAAAGTAAGTTTCCAAGCGAACGTCCTACACTGGCCACTTCCAGACTGTGTGTCAACCGGTTGTGCACAAATATATGTTCCGGCAATGGAAATACCTGTGTTTTATTTTGCATCCGCCGAAAAGGCGATGAAAAAATAATCCGGTCATAATCACGCTGAAACTGGGAGCGATCTTCTTTCTTTTTCGATGTTTCCCAGTCTTCCATCCCCAAACGTTTTGTTGAAAGCAATTTATTCCAGTCCATTCTAAATTTTTATACTGCTAAAATATTTAATCTGTCCAAAGAAATCGTAAAAATCCAAAACCAATTGAAGTTTGAGATTTATTATTTGCTGCGCATTACAAAGTGTAGGTTGAATATTGTTTTACCTGTTTAGCCAATTCCCTTGCTTTTCCACCAGTAATCTCATTCAATTTTTTCCAAAATTCGGGTCCATGATTTTTTATTTTAGTATGAACAAGTTCGTGTAACAAAATATAATCAATCAGTTCATCGGGCAATTTCATCATTTGTAAATTCAAACTAATATTGTTTCTCGAAGAACAACTTCCCCAGTTCCGGCGGTTATTCCTGATTGTAATGGTATTTACATTAAATTTATATATATTAGCCAGTTGCCTTAATCTTTCCGGAAGAAATCGTTTGGCTTCAAAACGGTAAATTTCCGTTAAAACTTTTTCAATAAAAAGTTGCGCTTGTTCCGTGTCAAAATCCTTTACAAATATTTTGATTGTTTCACTTTTGTGCTCAACTTTATTTTTTTCAGCTTCACAAAAAACGACCGTATGTAATTTTGTTTTTATCTCATCACCGGCTTTTACCCGATTCTTTTTTAACTCAAATTTGTCCTGTTGCCGCCGAATCCATCCTGCATTCTTTTGAACAAATGTTGCTACTTCGTAGTTCGATACAAAATAAGGAAATGAAACCAGCACGGATTTATCGGGTTTTACGCTTATCTTTATATTTTTAGATCGTCGGTTAGGGTAAAAAGTTACTTTTCCGATGTCGTTAATTTGAACTACTTTATTTGTCATTCGTTTATATAGAAAAATAAAATCAAAGATATTAATATGAAACGAGCTGAACCTTTTTTCAGCATTTTTAGTATTAAAAATTTATACAGCTAATTTCAATCTGACTAAATAAAATAATTTATGGAACGAAAAAAAATGGAAGTATTTGGGAACCTCACAAAATACGATACAGTGGTTGCGATAGAAGAAAAAATTCTTCCGGGCAGCCTGGTTTTTGATTCATTAAATCCTTTCCCCGGGTATTATCATGAAACCCCGATGAATGTAAAACCCATTTATTTGTACCTGGTTCTTGAGAAACAATATCCTTTGGAAGAAGTGCTTCGGGCTACTCAAAACATTGAGCGTGAATACAAGTGGAATTTTGATGCAGGAAAAGGATATATGCAGATTGGTTCTGAATTCTTAAACGTAATTCGTGTCAGGCATCTCCCCGATCTTGATTTGGTTGAAAAAATTCAGGAAGCTTATTTGCAACATGGGATTAAATTTTTGATGAACAAACGCCTGAAAGGAAAACTTGAAGCAGAAGTGAAAATTGTAAAATTTATGATGCTTGAGAAACAGGGAGACGGCGTTTATGTTGATGTGAATGAACCAACATTTGGATATATTGAAATTCCAAAATTTTTACACTATGAAGCATTTGTAAAAGTTTCGATGGATGTAAAATACAACTGGGAAGGGCATGAATATGATGCCGCCAGTGGATCTTTTTACAAAGATGGAAAACTGTATGAAGTGGTTCGTATTCGTTCCAACAAGCTGGATTCCGAATATCTCTCAAAAATCAGGAAACTATATCTGGAAAAAATCAGATAACAAGAATAAAAATAAGGCTACCTCAACCAGGTAGCCTTATTTCTTATCGTATTTTCTATTGTGTTAAAAAAACATCCCTGCTATTTTCCAATACAGTATATTTTTTCAACTCCTTTAAAAATATACGCACCATTAGCTACCGCAATCGAAGCCCAAAATTTATCGTCTATCGAATTTTCTGAAACCAATTCAAATTCTCTTCCTGCCTTCAAAACCCGGGTATTTCCCCTTTCATCGTAGAAGTAAATTTTATTGTCGCATACCCATGGTGAAGCCCAGCATGCACCAACTCCGTCAATCTTTTCTTTGTAAACCAAATTACCCGTTAAGGCATCAAAACAACTTATTTCGCCACCGCGACTTGACAAAATATAAATTAATCCATTGTATAAAAGTGGAGATGGATTTGCCACTCCGGCCTCAGGAACCAACCAAATTACTCCGTCACTTGTTGTTTCTCCTTCAGCGGGAGTAATATTTCCGTCTGCCCCGGCTTTTACAGCAAACAACGGCCCCACTGCATCGGGACCACCTGCATTCCCAAAATAAATTGCTTCGTCATCAAAAACGGGTGAGGGAATTGCAAATCGTCCTCCAAGCTCCAATTCCCATAATAATTCACCGGATTCCGGATCATAGGACCGGGCCTTACTCCCTAAAGTAACCAGTTCTGTTCTATGACCATTTTCCCAAATAACAGGTGTACTATAAGTTGTTTTTTCATCGCGCGATTTTCTCCATTTTTCTTCTCCCGTCACTGCGTCAAGAGCCACAAGGAATGAATTCTCTTCATTATCGACAAGCACATACAGAACATTATTATAAAGAACAGGAGAAGAACCTGTTCCCCAGCCGTTTAAAGTAGGATAGGCACCCAAATCCTTTTCCCAGATTAAACCACCTCCTGAATCGTAACAATACACTCCTACCATCCCATAATATACATAGACTCTTTTACCGTCAGTTACCGGAGTTTCACACGCATAAGTGCTGCCTGCATGTTTTTTTATTCGGGGATTTCCTTCAAAAGAAATCTTCTTCCATAATTCGTTTCCTGTTTTTAAATCCAAACAGCTTATTTGCCAGCGATAAATATCTTCCAAATAACTATTATCTTCCGGAGGCGGTGGAGGAGCATCTCCATTTCCCTGTTTCTGTTCAGGTTCATTTTCCTGTATTTTCACAGGAGCTTTTTTAACTAAAACAGCGGAAGAATAAAACACCTTGTCTCCGTAGATTATTGGTGAAGACCAACTTTCACCATCCATGTCGGCAGTCCAGCGAATATTCAAACTATCGCCCCACTCCGTAGGTAAATTCTTTCCAATTACAACCATGTTAAAATCCGGTCCGCGAAATTGTGACCAGTTGTTGGTTGTGCAAGATGAAAGAAAGAATGCAAAAAATAAAAACAAAATGAACAAATGGTTAGTAACTTTTCTTTTCATAATGGTTGTTTCTGGTTTTTAAGTAATTAAGATTCTATTGAAGTAAATATATCAAATTTGGAAGAAGTCTGCAACGAGTCAAAAATAAACAATACAACAAATTCACAACCAACAACATATACTGCAAACGTCAAATAATATACTAACAATACAAATAAAAATGCAATCCAGTTAAAAGCCCGAAAAATATTGTTTCCGGAAAACATTAATGAAAACTTCAGCATACAAATTCTTCTCCACACCAAAGCCAGATATTAATTTAACTTTAAACAATACAATTCAATCTTTATTTTCTTTTGCTAAATTTGAGCAGCCAATAATTTTATTGTTTTTAAAAACATTTTATACGAACCAACTATATTCTCTAAAAAGTAACTTGCTATCTAACACCAGCTATATCTATGAAAATCAAAAAAAAATTATCACTGTTTATTATTATTGCACTTATAGTAGCAATTGCAGTAATTGTAACATATTATTCGGGGATTTTTGTACCGAATTACCTAAAACAAGGAAATTTTGAAACGTCAGTAATCGAGCGGGGCAATGTAGTTTCAGCAATCAACGCATCGGGAGTTGTCGAATCGGAAAATGAAGTGCTTATTTTAAGTCCAGCCACCAGCATTATTAAAACAATCCTGAAAGAACCCGGAAGTAGTGTTAAGGCGGGTGAGACGATATTGATTCTGGACAAAGAACAGGTTCAGTCCGATATTGAACGGCTCTCGGATGAATTGGAAGTTAAGAAAAACAACCTTGAAAAAAACAGATTAAATGCACAGGGCACACGGCTCGATCTAGGATACAATGAGGAAGTTAAAAAACTAAAAATCAGCTCGCTAAAATCGCAACTTGCGGATCAAAAACAACTGCTCGAAGTTGGGGGAATATCACCAGCCAGGCTAGAGCAGACCAAACAGGAAATAACACTTGCAGAAAAAGACCTTCAAACTCTTATTGAAAAAAACTCGATACGATTAAAACAACTGGCGGCAGATGAGAAAGGACTTTTACTTCAAATAAATATGGATGAAAAAGTTCTGAAAGAAAAAATGGAATTGTTAAATAAATTGACTGTCAGAGCTCCTTCTTCTGGTATTATTCTGGCAATAAACGGTCATGAAGGAGAGAAGGTAAATTCAGACCGGATGCTGGTTCGAATGTCGGATTTAACTACGTTCAAAATCATTGGGTCAGTTGAGGAGCAGAATGCAAAACAAATAAAAACCGGGAAACAGGTACTAGTAACAATAGACGATGAAACGCTGGAAGGTAGAATTGGAAATATTACTCCTTTGGTTGAAAATAGTAAGATTCAGTTCAACGTACATCTGAAAAACAGCAATCATCCCAAATTAATTGCCAACCAGCAGGTTCAAATAAAAATTATAAACAATTCAAAACAAAACGTTCTGCGTGTAAAAAAACTGCCTGAGTTTGAAAAAAGCGGAAGCTACAAGGTGTTTGTTATTGATGGAAACGAAGCAATAAAAAAGGAAATCAACATTGGTTTAATCGGCTATGATTCGTGTGAAGTGGTATCTGGATTAAATGAAGGAGAAGTAATCATTTCAGACGGAGCGAATTTTTACCGGCATTTGAATGAAATAGAAATAAAAAATTAAACAGCGAATTAAAATGAGGATAAAAACCGGCTTTTTGGTATTGGCTTTTTTAATTGTTTTAAACCCACTGTTTGCACAGACTGATACATTTAAATATGTATTAACTCTTGACGATGTTATTGCGATGGCTATTGAGCAATCGTCGGCCATAAAGTATGTTCAAAATAGAAACGTAAATTACTACTGGAGATACCGAAATTTTAAAACCAGATTCAGACCACAACTGGTTCTTTCAGGGGAATTTCCAAATTATTCAAAAACCACAAGTCCTGTCACCCAACCAGATGGGAGTATTGAGTTTAAACCGATTTCAAATCTTGCAGCCTCCTCAACTTTATCTTTAAACCAATCAATCCCCTCAGTAGGAACAAGTATTTGGGCCGGTACTTCGGCTTACGGGATCAGAAATTTAAAAAATGACGAAAACAGCTTCTCTGGTACTCCTTTTTCCATCGGTTTCCGGCAACCTCTATTTTCATATAACTGGATGAAATGGTACAAAAAAACCGAACCGATGATTTATGACGAAGCCCAAAAACAATTTGTTGAACAAATTGAGGAAATCGCACTCAACTCAACTCATCAGTTTTTTACTTACCTGACGGTACAAACAAATTTTAACCTGGCACAAACCAACCTTAAAAACAGTGAAGACAATTTGCGTATTTCACAAACAAAAAAAGAACTTGGACAAATATCTGACAATGATTACTCACGTATTGAGCTCTCAGTTTTAAATGCACAAAAAGCATTAAACCAGGCACGAATGGATTTAAAAAATGCTGATTTTGAACTTAAATCGTACATTGGACTTGAACAAACCCGCGATATCGAATTGATTATCCCTTTAAACATAACTCTGTTTGAAATAGACCCCGATCTAGCTCTTGAAAAAGCAAAAGAAAACCGGAAAGAAACAACCTATTTTCAACGCAGATTAATAAATGCCGACCGGGAGCTTGCAGAAGCTAAAAGTAGCACCGGTCTAAGCGCGACACTTCAGGGCAGTTTTGGATTATCAAACAGTGCTGATGAGTTTTTGGGCATTTATGATCATCCGGAAAAAGACCGAACAATGCGTGTTTCATTAAGCATTCCCATTCTGGATTGGGGGAGATCGGCATCAACAGTAAAATTGGCCGAATCGGAACGTGAAATTACCATTTACGATGTGAACAAAGACATTGAAGATTTTGAACGAGGGGTAATTGTGCAGGTTGAACAATTTGGCCTTTTAAAAGATCAGTTGCAAACCGCCAATGAAGCGGACAAAGTAGCAGAAAACGGATATAAAATAGCATTAAAAAAATTTCAAAATGGAGAGTTAAGCATCACCGATTTAAACATTGCACTGCAGGAACGCGAAAGTGCAAAACGCGATTATATCCGTTCCATCCAAAATTACTGGGTAGCTTATTACCGGTTGCGGGAATTGACCTTATTCGACTTTGAAATAAGGCAAAATATAAGGTATACGAATCCTATGTTGGAAGCAACACCAACTCCATCTGTTTTTTAAAAACATCAGAAACATTTTTTTTGAGTAGGTTAGATTTTGATGCTGTTGTAGATTTATAAAAGCAGAGATGATGATTGACGAGCAGCAAAATACAATTAACCAAGTAATTTCCTTTTTTTGATCCTCGATAGAAAAATTAATTCTGACATTACACAGCATCAGAAATAACCCTGCTGAGACAACTGGATACAAAAAAATGAAAGTCCTCCATGAGAGGTTTTTCATAAAAGAGGCGGTTATTATGCGCCCACAAAAAAAGGTGGACGCATAATTTAATTCAGTCAAGAACAATATTTATTGGCACCTGGTTGGTAACCACATCAAAAACCGGAGACATTTGTGTAAAAGCGTAAAGTTTCTCTTTCTGTTCTTCAGTTATGTCCCCATCTATTTTAAACTTCACACGAATTTGCTTGTAGCCGTTCCTTACCTGGTCATTCAATCCCAGAAATCCCTGAACATCCAGCTCACCTTCCAATTCTGATTCAACACTCTTCAGCTCGATTCCATTAGCCGCTGCATGAAGAACCATTGTGGTGGTCATGCAACCAGCCAAAGCATTTAAGACGTATTCTACCGGGTTGGCTCCTTCGTTATCACCTAAAAGGATTGGTGGCTCTCCATTATCAAAAACAAACGCTTTTTTTCGCGAGGTATCTTCTTCACCGCCGCCGTAAAAGTCTCTAATCGTGCTACGGTTATGTCCACCACTCATCCATTTATTTCTTGCCCGGAATTCAAAATAGGCCAAAGACGGATCTTTTTGCAGCGCCTGAACTGTTGTTACAATTTCTTCTGATTTAAAACCATTAATTTTTTTTGTTAAAGTTTCCATTTTTAAAAATTTAGATTAAACATGATGCCATTTCTTTTTCACACGGCATGCCACTAACTATAAAAATATGTCTATCAGCATATTACAAACAGAAATAAAAAAAGCAAATACTGCGAAAAGTCGTATTATTACGAAATTTCGTAATTTTATTTACGAAAAGTCGTAGATAAAATGGAATCAAAATCACAAAGGAAAACTCCTTCTTTAATATCTCTGAAAAGAATTTTTGAAGGAACATCAGAATTTACCGGCCAATTATTTTTCCGTTCGCTGGTAAAAAGTCTGGCCGAGGTACTTCAGGTTTATGGAGTATGGGTTACTGAATATAAAACAGAAGAAAACAGGCTTAATGCTTTGGCATTTTGGCTGAACGGAAAGTTTATTGAAAAATATGAATACGATGTAAAAGGTACGCCATGTGAACCGGTACTCGGAACTAAACAAATTTGTCATATTCCCAATAATGTAATTAAATTATACCCGAGCGACCCGGATTTACCTCCCTTGGGAGCAGTTAGTTATATGGGACTTGCACTGAGAGGTGAAGACGGCAGAGTATTAGGTCATTTGGCTCTATTGGATCAGAAACCAATGAAAGAAATTCCTGAAGTGTTTTTGATATTTAAAATTTTTGCCAGCCGGGCACAGGCTGAAATAAGAAGAATACATTACGAAAATCTGTTAAAACAAAGTGAAGCAAAAATAAACCGGCTGCTAAACGGGACAATGGATGCAATCCTTGAGTTAAATTCAGACCTTGTAATAATCCAGGCCAATGAAGCTGCATTTAAAACATTCGAGGCGGAAGAAGACAATTTTTTGAATAAACAGGTCAGTAATTTTTTGGGAAAAGATTCCTTTCAAAAAATTCTAAACACAACCCCTTTTCTAACAACAGGAAACGAACAACCTGCTTCTGTTTGGATACAGGGGCATCTTAAATGCTTGAAAACTAATGGCAATTTCTTTCCGGCTGATGCGACTCTTTCGCGGTACGAATATGAAAATAACATTTTTTATGCACTATATATTCGGGATATTAATGAGAAACTACAGAACAAAAAAGAGATAAGAAAACTTACTATTGAAACATTTCTGTTAAAAGAGCAATTCAGCGATCAGCTATCAAATAATCTTGTGGGTAAGAGTGATGCATTGAAAAATGTCTTTGTTCAGATTAACCAGGTAGCTCCGACAGATTCAACAGTACTTATTTTAGGAGAAACAGGGACGGGAAAAGAGTTAATTGCCAAAGAAATCCATAAACGAAGTAATCGCCGGGATAAAACTTTCATTGCTGTTAACTGCGCAGCATTACCTTCTGATTTGATTGAGAGTGAATTATTCGGGCATTCAAAAGGAGCTTTTACGGGAGCCACAGAGAACCGAGAAGGTCGCTTTTTATTAGCTGACAATGGGACACTTTTTTTAGATGAAATTGGCGAATTGCCACTTGCCTTGCAAGCTAAGCTGCTTCGGGTTGTTCAGGAGGGTGAGTTTGAGCCTGTTGGAAGTTCAATATCGCGAAAAGTAGATGTACGAATAGTAGCTGCAACACATCGCAATTTAAAGGATGCTGTTAAAAATAAAATCTTTAGGGAAGACCTGTTTTACAGGCTAAATGTTTTTCCGATTTCTGTGCCACCATTGCGTGAACGCGGTGTGGATATCTTATTGCTGGCTGAAACTTTTCTAAAAAAATATTGCGGTAAATACGGTAAAAGCAAGCTTCATTTAAACAACGTAAACAGACATGAACTTTTGCACTATTCCTGGCCGGGCAACGTAAGGGAGTTACAAAATATTATAGAACGGGCGGTTATAACTGCACAAAGTGGAAATCTAAATATTATACTTGATAAGAATAATAATTCGCGAAAAACAGACACAAAGAAACCTGACACTGTTGTTACCTATGATGAAATGAAAAAGATGGAAATAAACAATCTTCAACTTGCTCTTAAAATATCCAGCGGGAAAGTTTTTGGTGCTAATGGAGCAGCGAAATTGCTGGGAATTCCACCTACAACACTTAATTCAAAATTAGCAAAATTTGGCATCAAACCGGGTAATAACTATTTGTAGATATGGAATTATCAAATATTATTATTCAACTATTTGATTCCATCATTTTTTTTCATCATATCTGAAATTTCTGATAACAAGTTTCCTTTTGTAAATTTTAATTCTTGCAACAATGGGTTCCTTTTGATTCTATGTGAATTAGTCAAATATCCAAAGGTATTTTTCTATAAAAGCAATTTCGCAGCAATTCAGCATTGTATAAAAGGCTTTCCCTTTTACCAGAGGCTGTTCTTTTTTAAACAATAATTGTTGCTAGGTGAAATATGGCATTGGAGTCACGGGTAGCATCTGCCAACGCCTCAGTTTAAAAAAATTGACGGCTACGGATGAAGTTCTTATATCATGTAATTGTCTTGATTTTGCTTTGCAGTATGAGATAGTCCGGTAACAGAGCAGGCTTCCCCAAAGAGCATTTTAACCATTCTCTTCTCCGGTACACCGGTAGCTCCTGTTATTAAAATGTTCATTGCGGTGCTATTTTTTTTAAGTATTTGGTTAATTATTTTAATTACAAACATTCAGTCGTTTTATTCCTGATTTTACTAACCAACAATAATTTAGTATCCGTTCTTTTATTGTATAAAAATATCCGCCTAAAATGGAAATAAAATTATTTGTGTATACTCGTCACGGTTAAGCTCTCTTTATCAGAACTAATTTTTAAAAATTCCAAATCATCAATTGTTTTTTTGATTACAATGTCATAACTTGTTTAAATAAATACAAACGGGTATTAATATCACCATTAAATCAAAACACTAATATTTAGCGCGATAGATAATACCTGGTCTTCATTCTGAATAAAAATATTTAAAAATGAATAATTTGTAAAAGCTTTGGATTTAGCCAAAGCCCAATGCATTTATTTCCAAATCTGCAGAAATGAATAAAGAGATAGAGGCGCGTCTTAAAGAATTAAAAGAAGAGTATAAAAAAGGTCAGGAGCGGTTAATTGTATTGGAGCAGGAAACCACCAACCTTAGTAATACTATGCTTCGCATTAGCGGGGCTATTCAGGTATTGGAAGAATTAATTGGTAGTGATGTATCTGTAAACTCAAAAGATGCAAATCATGATTTGGAAACGGCTAAAAATTCTGAAAAATAATCGTGATTTTTTGGGACTTGAGGTTCTAACATCAACAAATATCTATGCCAAATCCAGTTTCTAACATACCAATTTTGTTATTTCCACTAAAACTTGAAACGAGGTTTGTGGGAGACGAACTATGGATTAGAGTTTTCCCCGATGCTGTTTTTTTACAAAGCCATAATCCCAATCTTTCTAAAGAGGAAAAAAAAGATGCTGAAGCATTTAAAAAACTAACCATAAAAGAGCAAAAGAAACAAGCATGGGAGGAATTGGTCTCAAAATATGGTGTATATCGTTCTTCCTGGATTGTCCAAATAAGTGATAAAGAATTACAACAACAGGAAAACAACAACGATTTTACGGACCATGAGCCCTCTTTTTATTTTAAGTGGTTGCCCGACAGGTTGGTTTTTTATGTGTACAAAGAGGGCGAGCAAAAGCCAACTTATAAAGAAGATGGTTCTGTTATTGACCGTAACGGGCTATCAGTTCTGGGAGAAGGAGATGAGTGGCTGCAGGATTTTGACAAAGCCATTCAGGCGGGTATGGGAATAAAAATCAAAATTGACCCGGCAGATACAAAATTTGAAAAAGTAATTGTCAGCGGGTTCCGGTACGATGAAAATCCAATGACCCCGGCCAAAGGCCTGGCCGATTTACTTAAAAATCATCAATACACTGAAGGATTCTCATTTTTAAATTATGGTACGCCAACCAACAATACTGAAAATGTAAAAAGTGGACATTCTGCAAGAAATGAATTTGAAGTAGCTGATAGTTATAAATATACGGTAGAAGGACTAAATCTTGAAAGAGAAGATGAAACTGCAACGGTTCCAAATATCCATGCTGTTACATATGGAAAGTACCTTGGCAAAGGATTGGGATTTGAAGGCGACCTTCTAAAACATGTTCAGCATGCCGATGAAATACCGCCATTGCTTAACGAGCTGGTTCAAAAAGCCAGTTGGTTTGCTTTAGGAGCTCAACCACTTTTTATGCTTTTGGGGAACCAGTTAAGCAACAAAACCCATGAAAAAATATGGCAGCACTACTCAAAATATGTAAAAACCAGGGGTTTATATTCGGCGTTAAAAATCGGTAATCAACCATACGGAGTTCTTCCTGTGATGAATATCAGCAACGTGTTCTTACCGGAGAACAGAGATATACGTGAAAGTGACAAGCTATTTGATAAAATGTTGGTCCTTTTTGCACAATTGATGAAGCGATGGCTTTTAATGGCAAAAAATCATAAACAGGTTCCGCGCTTGCTTGGCGGCGACACACCTGAAGAGATCCTTAAAATACTGAGTATGCAGGAGAGTTCCGGCAGCTGGCATATTCGCGCATTGGAATATAAGGCCTTCAAAAACAAGTTATACGGATTCCTTCAAAATCACCCATCTCCTACTTCAATAAATTCTCTAAAAGGAATGGGGGGAGATTTCGAAAATGTTCAGGAAAACGTAACGTCGCTTGCCGGTTTATTTAATTTGGATGAAAAGGAATTTTCAGCACAAATTGATCAGTTCCTTCGCGCTCCCATTTTAAGTTTTGCCGACGGAAACACAAATCTTGTTGGATTTGAAGATGGAAAAGCTATTCTAACAGATCAGGAAGGGAAAAAATTAACAACCGGCAGTACTGATAGTTTTTCATTTGCGGAAGAAGACCCAGGGAAATTTCAGGATTTTATAAACTCTATTAAGAATCAAAAGGGAAATGAGTTAGTGCAATACAAAGGCGATCTAAGTTTATTTACGGATCTTTTTGTAAGAAGCTACATCAATGCATGTCAATTGTATTTCCGTGAAATTATTTTCGAACCTGAACTTGCAAATGAGTTATTAGCCAGCCAGAGATTCAAAATTTCTTCCATAGAAAAACCGGAAGGTTCAGGTATTGCAAAAGGGGATGCTGTGGTCACCATCGAGGGAGCAAACTCAAAAGGCGTAACGATTTCAGCGCCGTTTGATGGGACAATCACAAAAATACTGGTACAAGCAGGCGAAAATATTTCGCCTGGTACTCCCCTGTTTACCCTGAAGGATGAAATAAAGTTTGATAAAATGAAAGCTTCATTTATCAATATGGGGCAGGAAATCATAAACTCAATTCAGGCCATTCCTGAAGGTAAAGAGCAAAAAGAAGCGCAAAAAATAGCCATTGGCGAAGCAGTCGACTTAAACAGTTATCGTTTGGATGCATGGATTTCCTCTTTGGCAGCCCGTAAAATTGAAGAACTGAGAAGCAATCCCAATCATGAAAAGGGTATCTATTTTGGCACGTATGGCTGGATTGAAGATTTGGAAAAAGATGCGACTCCGGTAAATCCTGAATCGCTTACTGACATTTATCGCGAAGCCGGCGGAATTATTCACACTCCCGGTGTAGCACAAACCATTGCCTCTTCCGTTTTTAAGAATTCTTTTTTGTCACATAAAGATGAAGAGCAAAGCAATCCGTTTGCTGTAAATCTGACATCAGATCGTTTACAAAAAGGAGAGTTCTTACTGGAAGGTATCCGCCAGGGACAGCAACTGGAGGCACTTTTAGGTTACCAGTTGGAGCGCCATCTTCACGAGAATAATCTGCACCGGGAGATCTATACACTAAGAGAGAAATTTCCTCTTTATGAAAATGCAACCGGAGAATCAACCGGCTTTGTGAATTTAAGCGTAATTGATGGATTAAAAGCGATTAAAAATAAAGAAAGCCTTCCTGCGGAAATCAATGCCCAGGTGAAAGAGCAGGTGAAAAAGCAAATCGAAAAGCTGGAAGATTCAATGGATGCCAGCCTGGACACTCTCTTTTATGAAGCAGGTTACCAGGTAACACAAGGGAATTTAACGCGGGCAGCCGCTGCTATCGATGCTACCAAAGGCGAAATTGAACCACCGCAAATAGAATCCCTGAAAACAAAAATTCCGGGAACCGGGATCAAACACAAACTGGTTATGATTTTTCAACCCGGTACCGAGCAATTCACCATTGAAAATACACGCGCTTTTGCAGAACCTAACCTTGAAAAATGGTTGAAAGAGAATATCGGATCAATGGAACAAGTAGCCTGTTTGGTGGAACTTCGCAATATCCAGAATGATAGCCTGGAAGACACAGTAGAAGTCACCTTAAAAAATCTGAATATCAGCTACCTGGACTTTTTCTACCTGAGTGAAGACCCGGTTTCCGATGGCGCCGGCGAACTGGAATTACGAATACGAAATGCAGTGGTGCAACAAAAAGGAAATTTATCTGAGAAAACAAAATATGTAATTACGGATACCCGTCCCGAAAATAGTCATTCACTGGCTCAGGCGCTTGAGGTTGTAAGAACTGCCAAAGTATTGCTAAACAAATGTCGGTATTTAAAATCGGATGATTTGACGATGGAAAGTGAAACCACCCGGTACAACAGGAAAGCCCTGGATGAAATAAAAGATAAGCGATTAATTCCTGTTATAGACCATTTGAAAGCAATAGCTGCCTCTGATTTGACGCAAAAACGCGTGTTACAATTCCTGTCAAATCTGGATTTTGAACCGGCTAAAACGGCTTACCTTGAAAATACTTCGGTGGACACCGGGAAATTGAAAAATGCAATTGAAACAAAAATAACATCAGCTGAAATACTGCTTTCGAAATACGATTCACAGAGTGTTTTTAACAACGCTTTTGGATTGTTACAACAGGTTGCCGGAATTCTTTTCGGAGAAACGTTTATTCTTTTACCTCCTGCAGTTGGTTCTGCTAATTTCAACGAGGTGGTCAATAGTAAAAAACAACAACTTCTGGTTGGCAATTCGGCCGATAATGATGCGGAACACGTGTGGGGACAGGAACGCATCAAAAACTGGATACAGGGCATTGCCCAAATTCACGAAAATTCAGAACTGTTTGAAGATTGGCTGTTAGTCAAAAGTGTATGGAATCATACTATGGGATTGGTAACGGAATCACATTACACGGTTGTTCAGGGACCTACTTTATTACAATATCCGTGGATTGCGCTATCAAAACAGGAAATCGATCTTCTGGCGGAAAAACAATTTGATTCACAATCAATTTACAAAGATTCAATTACAGGTGAAACCTATCCCTTGTCAGATGACACCTATTATCCGGAAGGTAGTGAAAGTACCGTTTTGTACGCACACAAAGATCTTATGTTAGAAAACCCGGTTTTTGGATTGGTAATCGAAGAATTCTCCGAATACATTCCCAATGCCAAAATGAATACAGGACTAAGCTTCAATTATAACATCCCGAACAACGAACCACCACAGGCACTTTTACTGGCTGTTCATCCCAAGGCAGGGCAAGAGAGTGATTTCTTCTGGGCGGAAGACGATCTCAGAGATATTATTTACGACACTATGGATTTGTACAAAATACGAATGGTGGATCTGGATGCAATTCAGGAATATGGTTATGTTTTGCCAATGACTTATTGGTTTAATATTCCCGGAAACAAGTAAAAAAGGCATGAGTTTATACTTTAAAATAAAACGAAATCTGTTTCCTGTTGAACAGGGGATGCCAGGTTTTATACCGCAATTCAGGTTGGAAGGGCGTTCCAGAAGCGGTGATGATGAATCAGGCCTCGAAATGAGAACTGCCGATCCGTTGTGGATGTTGGGACGGCAATGGCAGTTTGGTGAATTTAAAGGCGAAGACAACGGTTCTCCTGTTAGCGCTAATGCCAATTTCAGAAAGGAAATGCTTAATTTTTATTCCTTTCTGAACTCCGAATCGAAAAAAGAAATTGGAAATGTTCCGCTGGAAGCACGGGTGGAAGCAATGGAAACTCGCCCTGTGAACTTGCGTGATAACGTGCGGATTGGACAAAAGTTTGAAGAACTCATTAAAACAAATTTTTCAACAAGTGAATCTGAGAATTTTATAACGAAACTGAGAACAGAATTTCCACTAAATCAGGATGAAAAGACAGATCAAAAATCACAACGTTTTTTTAATCTGATGGTTGGAAATGTGATTAACGGAGGAAGTTTATGGGAAAGTATTCTGAAAAATAAATTTCCAACCGGAGATCTTACAGCATTGGAAACTGTAACAAATAAACTTAAAAACTGGTATCAGGAGCTTTACCTGCCAGCCGGAGAGAAATCTTCGTGGCAATCAAAAAATCTGGTTCATCAATTTAATGTTCACGGTGAAAAAGAAATCCAATTGAATGCCCCTGATTATCAAAGCGGGCATCTCGACTGGTATTCTTTTGATGATTCCAAAATAGGTGTCAATCCAACTGAAAACGCTTCTGATTCGGATGGTTTTATGCCAGTGCGGGTGTCGTTTGCCGCCATGCCCGATAAACGGTTGTATGCTTTTGAAGACAGTAAACTCGATTTGTCTGGAATGGAAGTCGACCAGTCAGACCTGGTAAAATTAATGATTATCGATTTTTCGCTGGTTTCTGATAACGACTGGTTCTCTATTCCTTTCGAAATGAAGGCAGGTGAAATATGTTGGATTAATTATATCACGGTAAGAGATGTTTTTGGAGTTACAACCACTATTAATAATGATAAAAATACTGGTCAGTTTTTAGATGCCAACCCGCTAAAAGTGTGGGATGCATTCAAAATCAGGCCATCGGATTTGCTGAGGGAGAGAGGAAAAAACAATCGGGAACTGTATAAAAAAGAAGAGCAATTTATCTACTTGCCGCCTGTTACAACATTTCGACAGGAATCGCGTCCGTTGGAAGAAGTTCTTTTCCTGCGAGACGAATACGCAAATATGGTGTGGGGAATTGAAAAAATAGTTTGTAATAAACTGGGAAAACCGGTCAATGGCTATGATTATCATTTGGAAATAAATGGCCCCTTCATCAATCCCGAAAAAAGGGAAACTGCAATGCCGCAGTTTCGACTGGCAACCCAGGTTCCAACAAACTGGATTCCTTATTTGCCTTTTCATATTGAAAATAACGACAGTAATATCGAACTGCGTCGCGCAGTAATGTTGCGAAACGAAGCAGATACTGAGCCTGCTGATATCGAACCGTTATCTATACTGGCCCAAAACGATTTATTCTCGATCAGGGAAGAAGCCATTCCCCGGGCGGGTGTTCGGGTACAATTGACCAGGCAACGGGTACGGGGAGCCGATGGCAAAACCTACATATGGCTTGGCCGAAAAGTACTGGCAGGCAGAGGAGAAGGGAGCAGCGGGTTGAAATTTGACCAACTGTTGTCTTGATGATTGAATAAAAAAAAAGAAGCTGTAAAATGACACAACGCGTAAATTATTTTTTACCATACATGAGACAGGGATTAGCAACCCTTGCAGAGAACGAAAATGTGGTGGGGCAGCGAATGATTGTTCCGGTAAAACTTACCCTTACAGCTACTGACAAAGATTCAACTAAAACAGAAGTTGTTGAGAAAAATATTACGCTTTTCGGGCCGGGAGATGTAATGGGAATTGATAGAAACGTTATCTCGCGTCTGGCGCCTTCTCCAAATACCAACAATTTTGAAACTTCGCTGGTACCTTTTATTGAATTTTCCGGGCCCGATTTTTTGTGGCGGTTCAGCAGCCTGCAAACTACCGACAAAAACAACTGGATTCCTTGGCTGGCGCTAATTGTATTAAAAACGGAAAATAGAGATGAGGAAGGGGAGTTTGAAAAAATCCAAAATTCAAACAAAGAACTTCCGCCTCAAATTCAGTTAAAACCAACCGCCATTTTACCCGATCTAAAAGAATCGTGGCGATGGGCACATGTGCATAAATTAGACACAGAAGGGATTTCTGCCGGGCAAATCGCAAACAGCATAAAAATAGCGACACAAAAAACGGTTTGTCGTTTATTATGCCCACGAAAATTGAAACCGCAAACCAGGTATAATGCTTTTTTAATACCCACATTTAAAATCGGAGCCGAGGCTGCAACGGGTAATATTGGTGAAACCGAAGACAGGAGATTACTTACATGGGAAACTCCGGCCGACGGGGCAGGCAAAATTGTTCCCTACTATTTCGATTGGGAATTTAGCACTGGTACAGGTGGCGATTTTGAAAATCTTGTCCGAAAACTAAAACCCCGCGACCTGGAGAACATGGGAACACGCGCGATCGACTGTAGTAATCCGGGGTATGGAATGCAGGAGGATACCGGACTTGTTTTGCAGATGGAAGCTGCACTGAAATCTCTGGATACAGGCGTTCAGCCCTGGGGAATGGACATCGCAACTGATAGCCCGGACGCTACAGTTAGCAAACAGAAACAAGAGGCTTTAACCCATTTATTAAATAAAAGAAAAGAAATTATTCAAAAAGAAAACGGTCAAAAAGAAACCAGATTACGGGTAGCTCCTCCGGTTTACGGCGAATGGTATGCTTTCAGAGAAGGAAAACCAATCAACAACGATCCTCAAAACACAAACGGTTGGCTGGAAGAGTTGAATCTTGATTTCCGACACAGGGCAGCGGCCGGGTTAGGAGTGCAGTTTGTAAAAGAAAATCAGGAAAAACTGATGAAAGCAGCATGGGAACAGTTAAGTAAGGTACAAGAAGTAAATCAGGAACTCAACCTGGGAAGGTTTGGAAGGGAGATTTCCAATAACATGTTCAAGCGGTTGGAAAAAATGAAGCCAAACAATGTTTTTAAAATGGCTTTACCTGTAAAAAATAAAATTGCTTTTGAACCGGAAAAAACAATCGGCGCAGTTCTTAGCAGCAGCACCATCACGAACAAACTTACAAATGTAAAGACACAGAAATTTCTTTTCAAGATGAAGTCTGCTCAAGTGAAATCTGGATTTAAGCCTATTGTTAATTCCAGTTTGGTTAATTTGAGTTTTAAAGTAAGCGGACTTAGAAGTTCGGTAACAAGTGCTGCCGCTACTCCTTCAGGAACAGTTGCTGAACCGGTTGAGAAAACATTTTCAGAAATTATAGATAAAACGATTTTAGCTTTAAATCCGAAAAAAACGATAGAACTGAGGATAAAAAACCGGGTAAGTAATTTCCGGAATATTGAAAAAACAAAAGTAATAAAGAGCAATTCGGAGGATGAATTGCACCCGGTAAAATGGTACCCTGAATTTCACCGTCCGATGTACCACTTTTTAAGGGAGATGTCGCAGGAATATATTTTACCGGGCCTTGAAAATGTACCGCAAAACACAGTAGGACTTTTGCAAACCAATCGCCGTTTTATTGAAGCTTTTATGGTGGGTTTAAATCACGAAATGGCGTCGGAATTGTTATGGAGAGAATTTCCAACAGACCAACGTGGGAGTTATTTCAGAAGTTTTTGGGATACCACCATCTATTCTATGGATGACAATGAGAAGAAAGCGTTCCGTGAAACTGAAATTGCTTCGAAATTACTGGATGATATTCGAAAAAAACATGGAACCAATTACAATACGTTAGAAAAAATAGAAGCAACTTATGTTGTCGCGGAACCAAACGAAACTGAAAAGGAAATTTCTGATGTATATGAAAATGCGGTTGAAAAGTGGCTGCTTACCCGCGATGAAGACAAAGATATTAACAGACTTTCCGAATGGGACAAAAATAACCGATTGGGAGATAATCCCGTTCCGGGCAAATTTAACAACCAGCAGGAAAATCAAAACCAACTGGTATTGCTTATTCGGGGAGAATTGCTGCAGAAATTCAGCAATACACTTATCTACCTGGTAAAGAAAACAACAGATGGTAAGCCCGACTTAACGCAAAATGCCTTACGAACCCATCCTGTTTTTGAGGGTGAAATGCCTCCTGATATTGTATTCCTCGGTTTTCCAATAAGAAAGGAAGAAGCAGCTGAATACTTTGTCATTTTTGAAGAACGGATGACTGAACTGCGATTTGGGCTCGATGAAACGCCGGAGGATTCAATTCCAGGAACAGGTGAAAACGATTTTAGCTGGCAGCATTTTCAGGAACTTCCTGCTGAAGGATATCTGAACGGAATTCGCCCGTCCATTTTTACAGAGCAATGGAACAATGCTGCGTTTATAGCCAAAGTTATGATGCAAAAACAGGTGAGAGCTGCTATAAAACTGGAGGAATTGTTGCCCGGATAATTAAAACTGAAAGAAATAAAGCTATGCCATTAAATAAAACAGATATATTATGTGGACCGATTGTGAGAAAGGTAGCGCCGGATGAAGTTTCTGTGTGGATAGCATTGAAAACGGCTGCAAAAGTTGAACTGACAGTGTGGAACGGCATAATTAGTTTTAAAAATAACGGCGAAATTGTCGAAACCCCTGTAGGCAGTGTATCGCAGGATACTACACAGATTGGTAAATTCCTTCATATAACGGTTGTACGCCTTTCGCTTTCAAGTGATAAGTTGCTGCAATGGGGACAACTATATTCTTACAACCTCAAATTTACTACATCAGATAATGAATCGAGGGATTTTAAATCGTTGAACTTAGTGGACGACACAGACAAAGACGGTAAAACTACTCTTAGTTACGAGAGCGACCAGTTACCCGGTTTCGCTTTGCCTGCTCCCAAAATCGAAGACCTGAAAATTATTCATGGTTCTTGCAGGAACAACGACAATCTGTTTGAAGATGCACTTTCCTTTGTCGATGACATTATCAAAAAAAATCTGGCTGATCCGGTAAATCGTCCTCAGCAACTGTTCATGTCGGGCGACCAGATTTATGCTGATTCGGTTGTTGGAGCGCTATTGGGTCATCTGACTAATTTAGGAAACAACCTCCTTAATGATAAAGAAACGTTACCAACCAACGGAAAAACACCGGGCACTCAGGAAAGATGGCCCGCCGATGCCAACCATTTTCCGGCATATATCCGACGACGATTGATCGATTCAGAAGCACGCTTCACGACAGGTGCCACGGCCAATCATTTGATCTCGTTTGGTGAATTTGTTGGCATGTATTTATCTGTATGGTCTGATGTGTCCTGGCCGGAGGAAATTGATAATCTAAAAAATTTCGAGCAGGCTTTTAATGAAATTGAAGAAACTCCTAAAAATTTTGGAGCAATTTTCAAACGAAATTTGTTTGATGAAAGATCAGGGAAAAAAGCTGTGTTTGATGACGACGTAATGAAGAGTTGCCTCGATTTCCTTTTTGGTATTCAAAATAACGACATTCTCCGGTCAATTCTTTCCGGAAAGGGAACTTTAGATCAGAGAAACCAAGCTAAATCCAGTGTTTTAAGTTTTCTTGATACCGCTGCAACACCGGATGAAAAAAAACAAAAAACAGAATTTATCAACTACCTCAAAGAGTGGATCGGTCCGTTCTACCTAAATAGAGACAAAGACAGCAAGATAATAGAAAATAAAGACAAGGATAAATTAAAAATCATACGTCAAACACTGCCAAAAGTGAGAAGGATGCTTGCCAATATTTCCACTTTTATGATTTTTGATGATCACGATATTACCGACGACTGGAACCTTAACCCTTCGTGGCGCGACAGGGTATTTACCTCGCCGCTCGGTAAAGCCATTGTCAGAAACGGAATGATGGCGTATGCACTGTTTCAGGATTGGGGAAACCGTGCCGACAGATACAACCGGGAAGGACACTTTTTTGAATTGGAAACAGTTTTGGCAAGTGAGTTTAACACAGGTCAATTCTCGGATACATTAAAATCGGCATTTTCTGAAAAAGGCATTACACTCGACAGCGAAAAAGTGGAAATAAAGCTGTTGCATACCGATGAATGGCTGTTGCAAACTACTGACAACAAGGATGAATTCATTATCAGGAAATATAAAAAAAATGCAGATGATGATGATGAAATCCTGAAAGTTCTGGGAAATCCACATGCCCATTTGTTAAACCAGATTTCTCTGTTATTCAAAGACGAAGCTGAAAACACTACTGAGTTAGAGGAACACATTGATTTTTTATTTGGACTTGATTTTCAACACAGAGTGCAGGGCTCTGCCGGCGGAAGACAGCAGCTACCGGATAACCGAAGCCCGCTAATAAAGTGGCACTTTACTTATGAAGGAGCCAAACACAAAATACTGGCGATCGATAATCGGACCCGACGATCATTTGTTAAATTTCATGGAGCACCTGGCAATTTATCGTTTAACGGGATGACAGATCTTATTCCCAAAAACCCAACACCAAAAGACGATGACGTTTGTTTTGTAATTGCTCCGTTACCTGTACTTGGCCCATCGGTGTTCGACGAACTGATTGCCCCTCTGGCATATAAAGCCACCGATTTTTTGGAGTTTTTATCAGGAGGTGAAGAAGTAAAATCAGGAATGAAAGGAACAGATCCGGATGCAATTGAAGCCTGGGCTTTTGACCCGGTTTCGCAGGAAGAACTGCTCAAACGATTGGCGCCATTTAAAAGGATTATCTTCCTTTCCGGGGATGTTCACTACGGTTCGAGTCAACGGTTAGCTTACTGGACAAAAGGAAATGAAAAAGCTACTGCATGTTTTGCGCAGTTAACTTCAAGCGGATTTCGAAACATTATGCCTGCTTTCATCCAAAAAGCCAGTCAGAATTTTCTGAATCTTCAAAAAACCATTCGGCAAAATCTGCGAGCGGAACGCCTTGGATGGACCAGTCATAAAATAAACCCGCAACCCATAGAACTACCCGATAATTCGAAGGTATTCTTTTTAAGACACAAACTGAAAGAGAGTCCGGTGATTATACCGGTACTTGGCTGGCCTAAAGGCACCAAAACGGGCCGATCTCCGGATTGGTCGTGGAGGATAGAAAATGTGCTTGACTCCCGAAAAGAGAGCGACAGACCAACAGTAACCCAGGTAAAACCGTTGGAAGAAACGGATGATATGATGAAAAACTTACAGAAAATAGCCATCCGGCACATTGAGCAAGCAAAAAAGGTAAATTACACTCGTCAAATATTATTTAAAACTAATCTTGGGCTGGTTTCTTTTGAAAAATCAGGGAATGATGTGCTTCATGTAATTCATTCTTTGTATGCTGTGCCCTTCGATGGAAAGCCAGGCAAGATACAGGATCATGATATTTATACGCTACACAAAATTGCTTTGGAAGCTTCAGAAAATGAAAAAGCTCCAACACTACCTGACGATAAAAACTAAAGAGTATGGATAATCAAGGTTTTTTACAGTCCGCCGTTGGAAAAATAGGTGAATTCGTTGAATGGTTGAAGGAAAAAATGGAGGACGAACAAGTTCGGCGTGATACCTTGTTGGATTTAGGCCTGGATCCGGACACAGATACAAAATTAGATATTCCGGAAGATTCTGTAAATAATATCAATCAATACCAAAAATCAATTAATCCTGACGATGTAGCTTTTCAAAGCGCGGTAAACGATGTCAAAATCATCTATTCTTCCCTGAAAGAATTTATTAAAGCCGTAGTTGATGATCCCAAAGATGTAGATACCTATATTTGGCTATTTCTGGAACTAAACACCACCAATTACATCCGGCTGCATTATCCCGAATTTTACTGGATATCGCAGTTGCTGGGTTTTCTTGCTGAAGCCAGAGTTACCATCAGGAGCGGTTTCGAGGATCAGGGAGTGCCTGAAACAATTTATGATGTTGCACACTTTTTAATATATGATGCGCCGGTTTATGTTGTTACAGAACTGCCTGCAATTGTAGTTAAAAATATTTGGGAATTAATAACCAACCCCATTGAATACTTTATTGATTTAAAAGATAAGATAATAGAGTTTTGGACAGAATTCACGCAATCACATCAACTTGAAAGCGGTTTGAAAGCCATTGAAGATGCGGAAAAATTCTCCCAAATAATGACGGTGCTGGGTGGGTTTTTTACCGCGATGGAAAGCCGGATGCCCGAAAGCCGGTTTCTCGTCGGCTGGAGTACTGTGCCAAGAACGATAAAAGAAGACAGCACCATAGAATTAAAGGACACTATTCTCGGAAATCTGATGTTAAAAACCATCAGGAGGGAACATGATGAAAATTTCCCTGTTGATTTGGATGAAGGCTGGAGCAGAGTAGAAACTGTTCTGAAGAAAAAAGAAGATAATCTGAAGAAAAAAGAAGAAGACAGAGAGAAGCTCAACGACAATGAAATAAAAATACTAACAGAATATTATACCACCGTAGAACGATGGAAAAGAGGAAACTGGGCGGACCTGGTTTCTGAACGGGCATTTTCATTTGATTTAAAACTCCCCGAAGATCAGGAAAGTGAATTTGATAAAAGATTGGGAGCCACCGTGTTTTTTGTTGCTGATGAAGAAGTGTCGGATTTTTTTAATAAAAATTCGGATATAAAAGTTGAATCGTTGGGTGGCTTGTTTATTTCTCTTAACGGGGAACTTACTTACACACATCAATTTAACGATAACTGGGAGCTGAAAATAAAAACAACTTCCGGTAACGCATTGGATGTGTTTCTCAACCGGCTTCCTGATGCGAATATTTTGGGAGACATGAAGCTGGAACTGACACTGAAAAGAAAAGCAGATCCCGAGACTGGAGCATCTTATAATCTTCCGAATGAAAGCGGCACACGTTTAGCTGTTGGTGAAATTCAAATCAATGGATTCTTAAGCAAAGAAGACGGAGGATTTGAAATTGGCCTGAAAGATAATGCAGTTGTTATTTCCGGTGGCGACGGAGACGGTTTTTTGAATGAAATACTGCCATCCGGCGATGTGCCTTTAAAGTTTTCCTTGTCAGCAGGATATACGCGTAAAAAAGGATTTTATTTTGATCACAACGTTGACACACTAAAAGATGTATTGGACTTACTAAAAGATAAAGAGGATAACTCAGAATCAGCATCTTTGGAAGGTAAACAGTCGGTAATCCAACCGGATTCAGAAATGGAAGGTAAGTCAATTGATGAAACCGGGAAAAACGAAA
Source organism: Maribellus comscasis (assembly GCF_009762775.1). Classification (GTDB taxonomy): domain Bacteria; phylum Bacteroidota; class Bacteroidia; order Bacteroidales; family Prolixibacteraceae; genus Draconibacterium; species Draconibacterium comscasis. Next base: position 3,711,009 of record NZ_CP046401.1, on the reverse strand, counting down.
AACAACCGTATGAATTGCTGATTCCCATACACAAAGATTTGGACTTTTTCCATCTTGATAATTTAAAATGGGATTACGGCCCCGTTACAAAAGACGGCGCTTTGGGAGGATACTTAAAGGTGCTTTCAACATTTTCCTCAAAACTGGGCCCTGTTAAAGTAAAAGTAGAAGAAACAGGCCTGGGGATGAAGCTTTCGATGCCAGACAAAGGAGGTGATTTGGGAGCAACCGATTTTAACTTTGGTTTTACACCCCCGAAGGGAGTCGCACTTAGTATCGATTCTGAAATTATCTCAGGAGGAGGTTTTCTTGAGCTTGATTTTGAGAATCATCGTTATGCCGGAGTTTTAGATTTCAAATTAAAAATTGAACTCGATTCCGGAGACCTGAATATTGGAATTACAGCTATCGGACTGATAAACACCCGTTTGCCAAACGAAGAAAAAGGCTTTTCTATGTTGGTGAGTATCAGTGTCTTTTTTGACCCGGGTTTTCCTCTTCCTTTTGGATTTACACTCAACGCCGTGGGGGGAATAATTGGGATCTACCGCACCATGAAAGTGGACATTTTAAGGGAAAGAATTCAAACCGGAGCGATAAATTCTGTTATGTTCCCGGAAAATGTAATCGAAAATTCCTCAAAAATCATTAGCGATCTGAGAGCTGTTTTCCCTCCACAAAAAAAACATTATGTTGTAGCGCCCTTCTTTAAATTTGGTTACGGCGAACCTACTGTAATGGAAATTGATATTGGTTTTTTGATTGAAATGCCATTTAAAGGAAGGTTTATTCTGCTTGGAAGCTTAGGCGTATATCTGCCCGGTAAAGATGCCGAAAAAAGTTTGGGCGAGATGCATGTAGACGTTTTTGGTGATTTTAATTTTGCCGCGTCATACATTCTGATAGAAGGCCGGCTGCGGGATTCAAATTTGGTAGAAGTGTCGCTTACCGGGGGCTTTGCTTTTATGTTGAATTGGGGGAGTCATCCTCAATTTCTTTTATCGGTTGGCGGTTATCATCCCCGGTATAAAAAGCCGGCAAAATTTCCGGATGTACCAAGAGTAACAGCCCTGATTAAAAAAGGTGAAGATATTCGTTTATCTTGTCAGTATTACCAGGCAATTACTTCCAACTCCTATCAAATTGGGGTTAGCGCCGAACTGGTGGTAAAAAAAGGACATGCCAGGGCATATGGGTTTGTGGGATTTAACGCATTGTTACAATTCGATCCTTTTTATTTTGATGCAGACATTCGAATCAGTGTAGACGTTTCGTACCGGGGTAGGTCGTTTTTTGGTGTTGGCTTGGAATTTCTGCTCAGCGGGCCTGAGCCATGGAGGGCAAAAGGATATGCTAAAATAAAAGTACTCTTCTTCTCCTTAAAAATTAAATTTAATATTACCTGGGGAGGGGAACAAAAAGTAGCTCCGGTATTTGTCGAACCTGATAAACTGCTCGAAAAATTAAAAATACAGATAAAGCAATCCGGCAACTGGTCGGCAAAGTTGCCAAAGGAATACAGTGGAGCAGAATCGCTTCGGAGTCTAAATGAAAATGAAGAAGAGGACCAGATTTTTATCCATCCTTCGGGTTATCTGGAACTGCGCCAAAACCTGATTCCCTTAAATAAAAACATTGAAAAGCTGGGAAACAATCATATGAAAGCCAGCACAAATTATCGAATCTCAAACTATGCGTTTGGCAAGGAAGATCCTGTTAGTACAAAAAAAACGATACAAGATTATTTCTCTCGCGGACAGTTTGAAAATTTGCCGGATAATGAGAAACTATCCACGCCCGATTTTGATTTGATGAACGCGGGAATTGAAATCATGCCGGATGAATTTTATGATATATCAACGGTTATGGAATCAACACCAAATGATTTTGAGGATATCATTTTAGGAGAAAGTGGAAGTACACAGAGCAAAGGTCCCGACAACTGGCAGGGAGAAAGAACATTAAACATCAGCGGAAATAAAAGGCCTGTTGACCATACCCGCCCGGACGAGTTGTTCAGTTTTGTGGATGAAATACCTGAGTCTAAGAAAAAGACATACAAAATATTGTCTAAAGAAGCGCTTGAGTCTCCCGAACAGCTGACAAAAAAATATTTCAACAGTTATTCTGCTGCCAAGGATTATTTAAAAACACACTGGTCAACCGAACACCAGAGAAAATGGCAGGTTTTACAGGCGGAAACAGAAGAAAATGAAGATGTATTAATAATGTAACCAATAAAAAAGAGATAGCAATGATAAACTTTGACGAATTAAAGATAAAGGACGGCGAATTGTTGGACAAAGAACAATGGAATGGCTTATTGGATGATAGCCGAAGGTATTTTGAAGGCAATGTTGGCTTGGGTACCGATGTGCCGGAAGCCAAATTGCAAATCGAGGGGAAAGGAGGGACCAGTGTTGACCTGCTGGTAAACGGTAGAATAAAATCAAATAACGATCACGGAGGGTTGTGGGTTTCAAACGACCGTTTTATTGGAGGAACCTCATCCAACAGAGTTGGTTTCTATAACAAAGGTTGGCGGTTACTGGTACACAATTCTGGTCAGGTAGAGGTGAACGGGAATTTGGACGTAAGCGGGAAAGTGGGAATTGGAATTTCAAATCCTGCAAGCATTTTATCTTTAGGCTCCGGGTTAAGTCGACTGAAACTGGCACTTTACCAAAATAGCACAGGAACCTCTTATTACGGAATGGGCGTTACATCCGGGCACTTTTATTTTAATATAGGTAATACAAATGCAAGATATACTTTTCTCGACAGAGCTGGGTCTGGAGCAAGGGAAATCTTTACCATCCGGGGAAACGGCAGAGTTGGAATTGGCACAAGTAACCCCTCGGCACCACTTCATGTTAACGGAATTATTAAAGCCAATTTGAGAAATATTGGTGACCATAAAAATGTTCAATATAATACAGAAACGAAAGAAATAGGTTGGGATAATTCCACGAGGAGAGACAAACGAAATATAACTCCTTTAAAAGATGATTTTGGCAAGATTATGCAATTACAACCACGCAGGTATACACGTCCTGCTCAACCGGAAAACTGGGAAATCGGGTACATTGCCGAAGAGGCAAAATCGCTTGGACTTGAACATTTACTTTTTTACGATGAAAACAACCAACCGGATGGAATAAACTACCGAAAACTATGCCTGTACCTGGTTGAAATTCTTCGGGAACATGAGCATAAACTCAATCCTGATTCTCCCTATCTGGAAAAATATATAGAAAATGAGGAGGAATAATACAGGAAAAATGCAAAATTATTAGGAAAACTCCCTGTGCAACCAGCGCAACAAACAGGAAAACCTGTTGGGAAAGAATGGAATATTGATTAATGGTAATCGTTTACCGATTTTCGTATTCCAGATAGTTATTTACTACGAGTGCTTAATTCCAATACAGAGAAATTGGGGTAAAAAACAACAACAAGTCGTTCTATGAGCGACTTGTTGTTGTTTCGATTTAAAAGTGGAGAATATCGGAATCGAACCGATGACCTTTTGACTGCCAGTCACATTTTTTAAGAATATCTAAAAATCGATACGATTTAAAACATCTGATATTCAGTATTTTGAATTTTTATTGATTCGTAACGATGCACATTTAATCAACATTTGCTTGCAAATCGCTTGCAAATTTCCGTACTTGCAAGCATCAAAACGAACAATCATGGCTTCAAATGTAAAAATTATTCTGGATACTCGGCGACAAAAAAGCGATCAGACCTATCCCCTAATCCTCCGGTTTATTCATAACCGTAAAAGCGTTTCTATGCCCCTGGGCTACTCCATGCAGGAAACGGACTGGGATACGGATAAATGTATTGTTTTGAAGTCCTACAAAGGCGTATCCAACATTTCCCGGCTGAATAACTGGATTCAGAAACAACGGGTGAATGCCATGGATATCATCAACAAACTCCAGGACACGGGAGAAATTGATCGGATGTCGATCACCGAAATTAAGTCCCGGATCGTTCACAACCGAAGCAGCGTCACCTTTTTTGATTTCACAGATGAAATTATAGAGGAACTGACTTCTGCAAAACGGCTGGGCTACGCTCAGTCCGTCCGTTCGGTACTCACTCTGGTCAAAAAGTACCGGAAGGATAAAGATTTCCCATTTGAGGAAATGACCCACAAATTTTTGGTCAGTTTTGAAAACTACTGCCGGGGCAAAGGAAATACTACCAACTCCATCGCCGTGTACATGAAAACAATCAAGATGGTGTACAACCGGGCGATCAAAGCCGGGATTGTTCAACGAGATATGTATCCGTTCGTGAATTACACAATCCGGCTTACCAAAACCCGAAAACGGGCTGTCCAGGGCGACGTTATCCGAAAAATTGAGGCGTTGGAGTTGCCGATGGGTTCGCGACTTTGGCACTCAAAAAACTACTTCCTGTTCAGTTTTTACACCATGGGGATCAACTTTGCAGACATGGCACAACTGAAGGGGAAAAACATTGTGGACGGCAGGATCGAGTACACCCGCCAGAAAACCAAAAAAGAGTACTCCATCAAAATTACTGCACCCATGCAACGAATTCTTGATCTGTATGCCCAAGGGAAAAATGAAGATGATTACATTTTCCCGATCATCACCCGGATTGGAGATCCGGTACTGGAATTTAAAGATGTGGCGGAAAAACGCCGGATCAACAACAAAAAACTCAAAGAAATTGGGGAAATGCTGGGGATGACGACCCCGTTGACCAGCTATGTTGCCCGTCACTCCTGGGCGACCATCGCCAAACGAAAAGGCGTTCCGGTGGCGATCATTTCAGAAGGAATGGGGCATGAGGACGTAAAAACTACTGAAATTTATCTGGATAGCTTCGAGCAGGATGTTCTGGATGAATACAATGAGATGATTACAGGATAGCTGATATACTCTTTCGCATTTGATTTTTTCTTTATTTTATGTTATAAAGAAACAAATTTTCTATTCTCAAATGCAGAATTCCTCAAATGGTTCCGAGAAAAATGATTGCGAGATTGTTCAGATCCAGGATTGTGATGGATTTGAAATCAAGATTCCAAAAGAAGAGATAGGTAGGTTTATGAAACAAATTACGAGATACATGGATGAGAATTCTCTTCTAGGGACTTTTTTCAATCTTCATTTTATGCAGAATGAAAATCCTAGTATTAATGAATCAATTAAAGAAAAACGAGAACAAATTGATAGTGAACTTAAAAAATTCATTAAGGAGTGTGGAGAACCAGCTGACGAAATTACAAACATTCTTTTGGATTTTGGTGATGAAGAATATCAAAAATACATGTTGAAAAACTTAGTGCAGGTTCTTGCTACTTTTTTTGAGGAAACATTTCTCAAAAATGCAGAAGAACTCATGGATTATCCTGATGTAGAAGTTAAGGCTCTTATTTCAAAGTATGTTTCAGCAATTGTTGCTTTGAGAACAGAATTTTACAATAAAGTGTTTTCTGGAGTGTTAAGAAAAAGTGGTGTCCTACCGCCTTTTGAATACGATAATGTACCAAAAGCATACTAAGACAGCTGTTTATATCCCATTGCCAAACGAATGGATGTTCCGCTAAGTCATTTTTAGGTTCCCTGTTCATCAGGAATTAAAGCAATAAGATTATTGGCTAAAAATTCATCCAGTTTTAACTTTTCTGTAAAAATTTCTTTTACATCCTGTAAATACTTTTCTTTGTTTTCTGCATAGAAATATCCAGTAGAGAAGCACTCTAGGGCTTTGGGAGAATTTTGCTTCATGAAGTGATAGCCATAGGTATTAAATCCCGTGACTATTTGGTCATTAGATAATTCTTTTTCATCAACTTTAAAAAAATAATCCAGCGATTTATCCCAATCTCCAATGTTATTATAACATTCAGCAATTTTGAGATTAATAATGGTATCCTTGGGAAAAACTTCAGAAAATTCTTTAAGTACAGTAATAGCTTCCTTAGAGGAATTAATGCTCATTAATTCAGTTGCTAGGTTAAAGTTTTTTTTCTTATAACTCCCTATCGTATCAAAGCAGATTATTGCATGTTGTTTGTTTTTGCTAATCAAACATTCTTTCAAGGAATCAAAGATTAATGAATATATGTTCGGAGAAGGGATTTGAACATTATTTAGGCATTCTTTTCCTTCCTCAAAGTTAGATTTACCCAACAAATAGAGTCCTAATTTAGCCCAATATTCATCATCATGAGGATTTATTCTCAGGTGTATTCTTAGCAATGATTCATAATCTGAAAGTTCTGATTTTGTAAAGGCGATGGTGGATCGAATATCATGTCTTTCAAATTCGTTTATAAATTCCGAAATCTTTTTTTCGAGGTCTTCTTTTAGCAGTTCATGAGTGTCGGTCGCATAAAATATCGAATGAACAACTGAATAAACATAAAACTTCTGTTCATATACCGAACGACAAAAAAGATAGTCATTTTGAAGATTTACAATGTCCTCTCGTGCTTCATTAAGTTCTTTTAAAAGTTTTTCTAATTCTTTTTCTTTAAACCTATCGCTATTTATAAGAATCGAGTGCTTTAGAAGATCACTGACCCCAATGCTTCCTTTAAGTGCTTCATACAATCCTTTCTCATATTTGATATTGAATTGGGAATAATAATCTTCGCTATTACTAAAGGGTAAATACCTTAAAACATATGTTTTCAGTTCAGATCTGGTTGTAACTGGAATTTTTAGAAGCTGCCTTAATAATCCTGATGAAAACTCTACTAACTCAATTAGCAGGGTGTTTAATATAAACCTCGCTTTCTGATCAATGGCTGTTATCTGTTTCAGGTTTGATAACGCTCTTTTTGCAGTTTCTTTATCTGAAATATTGTTTACAAGTCCAAGAATCAAACCAACTAAACAAAATTTCCATATTTTATCTTGTTTTTGGTTAATTTTTATAAAAAGTAAGTCCGCAATCTCAGGATCATAATCCGTAATTAATCTTGTTGAGAGAGCTCCTGCAATTAGAAATATTTCTTCAATTACTTCTGATTTGATGAAGTACTTTTCTAAGTCGAGCTTGATGGAAACAGAAAGAGGATTCTTTTCATTTATTTTTTTGTAAAGGTAGCTCAGTAATTCATTTTTTTCTTGAAATGCGTTATCCAGCAAAACTTCTCGGCTCTTTACATAGCCTTCAACATTAATTTCAAGTAGCTCAATATTTGAAATAACTTTTGAAATTATATCTTTTCGTAACTCGTCTTCATTTTGTAATAATTTGTCATACAGTTTCCCACTATCAGGTTCTTGTGCAATGAGATTCTGATTGATTTTCCCCTCTCTTACATCTTCAATATAATCGGTGATCAAATTCGGGTTAATCTGACAAATAATCGCAACATAATGCAGGGTATCCGCCAAAGGATGTTTTGTTTTATTTCTTAGAAAATTATAAACAGCCTTGCTTGAAATTATGGGAAGTTTTCTTTCTTTTATTTGCTGTGAATGCTTTTTAATTAAGCTTTCAACTTTGCTTAAAGTAATATTTTCTCCATCAAAAAGTTTTTTTCTTCTAATCTCTAAATATAAAAATTCGGCAAATTTCTCCTCATCTTTCCTAATTATATAGACCATCTAAAATGTACATTTTGGAATTCCAGGAATTCCAGGATTCATCAAAAAATAGTGATTTATGTTTGCAGTGAATCGTTAATGATTCAGTTTTTGAAATAAAGATTCAATAACAACTCATGCGATTCAAAGCTTAAGCAAAATTAAAAGGAAAACCGGTTTTCCATAATTCTTAACAATTAAAAAAAATAATTATGGAAAAGATTATTTCAAATGAAGATTTCGGTATGCCCAGCATACCACCAGTAGAGGACCCAAAACGTCCTTATGAACCAACTGTTCCGAAAAGGAACACGCCTCCGGGAGAAGATAAAACCTGGTGTGAGTTAGGAATCGGGCTTTTGTGTTCAGAAAAAAGTGTTTTGATTCCGGGGACGTTGTTCGGCGGAGAAGAGCTTGAAAAAGGAACTCTCCATGGGGGTGAGGAATTATCTCCTGGAACACTCCACGGTGGTGAAGAACTTGAAAAGGGTACGCTTCATGGAGGCGAGGAACTTGAAAAAGGTACTTTACACGGTGGCGAGGAATTATCTCCAGGAACTTTACATCAACAGGAAAACGGAGGGGATAGTCCCCTCCTTCCTTTCTCCTTTCGAGCGACATATAGCCCGGCGAGCTACCGCACTAAAGACGGTAAAGGAGTATTCAAATTCCAATACATGGATCGGGGAAGCTACTTCGATATTGATATCATCGAGGAACCAGCTCAAAGCAGGAATAAACCAGATCATATTTGCCACCGTCTTCCTGCCCGTACTGCCGGAAGGAAAAAAATCTGCTTCGATGTTGGAAAATCACCAACGACAATCAGCCAGGCAAAGGGATACAGCACCCAGTGGGCTGAACTTATCCAAACCTACATAACAACGGGGAAAACACCGGATAAGCAGTTGGATGAAAAAAGCGGCGGTCAGAAAAAAGGATTTTGGAGTTGGTTTGACTAAAAGGAGGGATGTGAAATGAAAAAATCAGAAATGAAAAGGAAAATGCCGATCACAGAATCAGCATTCTTTGAAATCATAAATTTTATTGGAGGTCGAAAAGCGGAATCAGGTGGTCTTCTGTTTGGTTCAGAAGATGATTGGGTTATCCGAAAATTTGTCCCGGATACCAATGCCCAAACAACCAGGGCTTCATACACCATCGACACGGATCGGATGAACCCGATTGTAAAAAAGCTCTGGGATGAAGAAGAATTGTCTCTTCTCGGAATCATCCATTCTCATCCTCGTGGGAGTAAAGCTCCCAGCAGTCCGGATCGGTACTATTTTGAAAACCTGCTCGGCAGAATAAAACGGAAAAACTTCTATGTTCCTATCGTTTTCACTATTCCCGATGGTGGGTTCAAGTTCTTCCCGTATGTGTACCAAAATAACGAATTGGAACTGCTCTCCGCACAACTTGAAGTTGTCCCAGATGATTACACTCAGGACAAAGAATCAACACCTAAACCAGAGAAAGATCCTCAAAAAGAAACTGAAAAATTTCCTGCTCCGATTATTAACGTGGAAGTGTTCAGCATCCCAACAAAGTTGAGGTTTTGGGACAGGGTTCAGAATCGTTTTTATTCGATTCTTCCCGCCCTCATGTTGGCGTATATCGTGTGTCTATTTATCTATGCTTCGTTGCGATTAACTCCGGTTATTGTGGATTTCATCATTAAAACTTTACTGCCATGATACTGACAAATTTTTCACGAATAGAAGGAGCGGTTGATACTCAACTGCTCCACGACACCCACGTGGTGGCGGTCGGTGCTGGTGGTGCATATTGTTTGTATGACTCGCTTGTCCGGTCTGGAATCGGGAAACTCACCGTCCTGGATTTTGATTCCGTCGATGACACGAACATCGTTCGCCAGGGATACGAGTCTCACCAGATTGGACAAAAGAAGGTGGATGCCTTGGGGGAACACCTGAAAAAGGTGAACGAGGGCACGGAGTACACCGGAATCACCAAAAACTTCCTGAACATGCACCAGGATGAGTTGGATGAAATTTTCGGGGAAGGAGATATTTTTCTGTTCCTCACGGATTCCTTCCGGGCGCAACGGTTTGGAAATATCCTTGCCCTTCACTATGGCAAACCGGCTATTTGGGGTGGATTTTATGAAAAATCCCGGTGTGCGGAAATCGTCTTCACAATACCCGCTGTTACTCCGGCGTGTTTTCGGTGTGCCGTCAGCCCCCGGTATGCGGCTCAGGATGCTGCGGAGGAAGAAATTACGGTCAGTTCCGGCTGCAATACGATATTCCATAGCCAGCTGCTGGATTCATATATCGGGATGCTTGTTTATGCGATCCTTCACAACCAGGTACCAGGATACGAATTTTCAAATTGGTTCGGTGATTATTGGGATCGGAATCTCATCCAGATAAAAGTTCACCCGGAATACAGTAACGGCGAAAACAACCTTTTCCGGCGTGTATTTGCTCCGACAGAGGGACGGGCATTCAATTTCAATGCCATCTGGCAGAAAATTGAAGAAGAATGTCCTCCGAAATATCCGCACTGCGGAGACTGTGCCGGAACTGGCAATTTGTTGAACTCGAAGGGAAAACAGTTCCCGGAGCTTCCACCATTTTAAAACGCTGAGATTATGGAACTCAAAGTTATCACCATGGAATCAGAAGCATTTTATGCTTTGATGGAGGAAATAATCCAGCGAGTAGGGGCGCAAAAGCCCCCTCGCTGGATTCGGGAACAGGAAGCAATGGAGCTTCTGGGAATCAAAAGCAAAAGCCATCTCTGGTCACTACGAACGAATTTGAAGATTGAGTACTTCCAGGACGAGGATCATCCCAAGCTCATACTGTATGACCGGGAATCCATCGAACGGTATTTAGAATCAAACATGAAAAAATCACTTTAAAAAGAAATATCATGGATGCAGATAAATACACAGCCGGATTCAATATCGGGTACACGCTTGGCGAAACCAATGGAAACGAAGACCTGGTTCAACGAATGAATAATATTTGTGCTCAAAATAAACACAATTCATTCTCGATGGGCTTCCATCATGGGTTCCTTGAAGCACGTTCAAAACGCGAATTGCAGAAACGAAAATCATCACTCTCACGGATTCTTCGTGGCAAGTCTAAAAACAACCGTGATCGAGGGCGGTAGATACGAATATAAAAAAGTCGAAAAATCATTTTGATCTGAAAAGTGGGATCTGTAGGTTCCTGATCCCCTTCTTTTTCTTAACCCATTTTTATCATGAAATTAATAACCAAAACCCTTGAGAAACGCTTCCAGGAAGTGGGTTCTCAGGAAATTGCCGACCCCCTTGTAATTGCCAAGTTCTTCACTCCCGTGGGCGGTGCCACCTGGTACGCAACAGAGTACGATCCACAGGATAAAATCTGTTTCGGATACGTGAAAGGGCTTGGCGGTGACGAATTCGGATACTTTAGTATCATCGAGATGGAGTCTGTAAAATTGCCTTACGGTCTCACCATCGAACGAGATTTGTACTGCGGAGAAAAACATCTGTCTGAGTTCTGCCCGGAACTGAAATCGTTCATCAAAGAACGGATTCAAAACCAAAACCGGGATGCCCAGCGGATGCAGGAACTGGATCAAATTCAGGAAAACCAATCCCTTGAACGAGAACAGGATACGGAATTAGAACGATAAAAATTACCCAGGGAGGAATGTGTCCGGGAAATGTGGAAAATGAAATGCGTTTTTCGCTTTTCCGGATCATTCCCCTTTTAAATCTGAAAATGTATGAAACAGAATAAAAACCTTTTCCTGTACCTGCAATCGCTCGGATTGCTGGAACACGGAACCGAAGAACAGATTGAACGGGCAAAGCAAGACTTTAAAAAATTGCAGCAAAATTCTTACGCTACAAAATTCTCACAGTCTCATAAACGAAAATCAGTATATCTCACACAGAAGGAAATGTCCGTTCTTATGACAGCCGCAAAACGACACGGAATGCGCTTGGGAACGTTTATCCGCTTTGCTGCTCTGGCATACGTCAAAACGGAATACCTGCTGCCATCAGATAGCAAAATTCAGGAATTGGAAGTTGCCCTTCGCCGGATCGGAAACAACATCAACCAGCTCACCAAACACGTGCATCAACGAGGATTTACCAAGGAAGATTTGGTGGCGTTTCAGCAAAAACTGAACGAGCTGGAAAACCGGGTTTCCGACTTCCTCCGGCAGCCGCTTCCATTGAAAGAATTCCTGAAAAACCTGCTTCATCAGAAGCCGGAATATGCTGATGTACTTGAAAAAGTCCTTAAAGAATTTCGCAACCGATGATTATCCAGACCCGCAGAATGAAGTCGCAGAAATACCGTCGCTTGGTGAACTACATCATGAGCGACCGGGGACGGGTACGTGCAGATAACACGTTTACGATTTGCCATAACCTGCGGTCAACGGATACGGAAGAAATCATCAAGGAATTTGTCGCCAATGATACATTCCGCAAACGGAGAAAACGGTCAGTCGTGGCGTACCATGAAATGATCACCTTCTCCCCGAAGGATGCGGATAGTTTGAACCTGGAAGTTCTGGAAGATATTTCCCGGAAGTACATCGAGCTTCGGGGAGATCGTGCGCTCTGTCTGGCAGTTCCGCACCTGGAGAATAAAAGTCTGCATGTTCATTTTTGTTTTTCCGGGACGGAATACCGGTCCCCGAAAACCCTGCGCCTGGACAACAAAGCGTTCCGGGAATTGCGTCTGGAAATGGAACGGTTTCAGCAGGAACAGTACCCGGAGTTGAAAAACTCGCTGGTGTACCTCAATGCCTGGGAAAAACAACAGGTGAAGGAACAGGGAAAACTACAACTGTCTGCCCCGGAGGAACAGTTGAAAAAACGGACGGGCAAAGCTACCGACAAAGAACAGCTCAGTTCTTTAGTGCAGCATTGTTTTCAGAACTCAGCCAGCCGGGATGATTTCTTCCAGAAACTTATCAGCGAAGGACTGGAACTTTACCAATACCGAAACAAGGTAAACGGACTGCTTTGGAAGGGACGAAAATTCCGTTTTCGTACCCTGACTCTTACGAATACACAACTCGCTCAGCTTGAAAAAGGAATGGATCGGATGGCTGAACTGCGCCGGATCATGAACCAGAAATCAAAAGAGCGAGGACTTGAACGATAATTTTAAAAACAACGAATTATGCTTTGGAATTTTATTCAATGGCTGTTCGGGTTTTACCAACGGCGAAAAATACACGGGAATGCCAAGTTTTTACAGGGCTTTTCCCGAAGTTCTCTGCTCAATAAACGGAATAATGGGTTGGTGGTTGATGGAATCCATCGCTTATCACTCGAACGGTCTTACTCTCATCTGGCAATCGTGGCACCAACCGGTGCCGGGAAAACAACGCGGTTTGTTCTGCCGAATATTTTGAACATGAAAGATGCCTCTTTTGTCGTTACGGATCCATCTGGAGAAATTCTCCAGAAATCCGAAGCGTTCCTGCGGCGAAAAGGGTACAACGTACTCACCCTTAATTTTACCAATATACGGGCTTCTCATCGCTACAATCCCCTTTCCCGATGTCAGACACACTCGGACACCAGAAAGATGGCAGAAATGCTCATAGATGCAGCGTACCAAAATAGTCACGGAAATGATTTATTTTGGAATGATTCGGCAAAAGGAATCCTGAACCTGCTTATCCGCGCAATAAAACGCCTAGCTCCCCACCAACAGAACTTGGGGGAACTGTACCGCCTGTTAAATCAGTTCGGGCACGGGCAGGAGGAAGTGAACCGGATCATGTCGGAAAATCTGGATGAACCAAGCTTTGAGGAATTCAAAGCGTTTTTATCCCAGGACGACCGGGTGATGAACTCGATCCTTTCCACGGCAAAAACTGCCCTGGCTTCGTTTTCAGATCCCGGACTGGCATTACTCACCCGTGAAGATACAGTTGCCTTCGAGCGGCTTCGGACGGAAAAAACGGCTCTGTTTGTGATCGTGCCGGAACACGAAGTCCGGTACTACAATTTCATGCTGACTGTGTTGTACACGCAAATATTCAATTTCTGTATGCAACTCCCGGTGAATGGAATGCCCTACCTGCCTATTTTCTTTTTCCTTGATGAGTTTGGGAACTCTGGCAAGCTCCCCAATTTCTCCACCATGATGACCACACTCCGAAAACGAAAAGTGAGTGTTTCCTTGGTTCTCCAGGACGTGGAACAGTTGGTGAATGTGTACGGTCAGGCAGATGCCTCTGTGATTTTGAACGGTGGGTGTGCCAGTAGAATTTTTTATCCTGGATTAAGTCACAAAACCTGCGATGAACTCTCCCGGATACTGGGAACTCAAACGGTTAAGTACCGGGAATCCGGTTTTAGCCGTTTGGATGAATTTCAGCCAGACAGGGATCGGGAAATGGGAATTCCGCTTATGCGCCCGGAGGAAATTATGACCATGCCCCAGGATCGGGCAATTTTCACACATGCGAACCTGCGACCAGCTTTGCTTAAAACTCGTCCGTGGTTTCGGATACGCAAATTGAAACGAAGAGTAAACCGCTAAAAGGGAAAGATATGATTGGAACGATACTCACCATCGTTATGACGGTGGTTTTTTTTAAGATGATTTTTCAGTGGATTTTTGGAAAAGGAGGCAATGGATTGACCCAATTTTTCGGAGAAGTATTTACGATAATGGGGAAAATAATTGGTTTCTTTTTGAAGCTTATCTGGAAAATTTTTCGGGGACTGTTTCGGCTCCTGATTTACAATCCCAGGAGAAGGTGAACTTAAAATACGCGACACTTTTATTTTAACTTAACGAAGGAAGTTAAAATAAGGCTTTGAAGAATTTCAGGCTTGAAATTCTTGAGGGGGTTCTCCAAGGGGTTCTCCCCTTGGGCAAGGTGCAATATTAGTGCTAATAGGTTTACCTTAGTGCTACTATTGCGTCCTTGCTCGCCACTACCGCCGGTTCAACGCACCAGACCAAACACACTGCCGTCCCATCAAACCGTTAAGCCACTTAACTCGGAATTTTCGGAAGATTTTCAAAAGGAAACGGAATAAAAAACGACCAACAGGAAGTGGCTTTATGCCGTAGTCTTTTGAAAACCCGGAGGGCTTGTCTTTTGAAAATGGAGGTAGCTTTGTGGCGGGTTTGAAGATATTCCTATCTCCATTGTTCCTGTCTTTGTATAGCGTACTCCCTTACAGACAGCGATGGAAATAATAGCGTAATGGATTGCTTTGCTCTACTAAGTGATACATATAAGTTTTTGCTTGTAAAGCTGTAGGGATCAACGATGATAACGTGGTCAAACTCTAGCCCCTTTGTTAATAGCGTATTTCCGATTACTCGGTGAAAACTACGACCAATAAAAGATTTTTTTTGCCGAATTATATATCCACATTCTTCAAGAGATTTTTTTTCATCGATCAAATATTTTTTAAATGCATCTTTTGCTGAAAACCAAAGATCGTTTCTAAATTTTTTGTTGCTTTTACTCTCGATAAAATTCATCAAATTCAAAATAGCTTTTGCTCTACTTCGGTCGTCACGGACACTATAAATATCCAAAATTAAATTATATAATATAGAGTTGTCGTCCCGTAGTCTTGCTCCTTGTTTCCTGAGATCTTCCATGTCGCTAGCTTGAGTGTAAAGATCCAGTTTGTTTTTAATAGCGGTTGGTAATGAAGGTGTCCCGGTCATACACGACATAGCCATTTTATTCCTAATTAAGTTATATAATGACACTGGCTTTCTTCTTTGGCTTCTGAGGAAAGTATCTATATCTTGTAAAAAATTTATTAATTTTTTTGAATCCATTCTATCGATTGATTGGAGTGGTCTATACATCTTCCCCGCAATCTCGTGATGAATATCATTCAATTCCGGAATGTTTGGAATTAATGCTAATACTGTTCCTCTATCAGGAATATGTTGGCTGATAGTTGTGGCGGTTTCACTTATATAAGTTTGTTGTGTACTTTGATAAGAATAAGTTTTTATTTGTGCAGGGAGGTCAATAAAACGAATCTCACTTATATTCTCAGATTTTAGTCTTTCTCTTGTTTCAGCAATCCATAATCCAAGTGCCTCGTTCCCGGAATTTATCCATCGATATGGTTTATTTAATGTCATTTCTTCGCTCTCGGGAAAAGATGAACATAAGTGCTCTTCCCATGTAAAACCTTCAGAACTAAAATCAAATATCCCCTGCATTGGATCACCAAAAACAATGCAATCAATCGACTCACAAAGTTTTAATACAAGGTTGTGCTGATTAAGAGAACAGTCTTGGTATTCATCGACTATCAACAGGCAATATTTCTTTTTTAGATAGGCTTTAAATTCCTGAATGTTAAAAATTTCAACCGCTCCCTTTTGAGCTTGCTTATAATCAATTGAAGAAAAATCAGTAATATTCTTAGGAATGCCAGATAAAGAAGGATAGTACCTTGAATATTTGAGGCAAAAGGCATCAATAGTTGAAAGATCAAATTTTGATGAATTTGTTTTTTTCTTTTTAAGTCTCTTTCTTAAAGAATTTACACCTGCATTTGTATGGGTCAAAATCAGTACTTTTTGTTCTGTGTTAAGGCTTACCACTTTTTGAACAATTGCCTCTGTTTTCCCATGACCTGCAGGGGCTTCTACGAATTCTCGTTTTGTGGGATCAGGCATAAATCCAAGCTTCAATATTACTTAATGTCTTCTTAAAATTTGATTCAGCATCAAAGTCTTCCCAATGCTCTAAAATCATATTTCCAAGTTCCTCTGAGTGCCCAATATTTCTAAACATCCCTTTTGCGTTGCCATCTGGTGTCATTCTATAACGATCATGAAATTTTGTTTCAATTTCATCGATATCAGATGCATTATAAACGCTTTTTTTATCAATTACCGGTTCCCCTCCAGATTTGTTTGTGTTGTAAAGATCAATTAATGAGTCTTGAAGCGATTTGGGAGATTCTGAGAAAATAATTTTTTCCGTTCGAAATCCATCTTGGTATTCAAATACGGGAAGGCTTAATGCTTTTGCTCTATCGGATAGGGCATGGTCTCCTGTATCATTATCCTTATAAACACAGACGTCATAGCCCATGTCTTTAAATTTCTCTAAATATTTTTTCATACTGCTTCCTTTCCCGTCAACGATGGACACGCCGTGATGTTCTGGTGGCTTATTGTGTTGTGATTCCTTTGCCCAAAATCTTCCAAAGGCTTTTATTAAACCAAACTCAGTTTTACCTTCACAAATCACAATTTTCTTTGAGAAAAGTGCTTCTGAAGTAGATCTTACTGCGGCAATACAGCCGCGAGAGATCCTGTGAATTTCTATTTCACCTTCGCCAATGTTTCTAACGATATATAATCCCTGTTCTGTGCCAAGTTCTTCGACTGTAATTGAGGAATGAGTAACCAAAAAAGTTTGAAATCTTGATTCTCTCGATTCCTTCAAAAAAGTAGAAATTATATATCTCAATCTATGTGGTTCGAGACTGTTTTCAAATTCATCAAAAAGTAAAAAGCCTCCATCTTGATCTTCTTCTTTCGATTTTTTCATGAGATACCTTGCAATTGCTAAAGCAGCAATTTTTTGACTTCCATCTCCAAGCATATACATAGGAATATCCCCACGGTGTAGACAAATAGCTTCTGCTGAAAAAATATCAACATTGGGAGAAAATCCTGCGTGTCCGACAGCTAGCGAACTGGCAATGCTTTCTATTTCTTTAGCCTGTTCTTTAAGTTCTTGTGGCAGTTTTGATTGATCAAATGCTGTCCTGGCATTTCTACCTATTTCAACTAACTTAAGTTTAATTTCCTTTCTTTTTTCTTTGCTCAATGGTTTCAGTAAAGGGGAATCATACTTCCATGAAAAATTACTATGAGATTCTTTATCCAGGCGTACTAAATTAAAAAGTTTTCTTGTACCAACAGAAAGTCTGTCCTCTTCGTCATAATTACCCTCGTTATCAACTATTCCCCAGAATGGATCAAGGTCTCCACCAATAGACAAATACACTGTAACCACCTTTTCATCTCCCTGTTGCTTCTCAGCTAAATTGTGAAACACTCCATCTTTGAAATATCTATAAAATGCAACAAGTTCATCATTTAATTGATCTGATAACTCACCAACAGTTATTTCAATTTTAATGTTGTTTGAAGAATCACAGTCAAAAAAATCCGTGTCTTTTATCGGCAAATTCCATTTTGGCGTAAATACAAATTCAATTGCTTTAAGGATACTACTTTTACATGAGTCTCCATGTCCCAAAAGACAAACTAGGTTATCGTTTGAATTTAAATTCCAATCAAGATTCTTTATGCCCCTGAAATTTTGAATTTTTATTTTTCTAACTTTCATGGTTTTGGTTTATTGGTTATTGATCTTTTCTAGTTCTCTCTCCTTTTCTTTCAACTCTAAGTTCAAAGCAACCTTCTCTTTGAACTGTTTGCTTCTAGAAATTTGAGTTTTGAGCTTTTCAATTTCTTTGTTTAGTTCGTGAATTTTTGCTTGGTTTTCAATGATGCTTTTTAGCGATTTTTTGGCAAGTTCCTGTTTCCCCGAAATTTGAACACAAATATGCTTGTACACTGCATCAATGCTTTTTTTAAGGGTAGGCTTAACCGGGCAGTCAGCTTGTTCAAACCATTCACTTTTGAATGTCCAATCTATTACTGCTGTGTTTTCATTGAGTGGATGTGCATGTTTGCTTGATGTAGAAAGATATGCTGAATCTTCAAACTGCACCCAAAATATGATGTGATAAGGAATCGCCTTATCTATAACTTCCAACAAGGAAGATATTTCATCTTTCTTTTTTAACTCAATTTTAAAAATTTGAATCTCTTCAATATCTTTTGCAGTGAGGTTAATGGTTTCAGAAGATAGTTTGTTTGCCCAGGTAATCTTGGAAACGCTTTCAGTGAATTGCTTCTTCTGTTTCGGGCTGGTAAATGTGTCGAATTTATTTTTGGGAACTACCCGGTTTACTATTGTGCTATTTGGAAAATCAAAAAAACTCATCTACCTCACTATTAAAAATGATACTAATTTAAAATCTTCTATACCCTTAATTTTCTCTTGTAAGGCTGTAGTTCCTCCAGATTTAAATAAGCTCAAAACTTCTTTCTCTTCCTCGGTTTGGAGAATGGTTCCAATACTTTTTTTAAGAAGCTCTGAGTATTTGTCCATTTTGTAATAATCATCGGTTTCGTCGATGATTTGCTTACAAAGATTAACTATTGGTTCTTCTGTGTTTTTACAGAGCATCCGTACTGCATCGAGAATTTTTTTGGATTCAACATGCCCCAATACAAGTTCGCCCGTATTGTTGATATAAACCAGATAATACGGATGTAGCCTGTTTAATTTGTTGATATTTACGCTCGAATTCACATTTTTAAGTACAAATACAACTCCTGGTTCAAGTTGTCCGCTGGCGCGGACAACCGCATGTAATCCTTCCGGGATATTTTTTAGTTCCCCGTAAACTTTAATCAGGTTCGTTAAATCTACCCTAAAATCATTTAGTCCAAGGTCGGTAATGCTCACGCCTTCCCGTAAATCTTCAAGATCGATTACCTCGTCCTGTAGTCTTTGCAGCTGGATTTTCCGGTACTCCAAATCTTTATCGTCCGTATTGAGTATGTTGTCATCGCCTGTGCTAGCCATGTTACTGATCAGCATCTTATTCTCAACCCGTTGTTTTAGGTTGATATAAGAGTCGAGCGTAACATCTGGCCAGAAGTTGACCATGGTAATGCTGTCGTTCTTTGAGCCGATCCTATCAATACGTCCAAATCTTTGAATAATCCGTACCGGATTCCAGTGAATGTCGTAATTAATCAGGTAATCGCAATCTTGTAGGTTTTGTCCTTCAGAAATACAGTCCGTCGCAATAAGTAAATCAATAGATTCCGTGATTTTGGGATAAAGCTGTGCTTTATCTTTTGAAAGCGGTGAAAAACAGGTCAGTATCGCATTCAAATCTGCTGGTATTTTTTTGGATGTGGTAAGTTTCCTAGATCCTGTAACAATGGCTGTATTTATGCCATATTTCTCTTTTAGGTAGGGGTGAATGTTTTCAAAAAGATAGTTGGCTGTGTCGGCAAACGCCGTGAAAATTATTGCCTTCTTGTTCTCTTCATTAAATGGATTATTTATCTTCTCATCCAGGAGACTAATAAGTCGTTGTAATTTGGTGTCCTTTTTTCCTCTAATATCAACTACTTTCCCCCACAAATTATTTAGGATATCCAGGTCTTCCTGCAGGTCTTCTCTCCATTTTGTGGTGTCCATATCCGCTACATGAACTTTCACCTTCTTCCCAATTACATTTTCTTCGTCGCCCCAATCTGCTTCCCAATCAAAGTTCTCGTCATTTACTCGTGCCTGGATTCCTTCAAAATCTTCAATATCCCCTTTGTCCATGACTTTAAGGGCATTTTCAATCTGTGAGATAATTCCTTCCAAAGTAATTCTGAAAGAATCAACTGAACTTTCTATTCGTTTGAGAAGGTTGATTCGCATCAAAATACGAAGACTGTTTTCACGATCCACCTGGGTAAGTTTTCCTGTTCCGGATCGTACTTCTTTGTCGTACAAACTGGCATAAAGCGGCACTTTGCTTGGCAAAATGTAATTCAGCGGGGTGTATATAGAAAGATTAAGCAAGGTTAATCTTTCGGCAATTTCCGTGTAGGTAACATCGTCGTTTTCGGTAAGCGGACTCTGAATGGAAACTGGTTTGTTTCGTGTTGGGAATTTCCCAATGGCTGTTGTGTCGTAGTAGGTTGTAATATGCTTCCTTGATCGAGCAATAGTAAGCGAATCCAACAATTCGAAGAAATCAAAATCCAACATATCCAGAAGCTTTTCTGTCGTCCGTTCTGCTGTTTCGTATTTACTCCAAATATTAAATGCCTGTTGTGCTCGTCTAAAAATCTGGTCAATTCCCTTTTCTGTTTCAAGTTTGCTATCAATGTTTTCTGCTTCGCCCTCGTATGCTAGTGCTAATTGATTTCGAAGGTCGTTAAAGCGGTTGTTTACCGGGGTTGCTGATAGCATAAGCACTTTAGTTTCGATCCCCTCCTGGATGACTTTTCTTAACAGTTTTTGATACCGATTTTCTTTCCCAATTACGGTATTGTTATTTCTAAAGTTATGAGATTCATCGATTACAATTAACCCGTAATTCCCCCAGTTTACTGATTCAAGGTTACGTCCGTTGCTTGTCCCCCTTTCTCTGGAAAGGTCAGTGTGAAAAAGCACATCGTATCGAAAACGATCTCCGGCAAGAATATTATTTTTGTCGTTGTGCCGAAACATGTTCCAGTTGGCTTCCAGTTTTTTCGGACAAAGAACCAAAACGTCTTTGTTCCTCATTTCGTAATACTTGATTACACCCAAGGCTGAAAAGGTTTTCCCCAGACCAACGCTGTCTGCCAGGATACACCCTTTGTATTTTTCCAGTTTATTAATAGCCCCAACAACCGCATCTTGCTGGAAGTTGTAGAGTTTATTCCAGACAACCGAGTGTTTGAACCCGATTTGTTCGTTGGGAAGATTGTCCAAGGAAATATCGTCCAGGAAATCATTAAAGATATTGTAGAGCGTAATAAAGTAGATAAATTCAGGGCTATTTTCTTTGTAAGCACTTTCAAAATAATCCTGAACTTGCTGGGTTACGTCTTTCAAATCTTCCTCGTTTTCCCAAATTTGGTTGAACCATTCAAGATAAGCACTGCTGTTTGGAAAATCAGATTTATGAATCAATGTTGGGAATCCCTTTTTGTGTGTGATTCCCAGATCGGAAGTAGTAAATCCTGTGATATTAGAATAGGCACATTCATCCTGCGAAGATTCGTTATTCACATGTACCATTCCATGAATGGTTTGGTTGTTGTGCTTATTAGATTTAAACGTAACCTTTTCCTTTACCCATTTGGAACACTCTCTGGCAATTGCTCTTTGATTAAGCTGATTCATTAGCCGTAATTCAAACTCCCCTCCACATAATTCAGATTCTCTTAAAATATGAGGGATATAAAACTGGCGGCTGTGTTTTTGAAGTTTTTCTTCAACGAATGTTGGAGAGCTAAAAATGAAACGAAATTCATCGACTTTCCCCAATTCCTTTTTCAGGGCTTCGAAGGCATAAATTGAAAAGGTAGAAGCTGCAATGCTTAGCTTTGAGCCTTTCTTGATGGTCTGTTTCAGATCATCCCCTAATCGATTGGTTACGTTATCAATTAGCTCCATACATTCAGTTTAGTTGTACGAACTTCATAAGTTTTTCAAAACTATTTACTTTCTTAAATTTAACTTCACTGCCACAAATTTCTTTGAAATGTTCTGTGGCACAATGAATCTTAAGCTTTTCAATCCCCCGATCGTCAATATCCGAGTCCGTCCCCTTTGTCTCAGCAACAAAATAGATTTCACGAACCTTGTCTTTGTTAAATACAATTGCCCAATCTGGACTGTAATTAGCGACTGGCGTGGTGATGTAAAAACTTTTTGGAAGTTTCGCATAAACTTCAACCTCTATGCTATTCTCAAGTGCTTTTGCAAAATCGGATTCAATATTTGAATCCGAAGTCAGGAAATCATAAATATGCTTTTTAAGGAGATCCGACCTTCTAATTGCTGATTTATCATTCGTGAAAACTGTTTTAGCATCGTATCTGTCTTCCGTTTTGTGATAGACAATATTATTTATAATCAGTGTTGCTTTAGCTTCATTGATTAATTTGCTACATTTATTAATGAACTCTTCCGGGTTTTTACGAAGCAGGAAAAATTTTTCCTGCTTTATGGATTTTAAAATTGCAACTATTGTTTTTCGAGTAAGGTTTGTATGAACCTCTATTTCACCAACGATGTCGTAAACCGTGTTTGTATAAAGATCGTTTTTAAGCTTTAGGTGTTCTCTTTTTGATTCTTTAATCAAACTTCCTTCTTTCATTTCTTCTTTAGTACCATCCTCCAATTCCCCTGTTTTTACTTCATACGAACGATCTCCAATAGCTAGGTTGGCATTTATAAGAACCGTACTTTCTTTAATCAGCTTGTCTGTATCAAATTGAACTTCATAAATAGTTTTCAGGTTAATCTTGTTCCAAAGTTCCTGAAACTCTTTTTTCTTGAAATTTTTATTGGTGGTAACAACAATTTTTTGACGCTCGTCTTCTGGTTTAAATGGTTCTCCGGTATAAATTGATTTCAATAATTTTCCTACCGATTCCCTGAATGGTTCAAGGTTTTCAGGCAAAGGCATTTTTACTTGTTCTATTAGCTCCCTTCCTTCTGGGGTAATTTTATCGTCTTCATCAATAATATCGTTTTTATAAAGCAGTTTATTGAGCTTTTTAGCATCATCCTGCGTCAAACGGTGTTCCTGCTCTTTTTCATCGGTAACCACTTTCCCAACAAAATACTCCACTTCTGCTTTTTGTGGACGATCTTTAAGAGTGGCTGCAATTTCGCTTTGAAGTCCTTTGGCAAAGGCTTCATAGCTTTCAGAAGCAATCACGGTAAGTTTATTAATTTCATGCACCTGATCTCCAACCAATTCAAAATCCTGCCGGAATCCTTTTTCGTCTACACAAAGTCGCATTCCTCGACCTACTTCTTGCCTTCGGCGTGTAAGACTCCCACTTTCGGCGTGTTTCAAGGCACAAATCTGGAAAACGTTGGGATTGTCCCATCCCTCTTTTAGGGCTGAGTGTGAAAAAATAAAGCGTGTTGGCTCCTCAAAGCTCAATAACCGCTCCTTATCTTTCATGATAAGGTCGTAAGCAGTAATATCGTCAGACTCCTCACTTCCTCGCTTTGTGGCGGGATCAACCATACGTTGTTTTTTGTCGATTGAGAAATAACCTTCGTGAACACGTTCTGCATCATCTCTTTTCAAATACTCTTCATAACGTGTGGGCATGTATCCTCTGTGGACTTTACTTGGATCAGTGGTCTCTAAATATTCGTTGTAGTCCTGATGGAACAAGTCCAGAAAGTCGCTGCAAACCTTGTTGTATTCTTCCTCAAAAATTTTGGCATATTCTCCGAGGGCTTTTTCACCCGTTTCATCGTAAATCCTGTATTTCTCAACCGAATCAATGAAAAACAGGGAAAGCACTTTTACGCCTTTATCAAAAAGCTGTTTTTCTTTTTGAAGGTGCGACATGATACATTCGCGGATTTGAACCCTTCGAAATGCATTTTCGTCTTTGTCGTTCAAAATATCTCCGGGATAAATATCCTGTCCTCCGATTACTACTTTGTTTAAATAGCCGTTTATTTCAGTAATCACCTGATTTTTATAGGCTGGCATATTTCCGGATAGCTCATATAAATTCGCTCCTTCTCCTAATTTTTGGCGTACTTTCTTAACACCAGAACCAGATCTTTTTTCGTATTCGATAACTGCAAACGGTGGTTTGGTTGTACTAAGGCTAATATGTTCCAGATATAAATATCCCGTTGTCCCGGAAGAACCTTTCAGGTTAATTCCTTTTACCTGAATTTTTTTCACCAAGCGTTTGTTGTATGCATCGAGCGCATCGAGCCGATAAATTTTGTTGTAATCAACTTTGTGGGTTGCAGAGTAGCGAAGGGTAAAAAGTGGATTAAAATCCTGCATGCTCTCCAGGGTCTTTTTCCCATCAACCGACTGGGGTTCGTCAATAATCAGAATCGGGTTGGTTTGAGAAATAATCTCAATGGGTTTGCGTGTGCCAAACTGGTCTAATTCCTGATAAATACGACGGGCATCGGCACCCCTGGCATTAAAAGCCTGCGTGTTGATAATCATCACACTAATCCGGCTATCGGATGCGAAGTTTTCAATGTCCTGTGGTCTGCCTGAATTGTAAATAAACGGATTTATTTTGTGCCCGTATAATTCCTGAAAATGCTCCTGCGTAATCTGGAATGATTTATAAACTCCTTCACGGATAGCAATGCTCGGAACAATTACAATAAATTTACTCCAACCATAGTGTTTATGAAGCTCGTACATGGTACGGATGTAGGTATAGGTTTTACCCGTACCCGTTTCCATGTCGATGGTAAGGTTATACCCCAGCTTTGCTTCTTTTGGACGTTCAATTTGTGGACTTTCTTTCAGTTCGTTCTGCTTCTGAACGTTCTGAATATTTTCCAGGACTTGTGAGTCCAAAAGCTGGATACCGGAGTTTCGATATCCAATATCTTCCAGAACGTCTTTTTCAAAATCAATGGCTTGAACTCCCTGCGCGGCTTGCTTGGCTTTCTTGATAAGCTCTTTGCTTCTTTCAAGTGTAAAGCGGTTGGTTTTGATGGGCTGCCCCTCAAAACAATCAACAACAGCTTTAACCGCTTGAACCTGAAAATCCTGTTCTTTAAATTGTAGTTTCATTTTTAAATCACTTTCATTTCAGTTTCAGGACTCAGTTGTTTCAACAACTGTTTTACATTTACTTTGGCAGTATCGTCTTTAAAACCACTGTCTTTGAACACGATTCTAAGCGGTTCTTCTTTGGCAATGATTTTCGCAAATTCTTCATCAATACCATTATCAAAACAGGCAAATAATGAATTTTCTGCTACTTTAAATACTTGTTTCCCTTTAATTTCTTTCCTTTCAATCTTCAAGGAAAGAGGCAGTCCCCAGTCTAACATCACCTGTACCAAGAGATCGTCTGCTGTTCTGTTGGGTTTAACGTTGTCCTCGAAAAGCTCCAATTTATCCTGTTTATAGTCTTGTGGTTTATAATAAACATCCTGCATATTGCTTGAATCCAATTTAAATACCCTAAACCCAATGTCTAACTTATGGTCTTCTTCTGGTGTTTGTGAATTTTCAAAATCGATTTCCCCTGCTTTGGCTTTTTGTTTTTCCCTTAAAGTAGTTTCAATTTGTTTCCCTGCACGACTTATGCGTTCTTTTCCTATTTCGCAAATGTTTTTGTAACCTGCTTTTCTTGCTTTGCTTTTTTCGTCAGTCAACTCCGGTATTTGTACTAGAATAAATTTTCTTTTACCATTGTCTTTAGAATTCATCTGAATTACAGAGTCTGCTGTTGTTGCAGATCCACTAAAAAAATCAAGAATAGTTATATCATCATCCTGATTCATTATATCTATTAGGTAATTTATTAATGAAGTTGGCTTTGCAAAATCAAACGGAATACCTAAAGCACCAAGTTCTTTTGAACTATGTCTGTTTTCAAATTTAGTTGTTAAATCGGATGGAATCTGACCATCAGATTCTCTATCTTTTAGCCAAATTTTTGTATAAACATTCCATTTTGACGGTTTTCTGTCGGCACCTAACAGTATTCCGTTCTTCGATTCTTTGAATTCTATATTGCCCTTTGCTAATTCTTCAGAATACTTTTTATAAGACCATCTCCATACTCCATCGGCGGTTACTGGAATAGTCTTTTCCCCAGCAACTGTTTTAGGAAAGGAGTCCCCCGGTGGAATCACCAGTGTTCCATCAGGACATTCAATCCAATACCTTAAACCTGGTCGTATATCCAAAGAAGATTGATAAAGTCCCATTGATCTATAATATTCACCCTTCCTTTCTCCTTGCTCTTGTTTTTGATTATAAACTTTCTTTTTAAGTTCTTTACTGATTTCACCTCTAAAATAACGAGCTTCATCATACATTTTTCCATAAACAAGAATATAGTCTAAATTATGAGAAAAATATTTGCCTTGACTCCCGCCTCCAGTTTTCATTTGTCTTGAAATCAATCCAAGGCGGTTTGTTTCACCGAAAACTTCATTCAAAACCTTTGTGACATTATCTAGTTCGTCTTGACCAATACTTATAAATATAACACCGTCTTGGGAGAGTAAATTCCTAGCCAATTTTAATCGGGGATACATCATGCTCAACCAGTCAGAGTGGTATCTTCCACCTGTTTCTGGATTAGCTACAAGTCTTTCGTTGAATTCATTTCTTTGTCCACTTGAGTCTTTATATTCGTCAGAATCTATTTTGAAATTGTCTTTATAAACAAAATCGTTACCAGTGTTATATGGAGGATCAATGTAAATCATCTTAATTTTCCCCAGATAACTTTCCTGCAACAACTTCAATACTTCCAGGTTGTCACCTTCAATATAAAGGTTTTCAGTATTGTCAAAATCTACAGAATCCTCTCTAACCGGGCGTAACGTTTTGGTGCTTGGCAAATTGGCTGTAACAATGGCTTCGCGTTTGCCAGGCCACTCCAAACGGTAGCGTTCTTTGTTGCCTTCCACTACGGCGTGGTTTAACTCCTGTTTTAACAAATCAAAGTCGATGGCTTTACCATCGGTACTTTCGGTAACACAGTTGGGAAAAAGGGCTGCAATTTTTTCAAAATTTTCATTCACCAAATCAGGTGTAGTGAGGTCGAGTTTTTCTATTTCCATGGATTAATCTTCTTTATTCGAAACAATTAGAATCTTAACATCAACGTCCAGAATCTCCGCAATTTTTAGGAGAATTTCTAATCGTGGCTGCTGCCTGTTCTGAACATAGGCATTAACCATGTTGTAGCTCTTGCCAAGTTCTTTAGCCAGCCATTTTTGGGTTCTGCCTTGTTTTTCGAGTACCTCTTTGATGCGATTCATTAGTTGATTTTTAAAGACCTAAAATTAAGGATATTGTTAAAATAGTAACCATAAAACGGGATAAATAATCTCAGTTTTGTGGCATATCATGAAAAAATTTTTGGTTTTGGGAAAGTATTCTTTCTATAATTTTTCGCTTTCAAAATTATTTATAGTAAGTTTAAATTCATCTTAAATCACTTTCATTTCGGTTTCAGGACTCAGTTGTTTCAACAACTGTTTTACATTTACTTTGGCGGTATCATCTTTAAAACCACTGTCTTTGAACACGATTCTCAGTGGTTCTTCTTTGGCAATGATTTTCGCAAATTCTTCATCAATACCATTATCAAAACAGGCAAATAATGAATTTTCTGCTATTTTAAAGACCTGTTTCCCGTTAATTTCTTTCCTTTCAATCTTCAAGGAAAGAGGCAGTCCACAATCCAGCATAACCTGTGCTAAAAGGTCGTCAGGTGTTCTATCCGGTTTTACGTTATCAGCAAAAAGCTCCAGAGTATCTTGTTTGTAGTCCTGAGGCTTATAATAAACATCCTGCATATTACTTTCATCTAAGCGGTACACACGGAAGCCACAATCTACTTCCACGCTTACTTCTTCTTTTATTTTTTTTGCTGCTTTTGTTAGTCGTGAAATTGCAAACTCACTTAGGTTACAATATGACTTACCTTCATTATCAGAAATGGTGTTCCCTTGCTCCGCTAGCGATTCGGGAAGTTGAACTAATATAAATTTTCTTTTACCTAGTTCTTCAGAATTAGCAGCCATAACTGCGTGCGCGGTAGTCCCAGAACCTGCGAAGAAGTCTAAAACAATATCATTTTCGTTTGTTCCAACTATTATAAAATCGTGAAGAAGTGATAATGGCTTTGGAAATGAAAAAATTTTAGCACCAAATAATTCTTCTACTTCTGCCGTTCCCCTGCGACTTGAATACTTTTTATCAGTGAGCAGCGACCGGATTATTTTCGTCGTATGTCTCATTTTTTGAACTATTCGAAATTCATTATCGCCAGTTTTATATCCAATAATTTCCTTATTAAGATTTAGCTTTGCTTTTTCCTTTCCCCAGCGCCAAACAAATTGCACATTATTTTTGACTGATTTTGGTGGATAAACTTTAACCCTACCAGGACCAGCTTCTAAGTAGATTTCAAAAAAATCCTTTTCAATTCTTTTTAAGGGGTCAACGAAAAAGGGGAAATATAGATTCGGACGATTTTGGGAATGGAAGGCTTCATTACTGTTATAAAGTGGATGAATATTGAACCCCCCGATGTCATCCGAATATTTAAAGTTTTTATCCAACACGGGAAGTTGGTTGGTTGTGCATAGTTGATGGTCTTTACTATAGAAAAGTACATATTCATGCATTTTCCCAATGTGACCGTAATCTCTTGCGTTGGGGGTTGAATTAATAACAAAAATTCCTTGAAAGTTTGTCTCTCCGAAAATCTCATCACATAACTTTCGTGCGTTATCAACTTCGTTATCATCTATCGAAACAAGGATTACCCCCTCTTCATTGAGAAGATTCCTCGCCAACTTTAACCTTGCATACATCATACTCAGCCAGTCGGAATGGTAACGTCCTGCCGTTTCAGGATTGACCACTAAGCGTTTATTATATTCGTCTTTTTGTCCGCTCAGATCTTTATACCCTGCTTCATCTATTGAAAAATTGTCTCTATAAACAAGGTCATTCCCCGTATTGTACGGTGGGTCAATGTAAATCATTTTGATTTTTCCCAGATAACTTTCCTGTAAAAGTTTTAAAACTTCCAGATTATCTCCTTCGATGTAAATATTTTCAGTATTATCAAAATCTAACGAATCTTCTATTACTGGGCGTAACGTTTTAGTGCTTGGCAAATTAGCTGCCACGATGGCTTCGCGCTTGCCAGGCCACTCCAAACGGTAGCGTTCTTTGTTCCCTTCAACCACTGCGTGGTTTAGTTCTTGCTTCAGCAAATCGAAATCTATGACTTTTCCATCGGCACTTTCAGTTATGCAGTTGGGAAAAAGAACTGCTATTTTCTCAAAATTTTTATTCACCAAATCAGGTGATTGAAGGTCGAGTTTTTCTTTCCCCATAGATTAAGCTTCATTATTTGAAACAAGTAGAATCTTAATCAACATTCTGAATATCCGCAATTTTTAGGAGAATTTCTGGTATACCTTGCTCACTATCTCAATTAACGGAAACCGTTGTCTCTATCTAATTTACTTTAAAAAACATTTTGACAGACAAATAGAGAGTGTTATGAAAGTTTCCCCTTTCTAACCCTTTCCTCATGACTGACCCCCAGGTCAGCCATCTTTTAGATGGCAAAAAATCACCGGCAGCAAATACAAATAAATTTCCCCAAAAACCTTTTTTGAAGTGGGTGGGCGGCAAACGCTTCCTTCTTCCGGAACTACTGCAACACATCCCAAAAGAGTTCAATTCCTATTACGAACCCTTTGTGGGTGCTGGTGCATTGTTCTTTGCGCTTGCTCCAAAACTAGAACAGGCATTCCTGTCAGATTTAAACCAGGATCTCATTCAAACGTATCAAGTAGTAAAAGAATCACCTTCAAAACTCGTTTCAACGCTCAAATTTTATGCGTCCCGGCACTCAGAGAAGTTTTTCTACCAGCTCCGGGCAAAGCCATTTGTCGAAACGGATTTAGGCAGGGCTGCCCGATTTATCTACCTGAATAAAACGTGCTTCGGGGGCTTGTACCGTGAAAACAAATTCGGAAAATTCAATGTTCCTTTCGGACACTACGAAAATCCCCAGATTGCGGATCATTTTGCCATTTATGGCTGTTCTAAACTTCTACAAATAGCAGAGCTGGCATGTCACGATTTTTCCAAAATTAGCCCTGAGCCAGGCGATTTCGTGTATTTCGATCCTCCATACCACGGGGCAAACAACCTGGTTTTCTCTGCCTACCAAAAAGGCGGCTTTGGAATCCAGGAACATTTCCGGTTGAAAAAGTTCATTTCTGAACTCACCCAAAAAGGCGTTCACGTGATGCTTTCTGGACTCGACACTGAACTCCTTCGGGATCTGTACAAAGAACCGGAATTCAACATCCATCCCATCGAATCGAATCACCGGATTGCCAACGCCAAAGCCACCATCAGCGAACGCAAAGAATTGCTGATCACCAACTACTAATCCCCTAATCCCTTCCCATGAAAGAAAAAATTAATCCATCTTTTAATGATGAAAAAAACTCGCATCAAACCCTTCAAAAGGTTCTCAGGGTGGTCAACAAACCCTACCAAAAAACCTACACCAACGGCATTAACATTCAAGGTGAATATCTCAAAAAGTTCGGCTTCGAAAAAGGCGACAAAGTGGAAGTTTTAGTAACAGAAAACCAGATCAAAATCTCAAAAATCATTAATCCCACCGAGAAATGAACTTTTTAGATGTTCGCAACCAGTTCCGTGATTATTTTCTAATTGAACGCGGTGTAACTGCAAAAAGCTACAGAACGGTAACGGCTCACGTTCAACATTTGCTGAATCATTTGGGCACTCAAAATTTCAGAAAAGTAACCGAGGAGAATATCCGTGAGTTTCTTGCCGCCTCAAAACGTGAAAAAGTCTGGTCACCCAAAACCGTCCGGGCGTATCTCCAAAGCTTCCGGTCGTTTTACAAATGGTGCCAGATTCGCGGATACGTGAAAAAGAACCCGGCACAAAACATCGAGAAACCAAAACTTCCCCGGCGGCTTCCCCGCTGCCTGACCAAAGAACAGGCGCAAAAAGTACTTTCTCATGCTCAAAACTACCCATGGAATTCAGATTTTGCCCAGTCCCGGAATATCACCATTCTGTACGTGTTTCTATTTACCGGGATGCGACTTAATGAACTACTCCATCTCCGGTTTGATGATGTAAATCTCAAAACGGATGAAATTCTCATCCGGGAGGGCAAAGGGAAAAAAGAACGGATTGTTCCAATTCATCCTACTTTGACACGGGTGCTGCGGAATTATGTCCGCCAGCGCAAGGAACGAAACAAACGGTCGAAGTGGTTGTTTACCGGGGTAAACTCGGATAAACGATTGTACGAAAAGAACGTCCATGAAATTTGTAAAAAGATTGTCATTTCATCCGGGATCAAGTTCTCCCCACATATGCTCCGGCATACATTCGCCAGGCTTGCCTGTGACGAAAACATCAATCTGTTCAAGCTCAAAGAAGTGCTTGGGCATACTGAAATAAGTACTACCCAGATCTACCTTTCGGTATCGAAAAAGGGGGTGAAGGAAAGCGTGAATCGGCTGGAACTGCTTTAAAAATTAAGCGGATGTTTCCCAATCTGATCTTCCAAATGGGCTTTGGTGGCAGCCAGATAAATAGTGGTTGTTTTGATGTCAGAGTGTCCCAGCATCCGGGAAAGAGCGTACAAATTACAACCTCCCTCCAACATCAACGTGGCAAATGTGTGCCGCAATAAATGGGGATAAAATTTTATGCCACTTCTCTTCTGAATTTTTTCAAATAACCGCTTCACCACTGGATCACCCATTTTTGAGTCCTGACGCATGGCGGTAAAAAAGAACGGAGTTGTTTTTTTGAGCCGTTTTCTGTCCTTTAAATAGTCCTCCAGGTACATGATCAGCAGTGGATGGAGCGGAATCAGACGATCCTTAGCACATTTCCCGTTTCGGACGTACAACGTTTTGTCCACCAAATCCACATCTTCCATTTTAAGGTTTGCCAACTCTGCCTTGCGGATGCCCGTATACAAAAACGTTCCCATAATGGCGATTGCTCTTTTCCGGTCGAATTTGTACTCATACGGATAGTTCCGTGTCCAGTCCATCAGACGTTCTGCCTGGTCTTGTGTAAGGTGCTTGGGAATGCTCTTTGGAAGCCTTGGTTTGGGAATTTTGTCGCAAGGATTCTCTTTGATATAGTCCTGCTGAACAGCCCACTTCAAAAAGGAGCTCATAGATTGCAACCGGAGCTTGATCGTTTGCGCCGTCCAGTTCTTTTCCAGTTTTCCGTCCAACACCCAGTCTTCGATCCGTTCCCTGGTAATCTGGTCGATTGTTTCAATGTCGGGATAAAATTTCAAAAACCATTTTATGTCCGTCTTGAACCAATAAATTGTTCGAGGAGTGTTGCCTTTGAACACTAAACTGTGTTGGCAAAAGCGTTCGTGAAGTTTGAGGATTTCCATTTTACCAGTGACCTACTTGCTAAGTCCGATGGTCACTGGCTACCCAATTAACACAAAAATTGTTCAAGGATTTCCGCTCCCTGACTATCTTAATGGTTGCGGGGGGAGGATTTGAACCTCCGACCTTCGGGTTATGAGGGCGATTTTCCCTCCGAAAGTTTTCCTTGATCCGCTCCTGGAGCGGCTTTTCGTGCTATTGAGAACTTTTTTGGTGTGCTTCACCAGTGACCCTCGGTCTCTTTTAGCTTATCCCTATTTTTTGGGGTGTCAAACACTACTTTTTAGCTTTCTCGTTGCTTCTGTATTTTCGCAAATCATCAGAACAATAATCCCTTACGTGCTTCCAAGATATCTTTGTGCGATATGCACAACCGCTGTGTAATACCTGAGTACATCCTTCTTGAAAAAATACATAATTGACCCCAATCCGAGGCTTGGTCGTGATTCCCTGAATGAAATTCACGGCTGGCAAAAAATCCCAATCACTAGAGACTAAAAATGCGACATCATATTTCTTTAATACTGCCTTTGTTACTAGGTCTGTAACTAGCTTTGTATCTACGCCTTTTTGCTTCACCTCCCCTTTTTGTGGATCTCCTTTTGTTTTTCCCAATTCCAGTTGGATTCTTGATAATCTCAATTTTTTGAAAAATTCAAACTGATTTCCTCTGTGTTCATCGGAAAAATGTTGATTTAATCTCGCGTCATACCAAATAATCTCCTGCAAATCTTGATACTCTTCCTTTATAAGCGACTTAAAAAATCCTTCAAAATCAAAATTCATTCGAAAAAAGTGATGCATGTACGCACCCTGCCTTTCAAATACATTTGTTTCGAAAAAGTTCTCAATTACACGTCTAATGAAGTTTTCTCCGTCAACGAAAATTGAAATTTTTTGATTCCTCATGTGGCGGAGAATAGCGAAAAGCCCCTGGAAAGTCCAGAGGCTCTTCTAACTTACTTATATTAAGTAAGGAGGATGCGCTTATTGTACAAATAAAGTTCCGATAGTCAAAACTTTTTATTGTACAATACAAAATACTGTTAACGACTTTGCCATTTCCGAAAACCAGCATTTTCAGCCTCTTGTTCAGTACAAAACCATCTCTCCCCAAAACTCGTACTGATAACTGTCTTTGCGTACCATGGACTATCGGGGGTATGGTAAATCTTTTTACCGTCCTTTGAAATATTCCCCTTAATATTACAAGTTGTCGCCGTTTTTTCATTTGTATTCGATTCCCCTCCTTTATCTCCCAATTTCGAATATCCAAGGCTGTATACCACTATCAAAAAACCAATTGTTGCAAATCCAATCCATACCCAAAAATTACTTGTGCTAGGAGGTTTCTCCTGATTTCTTCTTGCATGATTAATATGCCCTCCACTAGGCAAACTGGCTCTTTCTATTTCTCTTCTTGAAATTGTATCAAGCTTCCTGTTAACTTTTTCTAATTCACCTTTAATAGCATTAATATCTTTCTCCTCGGGTCTTTTTATGGTTGATAACTCAGGCAGGTAGTTTTCCTCTGAGGTAGCTCTCTCTCCATGAAACTGAAAAATCCGACAATAATTTGGTGCCAAAACAATTCCGTAAGCCACGCCTGCCCTTTGACAATAGTTCTTTAACTGACGAATTGCGGCTGTCTTAGAGGAACCATCTGTTAGCTTTTTTTTAAGTTCAATTATTACTATTGGATCTCGATTTTGATTTAAAATCACCAAATCTGCTCGTTCACTGAAGTAACCTCCACCTCCTGCTGTCAAAGTTTGTTCTTTTACGATGAGACTTGCTGAAATATTTAATTTCTTCGGCAATTGATCTTCCAAATAATCCCTCAGTTCGTCTTCGGAAGAAAATTGCTTATCCTTCAAAATTCCTAAAAAGTCTTCTGAATAATATTTCCCGTTTATCATGCGTAAATCTTATTACAAAAATCTTTAGTATTATAATTGCCTCACATGGATTCTGAAATAATCTGGGATGAGAAAAAAAGTATTTATCTAAAAGAAACACCTCTTGAAAGAGCCATTAGTCGAAGAAGGTCTTCTCCTTCCTCTTCAAGTTCTTTATCTATCAGTTCTACACCTTGGTCTATATAAAGTTGTTTAAGTTCATCAAGTGCCTTAGGGGGAAGTTTCATTGCTAGAAGTAATCTTGTTCTCTTTTATGATAGTTCAAAAAGCTATTTGTGATAGTATCCGGTACATGAAAAAGGCATTAAAAATAATCGACTGGATCCTTTTAGTCACATTTTTTTCAGTACTAATATACAAGTTCATATTATTTGTCCCAACCTGTGAATTTGTCCCATTCAATTTTTGGAAATGGATAATTACTCCCTTGGGGTACGGAGGGGAAATTATCATATTAATTTTAATTGTGCGTTTCCGGCTCGACATTATCCTTTTTAGGTTTCTTAAGCCGATTCTCTACTTTTTCGGTTATTCAAGAAAGGAACTATCTCAAATTATTGATTTTATTTTAAAAGTGATTGCTTCAATTCCCTGCTACTTATATTTCGAGGCATCTCAATATCTCTCTTGTTTTCATAAATTCATACTGAGCTACTTTTAAAAAGTAAAAGATTTTATTTGTCAAATTAGATAAAATGTGTTAAAAGATAATTCCCAAAAATTCAGATCACCCGGACCCCCGTCCGGTTTTTTTTGAGTACCTGGGATTATTTCTTCTTTTTCATTTCACCATGGATAAAACAATCCGTGTCGAACGACCCTTAACCGCCTATGAAATACATCTGGGCAAAGGGATGCTTCTTAAGTTGCAGAGTGCAACGCCACCCATTATCAAGTTTCTTCGGGAGAAGTATCTTGCAGATCCAACCTGCATATCGGGAGATATAGATTTTTTGTTTCAGTGCGAAGGCGAAGGATTGCCGCCACAATATAGATATTACAAACAGTAGGAGTCAAAGTGCTTGCGAATGGCTTGCAAATAAAAAAGGTTACGAACCGTTGCTGTCGTAACCTCTTGATTTTCAGTGGAGAATATCGGAATCGAACCGATGACCTTTTGACTGCCAGTCAAACGCTCTAGCCAACTGAGCTAATCCCCCTTAAAATGCGTTGCAAATATAAAAATATTTTTCTTTCAGTCTGCCAAAAAATTCTGGTAAAGTTTTTGCTATAAAACCATTAGGGCCCATGGAAACAAAAGGTGCTAATTACTAGCACATAATGCCGGCGTTCTTTGCTTATTGTCTCACTAAAAACTCAAAGCCATGAAAAGTAAAAAGTCTGATAAAGCTAACCTCGAGAACAAAAAAGGAATGCTATTTTTAATTAGTTTGGTGATTTCGTTAAGTGTCGTGTTGTTCGCATTTGAATGGAAAACCAAACCCAAACCGGTCATTATTCCCAACATACCTGCAAGCTCAGCAATTGAGGAAATCTACAGACCACCTGTTACAAAAGAAAAAACAGAACTTCCGAAACCAAAAATTGAGATCCAGATGGTTGATATAATTGGAAACGATAAAAAAATAACAGAACCATTTCAATTTTCTACTTCTGAAATGGAAGACCCTTTTCTTGATTTTACCCAATATTTGGGTACATTTCCAGAAAATGGCAAAGAAGAAGAGGAAGCGACTGTCTTTTTAAATCCGGAACAAATGCCTGAATTTCCGGGTGGGGAACCGGCTTTACGAAAATATCTGGCAGGTTCTGTTCGTTACCCGGTAATTGCTCAGGAAAACGGTATTCAGGGAAAAGTTTATGTGAGCTTTATTATTAACGAGGAAGGAGGAATTGAAAATGTTGCACTTATAAGGGGTATTGATCCGTCACTCGACGAAGAAGCCCTTCGCGTTGTCCGGTCATTACCGATATGGAAACCTGGGAAACAAGGAGGACGAGCAGTAAAAGTAAGGTACACCGTACCAATTGTATTTGAATTAAGATAAAATTTAATTTCAATGTTTATAACTTGCATTTGATAATTATTTTTTATCTTTAAACCCCGTTTTAGCGGGAGAGAATTGATATATAAAACAAATAAAAATAAGTAGTATGGATTTAAAGAAGTCACCAAAAGCTGATTTGGAAAGCAAAAAGAATGTTTTCTTTATGGTAGGCTTGGTGGTTGCTCTCGGAGTTACTCTTGTTGCATTTGAATGGACAACAAAACCTAAAAAAGCTGATTCTTTAGGACAGATTCAAACACAGGAGGTAGAAGAGGAAATCATTCCTATCACTCGTGAACAACAGGTAAAACCACCACCACCACCACCACCACCAAAAGTTGTCGAAGTTTTGAACATTGTTGATGACGACGTGGAGATTGAAGATGAACTGGAGATTGAAGACACAGAAGCTGACGACGAAACAGTTATTGACGTCGCTCCCGTGATTGAAACTCAGGAAGAAGAAGAGGAAGAAGAAGCTCAGGTATTCTTTATTGTAGAGGATATGCCTGAATTCCCGGGGGGAGAACTGGCGCTGCGCAAATACATTGCAAATGCCATTAAATACCCGGTAATTGCTCAGGAAAACGGTATCCAGGGAAAAGTTTATGTAACTTTTGTTGTTGATAAAGACGGTGGCATTTCTGATGCACGTATTGCAAGGGGTGTTGACCCGTCACTTGACAAAGAAGCGTTGCGCGTTGTAAACACACTTCCAAAATGGAAAGCAGGAAAACAACGTGGAAAACCGGTTCGCGTATCATACACCGTGCCGATTAACTTCGTATTGCAGTAAGAAATAAAAAAGATATTTTTGTGCTCCTGATCCATTTTTTGGGTCAGGAGTTTTTTATGCGCTATAAACAGAAAATATGATAGAAACAGCACCTATAACAGAAAAAGCCGTAATTGTCGGGCTTATTAACCAGAACCAGGATGAGAAACAGGCTAAAGAATATTTGGACGAGCTTGAATTTTTAGCTGATACTGCGGGAGCTGAGGTGCTCAAAAAGTTTACCCAAAAGCTTGATGTCCCCAATGCGGCAACTTTTGTTGGTCCCGGAAAACTGGAAGAAATTGGAAACTACATCAAAGTGATGGAGGCGGATACTGTAATTTTTGATGACGAACTTTCGCCTACCCAACTCAGGAATATTGAACGGGCTTTAGACTGTAAGATCCTCGACCGCACCAACCTCATCCTCGATATTTTTGCCAAACGTGCGAAAACAGCTCACGCAAAAACACAGGTAGAGTTGGCTCAATATCAGTATCTGTTACCTCGTTTAACAAGGATGTGGACTCACCTTGAACGTCAACGAGGGGGGATTGGAATGCGCGGCCCCGGGGAAACTCAGATTGAAACCGACCGTCGGATCATTTTGGATAAAATTTCGAGATTAAAAGACCAACTGATAAAAATTGACAAACAAAAAGCCACACAACGAAAAAACCGAGGGAAGCTGGTTCGTGTAGCCCTGGTTGGTTACACCAACGTGGGCAAATCAACTATAATGAATATGATGGCCAAATCGGAAGTTTTTGCTGAAAATAAACTCTTTGCAACCCTGGATACCACCGTTCGAAAAGTAGTGATTGTAAATCTTCCTTTCCTGCTTGCTGACACGGTTGGTTTTATCCGCAAACTTCCCCACGGATTGGTTGAATCATTCAAGTCAACACTCGACGAGGTACGCGAAGCGGATATTTTACTTCATGTTGTTGATATCTCTCATCCAGGGTTTGAAGAACAAATTGACACTGTGAACGAAACATTAAAAGAAATAGAAGCAGCCGACAAGCCAACAATGTACGTTTTCAATAAAATTGATGCATTTACCTACGTTAAAAAAGACGAAGATGATTTAACTCCTTCAACAAAAGAAAACATTAGTTTGCAGGAATGGAAAAATTCATGGATGGCCAAAAACAATACGCCTGCTCTTTTTATTTCGGCAACCGAAAAAGAAAATATTGAAGAATTCAAACGGGAGTTGTACGAAGAAGTTAAAAAAATCCATTCACAACGGTTTCCTTTTAACGACTATTTATATGATATTACATGGGAAGAAGATTAAATCCTTTTCCCATCACTTCCATCTCTTTTCGGATTCAAACAAACCGAGTATAAATCCGTTCGCCTGTCCTTCAAATTTCGAACCGCACCAAAAGTGTGCAGCTCCTTTAGTAAATCCAAATCGACGTCTGCTACCAAAATCATTTCAGTATTTGCCGTAGCTTCTGCTTTTATTCCATTAGCAGGAAATGAAAAATCGCTTGGAGTAAACACGACCGACTGTGCAAACTGGATATCCATATTTTCTACCTTGGGTAAATTCCCCACCGAACCGGCAATGGCAACGTAACATTCATTTTCAATCGCGCGGGCACGGGCGCAATACCTAACCCGCGAATATCCGTTCTGAGTATCAGTAAGAAAAGGGACAAATAAAATATTCATTCCCTGCTCTGCTAAAATACGCGACAGCTCTGGAAACTCTACATCATAACATATTAACACACCAACCGGACCGCAATCGGTTTCAAAAACCTGAATGGTGTCTCCGCCTGAAAGTCCCCAGGTTTTAATCTCATCAGGTGTTACATGCACCTTTTCATAGGTTTCATAGGTTCCGTTTCGTCTGCATAAGAAACCGGTATTATACAACCTGTCATCTTTTATCAAAGGAAAACTCCCGGTAACAATGTTTATGTTATACGAAATGGCAAGGCTTAAAAAACGTTCCCTTATTTCTTCCGTGTACTCTGCCAGTTTACGAATGGCTTCGGCATAACCAAGGTGATTGTAATCAGCCATCAGCGGCGCGTTAAAATATTCGGGAAAAAGCACAAAATCGCCATTATAACTGGCTACCGCATCAACAAAATATTCCACCTGGGTAAACAACTCTTCAATGTTTTTGTAAAGTCGCATTTGCCACTGAATCAACCCCAAACGTACAACCGATTTTTGACCGCTTACTTTGTCTGATTGTTTCTCGTAATAAATGTTGTCCCACTGCAGAAGTACTGCATATTCTTTTGATTCTTTATCGCCCGGCATGTAACCTTTTAAGATTTTCTTTACGTGAAAATCGTTGGAAAGCTGAAAGTTCAGAACCGGATCATTGATCTCCTGGTATTTTACTTTCTGAATATATTCTTTGGGAGACAATTCGCTTGCAAACTTGTAATAGTTGGGAATTCGCCCCCCAAAAACAATGGCTTTCAAATTTAATCTTTCACAAAGCTCTTTACGGGCGTCATATAATCTTCTGCCCAATCGTAAACCCCGGTAATCGGGCCGGATAAACACATCTATTCCGTAAAGCGTATTTCCCTTCGGATTATGCGTATTAAAACTGTAACGACCAATAATTTCTTCATAAGTGTGAGAATCGCCAAACAATTCATATTTTACAATAATTGAAAGTGCCGACCCAACAACCACTCCGTCAACAACCACTGCAAATTGTCCTTCGGGGAATATTTTCACCAGCTTCCGAATATCCTTTTTTTCCCAGTAATCGTCCTGCCAGTTGGGATAGGCTTCCATCGACGATTTATGCAACTCCTCATAGTCATCAATATTCAACTGCCTCAATTCTAATTTTTCTATATTTTCCATGTTTAAAAATTCAATTTGTTTGGCACTTTAAGATATAAAAAAAGCCCGGTTTCCCGAGCTTTATATAATTTGAAAATTTTAAACTCTTTGATTATTTAACTTCGCCGTTGGCAATTAACCACTCCGCAATTTGAACTGCATTTAAAGCGGCGCCTTTTTTAATTTGATCGCCCACGCACCAGAAAGTGATACTATTTGGATCTGTAACGTCCTGACGAATTCTCCCCACATAAACATCATCTTTACCGGAAACAAACAGCGGCATTGGGTATTCTTTTTCCGCCGGATTATCGATAACAGTAAGTCCTTCAAATTTTCTAAATGCATCCTTTACTTCCTGAACAGAGAGAGGCTTCTCTGTTTCCACCCAAATCGCTTCAGAGTGTGCCCGGGCAACCGGAATACGAACACAAGTGGCACTCACTTCAGCATCGGTATGCATAATTTTTTTGGTCTCCCAGTTCATCTTCATTTCTTCCTTTGTATAATCATTTTCAAGGAAAACGTCGATGTGCGGAATAATATTCATAGCCAACTGGTAAGGGAATTTATTGATTGTTACATCCTTTCCGTTTGCTACTTCCTGAACCTGTTGTTCCAACTCAGCAATTCCCTGAGCTCCGGCCCCACTTGCCGCCTGGTATGTAGCAACACGAACTCTTTTTATTTTTGACAGCTCCTCAACAGGCTTCAGTGCCACAACCATCTGAATAGTAGAACAATTCGGATTCGCAATAATATTTCTTGGCCGAACTTTTGCATCTTCAGGATTTACTTCAGGAACAACCAACGGAACATCGTCGTCGTAACGAAATGCGCTGGAGTTATCAATCATTATCGCGCCGTGTTTGGTAATTGTAGTT
Source organism: Maribellus comscasis (assembly GCF_009762775.1). Lineage (GTDB taxonomy): Bacteria > Bacteroidota > Bacteroidia > Bacteroidales > Prolixibacteraceae > Draconibacterium > Draconibacterium comscasis. Next base: position 3,670,203 of record NZ_CP046401.1, on the reverse strand, counting down.
GCAAATTCCTTTGAAATACCGGCACCGGCTGAAGTCAGGGCAATATCAATATCCTTAAAATCGTCGCCATGCTTTAATTCCTTTACTGTTAGTTTCTTTCCTTTAAATTCATATTCATTTCCGGCACTTCTCGCCGAACCAAATAAAACTAACTCGTCGAGCGGGAAATTCCGCTCCTGCAACACCTGGAGAAACTCCTGCCCCACAGCGCCGCTGGCTCCTACAATTGCAACTTTCATCGTAAACTCTTTAATTAAAATTAAGTCTGCTTTATTAATTTAATTGCGGTAAAATTAGTATTTTGCCTGTAAATGCAAATGTCATGGTTCAGAATATCCTCAAATTCTTAACAATCAGTTTGCTCATCTCTCCCAATATATCAAATTCACAGGAAATCTGGAGAGAAAACTTTATGGTGCCCGAAAAAGGCGTTTGGGGAAGTAACGATGCCTCTTCAATAAAAACTGATTTTAAAGGAGTTTCAACCTGGACGCTTGACTACACAAACATCCGGTTAAAAGACTCTAACGACTATGCCAAGACGGTCTCCACATCCGGTGGGCGGTTTGAATGCAGAGATATTGACGGCGAAGTCGTTTGGAGTTCTGAAGAGATTGATATTTCGAATTTCGAGAATGTTTCGATCCAACTTACGGCGCAGGAGACAGGAAGTGGCGAAAATAAATCGACAAAATATCTGAAAGCATATTACAAATTGAATTCAACTGCTGAAATTCCTTTTGAAATAAATGGTGAAAAATATGGAGGTTGGGGAACGGATACAGTTTTTCAGTCAGGATTAAATGGCAACAAGTTACAGATTGTTGTATATATTTGTAATTTCTACTCTGCCGACAAAGTTATTCTGGATGAAATTATTGTTTCAGCAAAACCAAAAGAGTATCCGCCGGCGCAACCGGGAGATATTGTCATCAATGAAATTTTATTCAACCCCTTTCCTGATGGTGAAGATTATGTAGAAATCTATAATAATTCCAAAAACGAATTTCCACTGAAAGACCTTTTTCTGGCATCGCGCGACAACGATTTTCAACTCACACAGATTTATAGTTTGGCAGGCTCAAAATACCTTTTGCAGCCCTATAGCTTTTTGGCAGTTACAAAAGACACAAATGCCATTTTTCCCTTCTATTTTATTGAATGTGCAGATTGTTTTCAACAAATAGCAAAAATGCCGTCCTACAACAACGATGAAGATGTTGTTGTTTTGTTAAATAAAGACACAGAAATAATTGACGAATTTTTTTATTCCGAAGATTTACATATTCCCTGGCTTGCCGATGTTGACGGCGTTTCATTGGAACGAATCGCTGTTTCAACAGAAACAAACCTGCCGAAAAACTGGACTTCTGCCAGTTCTGAATCCGGCTATGGAACACCGGGCTACAAAAACTCGCAAGTCGGCAATCAAAACATTGCGAAGCCCAAAGTAACATTTGAACCCGAAGCATTCTCCCCCAACTTTGATGGATTTAACGATGAATACAAAATACGTTACGAACTTGACAAACCCGGCTATGTTGGAAACGTAAAGATTTTTGACTCAAAAGGACATTTTGTTTTGCAGCTTGTAAAAAATGAAATTTTAGGAACAGCCGGGGAACTAACATGGAACGGAAAAGACGAAACCGGGCAACGTCAACCTTTGGGAGTGTATATAACTCTTGTTGAAATTTTTGATTCCAACGGACAAGTATTTCGGTTTAAAGATGGTGTTGTTTTAACTGATTTATTGGAATAGGCACAGCTTTTCTAAGTTTATTTTAAACAATTTAAACTTGATCCATATTGTTGCCTAAGATGCTTAGGTATATCTATATTTTCTTATCTTTACTTCATGCAAAAAAATCAGTTATACAAAGGAAGCCTTTCAACCGTAGTTTTGAAATTATTAACCGATAATGAAAAAATGTATGGCTACCAGATTACCCGCGAAGTAGAGAAAATTACAGCAGGAGAGATGGTTATAACTGAAGGAGCGTTGTACCCCACCCTGCATAAACTGGAAGCTAAAGGATTATTGAGCGTAGAGATAAAAAAAGTAAATAATCGTCCCCGAAAGTATTATTTTCTAACCGAAAACGGAAAAAAAGAAACAGTGAGTTTGCTGAATGAGATGAAAGCTTTTATCCAAAATATGGATGTACTGTTAAACCCAAAAACTTCATTTGATGTATAAATCTTTAACCCAAAAACAAATCGGGAAACTTTTTGGGTTTTGCCTGAAAAACGAAATCTATGAATATGATTTACAAATTGAAATTGTAGATCACCTGGCTTCTTCAATTGAAGAACAGTGGGAAAAAGAGCCAAATCTTTCATTTAACCGGGCTTTAAAAAATGGGGTGAAAGGATTTGGCAAAAACGGGCTGCAAAAAATCGAACAAAAATTAAAAAAACAACTCCGGAAAAATTTTAACCGGATTATGTTCAACTATTTTCTTGAATACTTCAGATGGCCAAAATTAACAATTACCGTCGCACTCTTCTTTCTGTTTTTTACCGCATTAAGGATTTCTCCAAATAATTTTTGGATTCTCATTTTTGTAACTGCTCCTATTTCTGCTTTCAGTGTGTATTATTATTATTTCTTTTTTCCGAAAAAACTCGATATTCAAGATTCTGAAGGAAAATCATTTGCGCTTCTCGATTATTTAAAAAATATCAATACAAAAGCAGGCTCTGTAGTTCAGTTGCCATTTTTGATACTCATGTTCTCCAGCGAAACCTTATTACCTTATTCGAATGTTTTATGGCAAGAAGCTGGTATGGCTGCATTTTTTGCCATTCTTTTAGTGCTGCTTTACGGTCATTTCTTTTTCCTGCCACAAAAAATCAGGGAATATTTTTTCAAAAATTATCTCGAAACTGCCCAATAACTTCCAACTATGTGCCGAACCACAACACCAAAAGAAAGCGAAGAATTATTCAAAATATGCAAAAATAATACGATTGAATATTACGATGTTCAGATTGAATTTGTGGATCATCTGGCTTCGTTAATCGAAGAACAGTGGAAAAAACAGCCGGAAACCGATTTTGAGACTGCCTTGAAAAAACTTGGCACCTACAATTTTACACAAATCAAACTGCAAAAAGAAAATGAACTCAGTAAAAAATATAATCGGTTACTTTGGAAATATCTCCTTGATTTTTTTAGCTGGCCTAAAGTTATTATGACCCTGGCTTTTACCCTTGTTCTGGCAACAACGTTTAAGTTGGTAAAAAACGACATCTGGATCATTGCGCCTTACTTTGGTTACTATGGGGCTTTAACACTATTTGTGGGTTACTATTATTTTATCATTTTTCCGAAAAAATTCAAAACAGAAAAAGTAAACGGTAAGAAATTCTTGTTATTGGAACAATTAAAACGGTCGCAGTCGATGCCAATACTAATGGCTCAGATTCCCATTCAAATTCCAAATTTATGGAATATGTCGGAAATCACATTCATACAAAACACACTGGGTATCTTCACTATTTCGTTGCTTATAATTTTTTTTACTATATCAATGTTTGGTGAACTATTTTATATCCCTGAAAAAATAAAAGAACATTTCAAAGAGCAATTTCCGGAATTTGCTTTAAAATAAATGTAACTTTTAAAAAGAAAAGAAACTAACAACATAAACGATTTAGAAATTCAAAAACAAAAACACTCCTCTTACAATGAAACGAAACTTTTTTTACTTTGCCTGGCGCGAACTCACCCGATCGGCCTACCTGCGAAAAAATATGGCGGCCAAAGGGGTTTTGATTTTTTTAGCGCTTTACTTTTCTTTGGTTGCACTGGCAATGGGATTTAACCTGAGTGAACACCTTTCAGCAAATTTTCCGGATCAGTCGCAAATTTCAGCTTTCAACTCCCTCATTTTTATCTACGTAGGTTTTGAGTTGGTTATCCGAATTATGGTACAAAATCTTCCAACATTTGGATTTCAGCCTTTTCTGATTATCCCGGTAAAACGAAAACGGATTGCGCGTTACATGCTTAACAAATCGTTATTGCATTTCTTTAACTTTTTGCCCTTGTTTTTACTTCTGCCATTTACCTTTCGGGCGGCAGTACATGAACTGGAAACTCCCGTTTTATTTGCCTGGCTGGGCTCTTTATTTCTTATGATTTTTGTAAATCACTTTCTGGCCATTTATATTAAATGGCGAACCAACGAATCAGATTGGTTTTTCTATGGGTTCCTGACAGTGGCAGCCAGTATTTTTGCGATAGATTATTTTGAGGTATTTGACATTACCGCAAATTTTGGCAAACTATTCGATCTTATAGTCCGGAATCCGATTTACGTTGTTGTTTTTCCTCTTGCAATTATTGCACTTTATACGCTGAATAACAGGTATCTTCTTAACCGGTTTTATATCGACGAAATTTCGCAAAAGAAAAAAGAAACAAAAGCTTACGATTTCTCCTGGCTGAATCAAGTGGGTGAATACGGGAAAATGCTGTCGCTGGAAGTAAAAATGATCGCGCGAAACAAACGTCCGAGAACCAGTGCTATCATGTCAATCCTCTTTATCTTTTATGGACTGATAATCTATCAGGATGCCGATGTCAGGGAAATTCCCGAGGCTATCATGGCTTTTGGAGGAATGTTTATGACCGGAATTTTCAGCATGACCTACGGCCAGTTTTTTCCGGCATGGCACAGCAGATATTACCCCTTTTTAATGGCCCAAAATGTAAAAATGAAACAGGTATTACAATCTGCATTTTTCCTGATGGCAGTTACCAACATTATATTTTACCTCCTTTCCCTGGGCTACATGTATCTTTCACCCAAAGTACTTTATATTCATTTTGCAGTAATGCTTTATAATATCGGTGTAAATTCGTTTGTAATATTTGCACTGGGACTAAATAGCCGAAAATCTATAAATCTTGATGAGCGCGGCATGTTTAATTACCAGGGCATGGGTGCAACACAGTGGTTGATTGCTTTCCCTATTATATTTGGACCAATGGCTGTTTATGGATTACTTTCATGGACTATCGGAAACATTGGAGCCTATATTGTTTTAGGCAGTCTCGGATTAATTGGGATTATTTTACATCCACGTTTAATCGACTATTTCACAAAAGAATATTTAAAAAGAAAACACCGCATGATTGCGGCATATAAAAAGAGCTAGATGCCCCACCCCTCCAAAAGAGGGAGCGAAGCAATCCAAATTTTGAAAATTTTAATCTGAAAAATTAAACATCATGATACAAGTTAATAATTTACAAAAATCGTATAAAGAAACAGTTGTTCTGGATCTTCCGGAATTAAAAATTGAAAAAGGTGAAGTTTTTGGTCTTGTAGGAAATAACGGGGCCGGGAAAACCACATTTTTCTCATTGGTACTTGATTTAATTCGTGCCTCCAACGGAAATGTAACCATTGATAATATTCCGGTTTCAAAATCGGAAGAATGGAAATCGCGGACCAGTGCCTACATCGATGAAAGTTTTACCATCGGCTATCTTACACCCGATGAATATTTTAACTTTATTGGCGAACTGCGTGACATGAACGCCAACGACATTGCAAAATTCCTCGAAGAATTTGAAGATTTTTTCAATGATGAAATTATCGGGAAAAAGAAATTTATTCGTGATCTTTCCAAAGGAAACCAGAAGAAGGCAGGTGTTGTTGGCGCACTGATGGGCAATCCTGAACTTGTAATCCTCGATGAACCATTTGCCAACCTCGATCCAACATCGCAGTTTAAACTACGGAAAATCATCAAAGAATCTGCTTCTGAAAAAGGAAAAACTTTTATGATCTCAAGTCACGACCTTGACCACGTTGCCGATGTTTGTACCCGTATAGTTATTTTGGAAAAAGGGAAAGTAGTACGCGATGTACAAAAAACTGAAACCACACTGGCCGAACTTGAAGAATTTTTTACCGGTGTAAAAGCGGAAGCTTCATTTCACGACGAACTATAAAAGCATTATTATTGATATGGTTCATTAAGAGGTTGCCCAAAAAGTCATTTCATAATGGGATTAACTTACAATTCGTAAGTAACCGCTTTGTTTCTTACCCCTAAATCCCCTGTAGGGGACTTTAAACCTCCCTTTTCAGGGGAGGTTTGGAGGGGTAAAACGAAAGCCGGTTATAAAATGAAAGTTTCATTTCAATTTATTTTACTTTTTGGACAACCTCTTTTTCTGAAATAAACTTAAGTTTATATTTTACATTTTTAACGCAACCATTTACGCTGAATAATAATCTTCAAACTAAACTAAATCAGATGCAAACAAAAATTACCCTTACAAGCTTTCTTTTCTTATTTTCTTATTCAATCTTATTTTCTCAGGATTTTACTTTAGGAGTAGAAAATGGAATTAACTATTCCAACCTCCGTGGCGATATTTTCAATAACAACTGGCAGGCAAACCCCGGTCCTGTAAATGGTATTTTTGTAAAGTATTCTCTGGGCAAGTGGTTTACGCTTCAGTCGGGAACCAATTTTGTTTCTTTTACATACAAAAACCGGGATAGTAACGATTATTACTATTACACTGACGATTTTCATACGACCTACAGTTCAAGCAGTTACCGGAGCCCCTCTTCCATAGCGCCAACCGGAGGATATTACTACTATCCGGAGGAAACAAGCCTGAATTTTATACGACTTCCTTTACAGCTGAAATTTAAAACACAGGGAAAACTACATTTCGAAATAGGAGGAGGTGCTTATTACGCTTTTCTGGTTAATGACGAATACCGTGGCAAAGACAAAGATTTGTTTATCAATAAGTATGGTGAAGAATCATTGCCACCAATGACAGACTGGGGCTGGATTTTGTCGGCTGGGTTAAATTATTCTGTTTCCAACCGGCTGGAATTGAGTTTAAATGCTCAAACTATCTACGGACAGGAAGTGTATTTGGATGAAAATGAGGGAAAAAACGGAGCAACAGAAATCACCTTTGGCGTTGGATACAAATTATTTACCGGGACCAAAAATCAGAAACATGAGAAAAACGATTCTGCACGTAGCAATATTAGTTTGCTTCCTCACTCAGGAATATTACTTTCAACTACCGCAAACCCGAAATATCGCGACCAATATTCCTCTTCCCTTGGTTTTTCGTCAGGTGTTTCAGTGAGGTTTACTCTTGACCAAAACGTTTCCATAATTTCAGGTGCCTGGTACGAAAGAAAGGGTTATGGATTGGATTATGTAGGAGACAACACCTTTTTATACATGGAGCCCAAAGAAGGTGACAGTTATGTTCCAATATCAACAGAGGTTGATATTGACTATGTTACCATCCCGTTCCTTTTTGAATTTGATTTAGGAGGCACTTTTTCAAAAAAAATAAATTTTGGCTTGTATTATTCTTTTATGCAAAATGCAATGGTTAAAGGAGAAATAACAGAAACCTATTCCGGCACAACACAATATTCAATTCAAAAAAGGTACATCAATCACAATTTAGACGGAAGGTTTAGGCAAGCCGATTTCGGATTTGCAGGTGGAGTAAGATTTGAATATCCTGTATGGCAAAATACAGAACTCTTTTTTGGAGCTAACTGTGCTTTCGGATTTGAAGATATTCTTGATAAAGAATACGCGAAAGAACTTAATGCGGGCCAAAATCAAAAAATCCTGACATCGTCGTATTCCTTTGTGTTAGGTTTCACTTTTCAAACCCCTCAAAACTAAACAAAAATGAAAAAATCAGGACTATTTGTTTTAATGCTGATAATACTCGGTGCTTGTGAAAAATATCCCCTTTCAAACTCTGAAACACAAGAATGGTTGGGTTTTGGTGTTTCGGGAAACTATCAATCAGCCGAAGCAGGAAATTACCTCCCCGACAGTATTGGTATTGTTTTCGACAACCAGGCGGTATTACTGGAAAATGGCAATACATTCAAATTAGAATTTGACGTGATTGAAGGTGGAGGGACAGTTGATGAACCGGTTCTGTATTCCAACTTCAACTCCAACACACAAGGAAGATTATTTACCAGATGGAAACTGGGCACCGATTCAAACAACCAGGTAATAAAAGCAACATTTTATGATTCGAACGGAAAATACCTGACAGAAACAGAGTGGTATGCTACTGCCTATTTTACGAACGACTGGAATTCAGTTACCTCCACCCCTCTTTTGGGAATCCAGGACATGGTTTACGATACCATTCTTCAAAAATCGATGTTAATTTCAAACGGCCATCTTTATCAAAGTACTGACAAATTTTACAAATGGACTCCGGTTACTTTTCCTTTCTATCCAAACGTAAAAGAGCTGGAAATAAACACAACAGGAGAAATATTTGTAGCAGGCTGGAGCGGGACCTTATATAAAACTGAAGATTGGGGAGAAAACTGGTCGGAACTGGAAAATCCAATTCCTGACAATCACTACAACTACGAACTCACAATTACAAAGGAAGATTATATATGGGCAAACAAACAGGATTATGGTGTGTACTGTTCAAAAGACAATGGACTCACCTGGCAAAAAGATACAGCCGGCCTTGAAAATCAGGAAAGACTGGGTCGTATTTATTCTTTTGCTGATTCAGCCCATTTGGCAATTTCATATCATAATATGAAGATACTTCAGACCACTAACGACGGGCTTTCCTGGGAGCCGATAAATACTCCTGAATACTCGTCAACAATGTTTGTTACCGATGAAAACGAAATAATCGCACAAAACCAAAATGGTTTTAATCTGCATAAATCGGTTAACGGAGGGGAAACGTACAGAAAAGTTTTTTCCACCAGTGTTGCTTATGGCACTACCTCCATACATTGTTACCATAAGTTTGGAGATGATTATTATGTACTGGCGCCGGGAGGCGGAATTTGGAAAACAAAAGATTTTGAAAACTTCGAAAAACAAATTCTCTTCGACCGGCAAAGTTACTTATTTATCGACCACAGAGGGACAATTTATGCATGCGGATACAATTATTCCAACGCGCCGCCGGATCCGACACTAATTTACCCGGGAAAAGATTAATTACATTTGGTTTACTTTTTTTGTAAATTAGAGTTAAATTAATTTTATCCTGCATCCGTATGTCAAATGAAGAAACAAACAAAAAACAGGTAATTTCAAATATGGCGGCATTGTGTAGCCGCTCGGAGCAATGTTCTCCCGACATTTACAAAAAAGTTATTGCTGCTGGATTAACCGAAGACGAAGCTGTTGAAATACTGAATTATTTAAAACAAGAAAAGTACATTGATGACGAGCGATATGTGAACGCATACGTTGCCGAAAAATTCAAAATCAATAAATGGGGACGGATAAAAATGAAATATTATCTCCGCATGAAAGGCCTGCCCGATGACGTCATTCAAAGCGGATTAGAATCAATTGATGAAAAAAAATACATTGATCTTTTGCTAAAGACCATGAAAGAAAAAGCGCGGAAAATAAAAAATAAAAGCAAGTTTGAAAAAATGGGGCAGATTATCCGATACACCCAAAGTCGTGGTTTTGAACCTGAATTAATTCACCGATATATGAATATGGCGTTGACATGATTTTTTAGCTCATTTAAACTTAAAATTACTTCAGTCAATACACTTTTCCATCAAATGCTATAAAAAAAGTATCATATTTTTCTAAAACCATGCCTCTTATTTTTATAAAAAACGAATGTATATAAGGCCGTCTACAATTGTTAAGTTTCAGGACTAACATTAAAATCTTGAAGGCCCGGAATTAGTGCCTTTGAAACGAACAAAAAATGATAAAAAAAAATACCAAGATTCCCCGACAATCCATATTAAAAAAGGAAGAAGAAACTTTTGATTACATTGACAGTTTCCAAAGTCAGATATGCTCAAAAAATTTAAATATTAAAATATCCGAAATTTTAAATCTATTCCTTTACAATGGCCCAAAATGGATTGGCTTTTTACTTTCTGTGAGGGACAAAATTGCAGGATTATTTGGATTAAAAACTTCAAAAAAAAAGACAAAAAACCAGAAACCAAAAGAAAATATCAGCTACAAAACGGGCGACCAACTTGGAATTTTTAAGATTTTCGATAAGTCTGAGAATGAATTTATTTTAGGAGAAGATGACAAACATCTGAATTTTAAAGTGTCATTATTACTTGAACCAGGAAACAAAGAAATAAATGAAGCAAAAATATCAATCACTACGGCGGTTACATTCAATAACATTTTTGGAAAGATCTATTTCTTCCCGGTTAAACCATTCCACAGACTTATCGTTCAGAAAACACTAAAGCGTATCGTAAAAAATTTGGAAAACGAAATGCCGGAAAACAAAAAAGAATACAAGATACGTTAAAGGGAAAGAAAAGCACAAAGACACATTTGAAACCAAACACGGTATAAAACTGTTCTTTTAAAATTCATAGTAGGAGAAAAAATTAGGAGATTATGGCCTGAAAAGAGCAAAATAAACAATTGAAACAACTGATAAGCTGCGAAACAAACCTTTTCAAATTTATGCCAATATAATATGTAAAAAAAGAAAACAGGGATTAAGCACAACAAAAGAGCAAATTTCAGGGAAGGTGAACACTATTCTCAAACTGTTCTTAGGGAACATTTTAAGGTCTCTCTGCTTATTTCAATCGTTAAAAATTCAAATAAATGACAGACACGATTTTTTTCGACCTTGACGGAGTGATAATCAATTCAGAGCCTTTACACTGCAAAACAAAAGCACTGGCTTTGGATGCCTTTCAAATTCAATATCCGGAGGATATATTTGACAAATTCAAAGGTGTGCCGGAAGACAAATTTTTTATTTACGTTTCGGAACACCTGGATCCGCAGCACCGCCCCTATGCTTTGCTTCAGGTAAAACGCCAGGAAATCCTCGCTGATTTCCTTCCTGAATTGCCAACTGTTGAAGGTTTTTTTGACTTTTTTGAATTTATCAAAAACAAAAACTTTCGCAAAGCCCTGGTTACCTCGTCCACCGATCAGGAATTAAAAAACATTGACAAACACCTTGGTATTCTTTCTCTTTTCGACCAGATTGTTTCGGCTGATTTAACAAAATATCACAAACCGCATCCGGCACCCTACCTGAAAGCGTTGGAAATAATGCAAACAAAAACGGAAAACTGTGTTATTATTGAAGATGCGCCCAATGGAATTATTTCCGGGAAAAAAGCAGGCTGCAAAGTATATGCATTAACAACATCATTTAAAAAAGAAGAACTTGCCCAAGCGGGGGCCGACAAAATTTTTGATAATTACAAACAAATTAAAGAAACATTTTAGCATTGGACAAAAATCTGTTTTTAAGGATTCTTATTCGCAAGAAATTCTTGTTACCTTTGCATTCCAATTAAAGAAAGAGAGAAAACAGATGATTTTAAAAGAACAGGTAAAAGACATTACAGAGCGCCGGGATGCGCTGAGGAGGCATCTTTGACTACGATGCAAAACTAATTCAGCTACAGGAAGAAGAACTCAAAACACAGGATCCGGATTTCTGGAATAATCCAAAAGAAGCCGAAGCCCAAATGAAAAAAATCCGCACGATAAAAGTGTGGACTGACGGGTACAAAAATGTAAACCAGGCGGTTGAAGATTTTCTGGTTTTATATGAATTTTTCGAGGCGGAAGAAGCGACCGAAGAAGAAACCGATAAAGCATTTGCAGACACCCTCGAAAAAATAGAAGAACTTGAAGCCAAAAATATGCTTCGGAACGAAGAGGATCGTCTGGGGGCTGTTTTAAAAATAAATGCCGGTGCCGGTGGAACTGAAAGCAACGACTGGGCAGATATGCTTTTTCGTATGTATACCCGTTGGGCGGAGCAAAATGGCTACAAACTCAAAATTTCGGATATGCAGCCCGGTGATGAAGTTGGAATAAAAAGCTGCACACTCGAAATTGAAGGCGATTATGCTTACGGATATTTAAAAAGCGAAAACGGTGTTCACCGGCTTGTCCGGCTTTCTCCGTTTAATGCACAAAATAAACGTATGACTTCATTCACATCGGTGTATGTCGCCCCGTTAATCGACGACAGCATTGAAATTGAAGTTAATCCGACAGACATTACCTGGGATACTTTTCGAAGTGGCGGCGCAGGCGGGCAGAATGTAAATAAAGTGGAAACCGGCGTACGTTTACGACATGCACCGTCGGGAATTATTATTGAAAATACAGAAAGCCGCTCGCAACTGGGGAATAAGGAGAATGCCCTTCGCTTGTTAAAATCTCAACTTTACGAATTGGAACTTCGTAAACGCCGCGAAAAAACCATGGAAATTGAGTCACAAAAAAAGAAAATTGAATGGGGCTCTCAAATCCGATCGTATGTTTTGCAACCCTACAAAATGGTAAAAGATATACGTACCAGTTATGAAACCGGAAATGTAGATGCCGTTTTAGACGGTGAACTCGAAGGGTTTATAAAAGCCTATCTTATGCAATTTGGAGGAGAATAGTTTTATAAATCTCTTTTTTGTTTGAAATTTCATCAGGTTTTCTGATATTCGAAAAGTTACCAATAAGTTTTATAAAAATGTATTCAGATCAGCATTTCACAAACAGGGAAATAAGTTGGCTTTCGTTTAATGAGCGGGTTTTACAGGAAGCTGAGGATCCGAATACACCCTTATTTGAACGCATCCGGTTTATTGGTATTTTCTCAAACAATCTTGATGAGTTTTTCAGGGTACGTGTGGCGACTGTCCGAAGAATGGTCGATTTGGGAAAAGATGAAGAAAATTTACTTGGAAATTACACTCCAAGGGATTTGCATGACAAAATTCAGGAAATTGTTATTTCTCAGCAAAACAAGGTTCAGGAGATTTTCAAAAATATCTTTGAAGAACTCAGGGAAAATAATATCTTCCTTATAAACGAAAAAGAACTCAACCATGCGCATGGTGTTTTTGTAAAAAAATATTTTTACGAAACGGTGCTCCCCAACCTTGTTCCGATAATGCTGAACAAAAAAAATAAGTTTCCCTACTTGCGCGACCGCTCAGCATACCTTGCCGTTAAACTTTCCCAAAAATCAGACCCGGAGGATTACGCTTATTCTCTGATTCGGATACCCGGCAGATCGGTGCCGCGGTTTCTTGTATTGCCCAAAAACGGCAAAAAGAAATATGTGATAATGCTCGACGATGTCATCAGGTTTTGTTTGAATGATTTATTTTTCTATTTCGATTATGATGTTCATGAAGCTTACACCATAAAAATCACAAGGGATGCAGAACTCGATATCGACGATGATATCTCGAAAAGTTTTATGGAAAAAATGAGCCACAGTCTCAAAAAAAGAAAAACCGGCAAACCTGTACGTCTGCTTTACGATCGCGAAATGCCCGATGATTTGAGAAATTTTATTTTCAAAAAGATAAAAATTGATGCTGAGGAAAATGCCATTCCCGGTGGGAGGTACCACAACCATAAGGACTTTATGGAATTTCCGGAAATTGGAAAGAAAAAACACTATTATCCGAAGCTGCCACCTTTTCTCCATAAAGATTTACGACCCAATACAAGTGTTCTGAAAATTCTTCGCAGGAAAGATGTGATGTTACATTATCCTTACCAAACATTTAATCACTTTATCGACTTCTTGCGCGAGGCTGCAATTGACCCACAGGTAAAGGAAATTGGAATTACAATCTACCGTGTGGCATCTAATTCGAAAGTAGTTAATGCACTTTTGAATGCAATCCGGAACGGAAAAGCAGTTACCGTTGTAATTGAGCTCCAGGCGCGTTTTGATGAAGAGGCTAACATTTTCTGGTCGAATAAGCTGCAGGAAGAAGGAGCCAATGTAATTAACGGAGTACCCGGAATGAAAGTACACAGTAAACTGGCCTGGGTAAAACGTAAAGAAAATAACACATACAAAAACTACGCATACATTGGTACCGGCAATTTTCATGAAGGAACTGCACGGGTTTACGCTGACGAGGGGCTAATGACATCAGATCCCCGGCTGGCTGATGAAGTGGAAAAAGTGTTCGAATTTTTCAAACACAACTACAAACAGTTCAACTACAAGCATCTGATTGTAAGCCCCTTTTACATGCGCGATTTTTTCAACGAATGTATCGATCGCGAAATAGAACTCGCCCGAAAAGGGAAAAAAGCCTGGATGATTTTAAAAATGAACAGCCTTATTGCCCCACGCATGATGAAAAAATTGTATCAGGCAAATCAGGAGGGAGTAAAAATTCAATTGATTGTCCGCGGTATTTTTGGCATGCAGGTGGGAATAAAAGGGCTGAGTGAAAACATTTCAGCGATAAGCATAGTTGATAAATACCTGGAGCATTCGCGTATTTTTCTGTTTGGAAATGGCGGAAACGAAAGAATGTTTATTTCTTCGGCCGACTGGATGCCACGAAACCTGAACAGGAGAATTGAAGTAGCCTGCCCGATTTACGATAAAGAGATTAAAACGGAACTAAAGGAAATGCTTCAAATTCAATTAAAAGACAATGTAAAAGCCCGTATTCTGGACCCGGAATTATTAAATAAATACAATACAGGAACTCCCGGAAAAAAATATCGTGCACAAGAAGACTATTATAATTTTATAAAAAGCAAACACCATATCGTCATGAAAATATATCATAATCCACGCTGTGCCAAAAGTCGGGCAGGGCTAAAATATTTGGAAGAAAAGGGATACGATATTGAAATAAAAAAATACCTCATCGATGGACTTACTGAAGGAGAGTTAAAAGAAATTATTTCGAAAACCGGAGAAAAACCTGTCACCTTTGTTCGCACACAGGAAAAAGAATACAAGGAAAACTACAAAGGCAAAAATCTTTCGGATGAGGAATGGATAAAAGTGCTGGCTGAACACCCGAGATTGCTTCAACGTCCGATTGTAGTGAACGGCAACAAAGCTGTTTTGGCAAATCCTCCCGAAAATGTCGAGGAAATAATTTAATTGATTTGCAGCCGGCTCTGCAATCCCTTAATTTCCGCTTCCAACTTGCTGCGCCGCTTAATCGCTTTTGAAAGTGCCAGTGCATCACGAACGGCTTCCTTGTCATAGGTTTCAAGGATAATGTAATAGTATTCTTTCCCAAGGAAAACAGCTTTCAGGCGCCGGTCAACATTACCGGATATAAACTCCAGCACGTCGTTGTATTTGCCATTTCGGTACGACACCTTTTCCCATTTTAGCTCCATAAAATCGCTGTGGTGGTTGTTTACATCTCCCAGAGGGATGGTATCTGTTTTGGCATCGTCTCCCTGATCATACACCCGCAAAGCTACATGGTTCAACCAGTGATCTCCGTAATAATTGCTACTTAAGTAAATTTCTCCCCGCTCATCAAGATGAACCTGAATATACGAACGATCCCAGGCGCGTTCAAAAGTTTGACGTTTATGAATGTATTGTGTGTACCTGTCGAATTGTGTCTTTTCTTTTTTAAATCCTTTTTCCAGATCAACTATTTGTACTTTTACCGAATCCAGTTCTGCTTCCTTTTTTTGAAGCAAATCAAAACCAACCTCACTCGCCAGATTCTTGGCAGCATTGGCAGAATACATCGCTTCAGGATATAATTTCGGAATACTGTCTAAGTGAAGCAAAGCACCGACAGTGTCATTCTTCTCCAGTAACGATTTAGCCAGGTTAAGTTTCACCCTTGCTTTTTCTTCGTCCGATGGTCCGCATGCAACAAAAACAGCAAGTAAAAAAAACGCGATAACAGGAAATTTAAACCTCATTTTTTATTGTTTTGCACAAAATTACTATTTTATCTGAATAACGAAACAAAGGCTACAATGATTACTAATTCGGTCAATTTTTTTAAAAAACAGTCGGTTGAACCGCTCAGCGAGTCATACAAATTAATCGTTGCGAGCTGGAAAATCAGCAACCCAAACAACATGGGGCATATTATTCGAATGGGACATAACCTAGGTGCGGAAAGGGTTCTTTTTATCGATGATAAGATTCAGAAACGCGAATCAAAAATCAGAAAAACAGCAGGTTTTTCTTTTGAACAACAATCCTGGGAAATTATAAACGAAGAAAAATTCTCATCCGTAATTTCAGGCGGGTATCGATTTGTTGTTTTGGAGACCTGTGAAAATTCCAAAAATATTTACGAAGTTGAACTTCCTGAAAAAATGATTTTGCTGGGCGGAAATGAATCTCATGGTTTACCTGAAAACATTATCAATAAAAGTGAACTACAAATTTATATTCCAATGCCCGGCGGTTGTAAATCGATGAATATTTCTCATGCGTTAGGCGTTGCCTCTTTTGAGTGGTATCGACAAACTTTAAGAAATAACTGCTTTCTTCCTAAATTATAGTCAATAGGCGCTTTATTTCATGGATTATTTCTAATTTTAAAACAAAATAACGCGCCATGATCACCTTAACCCAATTGGAATACATTGTTGCGGTTGATACCTACCGGCATTTTGGAAAGGCAGCCGAACATTGTTTTATTACTCAACCCACACTTTCCATGCAAATTAAAAAGCTGGAAGAAGATTTGGAGATAATCATTTTTGACCGGAGCAAACAACCTCTCATACCAACTGATGTAGGCCAGCGAATTATTGAACAGGCGCGTGTTGTTCTGAAACAAACCGATGAAATAAATAATATTGTTAAGGACCACAAAAATCAGGTTTCCGGTTTATTGCGCGTGGGTATAATTCCAACATTAGCTCCATATCTTTTACCCATTTTTATTGGAAAATACAAAAAAAAGTATCCCAATATTTTTATTAAAGTTGTAGAACAAACAACTGAAAATATTGTAGAACTCCTTAATAAAGATTTAATTGACGTTGGAATTCTGGTTACGCCACTAAAAGAGGATAAAATAAACGAAAAACCAATTTTCTACGAAGAAATGCTGATTTATGCCAATGCAGGTCATAAACTTCATAAACAAAAAGAAATTACTTTAAAAGACATAGCAACACCTGAAATTTGGTTGCTGAGTGACGGACATTGTTTCCGCGACCAGGTGATTAATCTTTGTTCATTTTTAGGAACGACCGACAGTAAACTTCCTTTCCATTTTGAAGCCGGCTCGTTGGAAACGCTAATGAATATTGTGGACAGAGAAGGTGGAATCACGTTGATTCCTGAATTGGCTAAAGACGGGATGTCGCCACAACGGGCCAATAATGTAAAGTCGTTTACTAATTTCAAACCTTTGCGTGAAGTAAGTCTGGTTTATTCAAGGCATTTTGCAAAACATAAACTTATCAACCTGCTTTGGCGTGAAATAAGGGAAGATATTCCGGTTGAACTTCAGGATGACAAACGGGGAACAATAGTGGAGTGGAAATAGAGCTCACTTTTTAACAAAAACCACTTTTCCCTGATCCAGTTTATACATTTGGTTTAAAAACGACCGGAAATTTTCATATTTCTCTGCCGGCCAGTGTCCTTTGTTCATAATTACCTTGCGTACATACACCAAACTGCTCTCATCAATTTTAACACTGATACTGTATGCACCGAATTCAGTATCAAGAGAAGTGTCGTTCATCGAAGATTCCAAAACAAAATCGTCGGGAATAGTATAAATAACAGAATCAATATCAGTGTATGCAAATTCCCTTTCAAAAGGAAATTTTCGGTCTCTTACTCTTTTAGGTGGTCTCGAAAACGAATTCAGAAGATTTGGTTTTAAAAACATCCTTGTTCCCGAAACGGTTGAATAAGAAGGCAAAAATAAATCCAATTCTTCTTCGACTACAGGTGAATTATGATTTTTTTCCTGAACCCTAAAAGAATTTAATTTCGGAGAATTGAAATCCATATTTTTCAAATACCATTTTTGTTGCTCCTCTTTACTTTCGCTCAGAATAAAATTCCGGTTACCATACTGCAAACCCGAAAACTCTGTTGACACCATGGCTTTCGCGTTTCCTTCGCTATCCAATTTTACTTCGGCTTTCCTGATTTGCAGATTTACATCTTTATCCAGCGACGGTGTTTTTACAAGCTTCCCTCCCTGTTCGGTAACTAAAAGTACGTATCTGTCGTTATTGCCGGTGCCGATATAACCAAAAGGATACTCCTGACTTGTGCATTCCAGCCAGGTTGTATCGCTTTCAAAAGGAACACAAACAATTACATGGTTTGCCTGCCCCATGGATGGAAAATCGGGAAACTTTATTTTTGAATCTCCATTTCCGATTACGGAATATATTGAATGAATACCAGCTATATTCAAAAGTGCAATCATGTAGTTCGATAGCGCTTTACAGTCTCCATAACCGACCTCGTCAACAACCAGGGCCGGGAAAGGTTGCCACCCCCCGATTCCTAACTGAATACTGATATAACGTGTCTTGTTTTGAAAGTATTCATAAATCAACCGGGCTTTTGCTTTGTCGTTTGTTGCATTCCTGATGAGTTCCAAAACTTCATTTTTTGTCTTCTCGGAAACCTCCTGTCTTCCTTCAATCAAATTCCATTTCCATTGTCCAAAACTATCCCAACTTTTAAACTCTCCGGAAGTATTTTCAAACTCAAATTTTTCGGGAGTACTCCATAGCACAGGAAATATTTCTGTAACTGAAGGAGAGTAAGGCTCCCTTTCCAGGGCTTTTTTGTTGATGACTCTCCAATGATACACAGTAGAATTTTCTTTTTCCTCCGACTCAGGTTCCTGTGGTAGATTAACCGGTTTAAAATTTATTTTCTGATGATCTTCTGAAATAATTGTAAACACCGATTTTTCAACGGAGACCTTATAAGTGGGAATGGGCATCCACCGGTTTATACTAACAATTCCGTCATACGCAATCTCATAATCGGAAACAATAGTATAAGGATAAGAATGATGTAAACCGTCAAAACTCAAATAACGGTCATCCTGAAAAAGTGTATAACTTCCAACCAAACTATTATCTGTAATATCATTTTTTTTTATTTTTCTTATCCGTTCTCCATGCGCGTCCAAAACTTCACCGGAAAAAGAAGTGACTTTGCTGTTTCTGTCGTACAGAACATACATTTCTGTTAGTCCTTCGGCGTGTTCGTTTAAAATAGTAATTACTTTATGTCGCTTCAATACAGCTTTTCCCGGGCTTATTAAATGATAAGAAATACTGTCGTAGCGAATTACAGCGTTGGCATTTTCCATCAAAGAATCTGAAATTAATGAAGCCCCGAACGAAACCTCATTCGCCTTACCAACAATAAAAGATAAAAAAAGCAGCAAAAAGGGAATAACTTTCATATTGGGTAAGATTAAATTTTCTTCAAAACAATTTGTTCATTTTGCTTATCCACAAGCAGCCTGAAAAACTCTTTAAGACTCTTGTATTGCTGGGGGAGAAATATTGAATTGGAGATAGTTAACGACTGGTTAAAAATAATTCTGTTTCCCATCTGTTGAATACTATAAAGGAATTTTCCTGCATTGTCGGGCAATCCCATCGTTATATTTTCAGGAATACTTTCAACCGTCCAATTTTCGGGCACAGTAAACGAAAATGTTAATTTGTTATTTAACGGATAAGCAAAATCTACCGGGTATTTTCGTTCTTCAAGCTTAAACGGATTCTCATCGAATTTCTCAAACAAGCACGGATTAAAGTACATCATGTCTCCGGCAACGGTAGTTTTATCGCTAACAGCTCCAATTATTTCTTCCTGAAGGTATTCCTCGTATTTATCCAAATTGGTTATCTCGTAATCTTCGACAAAAAATCCGGTATGGTCTTTTTCAAAATTCTCAATAATTTCATCTTTGTCCATATCCAGGCTCTGTCGCCGGTCGAAAGCAAGATATCCGTTGCGCCTGTTATTTAGTTTTACATCCAGTTCCCCATCTTCATTGATGGCAATTTCTCCAAAGGCGGTATGCGTCGAGTAACTTTTTGAACTCAAATCAAGCCACTCAAATTTTCCATCATCAAAAACCAAAAGACCTTTATCGTTTATGCACCTTTCAGGAATTAATCCAAAGGGGACTTCTTTTTCGGTGGCATCAAGCAAATAAGTTTCACTATCAATTTTTACTGCTGCTATGAGATAATTGAGTGACGATAACGAAGGGTGAAAGACAGGCAATTTTCCGGCATATCTCGTTTTAAGTAAAACCGGGTGCACTTCTATGCCGGCAGCGTCAAGAAGATTAATCAGCATCATATTAATATCACCACTGGTTCCCACTCCTTCTTTAAAAACCTGTTTCACGTTGCTGCAAAATTTGGTATATCCTTCATTCCATGTTGTTGAATTCTTCACGTACTCAAATATTTTTTTTGATTTCTCCCTATTTGATAGTCCATCCAACCCCAATTCTGCAACAATATCTTTGGCTGCTTTAACAGCATTTAGTTGTTTCCCAAAATCATCATCCTGCATCAGGCTTTTCCCAATTTCCTCCCAGGTAGTTGTATATGTTTTTACCGGTTGGTTCGGAAATCTTGTTGACTGTAATTCAAAAATAATAGCCGAGGTGTAATTTTCTATCGCATCAATATATGCTTCACTTTTAAAGGCAGGAATATCTTTTGATGCAAAAATTTCAGAATAGCAAATATAATCAACCTGGTCGTTGCTGTATTGATGAGATACGCCGCTAAAACCTCCGTTTGATTGCCTGGTAATAGTGTTAAAAATAATTTTATCGTTTTTCGATGCGCTTTCCTGGGCATATAAGGGGACATAACCTTTCATTTCTTTACTGTAATTAAAATATTCCGGAATAGTAGTCTCCAGGATACTCCATTTCGACGGAATTTCATATTGAAACCTCCACATCGGTAGATTCCACAAAAAATCGGATGCTAAAGAATATTCAACTTCAATCACAGAACCTTCTACAACGTTAGGCATCGTAAAACTTACATTACTCCAGTTCTCATCTTCCTCTTCTGTAAAAATATCTTTTTTATCCAGGTCGGTCTCTCTGACTTTCCCTTCTTCAAGATTATAAGTTACCGCCTTTATTTTAGTAACCTTTTCTTCTGCACGACTCGATGACGCTTCATAAACAGGTATTTTAAAACTTGCATAGTCATAAGCCGATTTTGTCAAAATTTTAATCGCACAATGCCTTGTAAATTTTATCTGGAAACCTATTGACTGTGTGTACTCAATGCGGGATTCACCAACATCAAAAAGGAAAAAAGCATGTGCAGAGGTGTCAATATTACAAGTTTTAATTTCCAATTCTTCTTTGCCAATTTTCCCAAATTTAAATTTAGGTAATTCCTGGGCAAACAAAACATTTCCGATCATCAAAAAAAACAATAAGATGATGTACTGAGGCTTAATTTTAAACATGATTTTTGGTTTTAATATGTTTGGTATTATGATTTTGCTATCGAAAATACTTATTAAAAACGTCATATCCGCACGAACAAAGATGTTTTATATCATCCCATAAAATATAAACCTGTCGAAAAGAAACACCTCTCAGTATCAATAAAAGAAATCATAACAAAATAAAAATCACACACATATATCAACATAAAAAGAACCTTCAACTTATTGCAATTTATTTTTCCTATTAAAAAAAAATAATTACATTTGCGCCGCAATTTGCGGACGTGGCGGAATTGGTAGACGCGCTAGACTTAGGATCTAGTGCCATACGGCGTGGGGGTTCGAGTCCCTTCGTCCGCACAAATAAAAAGCCGCCGACCTTCCTTTACAGGTAAGTGTTGGCGGTTATTTACATACAGGCATTTGAATTTAATTTTTATCAATTATGAACATCACCAGGGAAAATATCGACGATGTAAATGCGGTACTTAAAGTTGGGATTGAAAAAGCTGATTATGAAAAAGCTGTTAACGATACGTTAAAAGATTACCGTCAGAAAGCATCTGTTCCCGGATTCAGACCGGGGAAAGTTCCGGCAGGACTTATTAAAAAAAGATTTGGAACTGCGGTTCTTGTAGAAGAGGTAAACAAAGTCCTTTCGCAAAGTTTATCTAAATACCTGGTTGAAGAAAAACTGAACATTCTGGGAGAACCACTTCCAAACGAAGAACAGCAAAAAAGCATCAACTGGGATACAGATGAAGATTTTGAATTTGTCTTTGACATTGCTTTGGCACCGGAAGTTAAAGTTACGCTTGACAAAAGAAGTAAATACGACTACTACAAAATTGCTGTTTCAGAAGAAATGATCGACCAACAGGTTGACATGGTAGCATCGCAATTGGGACAAAATGTTCCGGTTGAAGAAGTAAAGGATAACAGTTCGGTACGCGGTGATTTTGTTCAGCTGGATGAAAACGGAGAGCCGGTTGAAGATGGAATCCAGCCCACAGGTGTTCTTTTGGGAGTTGACATGATTAAAGATGAAGAAATCAAAAATGCTTTTGTTGGCCGGAAAAAAGACGACACTTTGGTTTTCGACCCGGTAAAGGCTTTTGACAACCGCCACGAAGTGGGCCACATGTTAAACATAAAACACGAGGAAGCAGACGAACTAAACAGCGAATTCAAGTTTACCATCACCGAAATTCTTCAGTTTGAAAAAGCGGAAATAAACGAGGAGTTATTCAAAAAAGTGTACGGTGAAGAAACAGAAATTAATACCGTTGAAGATTTCAGAAATAAAATAAAAGAAGAAATAGCAGCCAATCTGGTTTATTCTTCTGATCAGAAATTTACAGTTGACACACGCGACACACTGCTTGAAAAAATAAAAGTTGAACTTCCCGAGACCTTTCTTAAACGCTGGTTGATTGCAGCGAACAAGGATAATAAAGACGTTACTGAGGAACAAATTGAAAACGAATTTGAATATTTTATCAAAGATTTGCAGTGGCAGTTAATTAAAGATTCGATAATCAAAGAAAACGAGTTAAAAGTTACACCTGAAGAGACACAGGATTTTGCCAAACAAATGGCGCGTGCACAGTACAGTCAGTATGGCATCCACGATGTTCCTGCAGAACAGCTGGAATCGTTTGCAAAGATGATAATGGAGAAACCTGAAGAAAGCGAACGCATTTACAAAAAACTTTATGAAGACAAAGTTATTGAGGTTGTAAAAGAAAAAGTCAATATTCAGGAAAAAGAAATTTCGCAGGAAGAATTTAATGAAATGATGAAATAAAGTTTGCTGAAACATTCAGCAAAAAACTTTTTTGTAACTTTGTAACCCGTTATTAAAACGAGTATTACAAAGTTATTTTTTTTATATTAGTTTTATTATCATGAAAGACCATAACGAATTTAAAAAATACGCAACAAAACATAAAGGGATAAGCAGTTTAACAATGGAAAGATATTCCTCAATGTACGGGAGTTATATTTCTCCGACAATTATTGAGGAACGTCAGTTAAACGTTGCATCCATGGATGTATTCTCAAGATTGATGATGGACAGGATTATCTTTTTGGGCGTACCGATTGACGATACTGTTGCCAATATTATTCAGGCTCAATTGCTATTTCTGGAGTCGACAGACCCGTCGAAAGACATTCAGATTTATTTTAACACCCCGGGAGGATCAGTACACGCCGGCCTTGGAATATACGATACCATGCAATATATAACGGCAGATGTAGCAACCATTTGTACAGGAATGGCAGCTTCGATGGGTGCTGTTTTATTAACAGCCGGAACAAAAGGCAAGCGTTCTGCGTTAAAACATTCAAGAATCATGATTCACCAGCCGATGGGAGGAGCACAAGGACAAGCTTCCGACATTGAAATTACGGCGCGTGAAATATTAAAAATTAAAAAAGAACTATACATGATTATTGCTGAACATTCCGGAAAATCGTATGAACAAGTTGAAAAGGATTCCGACAGGGATTATTGGATGACTTCGGAAGAAGCAGTAAAATACGGAATGATCGACGAAATTTTACTTCGAAATAATTAAAGATGGCAGGTAAAGATAAAATGGATAAGTGTTCCTTTTGCGGCCGCGAGAAAAGAGAGGTTAATCTTCTGATTGCGGGTATCGACGGACATATTTGTGACCGTTGTGCCGAACAAGCGCACTCCATTATTCAGGAAGAAATAAAAAAAGACAGTTCTTTTGACCTCGACGGGGCAAAATTACTGAAACCCAAAGAGATTAAAGAATTTCTCGACCAGTATGTAATAGGACAAGACCAGGCAAAAAAAATTCTTTCGGTTTCGGTTTATAACCATTACAAAAGGCTTACCCAACCTTTTGATGATGATGAAACGGAAATAGAAAAATCCAATATTATCCTTGTTGGAGAAACAGGCACAGGAAAAACATTACTGGCGAGAACCATTGCAAAAATGTTGCACGTGCCATTCACAATTGTGGATGCAACCGTACTGACAGAAGCGGGATATGTTGGCGAAGACATTGAAAGTTTACTGACACGGCTTTTACAGGCCGCTGATTATAATGTTGAGGCAGCTGAACGTGGAATTGTATTTGTTGACGAAATTGATAAAATAGCGCGTAAAAGTGATAACCCGTCGATAACCCGTGATGTTTCAGGAGAAGGCGTTCAGCAAGGGCTGTTAAAACTACTGGAAGGGTCAATTGTTAATGTTCCTCCCCAGGGCGGACGTAAACACCCGGAACAAAAATTAATACCGGTTGACACCAAAAATATATTGTTTATATGCGGCGGAGCGTTTGATGGTATTGAACGAAAAATCGCAAACCGTTTAAATACAAAAGTAATAGGCTATAGTGCTGCCAAGGAAACAGACAGAATTGAACGTGAAAATCTTTTACAGTATATTTCACCTCAGGATTTAAAATCATTTGGATTAATACCTGAAATTATTGGACGTTTACCGGTTTTGGTTCATCTGGATCCACTTGATGCGGAAGCTTTACGAAGAATTTTAACAGAGCCCAGAAACTCGGTTATAAAACAATACAAAAAATTATTCCAGATTGATGATATTAAACTCGAATTTGAGGAAGATGCTTTACATTTTATAGTTGAAAAAGCAGTTGAATTCAAACTGGGAGCCAGAGGATTGCGTTCGATTTGCGAAAGTATTATGAATGATGCGATGTTTGACTCTCCCTCGGAAAAGATAGATGTGCTTACAATCTCGAAAGAATATGCCGAGGAAAAATTACTCCGCTCAAGTCAACGCTTAAAAGCCGGATAGAAATATTTCAAATGATAATATAAAAAAGGAGTCAAAATTGACTCCTTTTTTGCTTAAAAACAAAACGGGATGAAAAATCACCCCGTCTTCAATTAGAAATCAACTTATAAATAAATCCGAACTTAAATCAATATTCCATCGCTCTTCGTTATTTCACCTGAGCAAAAAACCCGACCTATTCGATATATAAATTCGCTGCACCGTGACAAGAAGGACTTGTTTCAGAATCGGGAAAATAGCGACTTACAATCTCATACAAATCCGGATCGTATTTTTTCATGTCTTCCCGTGTATTTACCCAATTATGTTTTCCGTCAGGCTGTTTCACTTCGGCATTTACATTAAACCAGTTTTGTACTCCTTCAGCCCAATATTCCCAAATATTGGTTGCGGCGTATGTATTTTTGTATTTCCCCTGTGCTATAGCTGCATCGAGTTTTTCCTGCAACAAACCGTTAAAAGCGGAATCGATGGGCATGATTCCAACGCCATGAATGGTGTGGGAAAACTCGTGAATTAAAATATCCTCAGCGTAGTATTTATCAATCTGATAGCAAAGCAAATTTTCTTCTGCACACGTAGTTAAGGGCAAATGTACTGTTCCACCTAAGCCTCTCGCACGTACATCCCAGTTTAACATGGTATCGTTAACCAAATAAGCGTGTTCGGGAATATCAGTGGTTCCTTCATAACGTGCCATAATACCCACTCTTGTTTTCAGCTTAACCATTTGATTTAACACCGGTTCAGGAAGTCCGCCGGTCATAAAATCAACTATCGCGCAAGCCACTACAAATGCTGAATCAGGTACCCGGTTAGAACTCATTATATGAATCCCGTTCACCTTAGCATATTTTTTATAAAAAGGATCTAGATTCAATTCTTCAGGAGGTGCAGAAATTAGATATTCTCCATCGCTATTTTTATTTCTTTCAATTGGAGTACCGGCCAGCATTTCCAACGCGAAAAAGCTTCCCGCAAAAATTACCAAAAGAAAAGTTACTATTTTTTTAAAGACAGGTTTTTTCATTTTTTTATTGAATGTATTTTATTTCGGTACCGTATTCCAGTCAGGAGTTTTTTTGTTTAACAGATTTTGTATAAAAAAATCGCGGCGTTTTTGCTCGCCATATTCACCGCCCAAAGTGTGATTTACACCAGGAAGGACAACGAGTTCGAAATCCTTTTTTGCTTTAATCAGTGCATCGGCCACCTGCATGGTAGAAGCCGGGTCGACATTATCATCCACCTCTCCGACAATCAACAGAAGACGGCCTTGCAGGTTTTTTGCATTTACCACATTGGAACATTCTTCATACTGAGGACCAACAGGATAGCCCATCCATTGCTCATTCCACCACATTTTGTCCATTCGGTTGTCATGGCATCCACAGGAAGCAGCACCTGCTTTATAGAATTCAGGATAAAAAAGTAAACCCGCCAATGCATTTTGTCCGCCGGCTGATCCGCCAAAAATACCAACACGAGCAATATCCATGTATTTGTATTTCTTTGCCGCAGCTTTCATCCAAAGAATACGATCGGGAAAACCTGCGTCTTTCAGGTTCTTCCAGCAAACATCGTGAAAAGCTTTGGAACGGTTAGAGGTTCCCATTCCATCCATTTGAACAATGATAAATCCCAGTTCGGCCAGTCCCGAAAATGTATAACTAACAGGTCGGAAACTTTTCTGTACAAACGAACCTTGCGGTCCTGCGTAAATGTATTCGATAACCGGGTAAGACTTATTTTTGTCAAAATTTGTTGGACGATAAATATTTCCCCATATATCTGTTTTGCCATCGCGCCCTTTTGCGACAAAAGGCTCCGGTGCAATCCATCCCTTTTCTTTTAGGTCATCAATATCTGCTTTTTCCAGCTCTAAAACTACTTGGCCATCCTCAGCATTGCGCAAAACGGTTACAGGAGGAATTTCAACTGTTGAATAGGTATCCGTAAAATAATCGAAGTTTTTTGAAAAAGTGACATCATGCTCCATTTTCTCAGGAGTCAAATCCAGTAGTCCGCTGCCATCAAAATGAATCTTGTAACAATGTTTAAAATAGGGATCTTCATCGTCGTTTTTGCCAGAACCATAAAAATAAATTGTCTCGTTCTTTTTATCCACATGCAATACATCACGAACCACCCATTCTCCTTTGGTTATCTGTTTTTTTAGTTTGCCTGTATTCGAATCAAACAGATACAAATGATTCCAGCCATCTCGTTCCGAGGCCCAAATTATTTCATTGCTGTCCTCCAAATCGTAGCGATAGCGCTTGCCACTGTAATCGATAAACGTTTTGCTTGTTTCCTCAATGATAACTTGTGTTCTTCCTGTTTCTGCATCTACATTTACAACCTGATAAACCTGATGCCCCCGTTGGTTGTATTCAAAAGTAAACGCGGATCCTACTTTATTCCATTTCGGATTGGAAAGACTATACTGAAATTCAAAAGCTTTGCTATCTAGCGGAATTTGTTTTAAGTTTTCCACATCGAACAACGATGGATGTTTAATGGGGAGAGCATCGCCGGGTTTCAGATAATTTCGTTTGTGCAACTCAGGTTGAAGTTGTGAATCGGGTGCCGATTCTACAAAAAATATCTCGCGCGGCTCATTTTTCCGAACCTTATTAACAGCCAGTTTTTTAGAATCAGGAGACCAGAAAAAGTAGGATGAATAGTACTCGCCCGGCGAACCATCGTAACTTAACCGGTGTGTTTTCCCATCTTTGTCTTTTACATAAACATTGTAGTTTTTGATAAAAGCTGTCCAAACGCTATCCGGAGAAGGTACAGGATCGTTCCCCAGTTCATCAAAAGAACCTCCCCAGTATCCCCGACGTTTCTGTGGTTTTATAACTGAATCTTTTTGAAGCGTATAATCTCTTGTGTTAAATGTCCAGAAAGCATTATCATACGAAAATTGCAAGCTGTTTTTTCGGGTTCCCGGTTTTAAATCGCCCAGACGAAGAGACTGTTTTGTTTCTTTTTTATCAAGAAGTTTGTTAATTGCTTCAGCCAGCCGTTCAGTATCAAATGCCGATTTTTTGGTTTTCTTTTGAGCATCTGCAAAAGTATATTCCACACCGTTTCTGGTTTTGGTTACGTACCACAAAATTGGAGTAGAATCAATCCAGTTCACATTTGAAACCTGGTTATAAACAAGGTCCGACAGTTTCATCACCGAATCAGCGCGTGCATAGTCTTCCCTTGTTACCTGGGCCTGTGTTTCCAAGACAAAAAAAAGTACAAAACTTAAAATAATACGTGACATGAAACTATTCATTTTTTCTAGTTAAGATTTACTTTTAATGGCGAATCCTCTAACTGAATTTCATAAAGATTCCGTGCGTTTTTTGAATAAGATTCTGGTTTAGGCTCACTATCTCCAAAACTTTCTATTTTTAAATAGGCTTTGGGTGTAAAGTCATTTGCTTCTTTTAACTCGAAACTCACCTCGCCGTTATTTTGATTATAGGAAACCGACTTAAATTCTCCGGCTTCGAGCGTTAGCCATAATTTTAGCGGCGAAATAAAAACACGCGATTTTGCCGCTGTAGTCAGTTCCACATTAACAACACCATCATCTTCATTCAAGTTCCCGCCAAAAGCAAGCCAACCGAACTCCTCGTCATGCGTAATAAAAGTTGAAGAATTTACTGCATAACCGTAAAAACCTGGCCCGTAATCCCCCGAAATACCATCATTTTTTAAAGTTGAAGGAAACGAATGAAAAGCACAAGGAGCAAATCCATCCTCTGTTATATTCGAAAGTGTTCCTAAAACTCCTCCGTAGCCAACGCGGAGTAGATACAAATTATCGGGATTCTCCCGGTATTCCTTCAAAACCGGAATGGCATTTAGCCCTGACCCGTAATGGTGAATCTGTCGTTCCACACGCGAAAGTTTTCCTCCGTAAAGAAAATCCCAGTACCGGCGTGCATTCCCGTTGTATGCCCAGTGCGGAATAGTTGGCATGTAAGCCAAGATGGCTTTTAGTGTTGTTTCTGCCTTATCATCAAGACCAAAATAATCCGACCACATGTAAACTTCTTCCTGCCCGGTGGAATCCCAAGGCATTTCACTTCCAAAAGGATAATTAAGCGTTGCCCAATGATCTGCACGTTCTTTCATTTTCCCTTCCAGTTTGCGCGCATATTCCCATAATCCTTCAGTTTTTAAATCTTCCAGAATATGAATAAATATAGAGCCTTCCATTTGTCCAAACTGAGCATAATAAGGTGCCAGTTCTACCATGGCCATTGACGTTTGATATGCATTTAACAAATACCAATCCCAGTTTTTCTGTGTCACCAGACCTTCATAATTCCGGGATAACCTGTACATTACCCAATGCGCAGCAGCAACATGCGGATAATTGTATGAACGTCCTACCGACATGGCATGCTCTTTGTCCCAGGCTGCCCAGGTTCCAAAATTAACATCGTCATTGTACGTACCCGCCGGCATAGAGTCGGGCTCATAATAAAACATACTTTTCCTTACTCCGTATTTTAGCTTGCCTTCATTGTACTGAATTCCGCCCCACAGGGTTTGCTGAATAAAATTTTCCAGTTTGGCAACCTCCTCCTTATCGGGTTCCACAAACTGTTTCATAATGGCATTCAGCCAGGCTCCGGAACCACCCTCATCGCCAAGGCCACAAATCCATGCCCGGCTGTCTTGTGTAACCCTTTGTTTTGTTTCATAATCATATGTAATCACGGAAGGGGAACGGTCAAAAGGATCATTTTGCTTGTCAAACCACTGTTCTGTTGTGAGAAAATGACCGTTATCGGCAACCACCTGTTTTTCCGGTTTAATAACCTTATAATTTATTGTTTGTTGCAGTCCGTCAGCATAGATAACGGTTAATCTTGCTCTGCCCCACATCAAACCATTTATTGTATACTTTTGCCATCCATTTGGCGTGTTTTCTTTTTTAGTAATTTCCAGGGCGCCGTCCGGCTCAATCTGAATCTTCTTGACTTTTTTATCATACTTCAAAAACAAATCTGCGTTAACATCCTGCGGCAAAACATAGCCGGGAATACCGACGGCAACAGGTCGTTTATTTGCAGTTAATGTTTTCTCTATTTTCTGCACCGAATCGGCCAACAAAAATTTCACCCCGTAAGAATGGCTTTTACCTGGCTTTAAAATCAAAGAGGTGGGTTCGTTCCATGGTGTTGCATCTTTCCATTCAGTTTCAGCATATGCCTTTGAATGAATCATCCATTCGTGAAATCCTTCAAAAGTAATTCCGCGCCGGGTTGGATCATCGAGTAAGGGATTGTAGGCCTCAAAGGGTGAATCTCCGTAAGGAACCACCAGCAAAACCGGACCACTTCCTTTTAACCTGATAACCTGTAAATATCCGGCATCTTTCCCGATGTAAGGATCAAAGAATACATTTTCGGCATGCGCTTCGTCGAGCGACTTCCCGCTGAGGTTATTATTAAAAATCATTGGTATTCCCAACGCCCCGATTTCCAATGTTTTTTTTGAAATATTTTTGAATTCAAAACGGAGAACAATATTCCCGTCGTGATTTTCCCAGTAACGATTTATTTTTACAGGCGTATTTTCAGGGAAAAGCGGAGAAAGCTCAGAGCCTGCCAAAACATACTCATCACTTGATTCAATTTCCTTTACATCTTTTCTTGAAGCAGCCGATGAGTAACTGCTCCATTCTTTATCGCCGGCAGCTTTTAGCCTGAAATTAATATCACCCAAATGATAAAAACCAGCTTTTTTACGTTGTGGAAGGAAGCCTCCGGGTGTAAAATCGAAATCAGGCTCGGATGCCGGATGCAACCCCAAAACAGTTTGCGATGATTTTAACAACTCAATTTTAAATTCCGATGTAGAGAATTTTACCGATCCCATTTCCAGATTGAGTGAATCTGATGCCGGACTCTGCGGTGCCTTAATCAAAGCGGCAGACGGTGAAAAACTCCAGCTTAACATCCAACACAATAATATTACAACCGTATTTCTTGATTTCATTATCGTTTCTTTTTATTATTCCTGTTTAATTCCCAATGGTTTTGTTTCTTTCAATACTGCATGAATTTCATCTTCTGAAAAAGCTTTATCATAAAGCTGTACTCTTGACATATATCCCGTGAAATTTTCGGAGGGTTCTCCCGATGTTCCTATCAAAATTTCGTCAGCCTTTACAAACAAACTAATGGGTATTTGTGTATCTAATTTTCCATCTACGTAAACCGACTCCAACATACCGTCGAAGGTAACGAGAATATGGTGCCACTGTCCTTTTCCCGGAATATTTTTATAAGGAAGATCAACGGCTCCATCGCCGTGAGCCATAGCTCCGAAATTTCCTTTTCCATACATTAGCGCAGCATATGACGACTGTAACATATTTTTGCGTGTGTTCCAGGCTACCAAACATTCTCCAAGCCCGATTTCAGGATTGTAAACCCAGGTGCTTGCTGTAAACGAAGAATTCCAATCCAAACTTTTTGGAGCTTTTTTATCCAGTTTCAAAAAGCTCTTCCCATCAAAATAAAAGCCCTTTACTTTTTGAATTTCTTTAACTTCAGGATTTCCTTCTGATAAAAACTCTCCTTCCAAAGTCCCTGAATTTAATAAGTTACCATCCAGCTTCCCCTGTGGTAAAGCTTCTGCATTCAAATCAACCAACAACGAATTTGTACTTTCGGTGTTGCCTTCGTCCATCACTTCTTTGTTTTGAAAAGAAGGAATTTCAAAACGGTTGTTGTAAACTTTGATGTTCCAAATTGCAGGGAACATGCCTGATTTTTCGGTTCCGGTAACTGTTAATTTTACAAAGCGGCATTTTGCCTGATTATCGTCAATCATCGGTGAACCACTTCTTTTATTAGCGGTTTTATCGGCAAACAGTTTCCAGTTAGTCCCGTCAACTGAAACTTCAATTTTATATTGATAATAAAAAGTGGGATATTCAAACTGAGTAGCGATTCGTTCTATTTTTTTTGTTTTTCCCAAATCGATGGTTAAGGTTTGAGGCAATTTTGCCGATGCAGCTTTCCACATGGTGCCATTATTGTCGTCCACGGCATATTCCGGCAGGTATTCAAAATCGACAGGAGCATCTGTGTATCGTGTCGCCATCGATTTCAGATGATAATACGACGAGGCAGAAACGCTTGCCCCGGTGGCGAGGTCTCTGGCAGAAACGGAACTTTTTCCCATATAACCTATGCCTGAATGGGTAGGAGTAATTTTTTCAATGGTATGACTACCGGAAAAGTATAATTTATCGACACACACCTGACGGAATTCGCCTCCGGTACTGTGCGGATTGTCATGTCGGTGGTACAAAATATAATAATCATCACCTTCTTTCAAGATGGAATGGTGCCCTGGACCATCAATTGTACCATCCTCGTTGCTAACCAGTAAGGGATTGTTTTTGCCATATACAAATGGCCCTTCCGGACTGTTTGACCAGGCGTAATGAACGGAGTAGCTACCCAAGCGGCAATCACCTGCTGAATACATCAGAAAATAAGTGCTGTCACGCTTTATCATGTATGCAGCTTCAAAGGCTTCCGGAATTTGCTCTATAGGGATAAAACCTTCCTTTGTAATGGCAAAATTATCAGGATTAAATTTTGCCCAGCCCATCCCGCCAAAAGACGTACACCATGTTCCAAAATAGGAATACAAATCGCCGTTGTCGTCGTTGAAAAATTGTGCATCGAGGGCAGGCAGATGTTCTTTTGACGTTCCTACCGGAACAACAGCTTCACCATCGTGAATGGGTTTCCAAGGTCCCATTGGTGAGTCGGAAACATAACCATAGATATTACACCCAAACTGGCAGTTTCCCATAAAATAATAGTAATGTCCATCGCGCCCCTCAACAACATCGGGCGCCCAGCAATTGGTGAGTCCTTCCGGTAATTCAATGTCCATTTCATAGTTGTACCAGTTTACAAAATCTTTGCTAATCCAAACTTGCGGCTCACCGGAAGCCAGTTTAATACCATCGGTTGTTGCATAAAGATAATATGTATCACCAAATTTTTTAATGGTTGGATCGGCAAAATATCCGGGAAGTAATGGATTGCCCCTTTCCGGTGGAGTGTATTTTTTCTGTACACAAGACCAATTCAGTATAGCGGCCGCAAAAAATATTAAAAGTGTGGGCTTGATCTTTTTTAGTTCAGATATCACGGAATGCTTGGTCATTTTTTTGATTTTTATACTCAATCAACCTATCCTTTCACATTGTGTGTGAATTTTCTTGTAAAAATCTCAATAAGTCAGCAAATGACAAAACTACCAGATATCCGGCTAAATCAATACTGAAAATTTTATATAAAATTTTGAAGTTCTGCAGATTGTTAAGAACAATCTGCAGAACTTTATATTCCTATTCGTAACCCGGGTTTTGTACCAGATTAGGATTTGTATTTAATTCTTCTAAACCAATTGGAAAAAGCGCGGTGTATTCACCTTTTGGTGTGTGGTTATACCAACTTTTTGTTTGATAAACCCCAAAACGAATCATATCCGTACGCCGACGAAATTCGGCTGCAAATTCCCAACCAAGTTCATCTAAGAAACGACCATATTGAACCGGAGTTTGATCTCCCGGATCATCAATACTTCCATCCTCAGCCAGGGTTCCATACTGGATAGTAGTATTCCCTTCCAGTTCCGCCCCTGTAACAGCAGCTTCTGCAGGGTCGTCAAACGAACGTTCACGAATTTCGGTGACTAAAGTTGCAGCCTCGTCACTTTTCCCTGTGCGAAGCAAACATTCTGCTTTCATCATCAATACATCGGCATAACGAAAGTAAGGTAAGTCATTGCTCATGTAATACTGGCAACCTTCTTCTATTTCATATTTCCCAACGCGGAATCCTTCTTCAAACTCACACCCGTAAATACTGGGCATTTTATTAACAAGAGTCAGGACCACACTTCCGTCAATTGCACTGATTTGGTCTCCATGGAGCCATGTTGCATCAAAACGTTTGTCATCCGGATTGTAACTGTTTATAAATTGTGGATTAGCACTTGAGCCACCCCAGGGTTGTGCTGTCATATTAAAAACAAAACGATGATCAGGTAAAAGCATTTTCATGTGTGCATTCCATCCTGTTCCATAAATATTATCGAAAGGAATGGCAAAAACAATTTCTTTTGAATCTTCGTTATCGACTTTGAAAACGTCTTTATAATCTGATTCAAGAGTATAATTACCACTTCCAATAATTTTATTACACGCTTCTATACACTTTTCCCACTCAGCAGCCCCGTTATATACCTCAGCATTCAGATACATTCTGGCCAAGAGCTGGTAAGCACCCCATTGGGTTATACGTCCGTAAGTACTTTTATCAACCGTTTCTGTTAAATTGGGAATCACTTCCGTTAGTTCGTCTATGATAAAATTATACACTTCCGAACGGGTGCTTTGCTCTGGCACGTCATCGCTGTATGTTATTACCAAGGGAATATTTCCGTGTGTATCACAAAGAATAGAGTACCACAGTGCACGCAACGCTCTTAATTCAGAACTAAACGCCAAAACCTGTTCATCTGTTACAGGCAATGAGCCTTCTTCAAGTTGAAGCATAACCCTGTTTATATTATTAATTGCCTCGTAAGCAGTTAACCATGTATTTCGAGGTTGCCATTGTTCATTATCCCATGTATGAAAATGCATACGTTTATATGTACCTCCGTCGTCCCAGCCATTTGGTCTTGTTGGAGTGATAATCACATCGCCGGGTTCTTCCTGTACATCAAATAAACCTTGCCACCCCATAATATAACGTAAAGGTGTATAACCCGATGCCATAAGTGCAACCACATCTTCTTCTGTAGCAGTAAATGTTTCTTCAAGTACTTCGGAGTAAACTTCCTCGTCCAGATTAAAACAACTGCTCGTTATCAAAATCAAAATTAAACCAAGTATGGTAATCCCTGATTTTAAAGGTATTTTTATTTTTAAATATTGTGTTTTCATAATAGTACGATTAGAAAGTTACATTAACCCCAAATGTGAATGTTTTTGTCGTTGGGTACTTATCCCGGTCGTCATTACCCGGAGCTAATCCAGTTTGCTTAACTTCCGGATCGATTCCTTTATATCCCGTGATTGTTAACAAATTTAAACCTGATGTGTAAACCCGAAGATTTTTAATCACATTGTTATTTTTTAAATTCACGGTGTAACCCAAAGTAATATTATCAATTTTCCAGAAATCGCCATCTTCAACATAATAGCTCACATATCTTTGCTCATCAGCCAATACTGCTTTCCCGTAAACTTTATCATAACCTGAATTTAAGGTATTGTAAGTGATTGTAGGATTTTCATAAAACATGCGGGAAAAATTCAAAATCTGGTAGGAAAAAGCACCTCGCATATTTATTGTTAAATCAAAACCTTTATACCTAAAGGAGTTGTTCCAGCTTAAGTAATGTTTGGGCACTCCGTTTCCTAAAACCTGGCGGTCGTCGGTTGAAGATTCGGTGGCCGAAACCCTTGTACCATCGGGTTTCTCAATTATCCAAATCCCATCGTCGGTTATATCAACACTTCGTAAGCCGTAAAAATTACCAATAGGCTCTCCTACCTTTACAATGTGGGTTGTTGTTTGTATAGGTTCTCCTGTATATCCGTCGCCAGGATAGAAAAAATCATTCGTTGTCTGAAATTTTTCATTAGAAAGAGAAACCAGTTTATTTTTGTTTGTTGAATAAGTAAAGTTTGCATTCCATTCAAAATTGCTTGTACGCACAGGAACTATATTAATCAATGCCTCAAACCCTTTATTTTCAATTTCACCAACGTTTGCAGTAATTGTTCCATACAAATAAGGAGGAGTAGGAACGTCGTAATTGTACAAAGCATCTTTTGTTAATCGCCTGTAAAAGTCAAAAGAACCTCCAATACGTCCGTTAAGCAAGGCAAAGTCTAATCCCACATTAATTTCTTCTTTTTTCTCCCATCTTAAATCGGGGTTGTCGTTTCTAACCGGAACCAACTTACGCACCCAATCTCCATTATAATAAAAATAGTCGCTGTAGTCCAAACTACTTAATGAATTGTATGAGTCTAAAACATTTGTTCCTGTTATTCCAAAGCCGGCACGCAATTTCAAATTGTCAACCCAATCTACATTTTGCATAAAACCTTCTTCATTCATACGCCAACCTACTGATACCCCGGGGAAATAACCCCATTTGTTATCCTTCCCAAATTTTGATGATCCTTCTCTACGTACACTTGCCATAAAAAGATATTTATCGGCAAAAGTGTAACTCACACGTGAAAAAAGTGCAATTAACTTATTCGAATTCTTGTAACTCCCCATTCCAGCTTCTCCTTTCGGAAGACCATTCCCAATTTCGAGATTATTATATGTATAACCATCGGTAGGAAAATACTTGTTATTCGCCCAGAAACCTTCATTCATATTATCCTCGTAATTATATCCCACCATCGCAGAGAAATTATGTTCTCCGATGACTTTACGGTAGTTTCCTGTCAGCTCAGCATAATTGCCTACATAATTATCAGTCCCTCTCGAAGCATATCCTTCAGAGCCATATTTCGTTGTGGAAACATGTTTTTTGGTCTGATAAAATCCTCTGATATTTGAATTTCCTTTTCGGGTATACATTCCTTTAATATCAAACCCGCTAAATGGTTTGAAAGTTAAACTTGTTGTAAAACGAACATTCCGGTATCTGTTTTCCCCATCAGACTCCTTTATATATCCTACGGGGTTATCATAGAAATACACGTCTCTCTCATACCAGCTACCATCTTCATTTTTAATTGGTTCTGTAGGATTCCGGATAAGCGCCTGTCGATAAACATAGGTATTAAAACTATACCCGTCACCTCCGGTCCAGTATTTCTGTTCACTAACTATCGTTCCGATATTTGCGATCAGTTTCCCATCGAACATGGTATGATTTACATCAATTCTACCAGTATATTTTTGATTATCGGAACGGATAAAAGTTCCCTGATTATCTTTATAGTTAAGAGAGGCAGTCAAATTGGTATTTTTATTTCCTCCGCGGAATACAAGATTGTGAACATGGCTTATTGCGGTACGCGTAATCTCATCGAGCCAGTCAGTACTTGCTCCAAAGTCTTGCAGATTAGCCCCGGTAAAAGAATATCCTTCGTCCCATTTCTCCCTGAGTTGTTCTGCATTAAGGAAATCGAGGGTACGATTGATAGAGGCAACAGAAACGTATCCTGTATAGTCGATTGTAGGCTCCATATTATTCGCACTTGATTTTGTGGTAATAATAATCACCCCATTTGTTCCACGTGTTCCATAGATAGCGGAAGCTGAACCATCCTTTAAAACGTCAATTGATTCTATATCTTCGGGAGCAACTGATTCCAGGCTCCCGGGAACACCATCAACAAGCACCAAAGGATCTGAAGTTCCTAAAATGGAAGACTGTCCACGAAGCATAATCAGTGCTCCTTCCGTTGGATCGCCGGAAGGTGTTGTAATCGTTAACCCGGCCACTTTCCCCTGAACCAGCTGGGCTGCATCTTTAACTGCACCTTTTATAAAATCTTCGGATTTTACAGATGAAATGGAACTTGTTACGTCACCCTTTTTCATGCTACCATATCCAATTGCAACAACTTCTTCGATTCCTATCACATCAGGCATCATTGTAACACTGATATTTCTTTGGCTCCCTACAACAACTTCCTGTGTTGTCATTCCCACAAAAGAAAAAACCAATATGTCTCCCTCTTCAACAGCAGGGATGTTAAAAACTCCGTCGATATTCGTAACAGTACCCTTTGTTGTACCTTTAACCAAGACAGTTACACCAGGCAATGTTTGCCCATTCTCGTCGGCTACCGTACCAACGACAGCCCCCTGTTGACTTCCCATGAGGGAA
This sequence comes from Maribellus comscasis, assembly GCF_009762775.1. Taxonomy (GTDB): domain Bacteria; phylum Bacteroidota; class Bacteroidia; order Bacteroidales; family Prolixibacteraceae; genus Draconibacterium; species Draconibacterium comscasis. The sequence goes on along the minus strand of NZ_CP046401.1, from coordinate 3,632,212 downwards.
TTTTCGCCTTCCATTTCCCGGGGATATAGTAAAATATGACGATCTTTTACTACATATTTTACGCGATCTTCGTTAAAAAGGATCCCGAGAATTTCATCAATTGTCTTCTCATTTAATTCAACTGTGACTTTCCTGTCAACGTTGATATACTCAGAACTATATGCAAAACGAAACTCCGATTGTCGTTCAATTTCTTCCAAAACATCAACAACCTTTCGGTTTCGCATATCCAGCGTCAATTTTGTTGTTTGGCTGTACACGCTTGCTGAAACCTGCATCAACCCCATCAATAAGAACAAAAATGTCAATTTCATAAGCCGAAAACATTTGTTCCAAACGGAAGGCTCGCCCCTTCCTCTAATTCGGATTTTTTTCATAGTTTTACTTCTGATTAAGTTTACACATTTATTTATCATTTGCCGATGATAGATAGGAAACCGGAGGTGTTGCCGCACCGCCGGTTTTTACTTATCTCTCAGCACATCTCTATTTTTATTTTTATCGAGGTGAAAGACAATAATATCTTCCTTTTGTACAGCTTTCACCGGTGTAATTTTCTCCATCAATTGAATGATTTCACTCAAAGGCTCATTTTTTATTGTAAAGGTGTAATGGAAGCCGCTGATATTTTCATCAAATGCAAATTCCTGGTTGTAACGTGTTTCAAGTCGCTTGATAACTTCACTTAACGACTGATTGTAAATATTAATAATTCCGTTCTTCCATGATGTAAATTTGCTTGTATTGACTTCCGAAACTTTCAGCTTCCGGTTTTCGGATTCAAACTGAGCGCGTTCTCCCGGTTGCATCGTATAACTGAAAGATTCTGATTTATCGCTCAACAATTCTACCACACCTCGTTCCAAAACCACATCTACAGTATTATTTGCAGGATAGGATGCTACATTAAATTTTGTTCCCAGTACTTTTACCTTCAAATCGCCACAGGAAACAACCATAGGAACTCTTTCGTTTTTATTTGCCTCAAAATAAGCTTCGCCTGTTAAAATAAGATTTCGATTTTCGGCGCCAAAAAAGTTATCGTACCTGATTTGAGAGCCGGAATTCAGCCAAACCAGTGATCCATCGGGCAATACAACCTTCGATATATGTCCATTTTCGGCAATTACATTACTGTAATATACATGAGCTTCTTTTGAGTCGCTTCCGGAAACAAAAAACCAAACTAAATTGCTCATTGCTACAGCAAAAAAGAAAATAGCAGCGTACCTGAAAAACATCTGTTTTTTTTGTGATTTACGCCATCTTTTAAAACTCTTTTCCAACAAAGCAGCCTGAATTTCATTCCAACTTTCAATTCCCTCTTCCGGGAACCAGGAATCATCCAGGTTTTTCTTCCAGTCGAGTTTATATGTCTGAAATACAGATTGATTTTTCTCGTATCGGAGCCATTCGAGCAGCATAGCCTGTTCTCTTGTATTGGCTTTGCCTTCCAAATATTTTTTGACTATATCTTTCATAAGCTTGTTCATAAGAAGTACAAAATACTTTTAAAAACCCTACCCCCTTTAGCTGACATTTTCTTCATAAGAAAGCCAGGAAAGAACAAAATGATTTAAAACAGACACTTAATCTAACGAATTGAAAATATGGTTTAAAGACCTGCCAATTATCCCTTTTCAATAATATTAAGCCAATGCTTATTTTTTTAATTATCCAGAATCTTTATATGGTATTTACAACTTTTGTCGCCGCGTTGAATAGACGAGGTTACGCGAGCTTCGACAGGCTTTCCTGAAACTTCTGAATACATTCTTTCAGCAAAACCCTCAGAGCAGTAACAGAGAGCTGGTAGTTTTGTATTGTTTCCGTTTTTTACCAGCGGACAAACGCAAAAATCCTTGTTTTCATCGATGAATATTTCACCTGTATTTTTGTCAAAAAAGATATTCCAACCCCATTCCTTTTTGATAAACTGGTTGAATTCTTCCAGTTTGCCTTTATAGGGACTTAAAAATGTTTTCATATTCAATTCATCAAAATGAACAGAGGAGCATTCTTTAATTGTATTACTAATTTTTTCTTCTTCGGCAAAATCACCAATATTTAACAGCATCTTTGAAATCCAATCGTGAGGGAAGGAATTTCTATCTTCGTTACTCTCTTTTGCGTTCAGTTTTGCGAGATTTCCGAATCCACAAATACAAGTGGCCGTGATACACGATTTTTTAATAAATTCTCTTCTGTGTTTGTTTGTTGCTTTCATTTTCAGGGAATATGCTTTTGTATATCTTATCTTGTACTACTTGCGATTATTTCAAATTACCGATCAACAAAGAGATAAGTAAAACCATTGAAGGATACTGTAGTAGCAGTTTTTGTCTGATATTGTGTTTTGCTTTTGAAATGTGTTTTTCAATGGCTTTTACAGTAACGCCCAGCTCTTCGGCAATCTCCTTCTGCTTTCTTCCTTCTATTTTACATTTCTTATATACAAATTGCATTTTTTCCGGGAGTTCATCAACCGCCTGCTGAAACGATTCAATCATCAATTCTTCAAGGCTTTTGTCCTCTTTCCCTGAAAAATCTATCTGATATAAAAATTGATTCTCACTTGGAATATTTGTCTCCAAATCTGCATTAACTTCCTCAAGTTTTTGTTTTTTTATCCGGTTCAGACAACGATTTCGAACCATGACAAACAAAAGATTCTCGACTGAATTTTCGGGTTGAATCGTATTTCTTTTTTCCCAAAGCGTTAAAAAACCTTCCTGAATAATATCCTCTGCTTCATGTTCATCGCTAATAAACAGCCTGCAGTATCCCTTTAAACGGGGATACAATAAACGGAAAACCTCTTTGTAGGCACTTGGATCTCCGTTCTTAAGTCTCTTTTTAACCTGAACATCGAACATCAGGTCAAATTTAAAAGAAAAAACGTACTATTTACATTTATTTTACAAAAAGTTAATATCCTGCAAATGCACTGTTCAGTAAAAAAATTGAGTAAAAAAGGCTACATTTTTTTATTACCAATTGGGAGCTGATTCTAATTTTCACTCAGCCAAACACTCATTTTGTTTGCCCCCCGGTTGTTCCAAACGTAATACGGGATTGCTTTAAAAACTTCGTTTGTGGAATTACCGGAAGTATTAATAACTTCTATACCGCTTAGCAACTCCGGATTAAAGCTTGATGCAAACCGGGTATTTTCAGAAATCTGCAGTTCCTCAATATCCGGGTTGTCTTTTTCTTCAACACAATAAACAATAGGTCCGCGTTCAATTGCCAGTTTTCCCAGATCATCTTCAACTTTTTCATTTGCTCTTACTTTTTTTACTTCCATAGGAAGAAAAATTTCGATTTTATTATTTAACTCCCACTCACGTGTTAAAACGGCATAGCCCTTTTCTATATCGAAATTTACCTTCTCGCCGTTAACGGTTATAACCGGTTTATTTTCCAAAGGATTCAAATAAGAATACAGGTCTCCCGGAAGTGGCTGATTTACTGACCAACCCGGAATTCTCAATTTAATTGTAAATTCAGATTTATTCTGAGGCAAGATGGTCAACTCTACATCGCCCTCCCAGGGATATTCAGTTTTTTGTTTAACTTTCACCGAACCATTATCCAACTGCACTTCCGTTGAACTCTGGACATAGAGGTTCACATACAAATCATCTTCTTTATGTGCATAAATGTATCCGGGAACAGATGGCATAAAACGGCATAGGTTTGTAGGGCAACACGAGCAGTCGAACCAGGGTTCGCGGCTTAAACTGCCTCCACTGTTAAAATGATAGTGCATATCGCACTGTAAAGGATTGGGATAAAAAAAGGTTTTTCCGTCGAGCGCAACGCCGGAAATTACTCCGTTGTAGAGGCTCCTTTCCAGAACATCAATATATTTTGAATCGCCGTGAAGTAAAAACATCCTGTAATTCCAATAGACATTTGCTATGGCTGCGCAGGTTTCATTGTACGCTGTCAGATTTGGTAACTCGTAGTTTTCGCCAAAAGCTTCTCCGTCGTGCAACGAACCAATTCCCCCGGTGATGTATATTTTTTTTGTAACCACATTCTCCCAAATCCTATCTACAGCATTTTCATACGCCCCATCGTTATACAGCGCCGCAATATCTGTCATTCCGGCGTACATATATCCGGCACGAACAGCATGTCCAACTGCCTCATCCTGTTCTGTCACGGGTTTATGATCCTGGTTGTATGGTCCCCATAATTCACGCTTGCTGCTGTCGCCCCTGTTGTCAAGAAAATGACGGGATAAGTCGAGGTATTCTTTTTTTCCGGTAAGCAGATAAAGTTTTATTAAGCCGGTTTCCACAATCTGATGACCAGGCACCTGTTCGTTTTTCCCGGCTCCAAAAACAGAAACCAGGAGGTCGGCGTTTTTTATGGCAATATCCAGAAAATTTCTTTTCCCGGTTGCAAGATAGTGTGCAACTGCGGCTTCAAACATATGCCCGCTGTTGTACAACTCGTGGCTGCACGACAGATTTTGCCATCTTCCCCCGGCGGGACACCAGCCTGCCGGAGCTTTGGTTGTGTCAATGGTTTTATAAGTGGTTAAATAACCGTCTTCTTCCTGCCCGATAGCAATAATCTCAATCAGTGAGTCAACATAGTCATCCAGTTTTGGATCCGGGATTGTACTCATTGAATAGGATGCTCCCTCAATTATTTTATATACATCGGTATCATCAAAAGGCATTTCACCTTTTACTGAACCCTCCATTTTTCCACCGGCAATGAGGAAATTATCCAGGCGGCCTGTTTCTTCACACTTCTGAAAAGATGCCGGAATGGTAGCTGTGCGGTTGGTTTCGATCTTTGGCAACCAAAAATTATCATTAATTTGAACCTTGCTAAAAGGAACTCCGCTAATGGGATAGTCGGCATGTTTTTGAAGCGGCTCTTCCTTTGGTGTTGAACAACCCCAAAAAAACAAAATCGATAAGATTATCAAATAATAATGTGTCTTCATTGTATTTAGTTTTGCTATTCTTCAATAATGAGTAAATCCCATGGATTAATTATCAGTTTTTCCTGTCCCTCCACTTTTTTGCCCGAAATAAGCTCAGTACCTCCTTTATAGGGATACAAAAACGTAGCTGCCCGGGATGAATAATTATAATAATACCGGATGGTATTGCCATCGTTATTTGTTCCTGATTTTGTAATTAGCGGCCAGTGACTATCCTGATCCGGAGTTCTTATTCCCGAGCGATCAACGGCATCCATCACTATTTTCTCCTGAATGGAATCAGAAACCATACAGCCTTCATAAAGCAATGTTCCTTCACCAAAATTATTAAGGGTTATTGCGGGAAATTTTTCGAAAAACCAGTGTTTGTAAAAGGCCAGCGGCCTGGCTGTTTCAGGAATAATATATTCAGCCCATGTATTCACTTTATTTTCGTTTTCCCTTACTTCGAAAGGATCATCCTTTAAGCTCATTTCTTTGAAGTTGGTAAATTCCTGATAATAAAACCCGCACGCTTCACGAAGAGGACCGGGAGCCAACATGGGGCGAACCATCGAATTTTCATCGCAGAATCCACTTTTGAATTGTAAAACAACGTGTCCCCCATTTTTTATAAAATCACTTATTTGTTCAAGAAGTTTATCGCTTGCTATATATAAAGAAGGAATAATTACCAGACTGTATTTTTCAAATTCAGGATTTTCGGAAAAAATAAAATCCACACCAACATTATTCCGGTATAAAATTTTATGAAATTGTTTTACCAAATCATTGGTATAAAAATTATTATTGGTGCTTCCCCAGGCATTTCCCCCTTGATCAAAGGGCATGATATTAAGCGCATGATTCGAATCGTGGCTGTACAAAATAGCGACTTTATTTTCCTTTTTCAGGTTCACCAGTTTTTTACCTATGCGTTCCAGTTCATGTGCTGTTTTTGATACTTCGGCATAAGCCCTGTTAGGCTGCAAATCATGCGAAAGCACTCCCTTCCAGTAAATCTCCTGTCCGTAATGGATAGAATGCCAGTGCCAGTATTCAACCATATTTGCCCCGGAACCAAGATGGGCATAAACATTTTGTCGCATCTGCCCCGGATAAGGTGGCTGCTGAATACGCGAGTTCCACCCAATGGTTTGCGCGTTTGTTTCAGTTATCAAATAATTTTCATGTTTCACCGATCTGAAATAGTCTCCGGCAAAAGCAATCTCATTTCCGGTTAAATCATCCTGCTGGCCGTGATACACATTTACAGCCATAAGATCCATCAATTCAGAAGACTCATGTTGGTCAATATCCTGAACAGCAGGCATAAAACATTGGGTAATAAACTGGTCGTCGCGTTTATATTCCCGAACGATCGCCGATTGCCATTTTAAAAAATCAGCAACAGCTTTCCGGTTGTAACGCTCCCATTCGAGTTTATAACCTGTATTCGTGATTCCATCACGAGGAGCTAGTTCTTCCCATCCGTCAATGGTCATTCCCCAGTAATTTAAACCCCAGATTTTATTGAGATTTTCAGTCGTATCAAACTTCTTTTTCAGATAATTTACAAAACCCACCTGGAAATCATAATTGTTCACACCCCGCGACGTGGTTTCGTTATCAACCTGGTAACCAATTATTCCCGGATGTTGTGCGTAGTGCTCCATCATTTTCCGGATAATCCGCTCGCTATAAAATAAATAAGTTGGGTTTGTGATATCCATATTTTGGCGAATACCATAATAAGCCTTCCCTCCATTTTGGTATTCCAGCAGAACTTCCGGATGTTTGTGCCACAACCAGGCAGGAATTGAATAGGTTGGAGTTCCAAGAATAACTTTTATACCGGCATCGTAAAATTTGTCGATTATTCTGTCCATCCAGGCGAATTCAAACTCACCCTCGCGAGGTTCAAATAAACTCCAGGTAGATTCGCCAACGCGCACGACCGAAATACCGGCTTCTTTCATCATTTTAACATCTTCATCAAGGCGCTCGGCAGGCATGTATTCATGATAATACGCTACGCCGTACAGGATATTATCAAACTGAACTTGCGAAAAAACATGGTTCGAAACAAGGACAGCAATAATTATAAATAAACGTTTCATTATTCTCGGTTTAGATTGGCACTATTAAAAATTAAATTTCAAAATAAATTCCGTGATACTAAATTTTATCAAAGTATATCTTTAGTCTAACTTCAAGGGTTCAATACCGTTCAACGTTGGTTTTACCTCTTTGATTTTTCCATCTGCATCAAACTCCAGCTTGTCGATACATACTTCGCGATGAAAACCTCCCGAACGTCCCATTTCAACTCCTTTCGGATAAGTAAAACGGTGATAAACAAGAAACCATTCATCTTTACCAGGAATCTGAATAGCTGAATTATGACCGGTGGCAAAAATGTCTGTTAAAGAATCGCGCTGAATGACAATATTATCTTGAGGAATTGTAAGTTTCCCCAACGGCGAATCTGATGTTCCGTAACGAACTTTATAATTCGGGCTGCGGGTATCGTCTTCCGACCACATAAAATAATAGGTACCATTTCTGTAAATTACATAGGTTCCTTCGCGGTAGGTGTTATCAATGTTAAACGTTTTTAATGTAGCTTTATTAATTGAAATCATATCGTTATTTAATTCAGCACCTGCCATGTAGCCATTTCCCCAATACAGATAACTCTTGCCGGTTTCCGGGTCTGTAAACACATCCGGATCTATTTCCTGACCTCCGGTTACTCCCTCTGGTTTATAATCGATTAGCGCATTGCCGCTGTCTTTAAATGGGCCTGTTGGGCTATCAGCTACAGCAACACCTATTTTTTGTGCTGCCGTGAAATAGTAGAAATATTTGTACTCTCCATCAATTTTCTTTTCGATAATACAGGGTGCCCATGCATTTCTATTTGCCCAGTTCACATCCTTTTTCAGGTCAAGAATAGTTCCTTTGTCGGTCCAGTCGACCAAATTATCCGACGAAAATGTTTTAAAGTAATATCCCGACCAGTTGTTAAAGCCATCGGTAGTGGGATAAATGTAATATTTACCTGTTTTTTCGGAATACAAAATATCCGGGTCGGCGTAATAGCCCTCCAGAACAGGATTGTGGTCTTCTGAAGCGCTCACCTGGTAAACAACATCTCCTTGTCCTTCAATTGTAAAAGTATAAGCAACTGGACCTTTGGTAAAATCCTGCCGCCCTTCGGGAGCAACTGATATTCCTGGAAAACATCTAAACTGAGGATCAAAACCGGACAAGTCAACACTTCGTTTTACCGGCAAATGAATGATTTTGTTTTCTCCGTCGAATACAACATTTAGATGTTTTAATCCGGAAGAAGTGGCTTCAGCCAGCAAATCATCAAAACGTCCCCAATAACTGATCAGCCGCTTTAATTCATTTCCCGTAACTGGCATCACCGTACCGTGACGCGGATGAAAATTCATTGAAACCTCCTCATCAACCACAGAAAAATTCTGCAAATCGGAGCTTTTGGTAAACTGATAGCGTCCGCTTGTGTATACATCGTACATTAAGATCCACTCGTCGGAACTATTCAACTTAAAAATTCCACTTCCTTCTACCGGACGAGTTTCCAGATCAACACGCTTGTCGCTCACCAACCGGTAGCCTTCGGTTAAATTATCTGAGACGGCTAGTTTTATGCCCGGATCGCCATCTTCAGCCTTATGAAACAAATAATATTTCCCGTGAAAAGGAATGATGTCACCATCAATACAAGCTTTCGTGTTACTTTCCGCAGGAGGAAAATACAGCTGCTTTGGAGCACCTTCCAGGCCAGTGAAATCCTTATTTGCGAAAGCATAGTAAATAATATCCGGCCCGTCATCCTTTTTCATCGAAAAGTAAATCATGAATTTTTCTGATTTCTCATCATATATAGTTTGGGGCGCCCACACCCGATTGACGTCGCTAAACTCACCAGGAAAAGTTTCCGGGATGTTTACTACAGAACCCGACCAATCTATGAGATTGGTCGATTTTAACAAAATCATGGCATAGTTGTTCCATCCCTGCCCGGGCACATACAAGTCGGTTGCAACCATATAAAACGCCTTCCCGTCAGCGCCTCGTAAAATGTGGGGATCGCGCACACCACCGGAGCTACTTATATTTTTTGAATTTAAAATCGGCTCGTTATCATTTAATGCCCGGTAATTATAACCATCGGTGCTCACAGCCACACGGATTGCTTCTTCTCCCGGTTCATTGCCGGTGAAATAAACAAACATATAACCAGCGAACTGCTCATTCGTCGATTTGATATTTTCGCAAGAAATAAGGAATAAAAAAGACAGAATCATTACCCACCGTAACCGGGATAAGCGGAAAGCTTTTATTTCGTTCGTTTTTTTCATATTAAATTGTCTTTTTTTGTTTAGTCAGTATTTTTAATTGAATTGGTTCTTATTCTGATTACAGAAAATGAATAACCTGGCAATTTGTATTCAAACTCAGAATCTACAGAAATTTTAGTGGTTGAAGGCAAGGCGCTTTTATCTTCCGGCTTTCCTTTTAAAACAGTTAAACCGGCCTCAGAATCAGCGATATTAATGTCTGTAAAATCCAAATTTGCGTTTACTTCAGCAGGCAACAGATTAACCAGTTTTACAATTACATCATTTGTTGCGTTATCCTGAACCACTGAAACAGCAACCCGCTTTTTTATATCTTCCCTATTTTCAGATAACTGAATTTCAGCAGGGATATAGGTTTCACCTGAATTTTGTCCAAAAAGTTTTTGTACGTAATAGCCAACAGTTGGTTTTACTTCCGTATTATTGAAATAAATAAGATCCGGAGCCCAGTTTATGTGTTCTTCCTTGGCAAGGAGTGGTGCATAGGATGACATTTCCACGATATCTCCGTTTCTCTCCAGTGTTGTCATGTACAATGCTTCGGACAGTGCTGTTTCAATATTGTTCGGCCTTCCGGGTAAGTGTGCTGCATATTCTCCCAGGTACACTTTGGATTTTGAGCGATCGTAGCGGTCATAAAAATCCTGGTTATGAATAAACCAGCCCGGAGGTTGGTAATAATGTTCATCAACCATTGGTACCTGAAGTTTGGTAGCTATGTCCCAGCCCTCCTCATAATCAGTTCCGGTATAAAAAGGACCAACGGTTCCTATCACAACTATTTCCGGATGTTTCTCTTTGAGGGCGTTAAAAATCATAGTAAATCTCTCTTCAAATATATCAGTTATTAAATCTTCATTTCCGATACCGATATATTTTAAGTTAAAAGGCTCCGGATGACCAGCTTCTGCGCGAATTCTGCCCCACTTTGTATTTTTGTCTCCGTTTGCCCATTCAATCAAATCAAGTACTTCCTGCACATATTCATCCATTTCGGCCATAGGAATCCCACCTTGTTGACCATGCCCGCAAGTTCCCGAATTCTGGCAAGGCACTCCTGCCGGCAACACAGGAAGAGGCTCAGCCCCGATATCTTCGCAAAATTGAAAGTATTCAAAATACCCCAAACCTGCTGACTGATGATAGTTCCAAATATTTCGTTGCGGAACCCGTGTTTCCAGCGGCCCAACTGTCCGGTTCCAGCGATACATGTTATGAAGTCCGTCGCCATGAGCGACACATCCACCGGGAAAACGAACAAACTTTGGATGGATATCTGCTATGGCCTGTGCCAGGTCTTCTCGTAAACCATTTTTTCTCCCTTTAAAAGTATTTTGCGGAAAAAGAGAAATCATATCCAAAGCAACTTTTCCGTTAAACTCAGGAACGACTTCTAATTTCGCATTATCAACCGTCTTGTTTACAGTGAGAACAGCTTCATATTTTTTCCATGTGGTTGCAATCGATTTTGTTCTTGTTTCAGCAATTACTTTATTATTTTCGTCGGTCAATCGAATAAGCAGTTTTCCTTTTTTGGGCTCCATTATTTTGGCAAAAACCGAAAAATCGTAACGATTCCCTTCTTTTACAGCAATCCCGTCAAATCCTTCGTTAACCAAGGCCGCACCAATTTCCGCTATTTCAAGCACAACAAAATGTTTGTTATTCTCATGAATAGGTGAAACAGAATCTATTTTAAATGATGCATTTTCTCCATTCAACGACCAGGCTTTGTAACTGTTCCAGGATGGATCGTTTCCGCTCTTATCGCTAAGAGCATATTCAAATCCACGATTCTGCACTAACTCGGCATACAAACCACCGTCAGCTGCATAACTGATATCTTCGAAAAATATTCCAACCAGCTTATCACTGATCTTTTTACTTCTTTCTGGTATTAGCTTGATGGAAGCATCCACTTTCCTGAGGTCTTTGAAGCGTTCCTGGTCTTTACGCATATTATCAGCCCTCTCCATACTGTGAAACTGGCTCCATTCGTACCATTTTATCAGACCATCAATCGTTTTCCATGAAATTTTTTTGACCGTACCTGTTTGTAATTCACCGTCGATCCTTACAGTTTCGCGGAGCCCCAGCCGCTTGTCTTTAATAATTCCGGTAGTTTCAGAATAATTTTTAAAGTCAGTTGTAGTTGTTTTGAATCGTTTGAGTTCTCCGTCGATTTCACTTTCCCAGGTAACTAAATATCTATTATTTTTTTTGTCTGAAGAAACTTCCAGGTTTAGGACATTGCCATTTCCCATTACCTGAGGATATGACTGACGTTTCCATTGATAAAGATCTTCGGAAGCAGCGTGTGCAAATTGCCCCACATCATCGTTCAATGTCCATAAACAATGATACAATCCTTCTTCATCTTGAAACAGTATTGGGTTAATAATTTTTTTCTGAGTTCCCCATCGACCAAAATCACTCGCCAAAAAGCGAAACTCCGGCCCGATCCCAAACCAGTTTTCACGATCTACACTCCATGCATAGTGCAAACCTGCGGTATTATTTTGTTTGTGTGTGGTGTAAGCAAAAATATAAGCCGAATCAGGTTCGTCGGCACCTGCTTCATTGCAGAAAAATGAAAAAATGAATAAAAGAAAAATTGGCAATTTTATTGATTTCATCAGGCAAAAGATTTGAAGCGAAGATAATTAAATGTTCGGAAGTGTCCAACATACACTTTAAAGTTTCATTCGCTTCCTGTCATTTACTTTTCCAATAGATGAAAAAAACAGAAACTAAAAAACCCTGGCTTCAGTAATTATGAGCATAAAAACTGAATACCAGGGTCTCAACAAAATGTAAGAACTACTTTGTTCAAATCTCCAGAACCCCAAAAATTACTTTAATTCAAAATCTACTGAAACCGCCTCACCGGCAATTACGGACACATTATTTAATGTATCGCTTTCATATCCTTCTATCTCGCAAACAACTGTATATGTTCCTTCTCTGAGTCCGATAATTTTATAATCGCCAAACTCATCAGTAAACGAAGACACATAAGTTGAATCTTCTTCCAGATTACTATTTTCCATTTCCGAAATTAACCAGGCTTTCACCATTACATCTTCGAGAGGTGCTTCAAGCGTATCAGTTACATTTCCTTCGATACGCCCGGCTGCTCCCATATACACGCCCCGAACAACCGGCTTAAAGTTAAATCCCTTAATATTATCCAACGGGCCTTTTACTACAAACGATTTGCTTACATCAAAATCAAGCAAAACATCAGAAGTTTGCCCCTCTTCGAGATAAATCTCCGGCTGAATTTTCACTTTTAGTCCACTGGATGAGCCACTTGGTACTTTTAAATCAAATTCAGAACCGTTAGTAAGAACAACTGTTGCGTCAGTAACACGAAGTCTTAACATATCGTAATACCCTGCTTCGAGATCTACAGAAGCAATTTGTTCAGTTATTCCGTTGGTTAACTCAAGCAAGTCGACAACCATAGTTTCTTCGCTTAGCACTAAAAAAGTGTCATCGCTTTCTTCCATGTCAACTTCCGTTTTTTGCCGAATTTCGACTCTATCAATTGTTACGTAAGTGTGACTGATTAAGCCAACAGGAAAGGGTGAATCCGTAAGATGAACATTAATTCTCCCTTTGCCATCCATTGAAATTTTTTCATCGTTATTATTACAACTTATCATTGCAATACTAACTACTATTCCGATAATAATAAATTTAAGTTTTCTCATAATACTAGAAATCTTTTATTAATTTTTCTAAATATCAAACACCATTACAATCACTGTGCAAAAACTCTAAAAGCCACAAAAAGATACACGATATCAGACATTTACAAAAAGCACACAAAATATTTTCCAATCAAAATGATAATTAATTCTCATTTTGATAATAGAATATTATTAATTATATCATCAAATTCAAGAAATCCTTTTAAAGTATTTATAATACCTTTCATCGCTAAATTGCCTTCAATCTGTAATATATTCAACAATTAAAACAGTAAAATTGTTATCCAAAAACAAAACATTATATCTCGTCTTATTTTCTAATAACCTCTAAAAAAATTCCAACAAGATAAATTATCCCTTCAAATTAAACTTCGTCAAAAACAAATTAACAAGAACCGTTAGTAACAAAGAACTACATGTCATTAAACTTTCTGACAGAAGAGGTAAATTATACTGACACAAAGAGATATTTTTGCTGATTTTTCTAAAATATTCTAATAAAATTCTAAAATAAACTATTAACATATTTATTATTTATAGTTTTGCCCCGACCATTACCACAACACATTTAAACGTCCACTTATCGGGGCAACTTAAAGTTGCCCTTTTTTTTATATTATTAAAAGAATGGCAAAAAATATAAAATCGAGCAGAACAATCCTTTATGGTGTATTTATTCTTATTTTTTTTACTCTCGTCGTAAAATTTGGGAGTATGCTCATAAGTATGTAATTTATCTTTATCTGAAAGACGCTTTCAAAAAGTGATATAACAAGAGAATGAACCCTATTCCACAGGTAATGTTTTAATAATCCCGCCAAGAAGATTATTTAGATCAAAATTCGAATAGCCATATCCCATTCGAACAACAACCAATTTTTTGGAAGGAATTACATAAATCCGCTGACCAAGAAAACCATCAGCAAAAAACACATCTTCCGGAACATCTTTAAGCGCTTGTTCCGGGTTTGATTCTTTTAACCAGAATGTTCCGGCATAATTCCCATTGGAAGCTTTGGCAGGAGTTTTCATAAAATCGACCCAACTTTTTGAAATAACGGTATCACCTGCAAAAATTCCATCATTCAAAAAAAGCATTCCAAACCTGGCCCAGTCGCGTGTAGAACCGTAACTGTAAGAAGAGGCCACAAAAAGTCCCGCAGCATCTGTCTCAACTTTGGTGTGCAACATCCCTGTTGGATACAGTAACTTTGTATATATAAATTTATGGTACGATTCATCGTTATTCATTCGGTTGCGAATAATCCCTGAAAGCAAATTTGCATCTCCCGATGAATAATTCCAGTAAGTTCCAGGCTCATATTTCACTTTATTATCAAGAATAGAAGCCAACATATCATCGTTTTGCATCAACATTACCGTAGCATCTGAAATGGTGAAATAATTTTCGTACCAATCGAGACCGGATGACATTTGAATAATATCTTTCACCGAAATATTTTTATGCTGATCTTCATTCCATTCAGGAAAACCAGCCGGCTCATCCACCGTTAGTTTACCTTCGTCGGCTAAAATACCCGCCAATACTCCGGTGATGGTTTTTGTCATTGACCAACCGTGAAACATTGTTTTATAATCGTAGCCATCCAAGTATTTCTCGGCAACCAACTGGTTATTAAAAACCACTGCAATACCCAATGTTTTTTTGAAAGGTTCACTACCCGGCGCATCAAAACAGGTGTCAAGCAATTCATTCAACCGCACGGTATTCAAACCTTCCGGCAAAGTATCGGGAAGTAAATCACCTTTGGGCCAAAAAATTGTATCCTGTGAATATTCCGGAGTGGGAAATTGAAATTCAAATTTTTTTAATTCATTTTCCGGCGTATCCAAAACCAGCACCGCGCCTAAACCTTCCCGGTAAATTGCTTTTCGTTTTGCCAGACCAAAAACGGTGGAGGTTACCGATTTTTCATCGAAATCAACTACCGATTTTGCCAAACTTATCGGAAAAAAAGACAGGTCTTCAGCCTGCACGCGTGCCTGCTCTTTATCTGCAAGAAAAATACTTGAACACATTCCTTTTGCTGCAAAAGCAGTAATTATTGGCAATCGTGGCCACACAAACCAAACTACAGCTGCAATCAAAACAACAACAAAAAACAGGATGCCTCTTTTGACACGATTTCGTTTCATTTTCACTTGATTTTGATTTTCAACTAAAAATAGAAATATTTTAGAACTTCTCATTAATAAATCTCCGTTTGGCAGGACGTTTAACCGCCCCGCTCAAACGAAGAATCCCCCAATCAAGATGGCACTACAGCCACAATAAATACTACAGAAAACATACAAAATCGATATAATCCGACTGGGGCGTTTTTCCAGCTTTCCTTTTCTGCTATCTGTTTAAAATCTTTTTGAATGAAGGTCGGAGAAATAAACCAACACTTCCGTAAAACGAACCGTAACTTTTCGATTTATATAAATAATCGTCGATGTTATTCCCATGTTCTACCACTTTTGATGACAACTTTCTTTGGTATCCCATCTCAGCAGAAAGCCAAACCATTTTGCTCAATCGCATTTCCGAAGCTCCGAAAAATGCAAACTTGGGTTCAAAAACATCAAGATCCATTGATGAATATCCAACGTCGTTATACCTTAAATTCCCGTATTGCACGAGTTTGCAGCCGCCTTTTATATTAAATTTATCATTGTACAAATAGTGCATTTGAAAATGCAATGGAAAAGATACATCCAGAATAAAGTTATTATCCAGCTTTTTTGAATAGCTAAACGACGGAATAACCGTAAAAGGATAATACGACTGTGGAAACAATAAAAACAATCCCACGGCAAAAGAACCTTGCTGCGTATTTTTAAAAGGAAACGACGCCGACACGATTCCTGTAAACTGGTCGAGCGACCAAAACTGGAGTCCGGTCATCGATAAACGTGAAACCAAAACCAAATTGCGCGTTCCAATTTTTAACCGCTGAGAACCTAAAACAGACAATCGGGCATAAGATGTATGATTCGGCATAGGATAAGTCAACGATGTTTGTTCTGTTGTCAACTCGGCTCCGGGCATTTCAAAGTAACTATACTGACTGCTTAGCATAAGCCGAAATCCTTTTGTGGTCTGTAATAAGGGATAATTCAAATTCATTGACAAAACACGACTGTTATACGAATTGGTTTTAAATGAATCCCCGTCTCTTGAAACAAATGTCTGCTCCACAGGTGAATGATAAGAATATTCAATATCAAACAATTTTGGCATATTAAGAATCAGCTGCACCGGAATCTGAGTAGTGTCAATATCAGCTGATTCTTTTTGCGAAAGCACCTGCAAATACGAAAACAGCGGAAGCAATACCATTAAATTTTTAAACTTCATTTGTCTTCTTTTTAGATGAAAAACGAATTTTCATTTTTTCCACAATCATATAAACGCTTGGAACCAAAAACAATGTAAACAGTAACGAGCTGCTCAGTCCGCCAATAAGAACCCAGGCCATTCCGCTTTTAAATTCCGAGCCTAAACTATTTGAAATCGCCAGAGGCAACATTCCCAGAATCATAGCAACGGTTGTCATAATAATTGGACGCAAGCGTTCTTTCCCGGCTTCAACCACAACTTCAGTAAGTGTGAGTCCCTGTTCTTTTATGTGGTTGGCAAAATCAACAATCAGAATACCATTTTTAGCTACCAGTCCCAGCAGCATAATAATTCCGCTGATGGTGAAAATACTAAGGTTATTCATGGTTAATCCCAGCGCCAAAAAAGCCCCAATTGTTGCTACCGGAATAGAAAACAACACTACAAACGGGTAAACCAAACTTTCGTACAATGCTACCATTATAAAGTAAATAAGTAATATCCCGATAATCAGAGCTGCTCCCAAACTGGAGAATGCTTCTGTTTGTCTTTTCTGGTCTCCCAAATATTCAATTGAAATGGATGATGGCAATTCTGTCTGCTCAATTTTTTCCTGAATATCAGCAACGATAGACCCGGATGGACGACCAACAGCCGCTGAAGTAATCGTCATCGAAGGCAACCGATTGGTTCGCTCCAACACAGCCGAGGCGGAAACTACATCAATATCTGCAAGCTGACTTAAACGAACAACTTTTCCCATTTTATTTGTGATGGCCAAATTTTCAACATCATCAACGTTCTGCTTGTAACTGTCGTTCATGATAAAATTAATCTCATATTCATCGCCTTCCTCTTTCATTTTTATATTGTCATTTCCATTGAACGACAAATTAAGGTACTGCGCGATATCCTGTGTTGTAAAACCCATGGAACTGAGTTTATCTCTGTCGGGTTCTATTTGCACCTGTTTACGTTCTCCTTGTGTTGAATAATCAACGTAATCCGTTCCCGGAGTTGAAACTACAATATCTTTAATTTTCCCGGCACTCGATTTTACTTCATCCAAACTCGGGCCTTTTACAACAATTTGAATAGGAAAATTTGCAGAACCGGTAGCGCCAATAGGAAGCGCTGTAACTTTTATTCCCGGGATTTCTTCTTCTAACTCATCCCGGATAAGCCGCCCAAAATTATCTACATTAATGTCTCGTTCTGTTTTATCAATCATGGTTAAATCAATCTGCCCCCAGTTGCTGTTGTTTGTCGAACCAGCAGCTGTAGTTTGCGTCCCGACCAAACTGTAAGCTGTCCTCACTTCAGGATGAGACAAAATCACCTCCTCAGCTTTTTTCATGGCGTGATTGGTTTGATATAAAGACATATCCGATGACAATTCGATTTTAAGACTCAACTGCCCGTTGTCGCCTGTTTCAATAAAAGTACTGCCTATAAATCCGGTGGGAACCAAAGCTAACGAACCAACAATAAGAACGATTACCAAAATAAGCAAATACCTTTTGTGGTGCAAAACCCAATGTAACATATCGCCGTAAACCGTTTTTATCGAATCTATAATCCGCTCAAAACCCAGATTAATTCTACCCCACAGATTATCTTCACTTAAATGAATAAGTTTCCCGAATTTTGCAGCCAGCAAAGGAGTTAGCGTGAACGAAACCAAAAGACTCATTAAGGTTGAAAAAACAACGGTAAGCGAAAACTGGCGAATAATATTTCCAATCAAGCCCGTTGTAAATGCCAGCGGAATAAACACAACCAAATCGACCATAGTAATGGCAACTGCGGTAAATCCAATTTCGCTACGTCCTTCAATGGCAGCCTGCACTTTGTCTTTTCCCATTTCCAGATGTCGAAAAATATTTTCGAGGATTACAATACTGTCGTCAACCAAAATACCCACCACAAGTGAAAGTGCTGTAAGTGTCATCAGGTTTAAGCTGAACCCAAAAACATTCATCATAATAAAAGTTGGAATGAGCGCCGATGGAATGGCCACCAAAACAAACAGCGAACTTCGTAAACTGTGCAGGAAAAGCAGCATAACAAAACTTACAATTATCACTGCCAAAAACAAATCGTGAACCACTGCATCGGCTGCCGACAAAGTAAAATCCGACTGGTCAGAAGCAATTTCATAAGCAAATTCTTTTGAGCTGTACTCTCCTTTCAAATCTTCCAGTTTTTCCTTCACACCTTCACTTACCTCAACAGCATTGGCATTGTTGGTTTTATATATCTGAAGACCAATCCCGTTTTGCCCGTTAATCCGGTTGATGGTAACCGGCGTTGAAGTAGCATCTGAAACTTCAGCAATATCCTTTAGCTGAACCCGGCTTCCGTTTGCATTTTCGCGAATAACAATATCCCGAATCATATCGGCGGTTGATAAATCGGCATCCATCCACACTGAAAATTCCTGCTCATGCGAGGTGATTTTTCCACCGGGCAACGAAATAGCAGCTGCATTTAGTGCCTGATACACCTGGCTTACCGGAATTTTATAGGCATCCAGTTTATAGTTATTCAACAGTACTTTAACTTTGCGCTGCACGCCACCAATCACTGAAATCTGCCCCACTCCGGAAACATTTGACAAAATGGGAACAATATCCTCATCAACCATCTGGTACAAATCGGCGTCGGTCATTGCTGCTGAAACCGACAGGTTAACAACCGGAAACTGGTCGGTACTCACCCGGTTAACAACCGGATCATCTGCATCTTCAGGAAGTGTCGATTTTATCTGGTTAATTTTTCGCTCAATATCCTGTTGCGTATTCACATCGTCAACTCCGTTTTTTAATTGCACGGAAATAGCAGACATATTCTGCATGGAACGCGAAGTAACAATATCAACACCTTCTGTTGCAGATATCGCATCCTCAATGGGTTTCGTAACCGAAGATTCTATTTCCTGAGGTGATGCTCCCATATAAACCGTTCGAACGGTAATCACCCCGGCATCGAATTTCGGAAGCAACTCATAATTTAGTCCCAGGTAGCCAAGCACTCCAAAAAGGATCATCACAACAAATGCTACCGTGATGAGCAAAGGACGTTTTATCGATAATTCTGTAATCGTCATAACTTCTTTTGAATTATTGTTCAACAACATTCACTTTTGAACCGTCAGTAAGATTTATCTGGCCGGAGAGAACCACTTCTTCTCCAGCTGCCAATCCACCTACAACTTCAACATTTTCTCCCTGCGACAAGCCGGTAACAATTTTTCGTTCGAAAGCTTTTCCATTCCGAATAACAAAAACATAAGGTTCCTCTTTATCGGCAACCAGCGCCCATTTTGGAATTAAAATCGTCTCCTCTTTTTCGCCAAGCGAAATGGTCACATTTACATTGGTTCCGGCTTTAAAAATTTCCGGCTGATTATTCATCAAAATGTCAACCTGGTAATTGTGATTTTCATCTCCACTTGGGCTGATGAAAATAATTTTACCGGTTACTTTTTTCTCCGGAAAAGCAGAAGAAGCAACCTCCACTTCCTGATTGTTTTTAAGGGAATAAACTTCTGTTTCATCCACAAAAACAGTGGCTTTTAGCTGGCTAATATCTACAATTGTTGCGATAATCTTCCCCGCTCCGGTAAACTCTCCGGCTTTAAGATTCCGGCTGGTTACCGTTCCTTTTATCGGAGCAGTAATATTAGCATTGTTAATTTGCTGTTGTATTTGTGCCGCCTGTATTTCTGCATTATCATAAGCGTATTTTGACTCTATCAACTTCACTTCGGTAGTTGCCTTTCCTTCATACAAATCGGCCGCCCGTTTGTAATCATCCTTCAATTTTTCTTTTAAAAGCAAAGTGGATTGTAAATTCAGTTGTTGAATTCGGGTGTCAATCGTGCCAACAACTTCATCTTTCCTGACTTTGGTCCCCAAATCAATTTTTAGCGAACTTATCATTCCTGAAACTTCGGCGCTCAC
Organism: Maribellus comscasis; assembly: GCF_009762775.1. Taxonomy (GTDB): domain Bacteria; phylum Bacteroidota; class Bacteroidia; order Bacteroidales; family Prolixibacteraceae; genus Draconibacterium; species Draconibacterium comscasis. Next base: position 3,611,840 of record NZ_CP046401.1, on the reverse strand, counting down.
CGTTGCTTCTTCCACCGGATTTAACTGTGCCGGCAAAACGGTTTGCGAGGTCAAGCTTCCAATTTTTGTTTTGAAGGAGGTAACAGTAACCGGAATTTCCGAACGGTCGATAACTTTATTTGCCTCATCCAGCTTTTGTTTGTTTGAAAACAAAGTGGCTGTTATCGCGCCAACTGCAACAACGACAACAGCTATAATAATGATTTTATTACGTTTCATATTCTTGTTATTAATTATTTCCCAATTGATTGTAAAATGAAAAAAGAGTGCCTTTTGCCTTTTCGAAATCGAGGCGGGCAATCATGTATGAGTAAAGACTATTGATATAATTGCTCTGTGCATTTTTGTATGCGTTGTCGTCGTTCAGAAAATCGGTTAACGGAGCCGCACCTTTCTGATAACTCAGCTTTGTAGAGCTGTATAATTTCTGCGCAAGTTCAAGATTATCTTCGTTCCGTTGCAAGCTGTTGTATGAAGTCAGGAGACTTTTTTGCGCATTCTGAAAAGCCAAATCATATTTCTGTTCAAAAAGCTGAAGGTTTGTTACAGCATTTTCATAGTTCAACCTTTCCTGGCGCGATTTACTCGAATTTCGTAATCCGGTGAACAGCGGCACATTTAATGAAAGTCCAACATAAGAATAATCATGCCAGTTATCAAATGCACCAGAAAACTCGCCGTTCATCGACTGGCTTCCCACACGAGCAACTGCATTTATTTTAGGCAAAGAAGCAGAACGCGTAAGTTTTGTATTGATGCCCTGCAATTCAACATTTACCTTATTAATTGAATAATCCGTCAGGCTATCAACCGACCAATCGGGCAATACCGGAAATTTTACATACGATTCAAAATCTGTCGATTCAGAAACATTCAGCGGTTTATCCAGAGGAAACCCCATTGCAAACTTCAGGTTGTTTAAGGCGTTGATTCGCTGTGTTTTCATCTCGTCCAACTGGTATTCAACCGATTGGCGATTTACTTCAATACGCTGATAATCGGTTTCTATAGCCACGCCTTTGTCCAATTGTAATTTCAGGATGTCAGCCAGTTGATTATAAATCACTAAATTTTCGTTTAACTGCTCAACCGAGGCATCACAAATCAACACCTGAAAATAGGCCTGAGCAGTGTTATAAATTAATTGCTCGTCGTTTTGCTGGTCTTTAAAATCAGCGATTTTCAACTGCTCGTTTGTTGCTTTTATATTGAAAATTTTGGACTGGTCGTAAATCGTTTGCGTTACATCAACATAAACGTTATTGGAATACTTCTGCCCAAATTGAATCTCCATTTCCTCCATACCTTCAATGTCGGTGGAAAGCACATTGGTTTGGAGTTTCAAATTATCTGTTGCCGAAGCAACACCCTGCACCTGCGGCAAATAAAGACCCACTGCCTGCTTTTTCCCTTCTTCTGAAATCTTCAAATTATTCTTTGAAACCTCAACCGAAGCGTGATTTTGCAAGCTGTACCCGATACATTCCTGCAACGAAAAAAACTGTTCGTTTTGTGCAAAACCAGACAGCACAATCGTTGCGAGAAAAATGAATGTTAAAAGCTTTTTCATAATTCTTATTTAATACGTTTCCATGTTTTTGTTGTAGAAATATTTCCTTCGACAGTTTTCAAACTCAGTCTGAATAAGCCTCGCATTTCAATTTGGCACCTTGCAGAAACGCCGGTCTCAGGATTTAAAAAAGTTCCGCTTTCCCAACGGTCGTTCATGAACTCCAATCCCTGGATAATCCGAAATCCAGGCAATAATTGATTTTGAAGCAGGTCGCCGGATGAAGCAAACCAAACCAATTGAGCGGTATAATTATTCCTCTCCTGTTTAAATTTGTAATGTGCCGTGTTGTTTTCGTTTGCCCAAACACCCCTGAGTAAATCATCGGGCAACTGAGCATAAAAGTTGTAGAACCCCGGCACCAAAAAATTAAAATTGAAAAATATGTTTTCCATGGCTGTAGTTTTAATTGCGAATCAAAACTACGTGTAGCAGAAGGGAGAAGAAATCTAAAAAAAGTGGAAATGGACATTTAAGCCCGAGAGATGGACAAGCTTAGCGGTTAGTTAACCACTCCCGAAACGAGGTAACTTTGAGTTTTCCGACCAGAATTTGCTCTTTGCATTTTACATTGAGCTTCACAACCAATTTCCGGTTAAAATAAGGTTCAACTTCCCGTATTGCTCCGAAATTTATGAGATACTGCCGGTTCGCACGATAAAACTGTTGTGAATCCACCTGCCCTTCCAATACCTCCAGCGAATAATTAACAATGTATTTTTGCTCATCGAAAGTAAAAAGGAAAGTCAATTCATCGGCAATAAAAAAGTAAGCAATATCCGAGGTAGCAACCGGAATCATTTTTCCCTTATGATTTACCAGAAATGAAGATTTTGTGCCCGGGCGAAAAGAATGAATCATACTTGAAACCGACTTGGCATAATGATCTTCTTTTTGAAAATGTTCCTTTAAAAGATTAATTTTTTCAAGGCTTGCGCGTACAGATTTCAAATCAAAAGGTTTCAAAATAAAATCGATACCATTTAATTTGAATGCGTTTAAGGCATATTCATCGTAAGCCGTACAAAATATTACCGGGCAAGTAATTTTCACTTGTTTAAAAATATCAAACGACAAACCATCAGCCAGCTGAATATCCATATAAATCAATTCCGGCATGGGGTTTTCAGTTAAATATTCCACTGAACGATGAACCGATTCCAATATGTTTTCAATCTCAATTGCCGGCTCTGCTTTTTTTAATGTTTGTGCCAAATCGATGGCTGTTTGTGGCTCGTCTTCAATAATCAAAATCTTCATTTTGCTGAAATTAAAGGGATTATTACATCAAAGGTTTCTTCGTTTCTTACAATTTCGATGTGTTGCCCCGATAAATATTTGTAGCGTTTTTCAATATTTGCCAAACCTACCTGCGACGATCCTTCTACCGAAGTTTTGGGCTGCAGGTTATTTGAAATTTTTATGCTCCTGCCGGCCTGGCTAAACACTTTTATCCACAATGGTTTTTCTTTTGATACAATGTTGTGTTTTATACAATTTTCAGCAACAATTTGCAAAGTGAAGGGAGGTACATATAAATTTTTATGTTCTTCATCAATTCGAATATCAAACGAAATATTCTCCCGAAACCGACTTTTCAGCATAAAAAAATAGGCTTCCAAAATGTTTAATTCTTCACTTAAAGAAACTTTCTCCTGATGGTTTATCTGGAGCGAGTAACGAAAAATCTCCGACAAATGAATAATGTATTCTTCTGCTTCTTCCACATTTTGATACATCATCGTTTTTAAAGTAGATAATGAATTAAACAGAAAATGCGGATTCACCTGCTGACGAAGGGTTTCAAATTTAGCCTTCAGATTTTCACGCAGCAAACGCTCATTTTCCAAAAGAATACGCTCCCGCTCTTCCAGCAAAGTGACGGAATAATCAATAAAAAATATGATAATACTAAAGATAAAACCCGCCAATGCTCTCCTGTAAACATAATTGTCGGGCAAGTTTACAAGGCTGGGCTCCCGCAAAGAAACCAAAGCACCTATTTCAATTGCCATAAAAAATGCAATAATAGATAATAAAAAATAAGCAACGACGAAAATCATTCGTTTTAGCTTACCCAACGAACGATGGAAATACAGATGATCGATTACAACAAGCATGGCCCAATCGAACAAACACACCAAAAGAATTACAAACACGGTAATAATATACCGATGCTCCTGCGGCTGTTTAATCAACAACAGCATTTGCCCTAAAAGAACAACAATACTGATAGATGCTGAAGAAAGCATTGCAGCCCTCAACTTATTTTTAGAAATAAATGCATTCATAAGGTAAAAATATTACCTATTCAGCAAAAATAATAGCGATTACCTGCTTAAATGGACATTCGCCGGCGCGAAATGGACAAAAGGGGCTTAGAAAATGTGTATACTGATGTTCCGGCGATAGTAAAACAGCGCTAACAATAAGGAGACTTTTTAACACACAAAGGCAAAATAATCCGGATAATTTTCTTTCAATTTTTATAATATTCATCCAATGGTATTCCTTCCGGATTGTCAGCAGAAACAACAACCCCGCGTTTGCGTATATACCCGTCGTGATAGTTTTCTATTTCAACCTGTTCCTTATTTCGTGTTGGCAAGTATTGTTTAAAAAAAGACTTAACATTACTGTACCGGGAATCGTTTGCCAGATTCGTCCATTCAATCGGATCCTTTTCATGATCGTATAGCTCTTCTGCCCCGTCGTTGTAATGAATATATCTCCATTTCTCGTCGCGCATTGCATGGTTATTTTGTCCACAGGTGGTAATTGCCGGCTGTTTAATCGGCATATCCGGGTTTTCCATCAATTCCTTCATACTAAAACCTTCACAATGTTCCGGGATTTCTAATCCACAAAAATCTGCCAGGGTTGGGTATATATTCATAAAATCAACAGCTTCATCTATTACCCTACCATTGGAATTGTTACCAGGAACTTTAATCACCAATGGTGCGCGCGTTGCTTCTTCCCAAAGTGTATTTTTTGTCCAGTGATGCTTTTCACCCAAATGCCACCCATGATCTCCCCATAAAAGGACAATGGTATTCCCGGCATAATTGCTATTTTCAAGTGCTTTTAACAGTCTTCCTATTTGTGCATCGGCATACGATTGTGCGGCCAGATAAGCCTGAACCGCTTCTTTCCACTTTCCAGATTCTTTAAGCCTGGCCCATGTTTTTCCTGAATGTTTAATCATTTCTTTCCCCATTTGCGGAATATCGTCAAAATCATTTTCATTTACATCTGGCAAAACAATAGAATCAAGCGGATGCATGTCAAAATATTTTTTAGGGATATACCATGGCAAATGCGGTTTGTACGTTCCACAGTGCAGAAAAAAAGGTTTGTTGTGTTCCTGTTTTAACTGATGGATGACATAATCAACCATTTTCGTATCGTCAAGAGCCTCATCTCCCTGGTCAATCGCTGCCCACACAGCCTTTCCCACTCTGTTTTTCTGAATATTCGAATCAATGTTATCCCGATTTCTAAGGAGGTACTCATCCCAATCGTTTATGCTGATATAATCTGCGTGAAATAATTTACCCGCTCCGGCAACATAATATCCGTTATTTTTGAAATACCGCGGGAGGGTTAATACATCACTTAAAACATCATTAAAATTATAGGTATTGTTATATAAACCTGTTGTGCCGGGCCGCATTCCCGTTAATACAGCAGATCTGGAAGGGTTGCACAAGGGAGCTGCACAATGGGCATTATTAAACCGGACACCTTCTCCGGCAAGTTTGTCTATCGCCGGAGTTTTAGGATAGGGATATCCTTTTAGAAAACCAGCCCAGTCATTCATGTCATCTACCGAAATCATCAGGACATTGTATTTTTGTTGATGTCCTTGCGCCAAACTGCCTAAGCCCGTCAAAACTCCCAAAAATATCAGCAATAATTTATTCATACATCAAAAATTTATACGATTTGTCCGGTAAATAAACGTTCTGAAATCCCTGAATCATTCGTCCAGTGGCTCCTTTTCAAAATCAGACTTATTCACCCAACCGGTATTTACCGAACGGTCGCCATTCATATATTTCTCGTAAAAGTTCCGGAATTTATCCGACTGAAACGGATAATTGTCAAACACATCTCCATTGCCAAACATTCGTGGATCTTCCTGATTTTTGAGTTGTTCAAAAAGTTTATTTTTTAGCTTTTCTTTTACCTGTTCAAAATCAGTTATGCTGCATAAATTATCCAAACAATACGGATCCTCTTTCAGGTTATAAAGTTCTTCCTGCTGACGTTTTCCAAATGCCAGTTGCCAGTATTTGCTTTGACCATTTTCCCGTCTTTCATTTAAAATAAAAGTTTTTGTCGGACTTCCGTCGCAATCAAGATATCCTGTTTCAGGATTTCCTCCCGGCCACAATTCTGTTTTGAAATTATAAAGATAAAGCATCTCATCTTCGATAATTCCCCGTATTGGATAGCCCTGATTGTTGGGGCGTCCAAAATCGTGTCGTTCGCGTCCTATCAAAACAAAGTTTTCCCCGCCCAGGCTCAACTTATTATCTTTCAGAATAGGAAGCAATGAACGCCCGGTAATTTTTTGCATCCCTCTTTCGCTTTCAGAGACCCCGGCTACCTCCAGAAAAGTCGGGCTAATATCGATAAATGAAACATATTCATTGCTCACTCTTCCCGGATTCTTAATCCCATCCGGCCACATTATCGCCAAAGGCATATGATTTGATATTTCATACTCCTGCGCTTTACACCTGGGAAAAGGCATTCCGTTATCGGATGTAACCACAACAATCGTATTTTCAAGTTGCCCGGTTTCTTCCAGCTTATTTAACATTTGCAGTAATTGACTATCAAAATATTCTACCTCAAAAGCATAATCAAGCATGTCTGTTCGCACCGTATCATTATCGGGCCAAAATCCGGGAACTTCATCAATCATATCCAATGTTTTTCCTCCTTTTTTTATTCCCGAACCAAATTCATATCTGCGATGAGGTTCACGCCCTCCATACCAAAAACACCATGGTTGTCCATCTGGAACATCATTTAAAAA